>JAUJNL010000125.1 GCA_030448185.1 Cytophagales bacterium | reverse complement strand
CCTAATACTCCGATCCTTCGCACCCGGATGTACCCTTGCCACCCGGGGGATGGTGATGGCCCGTCCGCAGAAAAAATGACCTGGATTGAAAAGGGCGTGGTTAAAAATCTATACACTTCCCGGTTCTGGGCGCAGAAATCAGGATTCCCGATATTCCGGCCCCGGATAACTTGATTATGGAAGGCGGCACCGCCAGCATTTTCGAAGAAATGATTAAAGGAGTACGCCTCATGGAGTGCTGATCACCCGGCTCTGGTACATCCGTCCGGTGGATCCGCAAACGCTGCTCTATACGGTCTTACCCGGGACGGTACTTTTTACGTGAAAACGGCAAGACCGCGCACCCGATTAAAAACTTCCGGTTCAACGAAAGCCCGATCATCATGCTTAACAACCTGAAAACCATCGGGAAGCCTCAGCGGGTAGGCGGCAGCCTGGTTCCGCTGCTTAAGTCCGGACTTTACGTTTACCAGCCTTTCTGACGCAGTATAATACGATGTTCGATGTTTACGTGATGTTCATTATAAGAAGCAGCGGCAGTTTTGAGTTTCCAGATTCCGGTTTGCCAGTGCCCGACATAAGTTCCCTGGAACAGGCTCCAACTAATATTCCTCGGACATCGCCAATCAAACATCGCCAATAGTTCAATCCCGGGTAAACGCTACCAGCTCTATTTCAATGGTCTTATTGGTCGCCACCAGGCTGGCAACACCTAGCGTGGAACGGGCCGGTTTAACCGGATTTTTTGCCGTTCTGAATGCTGCCCCGTAGGCCTCAAACCAGCCCTTAAAGTCAATCTGATTATTCAGGAATGGATCAGGGGCGATATAAACCCGCAGATAGATCACGTCTTTCATCGCCAGCCCATCTTTTGCCAAAGTAGTAGTTTCCAACGTTTTCAATATCCTAGAGACTGGGTTTTCGTTTCGTGTCTCCGTACCTTTCCCTGTTCCCTCGGCCGCCGTACTGTCGGCCACCGGGCAAATAATCCCACTCGTGAAATGCATTTTTGCGGGCGGGCTGCACCGGACGTAATCTGGAGAAGCCGGATTGCCATAGTATTGCACGGATGTGGTAGTCCTGCCTGGCATCTTCCTCACGCAAGCAAATGACATTAATCCCATTAGAATGATAAATAACGTAGTACGCATAATAGGCAGCAAGGATTGGTTTATGTGTTTTTTAGCGTTATATAAAATTATATTCTAATAAAGTTAAATTATCTAAAATATTATTTTGTATAACAAGTCAAATGCGTATTTTTGCTTTAATTATCAAACCATCCGTTTCTATGAACAGACGTACTTTTATACAAAATGCGGTTTGGGAAGCTTAGCCTTACGGCCGCAGCCACGGCATGTACCTTCCTGGCCGTACGCGGTTATTCCGACAAGCATTTCTCCATTTCCAGCGGTGTGCACAAGATTCCCAAACTCCGGGTTTCGATGGACCGCATTGTTAAAGAAACCGTAGGGTTGCGGCCTTTCCGTCCCTCGGGCCCCGGCTGGATACGAATTATTGGGAAATAAAACGATTGTCCATAATTACGGTCACGTGGCGGCAGCGGCTGGTCTTTGTCGTGGGGAACGGGCAGTATAACCCGGGAACAAGCGGAGGCTACCGGAGAGAAAAAAGTTTGCGGTCCTCGGTTGCGGGACCGTAGGCATCATACGGCCCGGCTGTTGCAGGAAAGAGGACACGAAGTAACCATTTATACGAAGACTTACCGCCCCATGTAACCTCCTTTCTGGCTACGTGGGTACCTGGTCGCGGCTTATCGGGTGTGCGATCCGGAGAAGATTACTCCCGAATTCAGGACCTGCTGGGAAAAAGCATGTCTATTTTCCTTTCGGACTTTCCAGAATCTGCTTGGTTTCGGCGACATCGTGAGCTGGGTCGACGAGTACCATGTTCTCAATGAATTGCCGTCAGCCCAAGCGTTGACCGAACGGCTCGAAATCAAAGGTCAGTTGCCGGAAAAGGAACGGCGAAGCCGCCGGGAACATCCTTTCAAAGCCCGTTATGTGACGCTGCGGGTATGATGTTTAATATTCCGGCGTACCTGCACACAAACAAATGAGTGATTTTTGCTTTTCGGCGGCAAAATTCAAATCCGGGAATTTAAACGATTGGAAGACATAGACGCACTGCCTGAGCAATGTATTGTCAATTGCCTGGGTCTGGGCGCAAAATTCCTGTTTAATGATGAAGAGATTACCCCCAGTTTCCGGGCAGTTATCCTGTCTGATTCCGCAGCCCGAGTCAATTACAAACTCAGCACCGGAGGCGCTTCGGTGGTGCCCGTAAAGATGGCATTTACCTGAGCCGTAACGGTATAATAGGCAATTGGGACACATACCCCCAGCCGCGAACAGACGGAGAAAGTAGTACATGCCGTGCAGGGAGCTGATGCAAAACATGCGGGGATAAGGTAAAAAGCTAGTGTTTATCACAAACCTATTGAGCATTAAGCAACCATAATTTAGTATTCACAGCGTAGTATTCCCAAAAACTGTACTTTTAATTGGCCTGCGGCTCAGAAAAACTTTATCTTGAGGCTAACTCAATCTACCCCAACTATGACAACCTCAACATCGGAACGCGAAAAAATGCTGGCCGGAGAACTCTACAATGCGATGGACCCGGAGTTGGTCCAACTGCGTTACAAGGCCCGTGACCTTTTCACCAAATACAACCAGATTCCCTACGACGACCTGGTCGGACGCAAAGGAGATG
The DNA here is from genome assembly GCA_030448185.1 of Cytophagales bacterium. Lineage (GTDB taxonomy): Bacteria > Bacteroidota > Bacteroidia > Cytophagales > 172606-1 > CADCTQ01. The sequence continues at coordinate 15,345 of JAUJNL010000125.1, read as the reverse complement.
ATCAGCAAACTGCTCGGCAAAACCGGACGCAATATTGACATTCAGGCGCCTTTCTTCTGCGACTACGGCTGCTATTTACGCCGGAGAAAATGTATTCATGAATTTCGGCTGCATCATCCTCGATTGCAACGAGGTGCATCTGGGTGACAATGTTTTCTTCGGACCCAACGTGCAGGTATACACGGCGTATCATCCGGTCAACGCCCAGGAACGCATCAAGGCCCGGAACTGGCCGCGCCCATCCGCATCGGCAATAACGTCTGGGTGGGCGGCGGCGCATCATTTTGTCCGAATGTAACCATTGGGGATAATGACTATCGGGGCGGGCAGCGTGGTCACCCGGTCTATTCCAGCCAACGTATTTGCCGCCGGGAATCCTTGCCGGGTCATTCGGGAAATCAGCTAGAAGATCTTCTGGCACAGAAGCACGGGACTTTATATATCACTGGAAAAATCGCAATTCCTCGCACCAGACTTCAGTCTGGTGCTGAACGGATAAGAGGAAGTCAGAGGCTTCCTGCCAGTCAGAGACTGGCAATTATTTATGGACACAAGTCTCGCTTCGCTAAGACTTGCGCCAGTAATCGGAAATCCCTGAAATAGGATACAAAAACCAGGGAGAAAAACATATTCCCTCTTGGGGTGGAATTTACCGTCCCGTAGGGAAAAGTATTGAAGAAACATTTCGTCCTACGGGACTATCTGCGTAAGTCCTGTATCACTAGAAAAATCCTATGGCAATCGTCCTAAGCAACTGTACCTCCCTCGTCACTTCAATCATCAAGTTGCGGTTCATTCCTCTTGCACCGGGGTCGTAGTGCCAGTTGAGGTAACTTCATACGAAAAATAGCATGCGCTTACCTAACTAAGGAGAAAAGTAAACTCCCGGAAAGGCTGCTTCCGGGGAGTTTGGCATATAGCAATCAGGTAAGAATAACCGTTTCTAGAGGTTATAAGTCGTTTTTAGAATGGCTTCTGCCTCTTTTAGTTTGGTAAAGTTGAGGTCTTCTACCAGCTCATAAAAATCCGTATTCAGAATAGCAAGCAATTTCTGGTAGTTAGCTTCCGTCAACTTGCTTTGGGGCGAACGGTATTTCAGAGCTAGTACAAATCCGTATCCTTCCGAAAGGGCATGAAATTGGGTACCGAGGTTGCCCACATTAGCAGAAGTCTTGGGAATCGTTACGTAAGCCAGGGCAGAAATAGCGACCAGTTTCTCCCAGGTTTCCCAATGCGTTTTTATTTCCTGATCCCGAACGGTATAATCTTTGGCACCAATAGCCGCTCTGCCTTTCCCGGAAAGCCTCAAACAATGTTCCGCCTTGGCCTGAATGGGTTTGCCTCTTTCAGCAAATAGCCTCCCCATAAAAGAGGCCGGTCGGGGTCCGTATTCGGATACGCTTTTGCCGTATCGTAATCGGCCAGTATCCCTAAATACCCAAAGGCTTCATCCCATCGACGCTGCATAGAGGTAGCGCCTTCCTGAAGCGTGGTGTTATCTTCCTTGGGAATAGCGGCTAATATACTCATGGCTTCCTTAAAGGCAAGGCTGCCCATCATACCTTTGGCCACTGCTTGATTGTACTCCAACCCCTGCGGCCCACCACAATTTTACCCATTCCCCTGGGAATATACCCGGCTTTGCCCTTATGGCCGCCGGAGTGGAATTGGCTGAGCTATATTTAACCTGTTGACTTATAAATTCTTTATATACATTCACATCCGCCGTTTTTTCGGCCAAGTTCACCCCGGAAGTGTTCAAGGCCGCAGTAGTAAAGGGGGCACCCGTGATAGTAAACAGGTTGTTGGCCTTAGTTTCGTCGAGAACAGTCGAGGTAGCCGATCCCAGATAAGAGTTCAGTTCTACTGCCATTTTGATCCGATTGGCGGAAGCGCTGAAATCAGCCCCGGCAAAATCGTACGTAGCAGGCACCTGATAAGGGGTAACTTCATCTTTGTCCTTATTGCAGCCAGTGAAGCTTAAAGGCCGCCTAACAGGATTACAAGGGGAATTCGGGTAAGTGCTTGGTGCATTTTTGTAAGAATTGGTTGAAATGATGAGGCAAATTTATTCAGTTTTTTTATTTAGACTAATTCTAAACAAATTTTTTGTGAAAACTTATCAGCAGTCTATGCCTGCCAGCCCTAAAGCTCACAACGATGACGTACTATCAACCAGCTGACGATCCTGATTACTTCTCCGTGTGCCTCCTTCTTATTAGGTTATGCCGGAAACATTATTTTTACACAACGGTATACTACTTATGGTATTGATAGTGTTCCCTTACCCCTCCCAAATGGTTCCGAAGCTGTTCAAACCGGTAAAACTCACGAAATTATTCACTGAATTTTTTGAAAGTGAAAAGTCATCTGGTATCATTCTGATTGGCTGTACCCTCTTTTCGCTCATAGCGACCAATTCGGTTTTTGGCGACTCTTACCTCCATTTCTGGCACCTGCCAGTCGGAACCCAAAGTCTGGAATACTGGATTAACGACGGGCTGATGACCATTTTCTTTCTGCTGGTTGGATTGGAGATTGAACGGGAGCTCTACATCGGCGAACTAGCGGACGTAAAAAATGCCCTACTGCCCATTGTAGCGGCGCTGGGCGGAATGCTGTTACCCGCCGGCATTCACCTGCTGCTCAACCGGGAGACGCCTACTCAAGCCGGTTTTGGCATTCCGATGGCTACAGATATTGCCTTTGCCCTTGGCGTACTGGCCCTGCTGGGGAACCGGGTGCCCGTTTCTCTGAAGATCTTCCTGACGGCCCTGGCCATCATTGACGACTTGGGCGCCGTTCTGGTTATTGCTATATTTTATGTAACTGATTTTTCCCTGCTGCATTTTGGAATTGCCATGGGAATTTTTGCGGCCCTGCTCGTACTGAACCGCCTGCGGGTGCACAATATCTGGTTTTACCCGATTCCGGGTGTGGTTATGTGGTATTTTATGCTGCAATCGGGGGTGCACGCAACGATAACCGGGGTGCTGCTGGCCTTTGCGATTCCATTTGGCAGTGGCGATGAACAGTCTCCTTCCTATGGCTTGCAGCATGTATTGCACAAGCCGGTGGCCTTCCTAATCCTGCCCGCTTTTGCCCTGGCTAATACGGGTATTCATCTGGCCGGCGATTGGTATACCAGTTTGAGCAGTATCAACAGCATGGGCATCATGGCGGGCTTAGTGGCGGGTAAACCAATTGGCATTTTACTCTTTTGTGCCCTGGCAGTGCGGTTGGGCATCTGTGCCTTGCCCGGCGATCTCAATTGGAAGCACGTAACGGGAGCTGGTTTATTGGGAGGAATCGGTTTTACCATGTCCATTTTTATCACCGTGTTGGCATTTAGGGATCCAGTATTGGTACAGCAATCAAAAATTGCCGTGCTGGCTGCCTCCATCATAGCCGGACTATTGGGCTTTGTGGTTATTAGAATGATAAAACCTATGGAAATAGATCCGGAAAATGAATTGTTGAGATAAGAGTGGATGAGGTTAGGAGTTAATGAGTTTATGAGGTAAGAAGTAGGAAGTAGAGACGTTATGCCTGATGTCTGAAGCGGGAAGTAAAAGAGAAACAGTTTTATTTGAGGAAATAAAATAGAATGCCAAGCGCTAATTTTACTCATTTCTCTCATAAACTCATACCTCCTACTTCTTACCTCATAAACTCATTAACTCCCAAGCTCCGCCACTTCCGAAATCCACCATCCAACCTTCAAAATCAAATTATGCCCGTAAGTATCGACCGTTTGTATGCGGATGTCAACAAACTGACCTCCGTTTCCCCAGCCCGGAATCATGCGAACCTGGGTTCGCTGAACCAGATTGCCGGGTATATATTTGACCAATTCAACATGCTTCGCTGTCAGGTGGCATATCAGCCTTTTCAGGCGGATGGCAAGGAATATAAAAACGTCATTGCCTCTTTCGGGGAAGCGTTACCGGAACGAATCATCGTAGGCGCCCATTACGATGTGGCAGGTGACCAACCGGGAGCCGATGATAATGCCAGTGCGGTAGCAGGTCTCCTGGAAACGGCCCGGCTGCTGCATGAAACCCAACCAAAACTCCGGCATCGCATTGATCTGGTCGCCTATTGTCTCGAAGAGCCCCCTTATTTCGCTACCGACTACATGGGAAGCGCCGTGCATGCGAAATCACTCTACGAACAGAAAGTACCGGTTAAGGCTATGATCTGTTATGAAATGATCGGCTACTTCTCCGAAATGCCTAATTCGCAGTCTTTTCCGGACCCGGCCCTGCGGAATCTGTACCCTGATACGGGCAATTTCATCATCGTGGTAGGGAAGCAGGGCCAGGAGGAATTAATCCAAAACGTAAAAAAGCTGATGGCAGCCAATTCAGATATTGATGTGCAGTCCATTAATTTACCGGCCTCCTTGCCACTAGCTGGTTTGTCGGATCACCGCAATTACTGGAAATACGGTTATCCCGCGGTGATGATCAATGATACCTCATTCCTCCGCAATCCCAATTACCACCTGCCCTCGGATACCATTGATACCCTGAATTTTAAGAAAATGGCCGAAGTAGTAAAAGGGGTGTACGCCGCCATTATCGGGTTATAAAGGCGGGTAGCCGTTATTTTACGTAATTTGGTTTTTTTAACTCGCAATACATTGCGGTTATTGGAATGTTAGGCGAAATATAAAAAAAATGGAGTACAATATTGACTACAGCATTTGAATTGCCCGCCGAATGTATATGATTGAAGGTTGGCATCAACCAAATCAAAAGCGGATAATCTACAACCTGAACTTGATAATGATTTGGCTACATCCGGGACTTGAAGGTAGAGCCGAAGATTTAGCTGACTTTCCGGAACATAGCCAATTTAAGAAACTGATTCACCAACTTGACGAATACAAGTCGCTCTCATTTGTGAATCCCGCTGCATAAAACAGACCGAACTTACACAGGGTTTGAAGTATGGCTCAGAACTGTATGTCAGCTTCATTAACTCGGTGGACTAAATAGAGATAAAAGCCGGGTATAACACCGGTCCACCAGGCCGCAAACACCCAATGCAAACCGGATGAAGGCATGCGTCAGGTAGCCATGTTACGTTTGGCGAGATAAAAAAATGAAAGCTCAATCAATTCAAGAATCTTCTTGGTGTACAACTTAAGGAGAAGTCTGTCCATTCTAGGAATCGAAGAACTGCTCCCGCTGCTTACTACCAAGCTGGCTTGGTGGACTAATAGTAGAGCCTATAGGGGCTCGGCAAGCGATATTCTTTAGATGGCTCAAAACCAGCACTTTTTGCTTACGATTATAAAACCAGCACTTTGTGCTTGGACCCAGATCCTGTTAGTTGCGGTGATGGTTATCATTGAATCTATTCTTGCGCCTGACCTGCTTTTGTTTAGCCGAGTCAATCTTATTCCTGCTGGTCTTTTCATCGGTGTAATATACCTGAACGAACTTTTTACTAATAGAACTGCTAAAAGCCAACCATCTTAATTTAAATACACTCTCTATACAATGGTATTGTATTAAATCAGATTTAACTACGCTACTTGTGGTGTTATCTTTAAAAAATCATGAACAATGCGGATAATATTGGCTGAATCACTCAAATCCCCGTAGTGCAGCGTAAAGCGTACGTTCTTCTCATGGGGATCCTGATACAGGTGATCGATCCGTTCGGTATTAAATAGGGAGCTCCGACGTTTAATCCCGTGTACTTCGTAGCCTTTGTTCAATAGAAATCGGTTAGGTAGGCTCCATCCTGACCCGCGATTCCCGTAATAAGTGCTTTTTTCATAGAAGGTATATAAATGGTAAAGGTTTTAGTAGTTGAAGGCGAAGCAGTGTTATTTACCATTCCCATTCTTGCTGACACTTCCGGGAGATTCTGCCACAACGAGTTTGCTTGTATATCCGGCTTGCCGGTAACTTCTATTCGGCAAAACATAATAGCGCATTTTTTACTTCATTTCTCATTTATCCAGATTAAGGTACCATTCAAATTCTCATTTCCATTGGTACTAAGTCCCTAATAAACCAAGCCTCAATCGTGTTACAGCCGACAAGAAAGCGTACTGATGTACTTTTTAGTCGATTGCTTATTTGAGCATTTGCTGTTATGTTCCTTTTTTTGAGTTTCAAATCAAGTCATTATGTATAGTAAACACACTAACTATATCAAAATATTTTAAAAAATTGATGTGTATGAGCTTTTACATTATCAGATGTAACTTTTCAAGATCGAATTAACCAATAGCCGGATAATTATGCCATTGGTTTTTCGCCGCACAATCGACTAAACGCCTCTTGTGTAATTGATTTTCCCTGAATTGAAAGAAGGAGGCAGATAATGGGGTAGCACCAGCAATTAATACGCTAATATAAATTAATTAAGTAAACCAGCTATGATGAAGAAGAAAAATTGTTTTACGGCAGCCTTTTTTATTTATTAAGCCTGCTCGGTTTCTATGTACGAGTAGATGCCCAGCTTATTAATTACCCGGCCAGTTTTAATACAACCAGTGTTATAAAATATAATGGCTATAACATTGAAAACACGGGAGGATTTTATAATGTTAAGAACTACGGCGCGAAAGGAGATGGTATTACGGATGATACCCAAGCCATTCAGGCGGCATTGGATGCTGACCGGAAAGGAATCAACACGAATGGTCAGAATGATTATTTTTTCCCAAGACCTAAAACGGTTTATTTTCCCAAGGGCACTTATCTAATCTCGGGTAGCCTCAATTGGATTGGGCAAAGCTATGATGCTGATGGGTCAAGGGAAGGGAGAAACGATTATTAAATTAAAAAATAACTCTCCCGGATTTGGTGATATTAATATTCCTAAAGCCATTATTAAAACCCCGGCCGGTATTCACGAATTCCATAATTACGTTCGTGATCTTACGATCAGAATCGGTTCTGGAAATGCAGGCACCATAGCACTGGATTTTGTTACCAACAATAGCGGTGGGATTATCAACGTAGCTATCCAATCGGAAGATGGCAAGGGTAATACAGCCATTAGTATGACCCGGGAATATCAGGGCCTTGCATGCTGAAAAAGGTTTCGGTCGATGGTTTTAATTACGCTATTAAGACCGGACAATCAGACTATAGCATCACCTTTGAAGATATTGTACTTACCAATCAGAAAATAGCGGGTATTGAGAACAATGGCAATATACTTATGATCAGAAAGTTGAACAGCACCAATTCAGTTCCCGCGATTCGCAGTATTCAGCAATACGGAATGATAACTGTTTTAGACAGTGAACTAAAAGGAGGAAGTTCGGCTGGTAGTGCCATTGAAAATGAGAACGGTGATCTGAGTGCCCGTAATATTACCCCTGCGGGTTATATTTCCGCTATTAAGCATAAAGGCACCGTAGTAGAGGGCACTTCAGTAAGTGAATACGTCACCGGTAATGTGACCAGCTTATTTCCAGGTAATTCCCGCTCATTAAACCTGCCTGTTGAAGAAACGCCTGAGTACCACGAAAATGATACTACCCAATGGGCAAAAATCTACTCTCCCACCTACGGAGACACCAATCCCTGGCAGGGCATTATTAACTCGGGCAAAGCAGTTATTTACTGGCCTACCAGCACGTATATGGCCTACGATCCTACTTACGCAATACCATCCAAGGTCAGAAAGCTAACCGGTTTTGGTTCGGTGATTAATAACCAGTCGGGTGATCAGCAGTCAGTGACATTCCGCATTACGGAGGGAGATGAAAACAGTCCCCCGCTTTTTATTGAACACTTTGGCTATGGCGTAGTGATCGAACACCTCTGTAAGCGCCCGGTAGTAATCAAACATTGTAAGCTGAGCAACTATATAGGATCACCTCAGGCAGGAAAAGTATATATGGAAGATGTAGAGTTACAAAAGCTTATTACCTTTTATCCCAAACAAAAAGTATGGGCCCGGCAATTTAACAGTGAAATTCTGCCCGGCCGTATACTCAACAAAGGCGCTGACCTTTGGGTTCTGGGTATTAAAACCGAGCTGAAAGGCTACGTAATCAAAACGACGGACTGCGGAAAGACGGAGGTACTCGGCGGCCTGATTTACCCAATCCAATCTTTTACAGCTGCGGACTCCGCCGGGTTTATTTGCGAAAATGCCCAGCATTCGTTGGTCTTTGGGATTAGTTCCTACATGCAAAATGGCATCTACCCGACCTTGATCCGCGAAACGCAGAACGGAGTGGTAAAGGAGTTGAAAAACACCAGCCTGCAGGGAGTGCGATTTATTCCCCTGCATACGAGTGCCAATGCGGCCTGTAATCCTGCTCCGGCTCCTGTTCCAGCCAACCAGCCTCCCAAAGGCAGCGCCGGCCCGGACAAAAACATTACCCTGCCGGTTAACAGCCTTACCCTGACGGGAACGGGCAGTGATCCCGATGGTACGGTCAGCAGTTATAGCTGGAACCAGGTAAGTGGTCCTGCTACGGCTATTTTCAGTAGTAATTCAATAAGCAATCCTACGGTAAGCGGACTGGTAGCCGGAAGTTATGTATTTAGTCTCGTGGTACATGACAACCTGCTTGCGGTCAGTGCACCTGACCAGGTAATAGTTATTGTAAATCCAGCACCTGTACCTGTTCCCGTACCGGCTCCAGCCCCAGCCCCGACTCCAGTAACGCCTGCATCAATAATCAGCTTTACGTTGCTTAATGCCGATACCGACAAAGAAATTGGAAGCTTGACGGAAGGATACATAATTGATTTTGCGGCTACGGGTACACGTAATCTGGCAATCAGGGCTAATGCGAATACCTCAACGGGTAGTGTGATTTTTAATACCAATGGAAACGGTATCATTACGGAAAACGACGCCCCCTTTGCATTGGCTGGTAATAACGGAACCGATTACAATGCCTGGGTACCTGCTTTAGGCAGTCACAAGGTTACCGCTACACCGTATCAGTCAGCTAATGGAACCGGCACTGCCGGTACAGCCCTGACCGTAAACTTTACCGTTGTCAATACAACAGTTACGCCTGTACCTGTTCCGACTCCAACACCGGCACCTAGTCCGGCTCCAACACCAACGCCGCCAAACCGTATACCCAGCAGCAATGCCGGCCCGGACAAAAACATTACCCTGCCGGTTAACAGCCTTACCCTGACGGGAACGGGCAGTGATCCCGATGGTACCGTCAGCAGCTATGTCTGGAGTCAGGTAAGCGGACCTAACACAGCTACGTTCAGTAATGTTTCAGTGGCTGAACCGACTGTGAGCGGACTCATTGCCGGAAGGTATGTGTTCGGTCTGGTCGTGCAGGATAACCAGCATGCCTTCAGTGAGGCCGACCAGGTGGCAGTGACTGTAAATTCAGCACCTACCCCCGTACCAACGCCTGCACCAGTACCAGCTCCGGCCCCGATTATTGTCACTTCTTACATTATCAATGCGGGTGGTGGTGCGTCGGGAAGATTTGCGGCCGATAACTTCGCAAAGGGAGGATATGCAAATGTGATAACTACCAGCGTAAATACAAGCGGAGTAAAGAACCCAGCCCCAGCAAGTATTTATCAGACAGAACGTTACGGTAACTTTACCTATACTTTTCCTTCCTTAGCCGCTGGCAAGTCTTATCTGGTGAGGCTACATTTTGCTGAGAATCTATTCTCTTCGCCAAATAAGCGGAAGTTCCACGTGGATCTGAACGGACAGCGCATTCTTTCAAAGTTTGATGTATATGCAGCCGCAGCAGGCCGGAATAAAGCGGTGGTGAAAAAAAAAAATCCTGAGAAACCATTCGTTATTGCATTTAACAGTATAACTGATAACGCATTGGTGAACGGTATAGAGATATAGAAGCTTCTGCTACTGCAAGTATTCCCGGTGAGTTTACGCAAAAAACCAGTAGATGTATACCCCTTGTATCCGGCCAGAAATGTCGCTAACATTAATCGAACCAGCTGACCAGCGGGAAAAGGTAACAATTGAGCTAATTAATGACCACACAGTGGCAGGTTGAAACTTTTCTAAAACGGTGCAACCGGGCTCACCCTTACCATTTCAGTGAATAAGCTGCCTTCCGGTACGTATCATTTACGCATAACGATGTCTTAACCGTACGGTTGTTAAACAGCTGGTGGTGATTCAGTAGTTGTCTGCCAGAGTCACGCAGTAAAATGAGAGTATTCCCTGCAGGCAAGCCAAATAATACCTGGTCCGTGAGAAAAGCCTTAATGATGTACGCCGGAGACATTTCCGTTTCCGGCGTACATCATTTTCGGGTTCTGAGAGGAATAAAAAGGTTATCACCTCTCCTCCAGGGTCACGCAGGCTTTATTCTGTGCGTTTCTTCAGGATGATACACCCTAACAATGTTATGGCCACGTACAGGTCTCATGCAATTGTAAGACCTGGCGTACATTTGATTGCACAATCAAAGGGCTACGCGTCAGATGCCAAATCTGGCCGGTCATCTTTATTCCGTAATAAGCATAATGCCTTTTTGCTTTTTTTAGCACGCTTCCTTTTTTTCGGCTGGCAAATACTCCTGAATAAATTCCATTGCCTCGAGCCAGGTCTTGCAGATACTGGCCAGTAAGGAATTTTTGAGACGAGATAGGAATGCGTATGTACGCAGTAGGCAGCCCAATTTCCAGGAGTGTAGGCTACCGGATAACGTTTGCACGTGAACCCACATTTCCCAATCCTCCCAAATGTGATTCCATAAAAGCGCTCCAGGTTTTGCATACTTCCCGCCGCACGGTGATAGCTGCATATTGAATAACGTTTTTTTGCTATTTGCATTACCCAGTCTTGCCAGAATGCTCTATTTCGCTTCAATTTCTGATTATGGATTATCTTTCCATCCTCATTGATATAGAAAACCGACAAAAAGCTGCTCCAGCCATAGGAACTGCCCAAAGACTACCTATTTTATTGTAATAGCCTTCCACTACTTTGATTACCTCCATGCAGAATATGGATCAGGCGGCTGCGGGATCGATTGGAGACAGGATTTCAAAATTCCGCAGACTCCTCTGACATTTTCTCCGCCGGAAATATTTTATCCGGCCTTTGCCACAAATTCACAATAGATGCTACATCTGCATCCGTACTGGCATCATCCACTACTTCCACTTGCATCTGCTCATTAAAATATCTGTATCATTACACTCTCCAGCGTTTGGGGTAAGTACTGGGCACAATTATATCGGAATCATTACCACCGTAGAGGCCGGTTTTCCTGGTCATCGGTGAGTGGGAGAATAACAGGTGGCGAGGAGGGAATCCGGTTCACGGGCAGTCAAAGATGAATAAAAGCTAAATTACACGGAGCTGTCAGCGGATGGTTTAAGCTCAGTTGGTATACCTGACTTTTTTGAAATCTGCCTGGCGGCAAGTTGAATCAGAAATTTAAAATAGCCCAACCGTATTAGAAAATAGAATTCCTTAGACTGGGGCAGGTTGCCAGCGAAAAAATGAGATAATAAAGTTCCTTTTGCCCGCTGCCGCTCTAACGCACTCCGGTTTAAGATTAATATTTTCCTTTAGCCAGATATAGTCGGTAAAAGATTCAAGTCTCTGAATACAGGTTATAATATTTTTGACATTTTGCTCTGCTAACAGAGGTTCACAAAATTATGCTGGAAACACTCTATGCACGTTGCTGGTACCGTATATCCTTCTCCTGTGTAAAAGCGGCAGTTGCGCAGCATCTGCTGGTAGTGGGCTTGCTCCACTTCCTCCTTCTTCTTTGGTACTTTAATAAAATCTTTGGTTACTAATCCGATAGTCAAGCAGTATTTCCGGCAAACATATATAATTGATGTTTTGATAGGCTGTCAGAATAATCTAAAGTCTTCTGCATCAAAAGTATACATACCAACTTCACGAACTGCATCAGCTCCAAGTATAACGGTAGGGTGATAGTAGTTGCATATAAAGGTGAGATTGCAATAACAGTAATCACTTATGACTAAATCTGACCTGACCAACTGTCCTTCCTCCGAAATCCAGTTGAGTTTGAAGATGCAACTAAAGCGCAGTTCCGGTGTTTTTGTAAATACTCGAACTGTTTTTCCAATCGGGTCGGGTGACTGACATCATCCGCATCCATACGGGCTATATTAATGCCTTTTTTGCTAATTCTATCCCTGTTCAGGGTGTGAGCAATATCAAGATTCTTCATTCTGGTAGAATCGAATACGAGGATCGCTATAAGCCTGAATCATAGACGCACTCTCGTCGGTGGACCCATCATCGATGATCAAAAATTCGTAAGTCTGAGAACGTCTGTCCAAAATACTATCTACAGCCTCTTTTAGGAACTTTTCGGCATTATAACGGCATAATACAGTGACCTTTGCACAGTGATTATCCGATTCTTATACTATCTTTTTTTAGATTTTACTTGCGGTGGTATAACTTCCTTAGCAGCTCGTTTTGCCTTGCCCGGAAGGGAATTGGTAAAAGCGTGCTGGGAGATCGATATGGCCGTAAGGCCCCGCTCAATAATCTTGTAATCGCAGGATTGTCTATAGTTTTTTCCTTTTAGATACTGTTCAAGCCATTGCAGGAAGCGCCCTCTTCCTGATGATATTTTCCGTTTTTATAGGATGAATGAACTAAGGACCCTGGTCGCTGACGGTAACGGTTGTGGCAACCAGATGAAATATAAACGGACTCATGCAGGTAAAACTTAATTAATAAGGCCTGATCATCATACATTCCCACAAAGACTCGTCAAACCCTCCGTGTTTTTCACCGATTCTTTCTTTACAAGCATGCCGCAAGGGCAGGGAGCTGCTCCTTTGCCCAACGGATATAAGTTCAGCATTAATTGAGGAGGGGCGTAGTATCGATCCTGCTCCGTTCCCACAGGTATGATTACATTCTGTCTTTCGGTATTGGACCAGTCATACCAATATTCACTGGCCTCGCAGACCAACGCCACCGAATGCGCCTGCATAAGGGTAAGCAGACAGGACAATAAATCAGGTAGCCATACATCATCGGCATCCAGAAAGGCGATAAATTCGCCGGTTGCCATATCAATGCCAACATTACGGCTGGCACTTGCACCCCGATTACTATGCCCGTTGTGTTCCCGGTAAATAATTTTCCCAGGATACCGGCTGACGTATTTTTTTGCTATAGAAGTGCTGTTGTCGGTAGAACCATCATCAATCAGCAGCAATTCCCAGTTCTCATATTCCTGTTGCAGTACACTCTCTATCATTTCCTCCAAGTACTGTTCTACATTTAGAAAACAGGTAATTATAGAAATCTTTGGCGGGACTGAATTATTCATAGCTGTTAAAAGTAACCGAACCTTTTGTGTAGTGCCTGCGCAAAGGCTGATCCATTCCAGTTGTTTACCTGCATTCTTCCGATCTGGTACTGCGGCGAATGCCGGGTTGTTACCGAACCTGAAGTGGTAAAGGCTGCTTTAAACTGCGCCGCTGCTGCACTGCTAATTGTCTTTTTATCATGGTTCCCATACGGGTAGGCTAGCAAATCTACTCCGGTCCCCAGTGAATTCTTCAGAAAAGTCTTGCATTCGAAGAGTTCCTGATACTGGAATGCAGGCGTATGGCAGCTCAACGCCGGATGAGTCATGGTATGCGCCCCAATCGTAAATAAACTATTTTTCCTCAATTCCTGCAATTGGCCCATTGACATGTTACGGTAAGCCGGTCTTAGCATTGGCTGGACATTAGCCCAGCTTCGCAGTTGGGAGAGCCCCTGTTGTTGCGTAGCGTAAGGCAAAGGCTTTAGCAGGAGGTAAAGCTGCATGAACAACTTACCCCTTAAAGTTGGCGGATCTATCTGTAAGGCCTTCCAATGAGCATGTTTCTGGTGCAATTCCCCGTTCATGACCCTTTCATGCTTAAGATCGAAAACCAGCCTTTTGTCTCCCAAACTAAGGGAAAGGTCCGCGGGTAAATGCTCGGTAAACAGAATAATGTGTTCCAATTCATCCCACCAGAACTCTTTTTCCTGCCCAATGAGGCCCGCAGTAATGAAGAAGGTAGCCGGCATTTGATACTGCTCCAGTAATGGCCTGGCAATAAGAAAATTATCGAGATAGCCATCATCAAACGTAATGGCCACGCTATGCTTTTTAATTTTGCTACCTCTCAGATCATCAACTAATTGTGACAAAGGAATAATCGTACCCCTTCTCTGTAACATCTGTAAATGCTGCTCAAAATGAGCCGGGCTGACGGCGGTTTCCCACACATCGGAAGCCGGCTCGGCGATGCGGTGATACATGAGTACTACCGCTTTGGGCTCAAATAGATTTTTAAGGGACTGGTATATTCTTTCTCTCAAGGGGCAATAGCCTTTACAGCTTTTACAGTATTAATGACCTGAAATTGCGGATCGTTATGGTCCAGTTTTTCGCGGGATACCTCCGGCAAACCCATGCCGTATAAAAAGGCCGTAGCGGCAAATACGTTTCCGAAGGAGTGTATTTCGGTTTGACTTCCTGGAAAGGACTCAGCCATGAGGCGGTGCAAAGCTTTATCAGTAAATGACCAGTACCAGGTCTCTTTCCATTCACCGTGGTCAATGGGCGTAATACCTGGCACCGTAAGAAGCAAGGTGCCGCCTGGTTTGAGGATTCGATGACAGGTACGGAGAGCTCCTTGAAAATCATAAATGAGGTGCAGCGTCTGGGTAAGTACAATACAATCAAAGGTATTATCGGGTACCTGAGGTGCGTGGCTGAGGTCGCCGATAAAAGTAGCCTTAGGATTTTTTTCATCTACGTGCAGAATATCGCTTTGGGTAACCCGGTTGCCGCCATACAATAACGTGTATTCGTTATCGCCAATCTCAAGGATTCGTCCCTTAATGCAGCCAGCCTCTTGCCGCAGAAAGCCTTCAATATAATAGCGGTCTATCGGACCACCCCGGTCGTACCCAAATGCCGTACTGAAAGGAGTCAGACGGGTAAAGTCCGCAGTTTGAACCTGGCCAGGAACGGGAACGTTCTGCTTATAATACCTCCATCTCTGCAGCCATCTTCCAAAGAATGGCATATTTTTTTTTATAAAATATTTCATAAGTTGTTTGGCATGCGTTTGAGGGGGAAACTTTAAAAAAGTAGAAAGATCTTCTTTTGTAATGGAAAACTTTCTAATAAAAAGATGTTCATAATATTGTCCGCAGAAATATTCTTTTCGGAGGGAAATACCTCTTTTATAAGCATTCTTTTCAGAAATATTCTTGAGACCGTTTTGCTGGCGCTCCAGGACTTCTAAAGCTGTAGCTAGCATGATGGGAATATTATTAGACATATTTTCTGTATGTAGGCGGTAAGCAGCTATCTTCTCGGGGTGATGACTAATAGGATACTTG
>JAUJNL010000124.1 GCA_030448185.1 Cytophagales bacterium | reverse complement strand
ATGACGCTGACATCAGCAGGCGCGGTTCGTCGGATCTGATGGGCGACAGCTACTCATCAGACCGGAGACGGGCCTGACAGTTCAACCGCCCGCGACTCGGGATATTCTCGACTCACCTTCCAGATTCGAAAACCGGGGCATCATTGACGGCGGCGACAACCCGCACCGGTGCGTACGGCAGCAAGTTTATGGATGAAGACCGGGATACAAACCGGAATAACCTGGCTTCCGGACAGAGGGGATGATTTGCAACGATCAGATAAACGATCTGCACGACGACCGGACCAGCAGCTACACTGACCGGGGCAATGAGCTTTCCGGGTTGCGGAGAGTCTGCGCCGGCCCATGCGCGGTCCAATCAGCCGGAGCCCGGCTCTCTGGGCCAGACGGACTTCTGCATCGGGACAGCGCCTTCGACGAAACCCGATTCTTCGGAAACCGCTACACATTACAACGCCGGGTCAGTACTTTCCCCGAAGGAGAAGGCAGCTTTTCGTTCCGCCGGAGAAGCATATGAGATAATTGATAATTGATAATTCTGGAAGCCCTGATCTTTGCTGGTCGGGGCTTTTGTTTAATTCAGGATGGATGTATGGGAGGAAGCAGAGTTTTTTATTCATTGCTCCTTTGAGGGCGGCATTTTACTCTTTGTAGCAATGACAACCCCAAAAGGCCCGACGAAGTCAAAAAAGTAAGAAGTCTGCCGCTGGGCAAAGTCAGACTTACAATCAAAGAAACCACAAACACCAAACACTATTATTCAAAAAGTCTGGGTCATTCAAAAGAACAAAACCCATCCGGTAATCCCTACCTTCAACCCTACCAAACCAACCACTATGCAAACGCGAAAATTAGGAAAAAACGGCCCTTGTTGTATCGGCAATCGGTCTGGGTTGCATGGGCATGTCACCATTTTGCATGGCCACGACGACACTGCCGAGTCGGTTGCCACCCTCCACCGGGCCGCAGACTGGGCGTCAACTTTTTGATGCTGCCCGATATACGGCAACCAACGAAGAGCTGGTGGGCAAGCCCTGAAGGGCGCCGTGGAAGAAGAGCAGACCTTTGCTTGGACCAAGTTCGGCATTGTCCGGGATCCGCCAATCCGTCGACCCGTGGGTTTAATGGCCAAACTCTGACTACGTAAAGAAGTCCTGCGAAGGAGTCTGCGGCGGCTCGGCGTCGACACCATCGACCTGTACTACCAGCACCGCGTGGACCCGATACGCCGATTGAAGAAACCTATAAGCGCCATGGCCGGACTGGTGAAGAAGGCAAAGTCCGTTACCTCGGCCTTTCAGGGCTTCTCCCGCAACCGTGCGCCGGGCGCTCCAAAGTGCACGCGATCACGGCCCTGCAACTGGTCTCTCTCTGGAGCCGTGACCCCGAAGACAGAAATCTTCGCGGGCTTGTCAGGAACTGGGCGTGGCCTTTGTGGCCTATAGCCCCTCAGCCGGGGTTTCCTGACGGGTCAGTTCAAACGGTTCGAGGATCTGGACGCCGACGATTACCGCCGCCATTCACCCCGCTTTCAGGGCGAAAACTCGGCAAGAACCTGCAACTGGTGGAGAAGATCGGCGAAATTGCCCGGGGAAAAGGCTACACACCAGCCCAGCTTGCCCTGCAGCCTGACCGTTGCGCAGGGTGACTTTATCGCTCCCATTCCCGGCACCAAGCGCCGCAAGTATCTGGAAGAAAATGTCGCCGCCCTGCAAATCCAGCTCCCCCGAAGACCTGCGCCGCATCGAGGAGGTAGCGCCAAAGGGGGTCGCCGCCGGAACCGCTACCCGGAGAACATGATGAAGGCGTTGAACGGGTAAGTGGCGGAGACCGGAGAGAGGGAGACGGGAAGAAGGAAGACCGGGGACTGGCGGCGTCCGCCCGTGCCTCTTCTGAAGGAGCGTCCCGCTCTGCGGTAAAAGAACGCATCTGCTCGGGTTAACCCGACGCAACCTGCTCCTGTTACCCGCCCGGAAGCGGACGCTTTCCGCAAAAGCGGCACGGGCGGACGCCCGCGCCAGAAAAATTCAATAAATTTAAATCACCAGCTATTTCTCTCACTGCTGTCCGCCCCGATGCCCACCCGCCGCGATTCGCAAAAACCCTGTTGACCCTCTTTTGCCGCCGGTGTGGCGACAGACACTGCTCTTGCTGCTCTTGCGGCCGGAGCAGACAGGCAGGAAATCATGACCGTGAAGGACCCATCTCAGCCCGGCGGCTTGGGCTGGCCCTGACGCACGAACACGTGATGTCCTCCTTCGGACAGGAGAGCCGCTACGAACCCGGGTACGACGAGGAAAAGCTGCTGGCGCAGGTGGTGCCTTACCTGAAAAAGGTAAAGTCACTGGGCTGTCAGGCTGTCTTCGACTGCACTGCCGCCTACTTTGGCCGTGATGCCAGTCTGCTGAAAAAGATCTCGGAAGCGACCGGTCTGCACCTCATCACCAACACCGGCTACTACGGCGCTGCGGGTGACCGCTACGTGCCACCGCATGCTTACGAAGAAACGGCTCCTGAACTGGCCGGCCGCTGGGTGAAAGAATGGAAAGAAGGCATTGACGGCACGGGCATCCGGCCCGGATTCGTGAAACTTGCCGTTGACGACGGGCCTTTGTCAGAAACAGATGCCAAACTGATCCGGGCCGGGGCACTTACCCACCTGCAAAGCGGCCTTACGCTGGCCGTGCATACGGCCAACAATCCGCAGGCAGTGCGGGAGCAACTGGACATCCTGAAGCAAACCGGCGTCCACCCCCGGGCGTGGATATGGGTACATGCCCATCAGGTGAAGCAGCCTGAAGATCTGTTTCCCGCCGCCGAACAGGACGCATGGATTTCCCTGGACGGCATACGGGTTGGCGATGAGGCTGCACCAGGCACCATCCTCAAACATCTGGTGCTGCTCAATGCGCTGAAAAAACGGGGTTTTCTGAGTCAGGTGCTGCTTTCGCACGACGGCAACTCATTCTCGGCCGGCAAAGACACGATCCGCCCCTATGAAGCTCTCTTCTCTACCTTTATTCCGGCGTTGGAAGCCGAAGGTTATTCCCGGAGAGAAATTGACCTGCTGACCAAAACCAATCCACAGGAAGCCTTCACGGTGCGGGTGAGGCGGAGGTAGGAAACAGAGTGGTTAGTGGTAAGTGGATAGTGGAAAGTTGTAGGGGGTAAGTCAGTTTGACAGAAAAGGTTGTATGGTTATATGGCTGGATATTGTAAGCAGGCGTGCGTCAGCCCAACCATTTAAAAATGCAACGATCTAACAATCCGGCCAACTAACCACTTACCACTAATCACTATCTCCGGCACCGTTTTTGACCCTCCCTCCTATTCCGTAAATTTGAACTTTACCACTCCTATTCCTCTTAACATTAACATGAAAAGAATATTTCTGGGTTTACTGGCCAGTGTCATTCTGAATGCATCAGCACTGGCGCAAACCTTTCAGGAAGACAAGTCCAAGTTTGAGCAACTGGGCACTGTACTTCCTACCCCTAATGCTTACCGTTCGGCCTCCGGGGCACCTGGCCCCGCCTACTGGCAGCAGCGGGCCGACTACGACATGAAAGTAGAACTGGACGACGAAAAGCAGCGGCTTTCCGGTACCGAAACGGTCACTTACTTCAACAATTCTCCCGATGAGCTGGGCTACCTTTGGCTTCAGCTCGAACAGAATATCTTTGATAAAAACTCCGATGCCAACCTTTCCCGCACCGGCGGCCTGAACGACAAAATGGCTTTCACGCAGCTGGACATGCTGGTGGCGGAAAACTTTGACGGCGGGTATAAGATTGACTGGGTGAAAGATAAAGGCGGTAACCCGCTCAGGTACACCGTCAACGGCACCATGATGCGCGTGGAGATGCCCAAGCCCCTGAAGCCGAAAGGTTCCTTTGCGTTTCAGGTCTCCTGGAGCTACAACGTGCATGATCACACCAAATTTGGCCGGCTGCCTGGCAACGGACGGATGGGCTACGAGTTTTTCCCTAAGGACGGCAACTACCTGTACGAGATAGCCCAGTTCTTCCCGCGCATGGCTGTGTACGACGACGTGTATGGCTGGCAGCACAAGCAGTTTCTGGGCAATGGTGAGTTTACCCTGCCTTTTGGTAATTATAAAGTTGCCATTACCGTGTCCGCCGACCACGTGCTGGGCGCCACCGGCACCCTTAAGAACCCGGATCAGGTCCTGACTTCGGCGCAGAGGTCCCGACTCGATAAGGCCCGCAACAGCGACAAGCCCGTGGTAATCGTGACGCAGGAAGAAGCCGAGGCCGCTGAAAAGCAGAAGTCCGGCAAGAAGAAAACCTACGTATTTGAAGCCGAAAACGTGCGGGACTTTGCCTTTGCCACTTCCCGTAAGTTTATCTGGGACGCCATGGCCGTAAATGTGGAGGGCAAAAAAGTAATGGCGATGTCGTTCTATCCCAAAGAAGCCAATCCATTGTGGGGTAAATATTCCACCCAGGCAGTAGCCCATACGCTTAGAAGTTATTCAAAACGCACCATTGCCTATCCGTATCCGGTGGCAATTTCCGTACACGGCCCCGTTGGCGGCATGGAGTACCCGATGATCAGCTTCAACGGCTACCGGCCGGAGCCTGACGGCACCTACTCTGAGCAGATCAAATACGGACTCATTTCGGTGGTTATCCACGAAGTGGGCCACAACTTTTTTCCCATGATCATCAACTCCGACGAACGGCAGTGGACCTGGATGGATGAAGGTCTGAACTCCTTCTGCCAGTACCTTGCCGAGCAGGAGTGGCAGCGTGATTATCCGTCGCGCCGCGGCGAACCATACAAAATTGTTCCTTACATGGCCATGGATCAGTCTACCCTGGAGCCGATTATGACCAACTCTGAGCAGGTGACTCAGCTGGGCAACAACGCCTACGGCAAACCGGCTACCGCGCTGAACATTCTGCGGGAAACCGTGATGGGCCGCGATCTGTTTGACTATGCCTTCAGGGAATACGCCAGACGGTGGGCCTTTAAGCATCCGCACCCGGCCGACTTTTTCCGCACGATGGAAGACGCTTCGGGCGTAGACCTCGACTGGTTCTGGCGGGGCTGGTTTTACGGCACGGAGCCCGTAGAAATTGCGCTGGAAAACGTAAGCTGGTACCAGATCAATTCTCAGAATCCGGAGAAGGAAAAGCCGCTGGCCAAAGCTGAAACGGAGAAGAAAACCATCAGCCAGATGCGAAACGCCGAGGAGATCAAGACAACCCTTGTAGACCAGAGCCCTGAACTGGCGGATTTCTACAATACCTATGATCCCTACCAGGTCACTGCCGCCGACAAAGCCCGTTTTGATGCCTATTACAACACGCTGAGCCCGGAAGAGAAAAAGCTGGTTGATTCGGGAGAAAACTTCTACACGCTGACCCTCAAAAACAACGGCGGTCTGGTGATGCCGGTTATCCTGAAGGCTGACTTCGAAGACGGTACCAATCAGATCATCCGCTTGCCGGCACAGGTGTGGCGCACCAACAACAAGCAGATTGCCAAGGTGCTGCATTTCCAGAAGAAGGTAGTAGCCTTTACCCTGGACCCTTTCCTGGAGACGGCGGATATCAATACCGAAAACAACTCCTGGCCACGCAAGCAGTCACCGAGCCGCTTCCAGTTGTTCCGTCAGCAAACGACCAAACCCAAAAATCCGATGCAGGAACGCGAGGCCGCCGGACAATCGAACCGGTAACATTCAGGTGCTGCTATTGGCACAGCCCGGCAGGAGGTAACCTTTGAGAGCCTCGTGCCGGGTTTTTCTTTGTAAGAATCTGGTGAAAAAGTACCTTCAGCCACTTTTTTTCTAAATTTTATAAATAATACGGCGGCCTCCGAAGGGTTCGGATAACTTTTTATGTAAAATTTAATGTTTTCCGGTCACCTTTTCTGCAACATGGGTATAAACATTACACGTGTAAAGTAATCAGACACTGCAGTTGTTTTCAGTTTTACCTTAACCGCCATCCTATGCATCTGACCACTACCGCCGAACTTGACCAGGCCGTCAATGAGGAGGAAAAGATAAAGTTTTACGCCCAGCAGGTAGCCATCACGGTTAAGCTGCCTTTTCACCTCCCGGGCAATATTTTTACCCACCTGCTGGGCTTAAAATTCCAGAGCGAAGACCGCTACCTGATCAGCCTGCAGCGCCGCGAGATTCTCCGGAGCCGCTTGGAAGCCAACCGCCGCAAGCTGGCCGAACTGAACAAACTATACGGTCACCTGCGGGGTAATAAATAAGCAGGACGCAGATTTTTTGGGGTAAAAAAGCTCCCTCCTGACGAGGGTGAAAATATATTTTTGCTTAATATTGCAGTCCTACAATAGTTCGGGGTGTAGCGCAGCCTGGTAGCGTACTTGCATGGGGTGCAAGGGGTCGTGGGTTCAAATCCCGCCACCCCGACTTATTTAAGCCTTTAAATGAACAATTTAAAGGCTTTTTTATGTTTATACCCCAAAGTGCGACAAAAAACGCGACAAGTGCGACAACTTTCGGTATGGCTGCACCCGAATCAAATGCTCCCAGATACCCATACGAACCCTGCAAGCTGTATGACTTCGGGGGAGATACTGGCAAGCGGTGGACAGTGGAGTATTACGTATACAATCGTGATGAGGGCAAACTTGTTCGCAGAAAAGTAACCGGCTTCAACCGCATCAAAACGGCAAGGGCCAGAAAGGCGGCAGCCAAAGAATTAATGCAGCAGATTGACGATCTGCTCAGGCAGGGGTATACGGAAGGCAAATGCTTCACCTAAGATTGATACGGCTCAGATCGGTGTCAGCTTTGATCTGAGCACCTTCACCCTCCGGCAGGCAATCATCTACTTCATCAACCACAAGAACGCCGCAACAGCCATTGGCGGTAGAAAGACACTGGTGGAAGAGTACCGGCAGGGACAGGCCCGCATCAGCCAGAACATGCACTCCTCCTACAAGACCTTTTACCGTCTGGTATCAGAGTGGCTCACGGAAAATAAGTGGGAAGATCTGCTGCTGTCACAGTGCAACCTGAAGGTGGCAACCCATTTCTTTCTTTACCTGAAGGAGACGCGCGGGGTGGGCAACAAGACCTACAACAACTACCGCGGCTACTTTTCGATTCTTTTCAACTTCTACATTGACCAGCAGGAGCTGCCTCTGAAGAACCCCATTACCAGAGTGGAATCCCTGTCGGTGGAAGCAAGTGAGCTGCACCTGCCCTTTTCAAATGCCCAGCTTTCGGCCATTCAGGAAAAGCTGCTGGAACAGGGAGACAAACAATTGCTGCTCTTTATCAGCTTCATCTACTACACCTTTGCCCGGCCCACGGAAGAAGTGCGCCTGCTGCAGGTAAAGGATATCCGGGAGAAGACCATCTTCATCCCCTCCAGAAGAGCCAAAAACAACAAGGGCGAACACATCACCATCCACCCGGATCTGGAAGTGCTGATAAAAGAGCACGGCCTGCGGGATTACCCAAAAGATTACTATATCTTCACCGCTGACCAGAAGCCGGGCGAAGTGCCGGCCGGGGTGAATTACTTCTACAAGCGGCACAAGAAGCTGCTGGAAGAGCTGGGGCTGGCCGACCAGTCTTACACCCTCTATGGTTACAAGCATACGGGTGCCATCAACCTCTACAACGCCACCAAAGACCTGCTTACCGTGCAGCGCCACTGCCGCCACAGCACGGCCGCCCAGACGGAGACGTACTTACGGAAGTACGGGGTGATTGCTAATGAGAAGGCTTTGCAGATACCGAGGTTTGGCGGGAATGAGTAACGCGGGAGTATAGAAAAAGGAAGATCAACTACTTACAACATTTAAATGATGCAGAAGCGAGAAACGATTCAGATAAAGAATCAATTCCTGAGCAGGAGTATTACATGCAACGCAAATTACGTCAGTACAGAAAAATCTCACACTGGGTAGGTGCAGTAAGTCCTTTGGAGTATTAAAAAATGCAGTTTTTCTGCCAGCAGGCAAACAAATTAACTACAGAGGTAATTTTAAAATTTTAATTTCAGCAACAAAAAAACCGTAATCAAATTCCGGCTTTTTTTCTATGGTTTGACAATTATGCTTCTTGCGGCATCAGTAAAAAAGGATTGGTGATGGTACGCCGGCCAAATTCAGACAGCATCTGGACCTCATTATGGGCATCAATATTTCGCTTGCGTACGGTTTCCTGTACAGTCGGAATATTTAAGCTGGGAATCCGACTGGCAAAAAACGGCCAAAGTTCCTTAGAACGGTACTCCTTATGGATACTTGGAAAATCAACCAACGGCTTCAACTGTTGTTGTTGCTTGAATTCTTCTGAGTATTTAAAAATCCACTCTCCATCTTGTACCCGTAACGTACCAATCTCTAAGTTTTTATATTCCAAGGTAAATGCGTATTGTTCTTCAGTGGGGGTAAACATCTCCTCCGCTCCTTCCGCTTTCCAGAAATTTTTAAGTTTATGTAATAGATTCATATTTGCTAATCAAATAGGTTATAAAGTTGTTCGTGTCGCATACGGAGGCATTTTTTTATTAATACCAGCCGTTCTGGGCTGAGTAACCCGTAAATTCTGTATCTATCATACGCAAACAAACTTCAAGTGTACCAACGGATAATAAATCTCTTATGGTATCTTTCGTGATACCATATTCATGAGCAGCCAATAATTCAACGAGTTTGAAATGATTTATGTTCGACTGACCCTCCCAGCCGATTTTAGGGCGTGAGCCTTGGATGTATTTCCAAAGATACTGCTCTTCTTGATTGACCTGACGGGACAAATGCACAATCTTTTGCTCGGACTCGTTCCAAAATAGGCCTCTGGCAGAGTCGTAGATCGGCGAGAAGCAGGGCTGCTTACGTCCTGTTAAATCACGGATTACACCCCAATTATAAAAATGCCGGTCGTTATTACCAGTGAAAGCATCAAAGACAAGCATTTTTATCAACTCACTAAAAATATTGTCGGCCTGTACCGGAAAGGCTGCTAATAGGGCTTGGTGGGTAAACTGTACGGTGAAAAAGTCTCGTGCCCGGTTTTCCGCCTCTATCTGCTCCACAAAATCTTTGTCATTCATGTATCCGGCGTATATGTCGGCTCCGTGAATCAGTTCTTCATCTTCCTGCAGAAAGTACCGGCTTAGGAAGCGGAGTTGTCCACCAGCCCATACCAACCGGGAATAAGCCATTTCTAAACCCAAACAAGCCCCGATTCGGTTAAGCAAATGCTCCATTATGGATTCGTTTGGATACCACTTATGACCCGTTTTGGCGATGTACAAAGGCCACTTACCCGTATTGGCTTTGCGGGCAGCGCCATCCAAGTCGGAAACATCTAGAGAAACTGTCAGAGGTAACATTCGAAGAGGTCCTAGGCTGTGTCTGATGAATCCCCAATCATGAAGTTTAAGGCAATAGAAGGCACTTTTCCAGCGGATTTTACCCCGTGAAATGATTCACCAGACACAGCCTAGGCTGTGTCTGGTGAATCCCCGATCAGGAAGTTTGATGCAATAGGAGGCACTTTTTCGGCCGATTTTACCCTGTGAAATGATTCATCAGACACAGCCTAGTGCTGTATCTGTCGGATCGGGTGGCGTATGAGTTGGCCGACGAAAGATGTTCAGATACAGTCCTGCGGGTAGCAGAAGAAAAGATTAAATACCTGCGAAGTAAGAATATGAAACAAGGCAGATTTGAGTTTTAAATCCACTTATGACCCTAGCCAACGCATTATTACTCGAATTAAAGGAACCTGTTCATTACACTGATGAAAGCAAGAGGCTGTACAATGAGATTATAAAACAGTACGAAGTTGAAGAAAAGCTTATTCCTGTTGAGTATTTACTCGACAAAGTAACTTATGCCTCTCCGGTTAATTTTCGAGAATCAATGCATACTGCCAGGCACAGATGGTTTCCTTACAAAGAAGGCTTCTCTCCAAGTTTTGTAAGAGCATTCATGAAAAGGTATGCAAAACCGAATGCTCAAACTGTTTTTGATCCTTTCGGAGGGGTAGGTACAACACTTCTGGAGTGTTGCCGGCTGCATAAAAATAGTTTCGGCTTTGAGGTTAGCCCAATGAGTTATTTTATCGCCAAAACCAAGGCCGAAACTTATTCCTCTGCGGATTTCAAAACATTTGACCATTGGTTAACTGGTTTTCAGGATGCTGCCTTAGAACCAGTGGCTGCCGCTCCAGCCAATGCAACGGTTGTTTCTTACTTTGAACCGCGCTACCTAGAGGCAATTCTAAAAGTTAAAGCATTCTACCGGCAAATAGATGACCAGAAATCCAAAAACCTTTTTAAACTGGCCTTTCTAAGTTGCCTGGAACGGTACTCAACCCACCGCAAAGCAGGAAATGGTTTAAAAAAGAAGTCTCGTTTTACGTACACGGATACATTTGAAGCGCCCATTGAACAGGTAAAACAATCTGTTATAAGCGAATTGAAGAAATATCGTGCCGACTTGGTAGAGGAGCCGGTAATAAACAATTATTTTCTGATGTATGGGTCTTGTTTGGACGCAGAAGCATACCCCAAAGACGCGCAATTCGATGCGGTGCTAACCTCTCCTCCTTATGCAAATTGCTTTGACTACAGCAAAATATACATGGTTGAACTGTGGCTGGGCGATTTTTTTACAGATAAAAATTCTCAAAAAGACTTCCGACGCAACTCCCTGCGCTCCCATGTACACGCCCGATGGGACGCCCGGAACACAACGTTCAGCATTGGCCTAATAAGCAATCAGATTTACAGTTTTCTGGCTGCCCAAAAGTTGTGGTCGCCACAAATACCAAACATGATCAGAGGGTATTTTGAGGATATGGGACGATGGGACGTTTGCTTTCGTTGCTTTCGGAGCGTTGTCCGTCAGGAGCCGTTGTAGGTTTGGTAGTAGGCAACTCCTATTATGGCTCCCTACCAATAGCCACTGACTTGATTTTGACGATGATCGGGCGTCGTTATGGCTTTATCCCCGAGAAGATTGACGTATACCGAAATGTAGTCGTTTCTTCCCAGCAATTTACGAAGGCCCGTGACAGGAAGTATATGCGTGAAAGTTTAGTTGTATTACGTAAAAATTAATGAGTATGGAGATACTGCTTCCTTTTGCAGAAACGAAATCAACAATTACATGGGGCGACGTATTAGAATACCCTTCTACCCGCACATTGAAGTTGTACACACACCGGATATTTAACCGTTACCCGGCCCGTAGCATTAGTTTGGTCCCTAGGCAACTGTTACAAAACTATAAGTCTGAATATGGATGCGGCACGGTCTTAGATCCATTTATGGGATCAGGTACTACTGCTATTGAGGGACTACTGGCGGAGTTTTCGGTTTATGGTGTAGAAATAGATCCTTTTGCCCGATTGGTTACAGAAGTCAGTACAACTCCTTATAACCGAGATGAATTAATAGCCAAAAACAGTAGTACCAAACAGCTGCTTAAACTCTTTTTTCAATTTAAAGTCATTGAGCCCGCAGCTCCGGGCTACCTCTAGCAGCGTGAAGGGTTCAAACAGATGCTCCTTGAGGAAATCCCGGGCCGCGTACAGCTTATCCTTATCTCTCCATACGTTCTGATCCGATTGTACTCGATGAAGTGTTTGGGCCTGTTGGACCTGAAGCAGAAATAATTCAATGATTTTTGCCTCATAAAACAGCTGTTTCATCTGGCCTGAATACCCGCATTGCTGCATTTGCCGGATTAGGGAGAACTGTTCAGCGGTGATAGGCATGGCTTCTTCCGTGAGGTCAGCTACTTTACCGGCTTGTGCTTTTTCCCAGAAACGTTGCAGCCCCTGCTGATCATCTACCATCAGTTTTTGGAAAAAAGACTCGGTAAGTACGATGCCGAAATTACGGACGCTGGGACTTTCAATGGTGTAGTAGCCGTCAAATTGAGGGGCGTAACTCACCGTGTGCTGATGATCCTTAAGTGGGTAATGCTTGTGGCGTTGGCTTTGGTAAGCACCACAGCAACCTTCCAACGAAAAATACAAGCTTAACAGGGGCTTCTGCTGGTATTCAATCATCCGCACTTCCCGTTCTTGCTTGCTATGGGCACTAAAAATATCCACGCCTTCAAACCGGCATTCACTGAGGATAATCGTACTGGTGGCCCCTTGGGTATCTACGTACTGGTATTGAAGATTTTTTTCCTCAAACAATGGCTGCCAGGAGGTGAGTTGCTCGCCACTCATGGTAGGTTTAATTAAAGGGGTGGGAAAATAGCTAAAGTTTTTCTTTCTGTCTAACGGGATTCTAAAAAATCCGTTTGGCAGGGATAATGATCCGTTTTCGCGGGTTTGGTTAGGATGGGGTTTGGCATCTTTGTTTCCCCAACCCAATACTTTGAATCGCTTTCTATGGTAGAAGTATTTAAAACCAATGTGGCAAAACAAGCCGATGCTGAAAACCTCCTCAAGCTTCTATCGCAGGAATTACCTGGCTGCCGTTGCAACTTTGACCTGGAAGATTGTGATAAAATATTCCGTCTGGAAGCTTGCTGTGACTTGTCTAATAGGGTGATTGCTTTCTTCGCCCGGCATCACTTCCAGTGTGAAGTCCTCTAATTACCGCTATTTGCTTTTACGCCCCTAGATGATTTTCCGGAAAAGAGTTTATGGCAAACGAACGAACCTACCCGATTTTACCTTTTAGAGAACTTGATGAAGCCATCGCATTCTACGAGACGCTCGGCTTCAAGCGAACCTACCGCCAAGTGCGGCCCAACCCGTATGGCGTGGTTGCCTTGGAAGACATCCAAATTCACCTGTGCGGGATCGAAGGGTTTAATCCGGCTGATTCGTACGCAAGCGTAATCATTGCCGTGCCTGACCCGGATGATCTTCATCAGACTTTTGCGGCCAGATTGCGCGGCAAGTACGGCAAATTGCCCGTGACTGGCATCCCTCGCATCCTGCGGCCACGTAAACGATACGGCACTGTGAGAGGATTCACTGTGATTGACCCGGGCGGGAACTGGCTGCGCGTGTACAAACTGGGTGATTCTGAACAGGACGCCACCCAGGAGAAAATTGAGGGGTTAGCGCAAATCGTTCTAGTGGCCGCCCGTTTAGCAGACGCCCATGGCAATGAAGCGCTTGCGCTCAAAACCCTCGACAACGGTCTGGCACGCTTTCCGGAAGCAGCTTTGATTGAACGCGTTAAGGCGTATCTCTACCGGACGGAGTTGGCCGTTCGGCTCAACAACCCAGCACTAGCACGGGCATCTTTAACGGCGGCCCTGGCCCTTGAGCTAACAGAGGATGAGAAGACGATGCTTGCCGACGAGGTGGCACATGTGACCGAGCTTGTTGAGCAAACCTGAGCGCAAACGTTTGGGAAGACCCCTGTTTTTGAAACAGAAGCTAAATCGCGAAATCGACCCTTTTCTGAGACGCATTTCGGCAGAACGCCGAAAGAAGGTAGGAGAAATTCTAACCTCTCAATATCGGAACGTTATAAGGCTACCGTTTCAAACTCGAATGTGGCCTTACCATTGTTATTTCTCCCCTTCCGGCTAGTATTTTTATTCATTGCAGTGCCTTCGTTATGCTTATTATCAGAGTATTAAACCGTAATCACTACACTCCCTTTTTTGTGTCCTTTGTCAACATACCGGTGCGCCTCTACGATTTGTTCCATCGGGTAGCGTTTGTCAATTACTGCCCGTAGCTTTCCTGCCTGGCAGAGCTCTTTGAGAAAGATCAAATCTTCCACCTTTAACTTAGTGTTGCTTGACAAAGAGAGCACGTTTAGATAAAGGCCTGACTTGGTGAGGGACTTTTTACGTTTTGAATGTGGAATCTTGCCTACCGCATCAAAAATAAGGTCATAAGCATACCCGCCCTGGGTAAAATCTTCTTTGGTGTAATCAATCAGATGATCAGCTCCCAGCGATTTGACCATTTCCAAATTCGCCGTGCTGCATACTCCGGTCACTTCAGCCCCAAAGTGTTTGGCAAGCTGGATGGCAAAAGTACCCACACTCCCGGAAGCGCCATAGATCAATACTTTTTGCCCCTGCTGGATATTGGCTTTTCTCAGGTAAAGCAAGGCGGTTAATCCCCCATTCGAAACCGGGGCAGCTTCCTCGTAGGTCATATTGGTCGGTTTTATGGCCACAATTCCATCTTCAGGGATACAGCAGTACTGGGCATAGGCCCCAAAATCAAGTTCAGTGGAGGCAAAAACGGGATCGCCCTTCTTAAACAGCTTAACATCTTTGCCTACTGCTTCAATTTCTCCGGCCAGTTCCATGCCCAGTATTTTTTTTCTTGGTCCTCTCAAACCCAGCATGATTCGCATCATGGGCTTGAAAAAGTGATATTGACCCGGCTCACTGGAGATGATGCGGTTTTTCTCGATGGCGAACAGAAAACTCAGTTCCTGGTTTCTCAAGAACTTGAAGTTAGCCGTAGAAGCATACCAATGGAGCGTAATGCTCCATTCATCAGCCGTAACCAGGGCCGGAGGAAAGCCCCACAAGAGTGCTTCCTTAATCATCTCCTGGAAGTAGTCATTCCTGGTCTTTCCCGCCTGCTTGTCGTAGAGGCGGAAGTTGACTGGCAGGCTTACTCCTTTCAAGTCAGTGTACAAAAGGGTTATTAAACCGATGCCTTTCACCGTGCGGTGGTGCTTGCCCGAGTACAAATAAGTAACCAACCCGGTCCCTAAGCCCGGGTAGGGCTTGTCCAGCACCGTATCATCGCCCGACAAAGTGCCTCCGGCTGCCACCAAATGCACTACTGCCTTCTCATAGAGGTCTTTACCGGTATAATTGCCTTGCAAGAGAAACCGGTTCACCTCATCGTGGGACACCTCTAACACCTCTGATGCCTTTACACAACTGCTGCCGGTAGGACTGCTCAACAAGTAACTCATGTATTGATCCAGCGTCATTGATGTGTTTTTTTACCCTAATATACCACTCACCTTTATTCCCTGCGTAAATCCTGAAATAATGATTTCATACGTGCCCAAAACCAGCAGCAACAAAGTGGCTGTATAGCCACTTTTACGGGGAATGCTGG
>JAUJNL010000123.1 GCA_030448185.1 Cytophagales bacterium | reverse complement strand
TCTAGATAAATAGACTCATAACTGTATTAACTACCTGTTATAACTAGATGTTTATCCATTAGACATTATATTCTTTCAGTCACGTGTTTTCTCTGATTTAATATCCATACAAATTTCCTGAAGCAGCCTTTTAAATTTCTCGGGGTGTTCCATCATCGGGGCATGACTGCAATTGTCGATAAACCGTAACAGGGAACCGGGAATGAGTTTGTTGAACTCATGCGCTACTGCCGGAGGGGTAATGGTATCATTGAGGCCCCAAACGAGTAAGGTGGGTACTTTGATCCGGGTAATCTCTTTGGCCAGATTATGGCGCTGGGCCGATTTGGCAATGGCTACAATGCGCATACACTTTGGGATATCCTTAGTGATGTCAAATACCTCGTCGACCAACTCCTTGCTTGCCGTCACCGGATTATAGAAAGTATACTGAACTCTTTCCTTAATGTAGTCATAGCTGCCTCGTTTCGGATAAGATCCTCCCATTGAGTTTTCAAACAGCCCTGAACTGCCCGTAAGAACCAGTTTCTTGACGTTCTGCGGATGGTGCAGGGTATATACCAGCGCCACGTGTCCACCCAGCGAATTACCCAGCAGGGTCAGGTCACTAAGGGACTTATACTGCACAAATTCTTCAATAAACTCCACTAAACCTTCAATACTGGCGGTCTTGATGGGCATTTCATAGATGGGCATCAGCGGAATTACCACCCGGTACTCCGGCGTAAATCCTTTGATCACTCCTTCCCAATTGCTCAGCGCACCAAAAAGTCCGTGTAAAAGCAACAAGACCTCGCCGCTTCCTTCGTCAATATATTTAAACTTCCCGTCTTCTTTAACATTGAACTTCATACTGCATTCCTTATTACTTATTCAGAGATAAATTTTTCAGGCTGCGTTTCACCTCCGCCCCCGGGCAAATATTAGCCAATTCCGGATTATTTCCAAGCCTTGTGGGGTAAGAGCAGCCTCCGGATGAAACTGCACTCCGCGAACGGCCAGCTCACGGTGTCGTAATGCCATAACTTCTCCATCGATTGTCTGAGCAATGGTTTCCAGCGAAGGAGGCATATGATTCAGAATCAGGGAGTGGTATCGCACCACCTCCATGTTCGCGGGGATGTCAGCGAATAAAGGATCTTCCTGACATTGAATGGTGGACAGTTTGCCGTGCATCGGTCGTATAGCCCGGCCCAGCTGCGCTCCGAAGTATTCCCCGATGGCCTGATGTCCCAGACAGATACCCAGCATCGGCTTTTGCCTGATGTACTGATTAATAATCTCCATCAGACAACCGGCCCGCCGGGGGGTTTGCGGCCCCGGAGAGAGGATAATACTACTGAAGGAGTCCATGTTTAGCCCGGTGAGGCTGACTGTATTCCTAACAACTTCACAGGTTTCCCCGCACTGCTCGACATAGTCGACCAGATTATAAGTGAACGAATCAAAGTTATCAATCAGCAAAACCAATCTTAATGCTAGCGTAATCTTGTCTTCACACAAAGATAAGCTTTCCTGTTTACAATCCCCCATTGAACGGACGATGTCCGATGTTCGGAAGAAATAGCAGTGGCAGCAGAAGTAAGTAGCTCCAGTTTTAATCTGGAAGACAGTAGAGACGGTATGCATAACGTCTTCCGAACATCGTCAATCGAACATCGAATGTCGCTCCTACTTTCTTACCAGCTCACCGGCAAATTTCAGATACTGTTCCCAATCGTAGTCAGTCACATCATGCTTTCCCGTTCTGACGTGGTAGCGGATCGTTTCGCCGACGGGTTGGTTGACGGCCGGCATTTGGTCCACGCCCAAGCCTTTTTTATGGTACAAGGCGTAAACAGGCTCGGCCCCCTTGGCTCCCAGAAACTCTCCCTTTGGGTCCGACCAGCGGTCTTCTTCGGCACTGGCTACGTATAAAGGCCGGGGGGCCGCCAGGGCCAGTAACATGTGTTGATCCAGGGGAAGCGCCTGCACATTGTCGTTATAGCTTTTATATTTGGCCACAAACCAATGCGGGAAAGCCGTATTGATCCGTTTAATGGTCTCGCCGTACCAGCGCCGGGCTAAGGCGGCCCCTCCTTCACCGGACTCATTGGAAATAACGGCGGCAAAACGCGTATCGTTAGCTCCTGCCCACAAAGCTGCTTTGCCTAACCGCGAATGTCCCTTTACGATTACTTGCTTGGCGTTGACTGCCGGGTCGCTTTCCAGATAATCCATCATCCGGCTGTATCCCCAGGCCCAGGCCCCGATGGCCCCCCACTCCTCTTCCTTTATCTTCAATTCATTCTTCAGCGTAGTGCGGATTCCTGCTTTCCAGCCTTCCGGATGGTCAGGCTCCAGATCCCCGTAGTACGCCGTAGCTACCCCAAAACCACTCTCAATGATCCGGGCAAAGGGCCAGCGGCGGGACTGAATGCCCCGGCTCTGGTCAGTGGCCCGGTTATTCACTACCCCATACTCATCACTATTCCGGATCCAGTTGTCCGAAAGCGGTACCGCCGCGTCAGTAGTCGTACAATGGTTGCCGCAAAAATTCAGCTCCGCAAATACCGGCACCGGCCTATTGGTTTTTTTGGGCAGATACAGCATTACATCCATGGAAGGCGAATCAGCCGCGCCGGTAAAATAAATGGAGATCAGCTTGCGGATGGCACTGCCACCCAGGGCGTTTGAATCGACGGAAGTGACTTTAAAATGCAAACCAGCGGGCTTGCCCGGTATCTTCCCATACACATTCGTTTCAAAAAGATGAATAATTTGCGGCCGGCGGATGCTTTCCCACCCTTTTACTGACGTTAGTGTTTTGCCATCAGCGAGCCGGAGCGGATTGGGCAAGGTATAGTTTTGGATCTTAGCCTCATCATAATTAAATTCTGATTCCTGCGCGGGCAAAAACCGGGAGGAAACCAGGGTAAGGAAAATGATGTTGACAACCATGGAAGTGCAAAGGAATATTTCATATTCTGAGGAGGTTAAGTGGATGTGTAAATTAGATCATGTGCTAATGTGCTGATAAAACACTGATGTATGGTACCTATGAATGAAAAAAAGTATACCATCCTCTTCGTCGACGATGAGGAAAATAATCTGATTGCCTTTAAAATGCTTTTTTCCGGCAATACTATATTATCACCGCCCCTTCCGGACCACAAGCCCTGGACATGCTCCGGAACGAAGCGTTCATTTGATCATAACGGACCAGCGAATGCCCCAGATGAGCGGACTCGATTTTCTGCGAATGGCCCGGGGATATCCAGCCGGAAGCCGTTCAGGTGATCATTACCGGTTACAGCGACCTCACCGTGATTATGGAGGCATTTAATGAGTTAGGTATTTTCCATTATGCCCTCAAACCCTGGAATAACCAGGAATTAAAGATCATTATTGAAAACGCCCTTACCAAATACCAGCTTACCTGCGACAATACGCAGCTGATTGACCGGTTACAGGCAGCCAATGAGGTACTCGAAGAAAAGTACGGGAAAGAACCAGCCAGTTGGAACGGAAAACCGATGAATACATCCAATTAAACCGGCTGAAAGACCGGATTTTTACGATAATTTCCCATGATTTCCGTAGCCCGCTTACGGCCACCAGCGCTTTTATGGATTTATTTCGCAAAGCCATGAGAACCTATCGAAAGAAGACACCCTGGAGTTAATGACTCATTTGCAGAGTCAGGTGTTAAATTTGCAGGAAATGCTGGAAAATCTGCTTTCCTGAGCAGAAGCCAGATGAATGAGGTAGCCATTCACTATACGCAGTTGCCAGTCAATAAGCTCATCGAGAAGAATATACGCTTATACGAACCAATCGCGGTGCAGAAAGGGATCAGGCTGGAGTGCTAACCTGTCTGCCCGGGAAATTATAGTAGAGGCGATGAAAACCGCTGCATATTAACAGTCCTGCGGAACCTCTATCCAATGCCCTTAAATTTACGGCTAAGGGCGGAAAAATTCATATTACCTCCCGCGGCCAGCGGCGCTTTTGCCAGCATTGCCGTTACGGATACCGGGGCAGGAATGTCAGCTGATACAGTTGGGAAATTATTTTCCAATGAACATATAGTCTCTACCTACGGCAC
The DNA here is from genome assembly GCA_030448185.1 of Cytophagales bacterium. Classification (GTDB taxonomy): domain Bacteria; phylum Bacteroidota; class Bacteroidia; order Cytophagales; family 172606-1; genus CADCTQ01. The sequence goes on along the minus strand of JAUJNL010000123.1, from coordinate 11,291 downwards.
GGCCCAGAAAAAGGAACCGGCCTGGGGCTTAAGCTCTGCAAGGAACTCATAGAACAACAAGGTGGTACCTTAACGATAGGCAGCCAACCTGGTCAGGGAAGTGTTTTCACCTTTACGCTTCCCCTTTCTTTCCGCCCTGTCTGATAAAAAAGGAAATTCCAGTAACGGTAACTATTGAATGAGGGGAGGAGATAAATCGGATTACCAATCCGAGCTCACTTGGTGTCCGCATGGCAACTATCTCAGCGAAGCTAAATGCGGGACCAACCCGATGGTGGTTCGGCATTTAGCTTCGCTGAGATAGTTGCCATGCCCAACCGGGAGATGGCGGATTTGCAATCCGCTCAAAGGCCTTACAGTAGCTTACTTTTAGACCTTTTCTTTATGGCCACCCCTCAACTATTAAATTCTAAAGGGTAATTGTAAACTGTATAATTGGATAATGGACATACAAGCCTTTTACCGGGCCCTTACGAATAGTGAGGCGGTTGTAGTGATCACTACTGATACCCAAGGACTTATTACTACTGCTAATCCGCTTGCTTGCCAGAGGTTAGGATACGAACCCGGCGAGTTGGTGAGGAAAGTATTTATTACCCAGTTGCTGTCCCCTGATGAGTGGGAGGCAGGAGCAAAGGCAGTGCCGGCAGAACTACAAACGCCGGCTATATCTGATTTTGCGGCACTGCTCCTCCCTCCCCCGGGCGAATCAGTCCTAGCCAGGCAATGTACGCTTCACGGCAAAGAGGGCGTAACGCTTGCCGTGCTGCTGGCTGCGTCTCCCATGCACAATGAGCTGAATCAGGTAATGGGGTACGTATTTACGGGTCATGCTGCTACCGGTAAAGAACCGAATCGCCTTACCGACCAGACCGACGCTCAGCTCAACCGGCTGATCCGTGATAATACCACGGATTTAATCTGGTTGCATTATCTGGATGGAACCTATGCGTATTTATCCCCCTCAGTTGAAAAATTTCTGGGTTATAAATCAGATGAACTGATAGGCCTTTCTCCACAAATCATCATCCACCCGGATGACTACCAAACCATTGTGAAGGATGGATTCAGGCGGACCGTGGAGGAGCAGAAAACCGAACACTTGGAATACCGGGTCCGGCGGAAGGATGGGGAGTACATTTGGCTGGAAACTGTAACCAAGCCGGTACTGGATGAAGCGGGAAAGGTCATCTATTTCCAGACTTCTTCCCGGGATGTTACGAACCGGAAGCGGTCACAGGAATTGCTCATGGCCAGCGAAGCCCGGTTCCGGGCCATCAGCCAGACCTCGCCGCTGGGCATTTTTGTGACCAACCGCTTTGGCCGGATCAACTACCTGAACAATGAGTATTGCCGGATCACGGGATTGTCCATTGAGCAGGTAAGGGGGAAGAGCTGGATTGAAGCCGTTCACCCCGATGACCGCGAGGAAGTGGAGAAAATCTGGGCCTATTCCCTCTCTCAGTTGTGTGCTTTCGAAAAATCGTTCCGCTTTATCCGGCCCGACAGTCAGGTGGTGTGGGTAAGCCAGAAGACTGCCGTAATGCGAGATGCTTACCAGACGCTTGGATTTGTCGGAACGGTAGAAGACATCACCCTCCGCAAAGAAGGGGAGATCCGCCTCCACGCGGCTTACGAAGAGTTGCAAGCCTCAGAGGAAGAACTAAGGCAACGGGGCGAAGAACTATCGGCCATGAACGAATACCTCGAAAAAACCCTGCAAGACTTAAAATTAGCCCAGTCGCAGCTGGTACAATCCGAGAAAATGGCCTCCCTGGGCCAGCTGACCGCCGGAATCGCCCACGAAATCAACAACCCGATTAATTTTGTTCACGCGGGGGTTCAGAACCTTCGGCAATCACTGGATGAGGTGTTCCTGATCCTGGCCCGGTACGAAGAGATCGAAAGCCACCAGGACCCCGAAAAGATCGCAGCGGCCATGCGGCTGATGCCCGGCTACAAGGCAAGTCTGTATTACCAGGAGAATAAAGAAGTAATCCGGGAAACCATTGGCTCCATTGAAGATGGCGCCTTCCGGACGGCTGAAATCGTAAAAGGATTACGCAATTTTTCCCGCCTGGATGAGGCCCATGTTAAAGCAGCCAACATTCACGAAGGACTCGACAATACGCTGGTACTACTGACTACCCAGCTTAAAAACCGGATCACCATTGTGAAAGATTACGATAGCAACCTGCCGATGGTAGAATGCTATCCGGGTCAATTGAACCAGGTTTTCCTCAATATTCTGAGCAATGCAGTGCAGGCAATCGAAGGTGCCGGGGAAATATACGTAACTACCCGGAGCCTGCCGGACCATTACCAGATTACCATCCGGGATACGGGCAAAGGCATGGACCGGGAAACCAGGCAACGCATTTTTGAACCTTTTTTCACTACCAAACCCGTAGGTCAGGGAACGGGGCTTGGGCTGGCTATTTCCTACGGCATCATCCAGAAACACCGGGGAGAGATTCGGGTAGAAAGCGAAATCAACCGGGGCACCACCTTTACTATGAGTCTCCCTAAAATGATATAAACAGGCCCAGCAATTAGTTTACACCTCGTCTCAGTAAGAGAAGAGACCGGGGATGAGGTTTTTAAACAGTAGACTTCTTGCGAAAGTATTTTTCAGGGATAGTAAAAGCGTCATTGCGAGGAACGAAGCAACTATTCTCAGCGAAGCTAATCCAGATGGGCTCAACTAAACAACCTCTTGCGTGGCTCCGGGAAAGATTACCTGCGGTGAGCCCTGCGGGGTTGTTTCACTCATTCCTGGTTGGCAATGACAGGTTTCTCAAATTCTTATGGATCGCAAAATACTTTCGCAAGAAGTCTAGTATAAAACAGTGATCATGTGGAACATGCAACTAATATAGTTGAAAAAGCCTATGACTATTATTAGCCCCAAGCATTTCTCCGCGTATATCCAATGTCCTTACAAGGCTTACTTGCTTCTACATACTACTGAAGCAGGCCAAACAAATGAATATGAAAACTTAGTACTTAAGCTTAAGCGCGATTCCCAAGCAAAGTTTTTAGAGGATCTGCCAGTCAACAAATACGAAGTCGATCTTCTGAAGAAAGGTCATGAGTACATTCAAGATGTAAAAATTAATACCGATGAATTTGAGTTTAACTGCTCTTTATTGGTAAAACAATCGGGAAAATCATCACTAGGCAAGTTCTATTACGAACCTGTTCTTTTTATAGGGTTGAATCAGGTGACCAAGGAAGACAAGCTTGATCTCGCATTTTTAGGTTTGATTTTGGAGAAAGTACAGAATAGATTTCCGGAAAAAGGCACCATCATCAATCAGTCGGGCAAGGAATTCCGGGTAGAATTAACCCGACTCAAAAGAAGGCGAAGCATGTCCTTGCGGAGATTATCACGCTGGAACAAAAAACCCACCCAAACTCATTTTAAACAAGCACTGCGGTTACTGCCAGTTTCAGAATCTATGTAAGACACAAGCCCGGAAAGAGATAATTTGAGTTTACTAGACCGAATCACCGTCAAACAGATTAGCAAATACGAGAAAAAAGGGATTCTAACAGTAAAACAACCTCCTTTACCTACAAACCGAGACGCAACCATAAACGAACCCACAAGCCATCCATCTCCTACAAGCCGGAAATACAGGCACTAGCTATCCGGACCGAAAAGTATACATCCAGCAGCTTCCGTCCCTTAAAAGGACAGACATTGAGTTGTATTTAGACATCGAGGGGATACCAGACCAGAATTTCTATTATCTGTTTGGCTTATTGATTGTTCACCAAGGTGAAGTCCAATATGAGTCTTATTGGGTGAATAGCCCTTCAGATGAGGAAAGAGTTTGGAAAAGCGTGGTCAACCGACTGACTGCTTTTTCTCAAAGTCCTGTTTACCACTACGGAAGTTTTGAGTTATCCGTTTTCGAAAAGCTGGCTAGACGCTACCAGATAGACATCAATCAGCTTAAAAAGCGGTTCGTAAATATCAACTCCTTTATTTTCGGCAAGGTTTATTTTCCCGCTTATTCAAATGGTTTGAAGGAATTGGGAAGCATATTGGGGCAAAAGTGGACAGATGAAAAAGCCTCCGCTTACAAACGATTGTATGGCGGCATGATTGGGAAGCCGGAACAACTGCTTGTAAAATGCAATTACTCCTATACAATGAGGAGGATTGCAAGGCACTGAAGGTTTTAACGGATGAACTAACCCGGATTGATGCCTCTGCTGCGGTTTCAAACGACATTGATTTTGTCGGAAAACCCAAAAAGATTGCGTCGGAAAAGGGAAAGCAGGTGCATGATCATTTCAAATCTATCCTTCAGTGTTCCTACGCTGATTATGATAAGAGTAAAATCGTTTAATACGGATTACAACGAAGCTAAAGAGGAAAAGCTGAAAAGGCCTAGTGTAAAAAAGGGATATGAAGGCCAGCGTAAAAAATGCCTAAACCAACGAGGGTAGTTGAGGTACCAAGAGATGAATTTTGCTATAAACACGAAGATTATCCGTTAAAGCCTACTTTTTTTACATCCAAAAGACTTATTATCGATTTAGCATTCTCCAAGAATGGTGTAAGAAAGACGATTACTAGATATATCGGGTACCAAGGCTTTTGTAAACTTTGTAATCGTTATTATGCACCTATTGGCATCAGACAATTTATTAAACATCAGCTTTCGGGCATAATTATAAAGCATTCTTTGTATATCAAAGAATAGCAATACAAACGCCTTATGAAAAAATAGTTGAAAGTATGCATGAGCTATTTAAAGATAGAATGTCTAGGGGATACCCAAGTGAATTTATTGAAGAATTTAGTGAACTTCATTCTGAGACAGAAAAAAAGATTACCCATAAGCTTCTAGAAAGCCCTTTCGTTCATGCTGATGAAACGCCAATTAATATTCGAGGAGTAACACAATACGTTTGGGTATTTACAGACGGGAAATATGTAGTATTCAAATTGTCAGCAAGTCGAGAAGCCGCTACAGCGCACGATTTTTTGAAAGACTATCAAGGTGTTCTGATCAGTGATTTTTTTGCGGGTTATGATAATCTCAATTGTAAACAGCAGAAATGCTGGGTACATTTTATCAGAGACTTGAATAATGACTTATGGGAGGTTCCTTTTGATAAGGAATTTGAAACTTTTGTCGCGGAAGTCCGAAACTTATTGTTGCCCATCATTGAAACGGTGCATAAGCACGGGTTGAAAAAGCGCTTCTTACATAAGTTCACAAAGTGGGTCGATAAATTTTACCAGATACACATTAATAAGACCTATAAATCAGATTACTGTCTGCTATATCAGAAAAGATTCATCCGTTATAGAGACAGTTTATTTACCTTTCTTGAACATAATAATGTCAACTGGCACAACAATACCGCGGAGCGTGGATTAAGGCACGTCTGTAAGCAGAAGACAATCTCGGGTTACTTTCATGCAAGTTTCACGCCCCATTACCTCCGAATGGTGGGTATTATGCAAACTTGCCGTTTTCAGAATAAGTCATTCCTGAAATTTCTCCTTTCTAAAGAAAAAGATGTTGATGCGTTTGGAAAAAGGAGTAAAAAACTTGTCAACACCAGAGATAAATGACTTACATACTACTCTTCCTATACGTTTCCTAGAAGGTGGAGAAGTCTTGTAATTGTTTTTGTTCATATTTCACCTAATATGAACTGATCTCACCCCAAGAAGATTGCCTCCGGCGAATTACGTTTCCCTGCGAGAGTAAAAGTTGAGAGAATCATCTAAATTGATTAGACTTTAATACCTAAACAAAATAAACAGACGCATACAACCCAAAGGGGACGAATAGGCTTATATTACCAAATCTCACTAATTATTCCCCAACCTTCCCTAAAACCAGACACTAGAAAAAAGGAACCAGTGCTTACTGCTGCGTCTATTTTTATCACTTGTTTCCTGCACCAAAGACCATCCTTTAGAAGGAGTAGATAAAAATGCCTAGTGGTAACTTCCTGGTTCCCTTCCCCTATCAGACCGTGCAGAAAAATTCTTTAAAAATCCTGGTTTTAATTTGTAACTTTTCTAAAATAAGACCGTTAGATAGTAAGCGCAAAATTCTATTCTGATAGTTGCGCGGCAAACCACCTCTTGAATTTTTATCCGGGAAGTTTATCAAAGCCAGAATACTTACCTGATTCTGCTTAAAAAACCCTTGTTGATCAACTTGTTGCGTTCAAATCAGGGCTACTGTACCACTATCCGTAAGTGTCAAGGTGCATAGACAATGTTCCCCGGATTTCTTATCTTCAAGATTCTTATAACTGGAATCCTTCTTTAGCATTAAACAGCAAACTAATAAACTTTAGTTAATGAACACAATTACAGGCAACGGTAATGGTATTCAGGAAGACAATATTCTGGATACCCGGGAACTGCTTCGCGTGTTGATGGAAGTCAAAAACGGAAATTTTTCCGTAAGAATGCCCATTGACCGCTACGGCATTAATGGCAAGATCTGCGATACGCTGAACGAGATCATTGAGACCAATGAACGTATGGTACAGGAATTTACCCGGGCCGGAAGTACCATCGGTAAGCAAGGTAAACTGAACCAGCGTCTTGAACTTCCCAATGCCAAAGGTTCCTGGTACACCGGCATCGATTCACTGAATACGCTGATTTCCGATCTGGTACACCCAACCATCGAAATTGCCCACGTAATCAGTTCGGTGGCCAAAGGGAACCTCTCTCAGCAGATGCCCCTTGAAGTAGGCGGCAACGTGCTGCAAGGAGAGTTTCTGCGGATTGCCACGGAAGTAAACGACATGGTGGAGCAGTTGAACCTGTTCTCAAGGGAAGTAACCCGGGTAGCCAGGGAAGTAGGTTCCGAAGGGAAACTCGGCGGACAGGCCGAAGTAAAAGGCGTAGGCGGGGTGTGGAAAGACTTAACCGACTCAGTGAACCAGATGGCGGGTAACCTGACTAACCAGGTAAGAAACATTGCCGATGTAACCACCGCTAGTGCCAAGGGGGATTTGTCCAAGAAGATTACCGTGGACGTGAAGGGGGAAATGCTCGAACTAAAAAACACCATCAATACGATGGTGGATCAGCTCAACTCCTTTGCCTCGGAAGTAACAAGGGTAGCCCTCGAAGTAGGGACCGAAGGAAAGCTGGGCGGACAGGCGACGGTAAAAGGGGTAGGCGGAACCTGGAAAGACTTAACCGACTCAGTGAACCAGATGGCGGGGAACCTGACGGCGCAGGTACGAAATATTGCCGGGGTAACTATTGCCGTAGCCAAGGGAGACTTATCGCAGAAAATCACGGTAGACGCCAAAGGCGAACTCTTAGAACTAAAAAATACCATCAACACAATGGTGGATCAACTCAATTCCTTCTCCTCGGAAGTAACCCGCGTAGCCAGGGAAGTGGGATCGGAAGGACAGTTGGGCGGACAGGCCAACGTGCCGGGAGTCGGGGGAACCTGGAAAGACTTAACCGATTCGGTGAACCGGATGGCTTCTAATCTCACCGATCAGGTCCGAAACATTGCCGGGGTTACGACGGCAGTAGCCAAAGGAGACTTATCGCAGAAAATCACGGTAGATGCCAAAGGCGAACTCTTAGAATTAAAGAATACCATCAATACGATGGTGGATCAGCTCAACTCTTTTGCTTCGGAAGTAACCCGGGTAGCCCTCGAAGTAGGGACCGAAGGCCGATTGGGCGGACAAGCGACGGTAAAAGGCGTAGGCGGGGTATGGAAGGATTTAACGGACTCGGTAAACCAGATGGCTTCTAACCTCACCGATCAGGTGCGGAATATTGCCGATGTAACCACCTCCGTGGCCAATGGGGATTTGTCCAAAAAAATCACCGTGGACGTGAAGGGGGAAATGCTCGAACTAAAAAATACCATCAACACGATGGTGGATCAGCTCAACTCTTTTGCTTCGGAAGTAACCCGGGTAGCCCTCGAAGTAGGGACCGAAGGAAAACTCGGCGGACAGGCCAAAGTGCGCGGGGTAGGTGGCGTGTGGAAGGATTTGACGGATTCGGTGAACCAGATGGCGGGTAACCTGACGGCCCAGGTACGAAATATTGCCGGGGTAACCATTGCCGTAGCCAAGGGAGACTTATCGCAGAAAATCACGGTAGACGCTAAGGGTGAACTCTTAGAACTAAAAAACACCATCAATACGATGGTGGATCAACTCAACTCTTTCTCCTCCGAGGTAACGCGGGTAGCAAGGGAAGTGGGTACCGATGGTAAACTCGGCGGACAGGCCAACGTGCCGGGAGTCGGGGGAACCTGGAAAGACTTAACCGACTCGGTAAACCGGATGGCTTCTAACCTCACCGACCAGGTGCGAAACATTGCGGAAGTAACGACCGCCGTAGCCAAAGGAGACTTGTCCAAGAAGATCACCGTGGACGTGGAAGGCGAGATGCTCGAATTAAAAAACACCATCAACACGATGGTGGATCAACTCAACTCCTTCGGTTCGGAAGTAACCCGCGTAGCCAGGGAAGTGGGATCGGAAGGACAGTTGGGCGGACAGGCCAACGTGCCGGGAGTCGGGGGAACCTGGAAAGACTTAACCGACTCCGTAAATAAAATGGCTGATAACCTTACCTCCCAGGTACGGAACATCGCCGAAGTGACCAAGGCCGTAGCCAAAGGAGACTTGTCCCGCAAAATCACGGTAGACGCTAAGGGTGAACTCTTAGAACTAAAGAATACCATCAACACGATGGTGGATCAACTCAACTCCTTCGGTTCGGAAGTAACAAGGGTAGCAAGGGAAGTGGGTACGGACGGTAAGCTGGGCGGTCAAGCCTTTGTGCCCGGGGTTGGTGGCGTGTGGAAGGATTTAACGGACTCGGTAAACCAGATGGCGGGTAACCTGACGGCCCAGCTCCGGAACATTGCGGATGTAGCCATTGCGGTGGCAAACGGCGACTTGTCCAAAAAAATCACGGTAGACGTACGCGGCGAAATCCTCCAGTTAAAGGAAACCATTAACACGATGGTGGATCAGCTTCGCGGGTTTGCTTCGGAAGTAACCCGCGTAGCAAGAGAAGTAGGTTCGGAAGGGAAACTCGGCGGACAGGCGTTTGTGCCCGGGGTTGGCGGGGTGTGGAAAGACTTAACCGACTCCGTGAACCAGATGTCGGGTAACCTTACGGCGCAGGTACGGAACATCGCCGAAGTAACCAAGGCCGTAGCCAGCGGTGACCTCTCCAAAACCGTAGTCATTGACGTGAAGGGCGAGATGATGGACCTGAAAAACACCATCAACACGATGGTGGACCAGCTCAACTCCTTTGCCTTTGAGGTAACGCGGGTAGCAAGGGAAGTGGGTACTGAAGGGAAACTCGGCGGACAGGCCAATGTACGCGGCGTAGCGGGAACCTGGAAAGATTTGACCGACTCCGTAAACCAGATGGCCTCTAACCTGACGGGTCAGGTTCGGGGAATTGCCAAAGTAGTAACCTCCGTGGCCAAAGGAAATCTGCGGCAGAAACTCTCTATCAATGCCCTGGGTGAATTGGCCCAGTTAACGGACACGATCAACGAAATGATTGATACGCTGGCCGTATTTGCGGATCAGGTAACGACCGTAGCCCGTGAAGTAGGCGTGGAAGGTCGTTTGGGCGGACAAGCCAATGTACCGGGTGCCGCCGGAACCTGGAAGGATTTGACGGAAAACGTAAACCAGTTGGCTGCCAACCTGACTACGCAGGTACGGTCTATCTCGGAAGTGGCCTCCGCGGTAACGAAAGGCGACTTAACCCGGACCATCCGCGTGGAAGCCAAGGGCGAACTAGAAGCCTTAAAGGATACCATTAATCAGATGATTGCCAATCTGCGGGAAACTACCTTCCGGAACCAGGAGCAGGACTGGCTGAAGTCTAACCTGGCCAAGTTTACGCAAATGCTTCAGGGCCAGAAGGATATCAATACCGTAACCAACCGGATTCTCTCCGAACTGGCGCAGGTGGTAAAAGCGCACTACGGCGCCTTCTACATCCTCCAGGAAGATGAACTGCAAAACACCAAACTGAAGCTTTTTGCGGCGTATGCCTATAAAGAAGATACTAATATTAAGCGGGAATTTTCCATTGGCGAAGGGCTGGTCGGTCAGTGCGCCATTGAGAAGGAACGGATTATTCTTTCCAACGTGCCGGGTGATTACGTAAAAATTGCCTCCGGCCTGGGTGAAGCTACGCCGCTGAACCTGATCGTGCTGCCGGTACTTTTCGAAAACGACGTTAAAGCCGTGATCGAACTGGCATCCTTCGAATTGTTCAGTCAGACGCACCTCGACTTCCTGGAGCAGCTGACCGAAAGTATTGGGATCGTACTGAACACCATCGAGGCCAATACCCGTACCGAGGGATTGCTTACCCAATCTCAGTCGCTGGCCGACGAACTCCGGCTGGCCAACGAAGAACTGCAGGACAAGGCTATGTTGCTGGAGAAGCAGAAGGAAGAAGTGGAAGCCAAAAACAAGGAAGTGGAAGATGCCCGCCGGTCACTGGAAGAAAAAGCCGAACAGCTCACCATTACCTCCAAGTATAAATCAGAGTTCTTGGCCAACATGTCGCACGAACTGCGTACACCATTGAACAGCTTGCTCATTCTGGCCCAGCAGCTCTACGAAAATCCGGAGGGCAACCTCAGCGAAAAGCAAGTACGTTTTGCCCGGACTATTCACTCCTGCGGGGACGACTTGCTGCAGCTGATTAATGATATCCTGGATCTTTCCAAGATCGAATCCGGCTTTATTTCCGCTGAATTTAACCCGGTTCGGTTCCGCGAGATCAGCCAGTTTGTGGATACTACGTTCCGTCCGATTTCCGAAGCCAAGCACCTCAAATTCAACATTACTATTGAGGAAAAAATGCCGGATAAGCTGGAAACCGATTTGCAGCGACTCAACCAGATTTTGAAGAACTTGCTGTCGAATGCTTTTAAATTTACCGAAAAGGGCGAAGTAAAGCTGCGGATCTCTAAAGCCACCACTTGGAGAACCCGGCGGGAAAGTCTGGACAGTGCCCGGGTGGTAGTAGCCTTTGCCATTACCGACACCGGTATCGGGATACCTAAGGAAAAGCAGAATATTATCTTTGAAGCGTTCCAGCAGGCGGAGGGCTCCACCAGCCGTAAATACGGCGGAACGGGTCTCGGTTTGTCCATCAGCCGCGGGTTGGCCGAACTGTTAGGGGGCACAATCGAACTCGAAAGCGCCGTCGGCAAAGGCAGTACCTTTACCCTGTATCTGCCGCTGGAAGCCAATGTGTCAGTTAA
>JAUJNL010000002.1:112190-141358 GCA_030448185.1 Cytophagales bacterium | reverse complement strand
AAACCCATCAGCCTGCTTTCGGTGGAGGGCAGCAAGGAAGTATGCCTGGAGCTGAACTCGATGAGCAAATCGCATAACATGGCCGGCTGGCGGATGGGTTGGGTAAGCGGCGCCAGAGACTACATCGATGCCATTCTGAAGGTAAAGAGCAACGTGGATTCGGGAATGTTTTTACCCCTGCAGGAAGCCGCCGTAGCGGCGCTGCAAAATCCGTCAGCTTGGCATACGGGTCGCAATGAGGTGTACCGCCGGCGGCGTGAAATCGTTTACCAAATCCTGGACCAGTTAGGCTGCTCTTACCGCCGCGACCAGGTCGGTATGTTTATCTGGGCCAAAGTGCCCGAAGCCATTGGGTCAGTCGAAAAATGGGTAGATGCGCTGCTGTATACCCACCATGTTTTTATCACGCCAGGTTTTATTTTTGGTGAAAAGGGCAACCGGCACATCCGCATTTCTCTCTGCACCCCCGAAGACCGGCTCCGGCAGGTGGTAGACCGGTTGAAATTGGGTACTGGGTATTAGGTATTGGTCATTATTCGTGTCCTTCATCCTTCGACATTAGCTTCGTTGAACTTAGGTTCCTTGTTTAATATTCGATATTAATTTTGTCATTGAGAAAAGAAGAAATATGTCAGGAAAAACCAATACCCTATACCAAATACCCTAATACCTAAAATAAACTATGAAAATCAGCATTGTGGGCGTGGGTTTGCTGGGGGGTTCCCTGGCACTGCAGGCCAAAGAAAAGGGACTGGCCGAAAAGATCATTGGCGTTGACGCTAACCCGGCTAACGCCGAAAGAGCCCTGGAATTAGGTATTGTCGATGAGATACTCACCCTGGAAGAGGCCGTGCAGACTACTGACCTGGTCATACTGGCTACCCCGGTGGATGTCATTACCCGGCTGTTGCCCACGGTGCTGGATATGGCTCACGACGAATCGGTAATCATGGATCTGGGCTCTACCAAAGAACTGATTTGCAAGGCAGTGGAGAATCACCCCCGCCGGAGCCAGTACGTAGCAGCCCACCCCATTGCCGGTACGGAAAACTCCGGTCCGGATGCGGCTTTTCCGGGTTTGCTCAAACGGAAGATTATGATCCTGTGCGAGAAGGAGCGGAGTAGTAATTACGCCTTTGAGATGGCCGTGATGCTCAGTCATCAGATGGAGATGCGGCTGAGCTTCATGAATGCGGCAGACCACGACCTGCATCTGGCTTACGTTTCCCATTTGAGTCACATCAGCTCTTTTGCCTTGGGGGTTACCGTATTGGATAAGGAAAAAGACGAGAAGCGGATTTTTGAAATGGCCGGCAGTGGTTTCTCTTCTACGGTCCGGCTAGCCAAGAGTTCCCCGGATATGTGGGCGCCGATCTTCACGCAAAACACGCAGAATATTTCCAGCGCCTTGGGCGCTTACATCCGGCGGCTCCAGTATTTTAAGGAAGTGATTGATTCGCAAGACGATGCCAAAGCCCGCGACCTGATGAACCAGGCCAATGAGATCCGTCGTGTGCTCCAGGGAATCGACAGCAAACTGGCCAGCATGTAGTGCTGGGTCGAGGAGTAGGAATGGAGCCTATAGCCTTTGAAAGCAGCTGATTAGGTAGACCCATAAAGCTGCTTTTCTGAATCCGGAAAGGAATGGCGTGTATTGGTTTGCGTTACTACAGGCTCTACGTAACGAGTATGTTAGTGTATATTATACACACTATTGGGTGTATTTTTAGTGGCAAGATCAGTAAACACAACTTCCTGCCATTTTAAATTTTAATGGTTTCTGGCTAAGTTGGGAGTATTCACTTGTTGGTTGCAATAGGCCGGAGAAGTGATCGGGAAATGGCGTATTGGTCTAAGAGCGAAAGACTCCTGAGAAGGAGTCAAGGCGACTGGGCGAACCGAAGTGCAAAAGGGCTTTTGCTAGCTGAAGGCGAAGACCAGTCGGCCAGCTTGCTTACAATAGCGGCTAAGGGAGTAAGCAGCAAGCGTTTCGCTCTAGAACGAATACTGGAGCAGATTTATTGCGTGGCTGGGCTAGAGGCAGCGCTCCATCTCCGGCTCGTCTTGGGCAAGGTGATTGATAAGAGAAGGCGCCCAAGACTGGTTTTATCCTTCTTTTTAGGGGTTGCTGCGTAGGAGCCCGCTCAAGACGACAACAACCCCCGCGCCGATAAACTTAACACAAGGCCGACCCACCGATGGGCCAGGACTGAAAAAAGAAGGATAAACAACATGCAACCAACACCACCCACAACCGGTGCGCCTCAGCGCAGGGCGTCACCATGAGCACCCGGTATGCGGGTGGGTGTAATCTATTAGCGGCCACTCATTCAGAGCTTAAAACCAAATGAAAAAAGTATCCATTATTTTAATTTTCATAATCCCCCTATGTAGTGTTCTAGGGCAGGATGAGAATAAGGCTACTTCTGTGGAAGAAAAGAGATTTACCCCGGTCCAGTTACAAGAAGATTTTTCCTTAATGAGAGAGGTATTTACCACCTTACATCCTGCTCTTTATGAGTTTACTGGTAAAGAAAGGTTTGATAGAATGCTGGATAGTACGAGTCAAAGGCTTAACAAAGAAATGGATGTTGTGGAATTTTACAAAATGCTCTCCCCAATCATTTCTCAAATAGGTTGTGGACATACTGCTGTTGGATTGCCCGATAAGGAAGAAAACTATATTAAATCCTTTATTCCTATCAAGCTTAAGTTTCTAGGTGGAAAGGCTTATATTATTGATAACTATAGCACCTCTCCTTTACTCAAACCTGGTTTGGAAGTAAGCTCCATTAATCATGAGCCTATGTCCAAAATAGTAGAAACCCTTTTTACCTATATTCAAACCGACGGCTTTAGTAAAAGCAATAAGTATTTGTTTCTAGATAAAAAATTTGATACCTATTATGGGCTATACATGGCTCAGCCTGCTGCATTCAGTATAGAAGTAGTAGATAATATTGGCCATAAAACCATGGTTAGTGTAGAAGCTTTAACTGAAAGAGGACATTCTGTTCAAAGGACAAAACCTATCAAAAAGCATCCATTCCCTTTCTATATGGATGTATTGGATTCAAAAACAGCTCTTATGACAATAGATTTTTTTTATGTCTATGATCAGAGTAAGAAAGAAGCCTATCCTACATTCTTAGATTCCTGTTTTAGCTTAATCAATAAAAACAAGATACAAAACTTAATCATTGATGTAAGACAAAACCCGGGAGGATATGGAACATGGGGAGCCTTATTGTATTCATACTTGGCAGAATCCCCCTTTGCCTATTATAAGCGGGCAGTAGTTACTACTGATAAACCTTTGCCATTTATCCAACACCTTAAACTGGACTATACCGAAGAAGAGTATAAGCAATACCTACAAGAAATTATCAGAACAGATCAAGGAACATTGCTATGGACCAACCATGAGAATTTAAAAAATGCAACAACCACAAAAATCCTTTTAAAGGCAATGTATATGTGTTGATAGGCAGGAAATCTTTTTCAACAACGGCAGAGTTTTGTGCCATAACTTATTCGAATAAAAGAGCCCTTTTCATAGGAGAGGAAACCGGGGGCGGGTATTATCATATTAATGGGGGAGATTTGCCTGAGCTAACCCTTCCTCATACAGGAATTAAATTTCAACTTCCCATGAGAAAATATGAGCTAGCTGTAAAAGAATATCTTTCCAAGGGAAGCCCAACCATACCCCATTTTTATGTTCCTCAATCCATTCAAGATTTTCTAACCAACCAGGATACAGAGATGAAATATACATTGAATTTGATAAAACAGACAAGTAAAAAGTAAAATAGCAGGCAGCTAACACCGGTTTCAACCGACCACCGCCCTACCAAAAGCGCAAAGCCACACCGCAGCGGGACCAGTCTCCGGTTGCCTTTGATGGGCTAGCAAAAAATGACAGCAAAGCAATTAGTACTGTTGAAGGTAAGTGAATTGGGAATATCCATCGCATACGTAATAAGTTGGCTATGGATTTATATGATGTATTTGTACGGAGCAGCTTATTATCCAATTAACCATTCACACATAGAAGATGTGATTCCTTTTGAATTATTTGTAATCATAATTTCGGTGGCTATACTCGGATGGATAACTTTTGGAATCAAAGGAAACAGCTTCACTAGCTTGGTTCTGCAGAGTATAGGACTGATTGTATTCTCAATCCCTTTCTATGCAACGGTGTCAGCAGTCTTAGGAGTGGGAATCGACGAGACAAAGCATCCAACAATGTGGTTAATTGCAGTAGGCGGATTGACAGTTTTGACAGTGAATATAAATGATTGGAAAAAAATAAATAAGCCGAGCCGCTAACACCAGCCACGACCGGTCAGCAGCCCGCCGAAGCGCATAGCTAACGCAGGAGGGCATGCCGTCGGCTGCTCTTGGTGCGTTATAGGCCATCAAAAAATTAATTAAAAGAACTATGAATACATACCAAAGCAATGTTGTAACGGGAGCAACCCCAAATCCTGTCATGCCTAATCCTGTTGCAATTGACGAGGAGTTTATTGAAACAGCAAAGAAGTATCTGGCACATGAAGTATCTGGCACAACTGCCCGACGGGATAGTCTTTTTCGACCTGTTGCATAAACTCGTACATGAGTCTTAAGTCGTCCGGCTGAAAATGGCTAAGGCTTTTTTGGACCCGATGCTGACACACCGTCTGCTGGTCCAAAATGTCTCGCTCCATCTCTGTTTGTTTCAGACGAGCTTTTAGCCCCTCATGCTCAGCCTGTAAGGATGACAGGGAGTCGACTTTAGCTGCTTCCTTGCTAGTCGGCTTGCTTTTATACGGCCAGCGGTAGATGATGCTTTCGCTGATACCTAAGTTTTTTGACAATTCCGGGATGGATTGCCCACTCTCGACCATCTTTGGAGCCGATGTTTCACGCGTAGCAGGTCCACTTCCGCCTTGAAGTCAGCATCGTACTTGCGGCGCTTTTGATTTACTGGTTTTCCGTTCATACCGGGACTAAGTTAAGCAAGTCCACTGGCCGGCTTATTTAGACCACCTCACTCAACCTATTTAGGTTTAGCGCACCAAAAATCAGGTTTTTAGAAGATTCCGGAGGTACTGATTATCGCGGGCGGCTTTCTTGCGTTTTCGTTTTAAACTGATTTTATCCGGGTCTTTGTAGAGCAAATGCAAGGCTCAGTTTCGAATCAGGTGTAGATTGGCTGGCCCATTGTCTTTTCGGATGCGGTTATCATCTTCTTTAAAGGGGAAGTCTAGTTGCCAATGTAATTGATTCTCGATACTCCAATGTCCTCGTACCTACTGCTGATAGTCTATCGGGTTCGGGACGGTAAGACTGGAAATATCATACTGGGTGCTGGTTTGGGTCTTGTTGCCTACTATGCGTTTGCGTTCCACTAACAATACACTGTTGCTATCCTTCCACTCTTGAGCTTCATCGACCAGGTCAATGGCCGTAGCCAGATACAGTTTCCCTTCTTCCCCTCGGTTGTGGGCTTTATCCAAGCCGGTGAAACAAGGCAACTGCGTTTTTCTTTTGAGCCATAAAATCAGCTACTTGTTCATAAAGCGTACCTTGATTGGCTTTAAGGCCAATTACCTAATCGGCTTTTTTCCCTCGAATCGTTTCCACAATAGACTTCTGACACCCTATGGACCCAAAGGCACGCTTGTCGGCAGGTCCGGCCTCAATACTAATGAGGCTGCCTTCGCACTCCATCAACTCCAGCATCTGTGGAATGGCCGTGATCTCATTGCTTTGGGTTGCTAGCTGAAATTGACCCAAACTCACTTTGTATGCTGCTGCCCACTCATTGACCATCTGCACTAAAGCGTGCTTCTTCCCTAAAGGAGTAGTACCTCTAAGTTCCTTGCCATCAATACTCAGGTGTTTTCCGGCTAAAGTTAGTCCTTCCAGGCAGGTCTTGAAGCAGTCGGCCAGGGCTGGGACCTTCAATCTTCGTACGATCCGTTCCAGGGTAGCTTCTGAAGGAATACCACTTCTGAAGGAATACCATTGGGAAAGCTAAAACCCAATGCCGCTCTCAAACATTCAATAGTATCTTCTCCGTAGTCTACTCTCTCGCTCAAATCATCACAGTCCGCCAAACAACCGCACAGAATCAATCCTAAAATATCGCCTAAGTCGTGTAAGCAACGACCTTGCACCCGAAAGTCTCGTATCTGCTCAAAATAGTCCGGTATTTGCATCCCTCAAATTACTCATTTCCTTTATTTTGGTGCCGTAACCCTATCAACCTATTTCGCCCGTTTTATCCACTCGTTAATTTTATATATTTTTGACTTTTTTAGTTGAACGTGGCGCAAACGCATTTAACTAATTACAAATTGTAAAGAATGAATTAAAAACCTGACGCTACTATTATTTTCACGCTTATCTACTTAACTATAGAAATGTTCAATTCACAATTTAATTTTATTAATGTCGTGGCTGCCGCGTAGTCTGGTTGAGCAGTACCGGCGCTCGCATGGCCCAGACTTCGGGTGGCCCGGCCAATACGATTCCACTAACCGACCTGAGTTTTGCCCGCAACCCGGGTAAAACCTGGCAACTGGCCGCGATGTAAATGCTGATTTAAACAAAGAGAATGTGCTCACTACCAGCAAAGGCACCGGCATTTTGTAAACCTGGTGGATAAAAAGACCCACGGCACCGATTTGTATACGACTGCCGAGCACGGCGACGTCGAGTTGGAACTGGATTACTTGATGGCCAAAGGTTCTAATTCGGGTATTTATTTACAGGGAAATTACGAAGTACAACTGCTCGACAGCTGGGGTGTTCAACACCCGAAAGCCGGTGATAACGGCGGGATTTACCAACGCTGGGACGAAAGTAAACCGGAAGGCCAGAAAGGATACGAAGGGTACGCCCCCCGTCAGAATGCCAGCCGGGCTCCCGGTTTATGGCAACATCTGAAAGTATCGTTTCAGGCGCCTAAGTTTGACGCCAGCGGTAAAAAAACAGCCAATGCCCGCATGCTGCGCCTGGAACTAAAACGGGGTTACCATTCACGAAGATGTGGAGCTACTGGGACCCACCCGCGGGGCGATGGACCCGAAAAGCCACTGGTCCGTTACGCATCCAGGGCGACCACGGAGCGGTTGCGTTCCGTAATATTTCTCTGACTAACGGCATTACTCCTCCACCAGTAAGCACTACCAACAATAGACCCCCGGTAGATCCCATATTAGTAGAGGCCCCGGTACCTACCGTCCTGCGTAGCTTATGGACTTGCCCGCCAAGAACGGGTAGTACACGCCGTATCGGTAGGCAGCCCGCAGCAGGTGCACTATACCTATGACCTGGATAAAGGGGCGGTTATTCAGGTGTGGCGCGGCAATTTTCTGGATGCCACCCCCATGTGGCACGAACGGGGCGACGGTTCCTCCCGCCCGGCTGGCGCCGTACAGCGGTTTGGCAAACCGCCTTTGCGTTGGCCAAATTAGGTTCGGCCCAGCCGCCTGGCTGGCCGATAGTGCCGGTACGGGCTACCGCCCCAAAGGGTATATTCTCGACGAAAACGACCAGCCTACGTTCCGTTACCACATCTATGGGGCTACTGTTTCGGATGCCATTCGGGTGATGGACAATGGGCAGGGCTTGCATCGGGAGCTGACCGTGCAGAACCCGTCGGGCGGGAAACTCTATGCCCGTTTAGCCGAAGGTGCCACGATTGAAGAAAAGTCTGACGGTATGTATGTAGTAGTGCGCGAGGCCAACGGCCGCAAAGAGCTGGTGGTACCCGTGAAAGACAAGGTCGGGTATGCTATTCTGTTTTAGTTTTTAATTCTCCGTTTTTATGAAAAATTCTCTAACCTATACTTACCACCAATTATTCCGGCAAAGGGCTTTAGCCCTGCTGCTGGCGGCTTTTTCTTTATCCGGTATCTTTACGGTGAAGGCGCAGGAATCGGCAAAAGAAGAAGATTTCTTTAAAATCATGAAAGTGCCCGCGCCGGAAGGTACCATACTCGAAGTGGGTGGCTTGGCCATGTTGCCTAACGGAAACTTAGGCGTGTCTACGCGCCGGGGCGACGTTTTTATTGTAGAGAACCCCACGAGCCGCCGTCCTTACTTCCGCAAATTTGCCTCCGGCTTACACGAAGTATTAGGCCTGGCCTATAAGGATGGCGCGCTCTACTGTGCCCAACGCGGCGAACTAACCAAGCTGATAGATACCAATCAGGACGGTAAAGCCGACGTGTACGAAACCGTGTATGCCTGGCCCTTGTCGGGACATTACCATGAATACAGCTTCGGACCCAAGATTGCGCCCGATGGTTCTTTCTTTGTCACCGGTAACGTCGCCTTTGGCAACGAACAATGGTGGCGCGGCGAAAGCCGGGTGCCCTGGCGCGGCTGGACGATGAAAATCAGCCCGGACGGTAAAATGGAGCCTTGGGCTACCGGCATGCGTTCACCGGCGGGTTTAGGCATGATTGACGGCGAATTGTTTTACTCCGACAACCAGGGTGAATACGTTGGTTCCGGTGGGATCTGGCACGTAAAGAAGGGGATTTTTGCGGGCCATCCGGCTGGTTTACGCTGGACGGGTTTACCGGGCTCACCGGTTAAAATTACCACCGAACAATTTAATGCCAAACTTAACCCACGCGACTTTAAAGATGCTAACGGACGGGCCATTAAACCCGAAAACGTGGTAAATGAGCAGTTTGTCACTAAAGCCGACCTGAAGAAGGATTTTCCGGAACTACAGCTGCAGGCGGTTATTCTACCCCACACGATCCTGGGGATTTCCAACTCTGAAATTGTCAAGATACCCGAGGACGCTTTTGGGCCCTTTGCCGGTCAGTTGCTGGTCGGTGATCAGGGACAGAGTAAAATTTCGCGGGTGGTGATGGAAAAGGTGAAAGGCGAATACCAAGGCGTCGCTTTTGAATTCCGGAGCGGTTTCCAGTCGGGGGTACTGCGCATGGCTTGGGCACCCGATAATTCCTTGTTTGTCGGGGAAACCAACCGGGGCTGGGGCTCGGCCGGTGAAGCCAATGCCGGTTTGCAGCGGCTGGTATGGAACAATGCCGTGCCGTTTGAGATGAAGACGGTGCGTGCTATGCCCGATGGTTTTGAAATCGAATTTACCAAGCCCGTAAACCGGTCATCGGCCGAAGATTTGGCCTCTTACGCCATCGAAAGCTTAACCTACAAATACCATCCGGTATACGGCAGTCCGCCCGTAAATATCGAAAACCCGGTGGTAAAAGGCGTTAAAGTATCAGAAGATGGATTAAAAGCGCGTTTGGTGGTAGATGGCCTGCGGGAAAACTACGTGCATAATATTTCCCTGGAGGGAGTACGGGAACAGGAAAACTCTTACTCGCTGGTGCACACCAACGCTTTTTATACGCTTAATAACATCCCCGACGGACCTAAACTAGCCCTATCGGAAACCAGCACTAAAAATTCAGGCAAAGCTATTGCGGTAAAAAAAGTACCTACTGAATTAATGAAAGACCGGTTTAACTATAAATTGCAATCGGCCGTACCGGAAAGTGGCTTGAAAAATAACAATGCTACCGCCGCCAAGGGCGGAGTGAAAGGCAGCGCCAAAGGGACCGGAATCGTAGCTAAAAATAACACAGCTGCCGCTGCTACGGGAAAAACACCTGCTTTAGGGGAAGTACTGCCGCTGCTGAAGAAAAACAATTGTTTAGCCTGCCACAACGCCGACAAGCGGCTGGGTGGGCCTGCCGGGGAGGGAGTAGGGACTCGTCCCTACCCCCACGAGACGATGGTGGCACCAGCCTATAACGAAGTACCGAAACGTAACTACCCCAACGAGAAGATTGTGGAGCTAATCCATAATCCCCAGCCGCAGAACTGGCCCGAGTACGCGACCGAAATGCCGCCCATGCCGCAGGTACCCGTAGAGGATGCCCTGAAAATTGCTGCCTGGATCAACTCGCTTAACTAAGCTAATACTGATTCGATGTACCTTGTTCAATGTTCATAATAATTTGTATTATAACTGTTTTCTTAGTGTATCATCCCTATTAGGGTTCAGTCGTAAAAGTGGAAGGTGCTCTTTTCCCCCTTCCACTTTTCAATTCTGTAAAAAGGTTAATTTTAGGAGGAGAAAAGTAAGAGAGAATACCTGTTTTTTTCCTTTTCTGCTGCTCAATCGTCTCTAGAAAGGGTCATTGAAAGCATTCTTTTGAACCCTTGAACTTATGTATATCCTTGATGGAGTCAGTTTCTAAATGGTTAAGTTAACTTACTTGGCTAATTAAGTTATCAGGATATGAACCGACTCTGTTTGCTTTATCTGGTTGCCTGTCTAGTAACCTTAGGCTGTTTTCCGCTTTATGGGTTGCTTAGGTCAGATTACCCGCTTTGATGCAGGCTGGTACTCAGTGAGCGGCGGTGTTAGCCCGGCAACGCCGCCTTTAGCTGCGCCATGAGTCCCATCCCGTACTGGGCCATTACCCGGTACCCGTTGGCCTGCAGGTGTTCCCCGCCCCGGTTAAGCTGGGCAACCCCGGTTAGAAAGCCATCGGGGGTAAGCCTGGAGAGCAGTGCTGGGTACGCTTTTTGGGCCCGGACCAGCAAAGATTTGTCCAGCATGCCGGCTTTCACGCCCAAGGCAATGGCTGCGGCAATCCCGGCCGTAGCGGAGGTTTCTTCCCCGGTTTGGGGCCGGTCAATGAAACTGCTCCAGTACCCTGCTTCATTTTGCCACGGGCCAACCAGCTCTATTGCCCGGACAAAATCGGATTTGGCGGTTTTGATCCCTTCCCAATCCACTAGCTGACCCTTTTCCAGAATGCAGATGGTTTTGACCATTCCCAGCAGGTACCAAGCTATCCCACGGCCCCAGTTGCGGAAGGTTTGTCCTTTAGACGGGGAAGCCCGCTGGTAAATAGCCCCTTCGTCGTGCAGCAACTGGGTGCGGTGCTTTAATTGGTCCAGGGCAATTTGGGCCAGGACTTTGTCGCCCGTGCTGCCGGCAATGGCGGCTAGCGGATAGGCTACCGTATAGCAACCTTCGGTGGTCACATCCTGGCCACTCATAATGATCCCGCCAGTATTTTTGCGGGACAGTAAAAAATCGGTGGCTTTTTGAATGGAAGCGTGCCCCGGATAGAGAGCAGCGATGCAGGCGAAGGGCAGAAAGTCCTCAATGCTGTTAAACGAACCGTCCAGCGGTTCCGTGTTCGGATTCTCAAACCGGATGCCGTGCTGCGGGTCCAGAAAATGATGCAAGTAGGTAGTCAGGGCATCTTTTGCCCCCGGGCAATTTCCCTGGTGGAGCGCGTAGAGCCCATCCATTACGCAACCGCCCAGCCATCCGAACGGGCTTAACGCATTTAAAGAAAAAAGATTTTTAAGGAACGCTTTTTCCGGCGGCCCCCCTGCTCCGATCAGCAGATGGGGTTGCAGGCCCGCGCTTTCCGGCCGATCAGGCTCCGGCCGAAAAAACCAGGCATCCTTACTGCCTTTCAGGAGCCTGAGGGCAACGCCTTCCCGACTGATGGCCGGCAAATACTGGGGGGCAATCGTTATTTGAAATGGCTGGAACGGATGGGCGTACTTGATATCAAAGCTGCCGATCCGGGTAGGGGTACGACCCAGAAAAACGCCGACTAGGTACTCTTCCCGTAAATCAATGGCGGTCGCCAGGCGCAGCCAGACCTGACCTCCAGCCGCTTTGATTCGGGGGAAACGGATCACCACTAGCTCGCTGGAATCCGCCGACGCCGGAAGAGCGAACGCCCGCCAGCCCAATGGAATTCTCTTTGCCGGGGGCAAGGCAGTAGTCGGTGCCTCTACCAGAGCAGCGATCACCCGGCGGACTTCCCCGGGGTCAGCAGCAAACTGAGCGGAAAAAGAGGGAGCAAGGAAGCAACCCCCCGTGGTTTTTGCGAAGATTTGCAGGAAATCGCCTCTGGTCATACGTGAAGAAGGTACTGATTGGTGGGTGAGCGTTCAAAGGCTACAATCGTCACTTGGAACTGTTACAGTTAAGCGGGCAGAAAGGTAAGTGAAAGTTACTAACTTAATCCGATCTCACAAGTAAGTACAGTGTAAACTAAGTTGTATGGTATATTTAGGATAATAGACTTATTTCTTGCTAAAAACAGAATAGGAGGGTATTTAGGGTTTTGTTGAGCCAAAAGCGGTCGGTTCTCGTATATCGTATAGGCTGATGTAGCTTAAGTTAACCCCAAAAAAGCAATGGCAACGATCTTCGAAAACTGGCAGAAGGACTGGCCATACAAAGCATCTATGGGCTTGGACAAAGGGCTTGGACAAAAAAGAGTTTGACCAGTTGCACGAGGAATTCAAGCTTTATTACCAGGCTAAAGCCTACAACCAGCTGGCCAAAAAAGCACCGGTACTGACCGATTCGAGGGAGGCGCTTTTCTTCATTTTGTTCTACTACAAATCACATCCAACGCTTGAGGTGTTAGGACTTAGTTTCGGCTTTTCCGATACGGCAGCCTTTGGGTATGTAGACTACGTGAAGCCTTATTTGAAGCAGGCTCTGCAAGCCCAATCCGTGCTGGTCAAGCGGGTGTTTGAGGACCAACAAGCCTTCGACAAAGCCTTCCAAGGAGTCGAGGATATATTTATTGACGGCTCAGCAATAGGCATTGAGCGGGCTAAGGACCAGAAAGTGCAGCAGGCTGACTTATCAGGCAAAAAAACACCCACCCGCTGATTATGCTCTTGATCTCAGACAAAGCCGGCCGCATCATCTACTTGGGACAACTGTTTTCGGGTAGCCAGGTGGACTTCACCCTCTTCAAAAAGGAACTCTCCAGGTTGGATTACTCGGGCAAGCAGGTATGGGTGGATTTAGGCTTTACCGGAATTACAAACTACTTGCCCAAATCGCCGGTGCAGATCGGGTGCAAAAAGCCAAGAAACAAAGAACTTACCAAACCACAAAAACTGCAAAACAAGGAAATATCAAAAGTACGAGTAGTGGTAGAGCACGCAATAGGAGGCATGAAAAGATACTTGATCCTCAGGCACGAAAACCGAATTCGTTTAAGAAACAAAATCAGTGATGCCGTAGAAATATGTGCTAGCCTTTGGAATTTTAAACGCGGCTTCACCCTAAATACCGCTTAAACTGCAAACTGGCCAAGAAAATAAGTCTATTTAAGCACTTTGATGCCTCCCTCACTGCCAGGATGGGTATACAAAATTGTACTTCTGTATTTGCTCTCGAAGATATGAGTTAAGCAAGTTGAGTGGCTCGTTTTTTTGGACCATCTCACTTTTCAGCTTTACCTGAACGATATACAAATGAGGTTAAGTATTAGTGAGTGCGGGGTAACTCATATAGGGAAAAAATCGTAGGGTAAATAGGACCTAATCTCTGAACGGATGAGAAGTTACGTGCAAAACAGTATTCTGCTCCTGCTCACTGTTTAACCAGTTGCCGGGTAGTTGGAGGTATTTTCAAGGCAGGCGTATGGGTAATTGAGGTAGTTTTGGTGGCAATCCTGGTAGTCTGGCTTTTCCGTAAGATTACTTAACCGGTTATGTTGCCGTACTGCTTCTGCCTTGTATGATTGCCGGTTTGTACCAGCTTACTTGCGCCTGTGAAACGGCAAAACTCCCCCGCTTTTCAAATCAAAGCTCTGTCTTCCGGACCGGGATTTTATAACGGGTCAGTAAAAGATTTATTCTTATAATTTACTTACGGGAAGGAGGCGAGTATGACTTTGAGAAAGTATTTTTATCTTTTATTGTTTTTATATTGCCTGGGTGGTCTCTTTTTCACGGCCTGTGCACAAACGGTATCGGCGGACAGTCAATCCACTGACACGGTAAACCTCGCTGGGTTGAATCCCACGCAACTGGCTATCTATGAAGGATTAGACACGCTCCAGGTGAGAACGTATTTCACGGACCAAACCATTCGGAAATACCTGTATGGCGAACTCTCGGAATTTTATAAACTCCATTCCTACCAGCCCGCCTGGTACACCAGATATGGCCCTTCCCCGGGTGTGGAGCAATTGGAAAATGCCCTGGCAAAAGCCTCTGACCAAGGACTGGTTTTTGATTACCACCTTGATACCTTACAGTTTCTGCAAAAACAGTTGTTCGGGCGGCAATCCCCGGAAATAAGCTCCCTGGCCGGGCTGGATATTCTTACCACTGCGGCGTATTTAACGTATGCGTCCCATTTGCTCTCCGGATTCGCCGACCCAAACCAATTCGACGGAAACTGGATAGCCCAACCTCGGTCAAAGAACCTGGCCCGCCATTTACGAGCTGCCCTGCAATCCGGCAAAATCGAAGAATCCTTAACCCAGCTTCTCCCGGCGCATCCGCAGTACCACCGGTTGAAAGAATCTCTGGAACGGTACCGGAAACTGGCAAAAAATGGCGGTTGGCCTTCTTTTGCCCAGGATGCGCTGCTGCGAAAAGGCGACACCAGCGGGGTCGTTATTCAACTCCGGCAAAGACTGGCCATTACTGGCGATTTGCCGGAAAACGGAACTTCCACGGTTTCGGTGGTTAATTCAGATGCCATTTCTGCTGAAAATCCTGTCGAAATAGATCCGCTGGCGGTACTGGATGAATCGGTAGCCGCCGGGCTGGCCCGCTATCAGGCAAGAAACGGGCTCATTGCCGATAGCATACTGGGGACTAACACGTTACAGATGCTCAATGTACCGGTCGAAGAGCGGGTTCGCCAGATTCAGCTTAACATGGAACGGTTGCGGTGGTGGCCCCGGTCTTTCGGGGAAAAATACGTTCTAGTGAATGTGCCCGAATATAAGCTGAGGGTGTACGAAAACCAGGAGAAACAGCTCGAAATGAAGGTAATAGTAGGCAAAGAATACCACTCAACCCCCATCTTCCGGGATATGATCCGCTACATTGAATTCAGTCCGACCTGGGTAGTGCCCCGCAGCATTGCCGTTAATGAAATTTTACCGGCCATCCAGAAAGATTCCACGTACTTAACGCGCAACCAGATGAAGTTGTACCCGCTTGGCCAGGTGAAAGAGGGAGCAGAAATTGACCCTTACTTAATAGACTGGGCTTCCATTTCGGATACGACTTTCCGCTACCAGATCGTGCAACAACCCGGTCCCCGCAATGCCCTGGGGCAGATTAAATTTATGTTTCCCAACAAGCTGGCCATTTATCTGCATGACACTCCCGCCGGGTACTTATTTGACCGGAAAAGAAGAGCCTATAGTCATGGGTGCGTCAGAGTGGAAGAGCCCGTAGAGTTGGCGGCCTTTTTGTTGAAGGAAGACCCTGCCTGGAACCGGCAGCGCATCCGGGAAAATATGCATCAGCCTGAGCCGGTAGTGAAGCACTTACCTGAGCCAGTTCCCGTGCAGTTTCTCTACCAGACTGCTTTTGTGGATGAAGAGGGACAAGTGAATTTCCGGCCCGACATTTACGGACACGACAGCAAACAGACCGACGCTATTATGCTGGAATAACCCTGAAAGAGTAAAGCACTAACGGGTAGGCCAAGATTAAAATGATATTAGAAAGGCCTTAGAAAACTATTAGAAAAGATTCCATAGCAGGGTCAACTGAACCAGTAAAAAAGCATCTTACCACTTGGCTTACCTTGTATTTTATAAAGATGATTTAAAATAATCTTTCTTTTAAAACTTAGGAGCAAAGCCTTTTGGGCAGCAAACGTATTGCTTCAAAAAGGAGAATACAGGCTAGTACCGGTAATGACTCTACTCCTACTCTCTAATTAAGCTGGCTAACGCAGAAACGGGTAAAGAGGAAAACGTTTTTGTAATATAGCAAGAGTAGACATTCCCTTTCATGCTCAAATTCGGGGCATGTAAAACTTAACAGCTTTCCCGCCAGCCAGAGTTAAGTTAACACATTTGCATGTATCCCCGTTAAAAATATTAGAATCAAAAATTATAGTTATGGGAAAGCCGGCAAAGTCATCAATTACTACTACAGACCACAAACTGATAAAGGAATGGATTAAGGCCCGCAATGGCAAACCCACTGCGCTCCGGCGAAACAGCAACCTGGGTACCGAGGGACACAACCTGTTACGGATTAATTTTCCTGGCCGGTCCGAAGATAGCCTGGACGAGATATCCTGGGATGCTTTTTTCGAAAAATTTGAAAAATATGAACTTGCTTTTCAGTATCGGAATGAAGAGAAAAGCGGTGAAACCAGCTTCTTTTACCAGTTTGCCGACCGCAACGAAAATCCGGACGACGAACAGTAGCAGGAATGGCATTACTTCCTGTTCTTTCCAACGGAAGCTTTGAAGGGGGCTGGTTGGTAATAGTACATGGCAGAGCCAGCTCGTTTGGCTTCCGTGTTTCTAACGGCTTCCTTTTTACTTATTAAATCGGGCCTCTATGTCAAAGATATTGCTGATTGAAGATGAAGTAAACGTTTCCGATTTTATCAAGCGAGGATTGGAAGAACAATCACACCAGGTTGACGTGGCCTATGACGGGGTTACCGGAAAGAGCCTCGTTTTACAGAAGGAG
Organism: Cytophagales bacterium; assembly: GCA_030448185.1. Classification (GTDB taxonomy): domain Bacteria; phylum Bacteroidota; class Bacteroidia; order Cytophagales; family 172606-1; genus CADCTQ01. Next base: position 124,852 of record JAUJNL010000002.1, on the reverse strand, counting down.
TATGATATAATTATTCTCGACGTGATTCTGCCATACAGTAATGGATGGGAGGTCTGTAAAAGCATCCGGAGCCTCCAGATTAACACTCCAATTCTGATGCTCAGCGCCTTAAGCACTGCTGATGATAAGGTAAAAGGGTTAGACCTGGGAGCTGACGACTACCTGGCCAAACCGTTTAAATTTAAAGAATTACAAGCCCGCATCCGGGCTTTGGGCCGGAGGCGGTTTGCGGACCAGGAAACGCTGCTAACCCTGGATGACCTCCACGTAGACATCACGGCTAAAAAAGTATCCCGGGACGGACAGGAAATCACCCTTACCTCCCGGGAGTTTAAGCTGCTGGAATACCTCATCCGGAACAAGGGACGAATTTTGTCACGTACCCAGCTACTGGAGAATGTGTGGGAGGTGGATTTTGACCTTAGCTCCAACGTGGTGGAGGTGTACGTAAACTACCTGCGAAACAAAATTGACAAATACCACCCCAGAAAACTAATCCATACAAGAAGGAAACGGGAAGGACGAAATTTCCGAATTATCGGACACCTTTAACAATATGCTGCAAAGGCTGGAGACTTCCTTCGAAATGCAGAAGACGTTTATCGCCAATGCTTCTCACGAACTTCGTAATCCGCTCACGGCTATCCTGGGAGAAGTAGAAGTTACCCTGCACCAGAACCGTTCGGAACGGGAATATATCCACTCTCTGCGCAAGATTTCCGGAGAGGCTGAAAGGCTTCAAAACCTGACTGCCAACCTGCTCAGTCTATCCAAGTCCAACGTAAAACGGCAAGACCTCCAACTGGAGGATATCCGCATGGATGAATTTGTGTGGGAGATGAAGGTGTTAATTCACCAGAAAATACCCAAAAACTGTGTTCTAATCGAAATTAAAGACTTGCCGGAAGATTCAGAATTACTTGTGCTGAAAGCCAATAAAATGCTGCTGAAAACCGCCTTTTCTAATATCCTGGAAAATGCGTGCAAATTTTCGGGCAATGCCAAAGTGCATCTGCAACTACGGGCCAACGAACAGGGAATCGAAGTCAGCGTTGAAGACGGTGGCATTGGTATTCCCAAAGAAGAGATTGAAAATATACTGGAGCCTTTTTACCGGTGCAGCAATGCCCGGGGGTTTAAAGGATTTGGCATTGGCCTGCCGCTATCCCACAAAATCATCCGGTTAAACGGTGGTGTAATGCGTATTACCTCCGAGTTAAATAAAGGCACCCGGGTTAACGTGTTTTTTCCCCGGGGAGAGGCAAGAACGGTGGTCGAAACCGCTAAATTCAATTTTTAATCTCATTCTAATGCGAATTTAATTCTCTCCTAATGGTGTCTCTGTAAATTAGAGGAAACGTTCGGTACATCATTTGGGGTACGAAGAGAGCTGCCAGACACAAAAAAGCATAAACCAATCACTTTATGAAAACATCGCTGCTGGACTATAGTAAAGTAATTTTGCACAAAGTGAGCTTTTGTGAAATACTGTTTGAGAAAGAGTTACGAAAAAGCATTCACTCATTGTCGTCGCAGGAAAGAATAAATCTGTATAAATGGTGTAGGCAGCATTACCGGGAAAAATACCCTTCGGTTATTAAAAAAGTGTTTCTGGAGGAGAATGTCCTGCCGAAGATAGCCGGTGGAGTGATGCGTCCCATTTTCTATGAAAACACTCCCGGCCTATTTTAAATCAGTCATTATCCTGTTTGGTCTGACCAACCTATTTTTCATACTTTGGGTAGCCTCCTCCTTGCTGATCTCCCTAAAGGTAATTTTAATATTCCGCCTGATAGCTTGCCTGACTATGGTGAGATGTTGAGGCGAAATGCCTTTCGGTCGAGTTTTGCCATTCTGACTTCTACTGCTAGCGGTACTTTGTCTTTTTTCACCACCTTGCTGCTGGTCGGTTTGTACATTTTCTTTATGTTGCACTACCAGACCTTCTTTAAAAAGGTATTATTCAAAGCCTTAAAGCCAGTCTAGCACTCCACGATCAGTAGTGTCGTGGACCAGATTCAAGGAGTGGTTCAGCAGTACTTGGTGGGAGTGTTTACGGTCGTTATTATTTTGACCCTGCTCAATCCCTTAGCTCTATGGATTATTGGCATCAATTACCTCTTTTTCTTCGGAGCCGTTGCTGGTTTGCTTAATTCCATTTTATCTTTCATTGGGGTTTTTATTGGTTCATCCTTGCCCGTCATTTATGCCTTTATCACCAAAGATTCGATCTGGTATCACCTGGCTCTCCCGAAATAAAACTAAACTTGTTTCACTTTGCGTTGAAATTACTTCTGGTTTTCAGTGGGATTTCAAAGAGAGCTCTTACTGACAGTCCTGACCTTTTCTTTTGTGTAACGGGAGCTGGACCAATCTTTCCAAACGTAACTTTAGCCTGCCCCTTGCCTAACTTTTGAATACCAGCAAGGGGACCACATTGTTGTACAGGAATTCCTGCGTATAGCTATCAGTCAGCAAATCCTCAAACCAGCTTTTCGGCCGTCTAAACATCACTAACAAGGAAGGCTTGGCTTCGGCGAACATCTGCTGCATGATAAATTTGATTTCCTGCTTCTCCGGTACGGGATGCAACCCAACTGTAGCGTTTCGGTAGGCTATTGCGTCCTTCAACTGAAGCATCATCATTTCTCTGAAATGATTTTCCTGCTCTTTATCCGGCCGACGGCGATAAAAATGCATTACCGACAAGTGAGCATCGAGCAGTTTGGCCAGAGCCGTTACCTTCATGATTTCCTCCGACCATTGCTCCAGGTCCGTAGCGTAAACTATATGCGGAGAAGACACCTGCGAATATCCGGCAGGTACTGCCAGAACGGGACAAGAGGCCTGGTTCAAGGTTTTTATTGTATTACTGCCAAAGAAGTATTTCTTCAGGCCACTGGCTCCCTGGGTCCCCATTACAATCAAGTCAGGTTTGTACTCAAGGAGCACCTCTTCCAAAGCCGTCCGATAGTCTCCATTTTCTACGTGCAGCTCCAGCTGGCCGGGATGGGGAGCCAGTCCAGTGCTTTGCTGCACCTGCTGAACGTGTTTTTCCAGCAAGCTCATGTCTTCTCTGAGCATGTCCTTTTTCAGGTCATTGTACAACATCACCGGGGTAGAAGTCGGCAGAATCCGATTGCTGGCATAAAAGCAGCTCACCTTGGTGCTGGGCATTTTTTGCGCCAGCCACAAGCTGTATTTCACGGCGGGAACTGCCAGTTCAGACAGATCCGTTGGTACGAGAATGCGGTTAAACATATCAATAACTGTTTAGGTTTCGTAAAAACTACTAGTTAATGTGGTTCTTATTTCCGGAATATGAACAGCGGTACCCAGGCATGGCTAATGATTTGTTCCAATAACGGGTACGGTGCTGTTTTCCATGACTTCAATGGCAAAACTTCCCAAGGGTTCCTTTTTAGTTCCGGAAACTCCCTGGGTGCCCATCACAATCAAATCTGCATGAACGGCTCTGGCGTAGTCATTAGCCACCGCATCGAGGGGAAACTTATTGATCACCTCCGTGTTAACAGCCTGCCCGGGCATGCCCTGGAGGATTAGTTTCTCTTTTAATTTCCCGAGTTTTTGCTGTGCTTCTTCTATCAGGTTACCATCCAGACCGCCCAGCCATATAGAGTGTCTGGGGATGGCATGGAGAATCATTAACTTAGCCCGCAATTGTTGGGTAAGCCCGACTGCATATTGCAGGGCTGCCTGGGCAGTGGCCGAGAAATCAGTAAGTACTAAAATCGTTTTCATAAGGGGTCTGTCACATTGCTTATCCAGCTGTCCTGGTTTAATTCTTTAGAAACTGGATAGCAATCTCTAGCAACTGCTCCACCTGGCTCAGGTCTTCGAGACGGTAGATGGCGTCGGTAGGTTCGCCGTGGTCTCCTACCAGAATGCCTACCCCGGTTTCTTTCAGGCTGCGGAAGGCATCTTCATCCGTAATATCATCGCCCAGGTAGATGGGAACTGCTTTGGCCAGGTCCAGCTGCAAAGCTTCCATAATCCAGCCTACTGCTTTTCCTTTATGCCAGTCAATGGCCGGTCGAAGCTCCAGTACTTTTTTACCGGTACTGATTTTGAGTTTCTCCATAGCGTTACTTATCTCATGCACCACCTCCTTTACATAGCCGGTTTTGTCCTCGGGCACATTACGGTAATGGATGGCAAGGGCGTATTTTTTCCGTTCTACCTGCACACCTTCTATTCCTTCCAGCCGCCGGATGAGCATTTTCTGGGCGTGATATAAATCCGGCAGGTAGGCTGCCGCCAGGGGATGCTGCATTGATAACCCCTTGGGACCACTGATATCAAATCCGTGGCTGCCGGCGTAAATCAATTGGGGTAATCCTACCCTTTGTTCCACATCCAGCCGGTCCCGGCCACTGACAATGGCTACGGTACACAGGGAAGCCAGTTGTTTTACCATGCCTTTCATCGTTTCCGACAGGCGGGCATCTTCCGGATGGGGAACAATGGGGGCCAGTGCGCCGTCGAAATCCAGGACTCTGGCGTACCAGAATCATTAGCCAAGGCATCTTCATCCGTAATATCATCGCCCAGGGGATGGGAACTGCATTGATCAGGTCCAGCTGTTAAATCCAGCCTACTGCTCCTTTATGCCAGTCAATGGCCTCGAAGCTCCAGGATGATTTTGAGTTTCTCTTTAATTTGCACCGAGTTTTTGCTGTGGATGGCAAGGGCGTATTTTTTCCGTTCTATCACACACCTTCTATTCCTTCCAGCTGCCAGATGAGCCATATAGAGTGTCTGGGGATGGCATGGAGAATCATTAACTTAGCCTACCCTTTGTTCCACATCCAGCCGGTCCCGGCCACCGACAATGGCTACGTAACAGGAAGCCAGTTGTTTTACTGCATATTGCAGGGGGCCAGTGTGCCGTCGAAATCCAGGCAGTGGCCGAGAAATCAGTAAGTATACCCGGGAATTATTAAACAGCGATTCATTCAAAAACAAGAGGTCCCCGCCGGCGCTTAACCGTAGCTTCAGGCCTTTTAAAATATCAAATTCGGCGTACAGGTTGCCGATGCCCCGGTTATTCTTAGCCGTATTCTGCAGTTCTTTCGCCACCGAATAGGGATTGATGTTGATCAGGTTAATGGTTGGAAAGTGATACGAGCCGTTCGGATTGTAGATGGGGACTACGCTGGGTTGAACCACGGTGCGCATAAAAACCGCTACGCCGGTATCGTCGCCCTGAATGCGGCTGGTAGTGGATTGGCTATACGACAGGCTGGCGCCAATCCGTACTTTGCTGCTGATGTCGTGGTCGAGGTTCAGGCGGCCCGATAACCTTTTGTAGCCGGTATTGATAATAATGCCGTCCTGATCGAAATACCCCAGGCTCAGGGCAAACCGGCTTTTTTCGTTGCCGCCGGAAGCGGATATATCGTAGCTGGAAATGGGAGCATTCCGGAAAAGGGCATCCTGCCAGTCGGTGTTGACGGTGTCGTAACCAAAAGCGCTTAGATTCACGGCCGGCGTCACGCCTACGTTCGCGTGCGCTTCATTGTAAAACTCGATAAACTCCGCGCTGCTTAACAGGTCATACTTAAAAGGCCGGACCTGGAAACCGGTCGAATAATTCAGGGTGACGGCGGTTTTATTGGCCTTGCCTCTTTTGGTGGTGATGAGCACCACGCCGTTGGCGGCCCGCGCCCCGTAAATAGCCGCCGAGGAGGCGTCTTTCAGGATTTCAATGGATTCAATGTCGTTGGGGTTGATGTCCGACATGGGGTTAAATTCATTCCGGCTTTGTCCCACGCTGGCCCCGTAATCCCCCCCTTTCAACGGGACGCCGTCTACTACGTACAGGGGCTCATTGCCGCCCGAGATAGAAGCCGCTCCCCGGATGCGCACACTGATGCCGGCGCCCGGCACCCCGGAGTTGGGGCTTACCTGTACGCCGGCGGCCCGGCCCTGGATCAGGCCCTCTACGCTGGGGATGGGAATATTCTGAATTTCATCGGCTTTGATGGAAGAGATTGAACCGGTTACGTCCCGCTTCTCCTGGGTGCCGTAGCCTACTACCACCACTTCGGTCAGGGATTTAATATCCGGCACCAGGCTCACGTCAATCGTGGTGCGATTGCCGATGGGCACTTCTTCTGTGGTATACCCGATGTAAGAAAATACCAGGGTGCCGGCGCCGTCCGGAACCACGAGTGAATAGTTGCCTTCCGCATTGGTAGCCGTGCCGGTAGAGGTTCCCTTTAAGACGACGCTAACCCCCGGTATCCCCTCTCCGGTTTCACCCTTAACGGTGCCCGTAACGGTTAGCCTCGCCGTTTTTTCCAGGGATACTGGTATATTGCGGGCCAGTGCCTCCGCGTAAGCCGGAGATAAGGGTTGCGCCTGCTTTTCTTCAGTCTCTCCTCCGGAAGGCTGCCAGTTGAGTCTGGCCGGCCCGGCTTTTTTGATCACGTATACATTTTTTTCCACCTGTTCGTAGGTAAGGTGTATTGGCACCAGCAGTGCCGTAAGCGCATTTTCTAACTTCTGCTGCTTCCATTGCCCGGCCTTTACCAGGTGATTTTCAACCAGGTGGCTCTCATACCCAAATACCACCTGGTACCTGGCTTCCAGGTTTGACAACGCTTTCTCCAGGGGAATTACCGCTTCCTGCTGGACTTTTACGGATTCGGTTTGCAGGGCAAAAGATTGGGAAAACGCCGTACCCCAGCCGAAAAAACTGACTAAAAACGGGCAAACGAGCCACAGTAAGGGGCTGCCCGGTGAAGTGAGTAGATTCTTTTTCATCAGGTTACAAAGATAAGATGGACAAGTAGATGAGTAAATGAATTGATATGCAGACGTGTAAATGTCAATAGTTGATAATCAGTTTATTGCTTTAAGTAAAAGATTACCCTTCATCAGCCTGGGTACTTTGAAAGGAATTCAAAGGCTACCGGGCTGCCTCACGGATGGTAATGGTCTCCGCCTGCTTGGTTATTTTTAAATCGAGCGACTTTTCCAGGGTCCTCAGCAGTAAATCCAGGTCATTGTTGACCAGGCGGAAGGTAAATTGGCGGCCCAGCAAGGCGCTGTCCGCAACGACGACTTTATACGGATGCCGGTCTTCAATCACGGCGGCTATTTCTTGGAGGGTGGTGTGGTCAAACACAATCTGTTTTTCCCGCCAGGCGGTATGGACCTGCGGGTTGACCCGTTTCCGGACCACCCGGTCAGTCACGCCCGAGACTTCTACCAGCTCGCCCGGACGCATTTCCAGGGTGGCCTGCTGTTCTTCCAGTTTCAGCTTGATCTTACCCGAACTGAGCACCACTTTCGTCTTTTCTGCCCGCTGCCAGACGTTAAACTGGGTACCTAATACTTCTACACTCACCTGCGATGCATGTACAGTAAACCTGGCACTCCCTGTAGGAGGCGCATGGCGCACGTCAAAATAGGCCTCGCCGTCGTGCTACGCCTAATTCTTTGGCTGCCAGTAAAAAGATATCCGGAACCGCCTTGCCTTTTCAGTGGTTGTTATAACCCAGCCCTGCTTTCAGCTGGGCCATGGTAAGCCCGTCTATCCGAACATCAAAAAGATGGTCCAGCCCCGCCTTTTTGAGGATAAAAGCGCAGTTTTTACTAGATGAAATGACGGCAATCTTCTTCCCTTCGGCCCGCCATTGTTTGATACAGGCTACTGCATCACCGAACACATCAACCCCCTCTCCCTCAATAATGGACAGGAATACTTGATTTTTGAGGTTTCCCAGGCCATGTAACGTCTCGGTACCCGGTGCATCCCGGGGGGTGCCTTCGGGCAAGTGAATATTGCGGGAAGCAAGGAAACTCCGGACCCCATCCAGCCGGGGCTTTCCGTCGATGTAGAGCAGGTAATCCTTCTGAATGTCTAAGGAGGGAACAGGCTGGCTGTTTTCTCGGCTTTTCAGAAAGCTATCGAACATCATTTTCCAGGCTCGGGCATGAAGCAGTGCTGTTTGGGTAATAACCCCGTCCATCTCCACGATGACGGCTTCAATGGTACCATTACTGATTATTGGTGTGCTGGCCGTTTTCATATCATTTTTTTAGTGGTAAAAACCGTTTTCTCCCGTAGTCCGCAAAGGTAAAGACCAAGGATTGGAGGGAAATTAGAAGGAGATTATAGCGGGATTAGAATTCAAAAAAATGAGCAGGCTCCTGTCCGAAAAAGAATGATAGATTCGCTTTCGGCAACTCTATTCCAATAGATGTGTTTCAAAAAACGTATCTGCACATTGGATACTGGCGGAAATTCTGCCTTTTCAATCACCCGGGATTGACTGTGTTAAGTACGTAAGCAGCGTAAAGGATATGAGGAAGTAAACCCTCCCGGCAAAGTTCGTTGCTGGCTTTGGCCATTACGGGGGCGGTGTTTTTTCCTGATGGCTGGCCTGGTGCTGATGGGCAGCATTGCAGGGACTTATTCCTTGCAGGAGATGATAGCCAAGGGGGAGTTACTGAAAAACCACGCCCAATTCGGAGCCCTTTGCGGGTTGATTTTCGCCGGTGCGTTTACTAAGTCGGTACAGTTTCCCTTTCACTTCTGGTTGCCGGGTGCCATGAAGGCCCCTACTCCGGTTTCGGCTTACCTGCATTCGGCTACGATGGTCAAGGCGGAGGTATGCCTGCTGGTCCGGCTTACTCCGGTGCTGGGGGCCACCCGTACTGGAATACGCTTTTGGTCGTCTTTAGTGGCATTACGATGGTGTATGCCGCTTTTCATTCCCTGTTCCGGACCGACCTGAAGTCGGTTATGGTCTAATTGAGAACCAACCATAACTCGATTTGATTGAGCCAGGAACAATGCTTAGGGGTAAAGACAAACCGAATACGATGGGCCCTATCTTCCGGAAACTGTTTGCGAGAGTGTTTGTCTTTCAAGATACCGGATTTGCCTTTCTCTCCCAGATCTACCTGTAATTGACAATGCTTAGCCACTAATCGGACTAGGGCAGGGGTGGTTGATTCTTGAACTTATTGATAGTCAAATCAGAACAAGTTTATAGTTTATCACGAGTGACAACTTGTAAATAACTTCCACCTCCCGCACGGTGGGAAGTCGTAAAGCCGAAAGCATTGGAACTACTACCCGAGTTAACTGTGGATTGGAACCATTACCAATCTATCAGTATCAACTTAACTACCACTCACAATCCTCATTTACAAATATCCCGGATTCTGTTCCAGCAAAGGATTATTGTCAATATCGCCTTGCGGAATGGGCAGTACGTAATAATGGGGAAATACCACCCGGTTCGTCTGGGCATTAACCCGGTTAATAATATCGGTATCGGAAGCGGGACGGCGTACTGTTAAGTCCACTTTATCCCACAGTTTCCAACGTTTTAAATCGAAGAAATAATACCCTTCCAGCGCCATTTCCACTACCCGTTCGTGCCGGATAACGTCGCGCATTTCGTCCTTGGTTTTGCCGGGTGCAATTACCGGCATGACTACTGACGGGCGCTGACGTACCTGGTTAACGGCAGCGTAGACACTGGCATCCGGCCCGGCCGCTTCATTCTGCGCTTCGGCATACATCAGCAGTACGTCGCCGTACCGGATCAGGATCAGATTAGTAGGCGAATCGAGGGTCGCACCCGTAGCATCGTCGCTAAGGGCTTTGCGCACCAGGTAGCCGGGCCGGTTCGCAGCGGAACGCTGGTCGTAGCGGATATACGCGGGGCCGGTATTGGCCGCATTTAAGGACAGGATTTTGTCCCGGAAGGTAGCCCCCGGCCGGATTACCGTCATGTCCATGCGGGGATCGCGGTTATCGTAGGTTTGGCGGGTTAAACAAAGGCGATTTGTCGTAAGGCAATCCATCTTTCATTTCGTAGGCGTCAATCAGGTTAACGGTTGGCGCCATCCAAGTCCAGCCGTTACTGGATGCTTCCCGGCTACCCAAATACCGCTCGAACACGTTGCCGGTACCGGTACCGGATACGTTGCTGTACTGATATCAAAGATCACCTCGGAGTTGTTTTCGTTCCGGTAGTTAAACAGCCCGAAATAATCCGGAAATAGAGTGTAAGCTTTGGAATCAATGATTTCCTTAAAGCTCTGAGCGGCACCGCTAAAATTTTCGTCGTATAACTGAGCCCGGCCTTTTAAAGCCAAAGCGGCGTACTTGGTGGCCCGCCCGGCATCGGCTTTGGCGTAAGCAACCGGCACCGGCAAAACGTCATAGGCCTCCTCTAAATCCTTATAGACCTGAGCCTTTACCTCGGCCGCGGGAGTGCGGGTCATCTGCGGCATCTGAGCTTCTTCAATACCCGGATTGGTGGTATATAAAGGCACGTCGCCAAAAAATTGCACGAGGTAAAAGTAATTAAGTGCCCGCAAAAATTTGGCTTCCCCCATCAGCCGGCTTTTAATGTTCTCATTAATAGACATGCCCGGAATTCTTTCCAGGGCCAGGTTTGCCCGGTAAATGCCCCGGTACAGGGCCCGCCAGCGCCGGGCGGCTAAATCGTTGGTGGTGCTCACGTTCGGGAAAGTCAAAGCATTCGTGTAGTTGCCTTGTCCTTGGGTATGCGCCGCAATGGGCGTGAGAATATCATTGAACATAAACATGCCGAATGAATCTTCGTGTAACAACGCATTGTAGATGCCATTAACCGCTTGCGTGGCGTCCTGCTCGGTTTTCCAGAAGGTTTTCTCGGCAATCTGGTTGGACGATACGGTCTCCAGAAAATCTTTTTCGCAAGCCGTCGTGGCCAGCATCAGGCAAAGACCGCTTAGGATATGTTTAATTTTTTTCATGGTCGGGTCAGTTCTAATATTTTAGAAGGAGGCATTCAGGCCGAGCGAATAGACTTTCACGTTCGGGAAGTTAATGGTGGTATTGAGCGGCGTTTGTTCCGGGTCATTGCCTTTGAATTTAGTCCAGGTAACCAGGTTCTGGCCATTTACATAAACGCGCAAAGCTTTCATTTTTATACGGCTGATTAAATTTTCGGGGAGCGAATACATCAGTTGCGCATTGCGCAGCCGCAAATAGGCGCCGTTGGTAACCCAGAACGAGGAAACATTATTATTGAAGTTATAGCCGTTGGCTACGCGCGGCATCGAACCGTCCGGGTTTTCCGGGGTAACTCGGTCCAGCCAGGCGGCATTAATTTTACGCCCCGATGACCCTTCCGGATCCCAGGTGAAGTACTGCCCCGTTAGTAACGCGTCCTGCCCGGCTACGCCGTTGAATAATAAGGATAAATCCAGCCCTTTCCAGCCTATGTTAGCATTAAGCCCGTAGGTATGTTTGGGATTCACATTACCAATCACCGTCCGGTCCAGCGGGGTTATCTGGCCATCTCCGTTTAAATCGGCAAACTGCAGGTCGCCTACCGAGGTGCTTACTCTTGGATTATTGGCTACTACGGTGTGAACCGGAGCGGCATCTATTTCTTCCTGCGACCGGAAAATACCCAGCGCTTGGTAGCCGTAGATCGAATTGATCGGCAATCCTTCCTGCACAATAAAGTTACCGTTGGTATTGGCTACCCCGGTACGCACATTGGGCCCCTGGTATTTGGTTACTTCGTTTTCGATGCTGGTAATGTTACCGCCCAGGCCAAATTCAAAATCGTTTACCTTCTGCTGGTACCTGGCTGCCAACGACCAGCCCCAGTTCCGGACCTCGGCCAGGTTTACGAAGGGGCCGTCCAGGTTACCGATGTAGTTAGGTACATTCAGTTGGTACAATATACCGTCGGTCAGGCGGTTAAATACGTCGGCTTCCGCCGTTACCCGGTTATTGAACAACCCGATGTCGGCCCCTACGTTGGTAATGGTAGTCGTTTCCCACTGAATCTGTTCATTGGGAATGCCGGTAGGCGCTACGCCCACCACCGGTTGTCCGCCGAAGTTATAATTCTGGCGGCTGCTGTATAAGTTTTGGTAAGCATAATTATCAGGCCTGTTGGGATCGCCGCCTATAAAAAGAGCATTGTTGCCTAATTTTCCCCAGGAGCCCCGGATTTTAAGATCACTCACCACTTTGGTAATGGGTTGCGCGAAGGGCTCATCGGTTACCCGCCAGCCGGCCGAAAAAGAGGGGAAGTAACCCCAGCGGTAATCCCGCGAAAAACGGGAAGAACCATCCGCTCTGAAATTCGCTTCGAGCAGGTATTTACCCCGGTAATTATAGCCTAAGCGGGAAAAACCGGAACGCATCCGCCAATTTTGCACGGCGCCGCCTACGTTTTTAAAATCCAGGGCGGCGTCCAGCACCGGCGTAGATTCGGTATAAATTTTACCTCCGGTTGCAAAAAACGACCTGCTATCCGAAGTCTCCTGGCTGTAGCCTAGCAGGGCAGAAATATTATGGACCTCCGCCAGGGTTTTGGTATAGGTTAAGATGCTGTTTAGCGTAACGTGTAACGTCCGGTTAAAACTGCTGCTGGCGTTGGCCCCGTTCGGCCCTTTCGGCTGCGAGATGGTATTGGTTCTGAAATTCCAGTATTCCACCGGGACGGCAAACGAATTGATATCCCTTTGCTGGTAATTTACCCCGGCCGTACCCTTTATCAGTAAACCTTCCAGCAGTTCGTACTGCAGGTAACCCACATCCAGTAAATTCAACCGGATTTGCGTGGGAGTGTTAGAATTTAAGTCAGCTAAGCCATTATTGGTCTGCA
>JAUJNL010000002.1:0-112090 GCA_030448185.1 Cytophagales bacterium | reverse complement strand
CGGATTTGCGTGGGAGTGTTAGAATTTAAGTCAGCTAAGCCATTATTGGTCTGCAGGGTCAGGTTATCCTGCGGGGCGCCGTAACGGCCGTCGTAGTAAGGGTACGTATCGGGCGCCCCCATAAAATCAAATATACTGGTCAGGTTTTCCCGGCCGGAAACTTTTTCCGGTATCACCGACAAGTTGTTGCCGTACTTGAACCGGGGGTTGATCGTACCATCCAGGTTCATGCGCACCCCTAGGCGGTGCGACTGGGTAGTGGGCATGATCCCTTTATTTTCCTGGTACGACAAAGAGATGTTATACAAGATATTATCGCTGCCGCCGTTTACCGTCAGGTTATGTTCCTGGATGTGGCCCTGGTTAAAAAGCACTTTGAACCAGTCGGTGGTGGGGTAACGAACCGGTGCAATGCCGGCGCTGTCCTTGTACGTTTGGATAAAAGCCGGATCGTATAACAAAGGTGTACCGGCGTTGACCCGCGCCTCGTTGGTAAGCTCCATGATCGTGGGCGTGTAGTTGATCATGTCTATGAAGTCGGTGGGCCTGGTGATGCCGTAGTACGTATTGTAATTAAACGAAGGCGCTCCTTTCTTGCCTTTTTTGGTGGTTATCAAAATGACGCCGTTTGCCGCCCGCGACCCGTAGATGGCGGAAGCGGCCGCATCTTTCAGCACCGTCATGCTCTCTACGTCGTTGGGGTTGATGTTGCCGATGGGCGCTTCAATGCCGTCCACGATGGTCAACGGATTGGCATTGTTAAGCGTACCGGTGCCTAACACCCGCAAGTTTACGCCGTCGTTGCCCGGTTGCCCGGAGGTTTGCACGGCCGAAACGCCGGTAACCGCGCCGCTCAGACCGGAGGCCAGGTTGGTAATGGGCCGGTTTTGTACCTGCTCGGCCGTTACCGTAGAAACGGACCCGGTTAAATTCGCTTTCTTCTGGGTGCCATAGCCCACTACTACTACTTCACTTAATGATGTGATATCCTCCACCAGCGTTACATCTATTACGCTCCGGTCATTGACCGGTACTTCTTCGGTAAGGTAGCCGATGAAAGAAAAGACCAATACCCCTTTGCTGTCCGGTACTGTTAACTGATACTTACCGGCAACATCGGTTACCGCACCCGATGCGCTGCCTTTTAACAACACATTTACCCCGACCAAGGGCTCCCCTGCTGCGGAAGTTACGCGGCCGGTAATTAAGGCTGCTTGTTTATTACCCCGCAAGCCACCATTATAAACACCGGGGGCGTTGTAGGTAATTTCCGGTTCCGGAAGAACCGTTTGCGGGGGTGTAACGCCGGCCCGTTGAGGAGCGGCCGGTGTTGTTGGCAACGGCCCGGAAGAAGTTAAACTGTGCGCTGCTGCCGGGCTACTATGCCAGTGAAAAAAACTGAACAGGATGATAAGTAAAAAGGACTTCATGCAGGCGTGGGATTAGTGATATAAGTAAATGATTATAAATGGGACAAGATAAGTAAATGATTATAATAAAACAAGGTCAATGGTTCATTCAGCGTGTTCTGCTGAAAGAAGACTGAGCTACCTTCCGTGGTTACCGGACTTACGCAATAGTACTCCGGAAGCCGTTCGTGAGACACAAACGGGGGCGGCCGGACCCTTATCAGTGTCGGGACGACATGGACGCGTAATGCCTGGGTTATTTGAATGCAATTGATTTGATTGTTGATTCTTGCCAAGCGCCTGCGGGCAACATTACCGTTGCCGAAGCCAAAGCCTGGTTTGAGCAGCACGTACAATCGGGTGAGGCTCCAGCTCGCCCAACCACGAAAAATGCCCGCCAAAGGTACGCGGAAAGTAAGCCGCAGTGGGAACATGCGGTGCAAAAACAACTCAAGAACGGAAAGCCTTACCTGCATGTGCCCTTAGCTTACTCAAGGGGGTGAAAAAATTACGGCTATGATCCGGTTACCAAACAGGTGTACCCTTTGCCGCTTCCCAGCTTGATCATTGACAGGGATGCATCCGGACAGTACCTGTATCTGGTCATGGAAGCAGCCCCTGACTATGCGTATTGGCAGAAGAACCAATCTAAGATTAAAAAGGAGGATTACTCGGGATTACAAAATTTTAAGAACTGGCAAGGCGAGTTGCTCTACGGCTACCGTTATGAGAATGGCAGAAAGATCAGCCGGATTAGTTCTCCAACAACTGCCAAGCAGGGCCGCACCCAGAAAACATATTGCGGGGAAATATGGGAAGTAGACTTTGTGCGGGGTTGCTGGGTTTACGGTTCGAGTTCCTCGGATTTTTTAGATCCGGTTATAGTAGAATTGCAACGGTTTACCTTCCTCGTGCCAGCCGGGGCCACTCATTTTGAGATGCAGCAGGAAGTGGAAGCCTTCGGCCGGTCGCTGGGTATTGATACCAATTGCAGCGAATGGGGCGACCAGGGGTACCGGTCATACCAAGACTGCTACGATGATGGCTTACCCGAGGATGATGGCGGATATGATCCCAATCCTCCGACTGACGGGGGTGGCGGGGGCTCTCCGACTGATCCTACGCCTACGCCGCCTGCCCCTGTTGGCCCGCAAACGTTCAGGATTGCTCCCGACACCAGACCTTGCATAACCGCTTTGCTTAATCAACTGGGCAATGCCGGTAATATGGCCCAGGCGTTGGCAAACCTGACCCGGGCAGCGAACTTTGACGTGAACGTGATCTTCAGTCAGTTGAGCAGCAGACCTGACATCCCTATCACTGTACGGGAAGGAATTGTACCTGTTCGGTATAATAGAGAGACTGATACCTATGAACAACCTAATGCTTCCACGACCACGACTACGGCGGGCGACATTATCATCACGCTGCACCAGCCCTACCTCAATAGCGCTACCGACCTGGCCGTGGCCCGGACCCTGCTGCACGAATCCATGCACGCCTACTTTACCTGGGGGCTGGCCAGCCCGCTGGCGGTGGGCAACGAAAACTTTCAACTTACCCATACTTTGCTGTATGATGCCAACGGCAGTCAACTAGGCAACCAGAATGTAGCCCAGCACGACCAAATCGTTTCTGGTTATGCAGGCGAGATGGCCGCCGTGTTATTTAATTACGCCAGTTNAAGTAACATTTCTAATATGAATTTAGTAGAACAACCAAGTTGATTTTTGCTATTTTTTGTGCTACAGGTAATACTCATTTTTTCTCTACTGCTATTTTCCCCCTTTATTTCTTTCGCCCAGAAAGGAATAAAACAATTAACCGCGACCAGAATCCAGAAAGCGCCTAAAATAGATGGAATCTTAGGGGAAAGTGCTTGGAAGTCAGCCAACTCAGCCGCTCATTTCATTCAGGCCAAACCCATTCCGGGAAAACCAGAATTGCACCCCACTCTAGTCAAAGTACTATACGACGGGGAGGCTTTGTATATCGGTGCTCAGATGCAGGAGGTTTCTGCTGACAGCATATTTAAAGAGTTAAGCAAAAGGGACGAAATCGGGAATACGGATTTCTTCAAAGTGATCCTGGACACCTATCACGATAAAATCAATGCCTTTAGCTTTACGGTCACCGCGGCAGGAGTACAGATAGACAGCCGGTATGTTGCCAGTGGCGAAGATGAGGAATGGGACGCCGTATGGGAAAGCGCTACCCGTATCACCCCAAAAGGATGGGTTGCCGAAATGAAAATTCCCTACGCTGCGCTTCGTTTTTCTGATGATGATACCCAAACCTGGGGCCTCAATTTTCAAAGGCATATCCAGCGAAAGGGTGAAGATTTTTACTGGAACTCCATTGATCCGGCCGTCGAAGGGGTGGTCAATCAATCAGGTCAGCTCGACGGCATTCAAAAAGTAAAATCGCCCTTACGCTTATCCTTTACGCCGTACCTGTCAACCTATGCGGCCAACTATTCGCCCCGGCTCGACCGGCAGCACCAACCTAACTATTCCCTGGTAGGCGGTATGGATCTGAAATATGGCCTGAGTGAAAGCTTTACCCTAGATATGGCCTTGGTGCCTGATTTCGGGCAGGTACAATCTGATAACCAGGTACTCAATTTGTCGCCGTTTGAGGTGCAATATGCCGAGAACCGGCCCTTTTTTATGGAAGGCACTGATTTGTTCAATAAAGGAGATTTTTTTTACTCCCGCCGGATTGGAGGGGCTCCTTTGGCCCACGACCAGGTCGAAGATCAACTTGGAGAGAATGAAACACTGATCGAGAACCCGGCCCAGACTAAAATGCTCAATGCCACGAAGGTTTCGGGCCGGACTAAAAAAGGCCTGGGGGTTGGCCTGCTCAATGCCATCACCGGCAATACGTATGCCCTTATAAGAGGAGAAGAGGGCGATGAACGTAAACTGCTCACGCAGCCGTTTTCTAATTACAGTGTACTGGTGTTGGATCAGACCCTTAAAAACAACTCGTACGTAAGTCTGGTCAATACCAACGTACTCAGAAATGGCGCAGCTCATGATGCAAACCTGACCGGAATGGTTTTTAAACTGGCTGACAAAAAGAACACCTACTCTCTGAATGGAAAGGGTGCCGTCAGTCAACGCTTCGACTCAGTTCGTTCTGCCGCCAACCGGGGTTATATGTATACGCTGGAGGCCGGTAAAATCAGCGGCGGCATTCAATATAGTTATAAGCACCACGTAGAATCAAGTACGTATAACCCCAACGACTTGGGTATTCTGCTCAATAATAATGAAGTTACCGAAAAGGCAACGGTTTCCTATAACATTTTCAAACCCTTCTGGAGGTTCAATTCCTTGAAGGCTGAACTGGGCTCGGAGTATTCGCTGCTGCACCAGCCCAACCGGTTTCAGCGATTTTCCGTCTTCAGTTCCTTAAAAAGCGTACTGAAAGATCAAACCAAAGCGGAAATCTGGCTGCGCAAAGAACCTATACAGTCACTTGATTTCTTCGAGCCACGTACCTGGGGGAGGGTATACCGATTTCCGGTAAATTATACGATTGGTGGCTTTTATGCCGCCGATGAAAGAAAAAGGCTCTACTACGACGTTAGCCTGAATTACCGCAGGTTTCGTGAAAACCGGCGAAACACCGTTGACTTATCACTCAATACCCGGTACCGTTTCAGTAATCACTTCTCGGTGAACTACACCTTTGATGATGAAAATAAAAACGACAATGTGGGCTTTGTAAAAGCCATCGGGGGATTCTATTTTTTTGGAGTGCGGGATGTAAACACAGTGACCAATACGATCTCAGCCAGTTATATCTTTACCAAATCCATGTCGCTTACGCTGCGGGTAAGGCATTACATTCTAAAGCCCGGTACCGCAAATACCAACTCCTGACGGAAGAAGGAAGCTCTGACCGACTCGGACTATCAGAAGAACCATAACCTGAATTTTAATGCATTCAACGTAGATATGGTATTCTCCTGGTGGTTGCCCCCGGCAGCGAGATTAAAGATAGCGTCTGGAAAGATGCCAGCATTACCAAAGACGAACAATTAATACCCGGCTATTTTCCAATTTAAGACATACCCTCCGGTCGCGGCAAAACAATACGCTGTCTTTCAAAACACTGTATTACCTGGATGCCGGCAAATGGCTGGGCAAACTACGGCGATAGCTTCGCTTATTAACTCATCTGCGCCCAAGCTCATGTTATACAGTTAATTGATGTTGAGCAATCTATTTAAAATCTCACGCAAAGACGCAAAGTTTTATGGGGTGTACGACAAATTGCAGATCAACCATTAAACTTTGTTCGTGTTGTTCCGCATTTGCAATGCGGAACTGAAAAAGGGCATTTCAAATGCGGCTATACACATCCGCATTGCAACTATTCTCAGCGAAGCTAAATGCGGATGAACGCTCTGCATTTTGTCGTACACACCTTTTAAGGCATAGCGAAAAAGAAAACCATGACTGGTCTGTGTACCATCACATAATAACAATAAAACCCGCCCAGTTTTTATACTAAGCGGGTTTTGTAGCTCTTAAGCCGGTCTTTAAGGCTTGGGCAAGACCCTGATTTGCGTCTGCTTGAAAGCTCTTTGGGGTTCTTTGCCGGAATAATTCGTAGCAATCAGCGTTGCCGTATAGGTACCGGCGTCCGGGTAAGTTATTGACAGAAAGCCCCGGTCGGAAAGTCGTGCCATAACTGGGCAATTCAGCCGAACTATTATCGTAGTCCTTGCAGGGGTACCCGCATAGATAGTAGCGAAGTCAAAGGCCGCAGTCATAGAAGAGAATGCTTTCCCGGCGTAGATAAATCCCCTTCGGCCAGATCGGTCTGCACGCCGGCGCTGTCCCTTACCATGGTGAAGCAGGCTTGCGGCTGAAATATTACGGCTTCCTCACATGCGGTAAGGAAGACCAGCCCCATAACTAACCCGGCAAACAGCAGGCTATATAATTTCTTGATCTGATTCATGGGTTTTAAATGTTTGATTAGTACCCGGTTGAATTATTAACAATCTGCACCCGATCAATTACGTAATAGACCCCCGGTAAGTATAGTTCTCGACCGGAACAACGTTAGCCGTGCCGAACGTAAAGGGCGACTTGGTAATTTTACCGTACCTGGGTAGTCGCATTGGTCTTATACACTACGGCCTCATTGGCGCCGGTAAAAGTGATAAGGTTGGGCGCAACAGTTGTACTACTGACTAACCGCTTGATTGTCCCGTTCAGAATATGATTATTAACCAGATTGATCAGCTTATCCGAGCCATTTGGTCAATACTCTGCAGGTCCGGATACGCGCAGCAAAAATTCCTCAAATGCCTGATCACTGGGAACAAATACAGTCCGGGTGCTATTTTTGCCATTCAGCAAATCGATGACCGCCCGCGCCGGCGCTGTCTATTATCTGCGCGCCTTCGCAGCGCCTGTGCCGGTGGTCGCCCTACTGGCTATAGCATCCAACCGGTCTAAAGCCGCCGCAAAGGTTGTTGTGTTGGGGTCAACCTTTATCGTTTGTCTTAACGATTTCAGATTAATTGCGGCGGGAACAGAGTACTTTGTCAATGATGAATGCAGTCCCGGACGGTACGGTCCGCTCTTCCACCACCCGGGCCGTATTGTTTACCAGCACGCCGGAGCCATCCTGCGTCACCTTGATCTTATTGCCCCTCGGGTAGCCACGGAATCGGTGGTTGGCACGTCTGCCAAAGTATATTTTGCGCCCTCTACCACGTGGTAATTGCCGATGGCCTGTACCAGGGTTTCTTCATTTTCATCCAGTTCTGTATAGGTGCTGAACCCTTCGTGACTGAACGTATCATTGAAGAAAACGGCAAAGGCGTTATTACCAGGGGCAAATACCGTATGTTTTCTTCCAAGGTCATTTAACGGCGGCAATAACTCATCGGACCGGAGGAATTCGACAAGGTAGTCATACTCGTGTCGGCGAAGATCCTCCAGGCTACGCGCTGGGCTCCAGCCTTACGATGTCGGGCTCCTTTTCACAGGCAGCCAACAATCCGGCCAGCAGGCCCAGCGTCAGTATAATGGCTATTCTTTTAACTGATTTATTCAAAATCTTCATTTTCGTAATAATCCTTAAAGTTTTCATCCTAACGTTTTAACAGCGGCTTAGTGCCCCGGATTTTGGGTAAGGTTATATTGAATAATCCGGTCCCGCTGAATGGTATGGTATTGAGCCTTTCTACTTGGGGTGGGATTGGCTACCTTAGCGGCTAAACCGGCATCCTCAAACTCGATTTTTATGCGGTTGGTCCGGACCAGATCGTACCACCGGACGGCTTCGCCGACAAATTCAGCATGCGTTCGTCCAGAATGGATTCCAGCATATTCTCCTGCGGAGTCTTTGGCTGGATCTTCTTGCACCCAAAATTCACGGGGAATGCCGGCCCGGTCTTTGATCCGGCCCCGAGGTGGATGGTGGCATTGTCCAGATCACCCAGTGCGTTATACGCCTCGGCTTCATCGAGAATCACTTCCGAAAGCCGGATCATCTTGATGTTATCGTCCGAATTAAACCGCCGGAAGCGTTGACTGTGCCGGGATATTTATTTAGATACCATCGGTTCCGTTTGTTCTGCACATTTTGATTAAGCGTATTAGGCGTAGACGTGAAGAAGAAATTAGAATAGCCGATACTGGCGGCCTTACGCAGTCTTTTACCAGAATACCAGGCGCCAGCGGATCGCTGTTATTCTTGTAATACCCGTCCATGTACGTGTCCCGTTGCGAAGTCTGGTACGTATCCCAGGCCATAGCAGTTTCTTCAGTACTGTTGGTTGTAAAGACTCGTAGTCTGGTTAAACGGACTCACAAAGCGTCTTTCGTGATTCAGCCTTAGCTGGAACTGCCCCCCGTAGGTAAGCCCGCCCGTCACTGACGGCAGAAAGTTCGGGCGCAGGGACTGGTTTTCGGTGGTAGCCCCGCTGTACTGAATCTCCCAGATGGATTCTTTGCTGTTCTTGGTCGTAAAGATATTACCGTACTGGCTGCCCGACACTGAGTTCATACAGGGCCGTCTTCGCCGGGTTATCTACACTGTCGGCCCATTGAATCACCTGGCGGTAGCAATACTGTACGCTGTCGGGAGAAAGAGCCTCGCTTTCGTAAGTGGCCCGCCATAAATACACCTGCCAGCAGGGCATGAGCAGCTCCGCGGGTAGCTCTGCCCCGGGTATTTATATCGTTGCCGGCCGCGGTATAGGAAACAAAAAGATCCGGGGCGGCTTCCGTCAGATCACGAACGACCTGCCAGATGGGTTCAAATTCCTTGCTAGCCTGATTGGTTACGCCCTGTTCATACATATATATTGCTTGGTCGGCAGTATGTCTTTATAGCTTTCGGTGGGTTTGGTCAGTAACGCCACATTCCGCCAGTTACGCAGCAAATCAAATAAAGCCCAGGCTCTGAGAAACTTGGCTTCCGCCAGCAAATGCCGTTTTCTAGCTTCATCGGTAGCCGGAACCTTGATAGGAGCTCCATACGTCATCGCATTATTGGCCGTATTGATTACCGGAAAATATCCCGGTAGGAGGCAAATGGATTCTGATTGGAATTCACGTTCACATGCAGGTGGTTAGCATAAGCACTGCCCGGCCCCTGCCGGTACATATCGGAGAACAAGTCACCCCGTAAAATAATTTGCGTACCCGAATGCACATTCCCTGCTGGATTCACTCCGTCGAATCCCTGAATCCAGTCGTAGGCGCCGATTACCGTAGCTTCCAGATCCGGGAGCGCTTTGAAAAAGTTTTCCGGGGCAATTAAATTTTCGGGGTTGGCTCCAGTACTTCTTTACAGGAAGAAGCCAGTACGAAAAAAAAGTACGAGTATATATTTTATCGAAAATTTCATCAGCAGCTAAAATTAAAATCCAAGATTAATTCCAAAAGTATAGGTGCGGGATTGCGGAAAGGTTCCATAGTCAATGCCCATCGCCGCCGGATTGCGGGCAGCGGCATTTACTTCAGGGTCCCACCCGTTATAATTGGTGAACGTGAGCAGGTTATTTCCGGCAACGAACAGTTTTACGCTCTGTATTTTTGAACCGGCTTAATACACTGGCCGGAAGCATATAATTTAAGGTAGCCGCCTTCACCCGGAGGTAAGAAGCATCCTCGATGAAACGGGAGGGAACTTTATTTCCGTTAAGCTTTGCCGGGCAATCGGAATATCGGTTACCTGTCCCGGCCCCGCCACCGGCGTAATACATTCGGTTAGAGTTGTTGTCGTCATCCATTTCTTCCATCACCGCTCTGCCGTAGTTGAATACATCGTTTCCGTAGGTGGATTGCAGCAACACGTTAAGCGTGAAGTTCTTGTAAGTAAAGGTATTGGTTAACCCGGCCGTAAACAGCGGCTGCGCGCGTAGCCAATCGGGAACCAGTCATCATCCCCGTCAATTATATTATCGAGATTTCCGTCCCTGAAATGACGTAGCCCGCCTGATTACCTCAGACCCATCGGCTCCCCTGGATAAAGCCCGTCTCGTTATTACCATCCAAAGGAAGTACCCCAGCGCCTGTCGGCCCATGAGTACGCCGATGGGTTCGCCTTCTCTTAACACCGAAATAATGGTCGTGGAAGAACCGCCGGTACCGTTATTTCCGGCGCCCCAAGTACGTTGATTCCGGGTAGGCAGTTTGAGAATGGTGTTTCGGTTAAAGATATATTAAAGTTCGTGTTCCACTTAAACTTGCCTACCATATTGATGGTATTCAGGTCCAGTTCCAGCCCCAGGTTCTGAATGTCGCCGAGTTCTGCCACGTTGTTCTGTCCTAACCCGCTTTCGTAAGGAGCCGTCCGGTTAATGAGTAAATCGCGCGTCTGGTGCAGGTATACTTCGGAGGTGAGCAGAATCCGATTTTCCATCAGCCCCAGATCCACGGCCAGCATAAACTTGTCCGTTGTTTCCCATTTTAAATCCGGACTCCCTACCTGTAAAGGAATGATACCGGCTTGTCCCGCATAGATTCTGCCGGTTTGGAAGGAGCCAAAGGCGGCATATTCGGCGATTCCCTGCTGATTACCGGTCTGTCCGGCACTGGCCCGTATACTCAGTTCAGAAATAAAGGGAAAACTTTGCATGAAAGGCTCCGCGCTGACTCTCCACTTAACGGCCGCCGAAGGGAAAAAGGCATTCCGGTTCAATCTGCCAAAGCGGGAAGAAGCATCATTCCGGGCATTTATTTCGAAGTAGTACTTCTTATTATAATCGTAAGCGGCCCGCCCAAAGAAGGAAATCAGACCCGCCTTCCGGACATCCGTAAAGGGGCTTTCAAATTGGGCGCCGTCGTCACCGTCTTCACCACGTCGTTGGCGTGACCGGTAGACACGGCCCGGGCCAAATCAATCCGGGAGGCCGTGATTTCATTGCCCGCCAGGGCCGAAAAGGAGTGTGCCTCATTGACCGTTTTGTTGTACGTAATGGTATTGGTGCTGGTCCATTGCAAATTGTCGGTTTGTGAATTCACCGCCCTTCGGGTACCATCCTGTAAGGCCCGGCCCCCTGGAAATAACTATCCTGGCTACTCAGTATATCAGCGCTGAACTGGGTTTTTGGTTCAGGCCTTTGATTGGCTCATAATTCACCGTCAGGGCCTGAATCAGGCGGTTACTCTTCGTCGTCCAATCCACTTCATTGGCCTGCGCAATGGGGTTGTTATTACTGGTACCGGCTATGAGTTGATTATAATTGTAGTTGCCGTTTCCGGTGGTATCATATACCGGCGTCCAGGGAAATTTACGCAAAGCATTAGTTAACACCGCTCTTTCATTGTTGTCGCCGGATATTTTATCGGTAATCCCTCGGGTATAGGCGGTATTGGTTGATATCCGGAGTTTATCATTCACCTCGAAATCAAGGTTCAGACGGGTAGACAGCCTTTGGTAACCGGAATTGATGACGATGCCTTTATTATCCAGGTATCCGCCGGATAAGGAGTACCGGAGTTTTTGGGTACCGCCTCTCATCGACAAGTCGTACGTATTATAGGTACCGGTCCGGAACAGCTCATCCTGCCAATCCGTATTGTACTTTAACAGGGCGGTTGTATCCCCAAGATAGTAGGCAGCGCATTATTATTGATGTGCTGATCCATTAAAAGCTCCATCGCCTCCGGCGTTTGCAGCAGATCCAGCTTGGGTGGCGTCTGGAAGCCCCGGGTCGCGTTGAAGGTGATCGATGTTTTGCCGGCTTTTCCTTTTTTGGTGGTAACGATGACGACGCCATTGGCGGCTCTGGCTCCGTAAATCGCCGTAGCCGAAGCATCTTTTAACACCGTAATCGATTCAATGTCGTTGGGATTAATGTCGGCCAGCGCATTGGAAGAAGAAAGTCCCGCAGAATTACCCACTCCCGGTTGTACCCGGTTATCCGAGAGGTCGCCCGAAACGATGGGGACGCCGTCCACAATGTACAACGGGTCATTACCCGCATTGATGGAAGTAGTGCCCCTGATCCGGACGGTAATGCCGGAGCCGGGAGCGCCACTGTTGAAATAACCTGTACGCCGGCAGCCCTTCCCGCAGGAGGGCATCCACGGAGGCAACGGGTACGTTTTCAATGTCTTCGGCCTTAATCGTGGATACCGAGCCCTGATGTCTCTCCGCTCCTGATCTCCGTACCCTACTACTACTACTTCATTTAATGACTGAATGTCCGGCACCAGACTCACATTGATCGCCGTGCGGCCATTGATGGGTGCTTCTTCGGCGTATAGCCAATAAAGAAAACACCAATGTCCCATTGGCATCTGGTACCGAAAGGGTATAATCGCCCTGCATTGGTAACTGTTCCGTTGGTGGTTCCTTCAGTACTACACTGACACCGGGCAATCCTTCATCCGTGTCGGAGGTAACTTTGCCCTGAATAGTTATACCCTGGGCAAATAGCGTTAATTGTGCAAAAGTGAAAAGTACTGTTAAGCAGAGCTTCTTGCTGAGTTTAAGTAGGATTTGATTCATAGATTGATTATTTGCATCGTTTATGTGGGATTCGGGCAAACTTTTATTTTTTGACTATTGTGTTCGATTAACTTCCTGCAGGAAGAGTATATTCACTCTCTGATTCCAGACCTATTCTGGTGGATTCAGCAGCTGTAATCGGCTTATAAAGCATCCTTTAGCAAGTACTGTTACTTTGGAATCTTCCGTTTTTAAAAAAGCAGCGACCGGTGTTTCGATACATCAAGCGAATCACTGCGTATTTATAAAGTTGGTTCGCTAAAAAGGAAGCATACTTCCCTTCTTGAAAGTGGCAATTGAGGGAGTTCCGGTTAACCGGCAACCGAAGGCTTTGAATTACTTTTACCTAAGATGTCGTTTCCTGGGCTATCACTAGCTACATATCTTTGTTGTAATTGGACAAACTATTTACTTGTCTTTTATCAATTGAGTCTTTTTTAAAACCCGTTTTTTCGCATACCAATGAACAAAATTGATGGGCTGATTTTGAATATTTGGAGGTTTTATTGCATCAAAAATAGAGGAATGCCCTCCAATAGCCCTGTACATACTCTGTACATTGTAAGTTCATCAGGTAAATGACGTACAATGCTGGATAAACCTTCCATAAATTCTCTTCTCATAAGCTTACTAGAGTCTTTACCTAATGGGATTCCGCGACAGAATAGCTGCTTTCAGGGTTAGATCTCCTGCTCAGGTAACAGACTCCCGTTATCCGTTTTACTTTTGACCGACCACAGGAAGCAACACCGCGTTCCTCCCGCCCAGCCAATAGCAACCCGGCGGGCTTCTTCATCCGAGCACATTCCACCAGATACTGTCAATGAGATGGGGTACTTCTGTTTTCATTCCGATAGATGCTTGGTAGTCCGGTTGGCTGGAAGGCTTTCACGTTTGCTGGCGCCTGATTTAGCCCCGGTTTGCTGGGGATAATTTATTTTGGGCATAAAGCGCAGCAACGTCGTTTCTTTACAATGCTTGAGCAGCGGGTAGTGGCCAATTTTGACCAATCAAACCACTTACACTTACAACTATGAACCCGTACCTGATCTTCATGATGCTGGCCTTGAACCCGTTTCTCTCTGGCTCTCGAACCGGTAATGCCAAGGATGAATCAGCGCTACCCTCTGACCACCTGAAATACCTGCCTGTCCGGCGGGTAAAATGGCTCTGGGGAAATACTTTTCCATGACTGATTTCTCATGACAATGACACGCTACTAGGAACGACCAGACTTCGGTTGCCTTTAATTTTATCAAAGGTGGTCAGTGTGAATTTTTTATTATGCCAGCACTACCTATTACAATTGCACGACCCCAGGCCTTTACCTTCCAAGAAGGAACGGTAAAATTCAACGACGACCGTTCTTTCTCCTTTTTATCCTACCGAGGGCAATTACAGAGGTTTTTACAGGGTGTGCACCGGGCAGCAATTTTAATCGAAAGGCCACAGCCAGTGAACTTACTCCGAAACGTACTACTATTCCTTCGAGCCGGATAGCTACGGAAAAGAACACCTGGTAATTCGTTTCAGCAAAAACGATACGCAAGGCAGTTATTTTAAACCAGCCACCTGGTAGTCAAAAGCTTTATACTGCCCGCTCAGGGTGGCTCTCGAAGACGGGTACCCATTTTGGGTTACATTAAAAAATGTACCGCGGCGGCTGAGTATGGATGCCAGTATGGATGGAAAACCATCTGTACCAGCATCCATACGCTTTCTGCTTGAAGCCGGGGACAAAAGAGAAAAATAGCAACCTGGTATAGTACCCTTTGCGTGAACTGAATCTGCGAATCTGCGCTTTTCTAAAAGAGTACATTTCGGATAGGGTTTTGTCCGCTATTTTTTGACTGACGAAAATCCTCAATACCATTTTAACCTCCTTCTCGAAAAGTCTAAACAGCTTCAATACCAATTTAATGAAAAAATTCGCCATTTTTATAAGAAAACGCCATGCCACAACAATATCAGGTCTACGGTCGCCATTCATATCCCGTGCTACAAGATTGAGTCCGGCCCCGGAATCGTTATCAATGATATGCTCCTGGTAGTAAGGCGCTTTGCCATAGGGTAAACTCAAGATAAAGCAAAATAGGTGCATCAGCGTCGCCGGGGTCGTTACCATTGTGGGCCAGATACCGCTTGCCGGTAATGTATTCGGCCCGGCCATCACCATTCAGGTCTGCCATGATGGAAGAGTGGGTCTGGGAGTAGTATTGCTGATTAAATGGGTCTTAAAGTTGATTTTTACCCTGTTCATCTTCCCCTTGTTCGTACCACCAGATACCCAGCTTATGAGCAGATGCACTTACCATCATTTTTTCCGTCCCCATTCACATCCAGCACCTGCATATGGGAGCAGGGTTCGCGGGTTGGCGGATGAAATATCCAGTTGCCGGCTTTGTTGTCCTGCTTTCCTTCAAACCATCCTTCCCGAATCACCACGTCCTTAATCCCGTCTTTATTTACATCCCCATAGCCGATGCCGTGCGAAAACTGCTCGGTTCCGGGTACGTTTTCTGACTGAGAGGGTAACGCTTCCATTCGGTTTCTCCCCGCTTCCCCGGGAGATTTTAGCCAGACAATTTGTTTTTTAGCCTTGTCTCCGCAGAGAATATCCAGCCTTCCATCGCCATCCATATCCACAAAGGCCGGTGACTCGTTAGCGATTCCCATTGAATCGGCAAGAATGTGCTTTTTCCATTCGCCCGGTTGTTTTTTAGAGTTTTTCAAACCAGAAGCCGGGCTTTCCGGGAAAGTCAATAACCACTACATCATCCCAGCCGTCCCCATTCACATCCATACCCAAGTTCAGAAAACGAATTACTGTATTCCTTCCGGGGATCAAACGTACGGGAAGGAGCCATTTCACGACGGGTCCACGAAGGGGCTTCAAACCAGTAATAACCAGCCACAATATCCAGTTTCCCGTCTTTATTCAAATCGGCTACGGCGACGCCTTCCGAAATAAAATCACCGGTGATTTTTGTTTTTAAAATCCATTGACGGGACAGCTGACTTCGACTGGCTGTAGACGCTGATAAGGCAACCAAAAAGAATTACTCCTGCACTTAAAAGTCGCCTACCAATTATATTCAAGATTTTATACATAAGTGCTAATTCAGTTTAATTGATTGGTCTAAATCGGATTACCAATCCGAGCTCACTGGTGTCCGCATTGCCAATGCGGACCAGCCCGATGGTGGCCGATAGTTGTTCGGCATTTAGCTTCGCTGAGATAGTTGCCATGCCGAACCTAGGAAATGGCGGATTTGCAATCCGCTCCAAGGCCTTACAGTAGCTTATTATGAACCTTTTTATTTACCACCTCCCCTCATTCAGTTTAATTAAAGAATTATCTCTGAGTTGATAAAACCAGGAATAAGAGAATCTTATACATCGTCATTGCGAGGAACGAAGCAATGACATTGTCTCTTCCTTTCAGGGGGACGGTATAAAATAAATTAAGAGAACTTGACCGTATATCTTTGTCCAAAGACTAAAAATAGCAGTAAGGGCCTCTTTGAGGGGAGGTTGTAGTGTTCAAGCGTATCTCCAGCCACTCATATTTCACCTTTCGCCATAGGGTTTCAATTTTATTGAAGTGTGATTGCAGGGTGGTAAAAAGAAAATGAACAAGTTTTCTTCGCCAGTGGGGATTTTCTCATGCCGATGCCGGGGAAATGGCGGTAGGCGCAGCAGGTATCCAGGCGTCAATGGAATCAATGATAAAATCAGCGGTAATAGCTTATTCTAGAAAACTTTTTATTTAGCTTCGCCGCCCAAAGACATTCATTGTTTAATTAATTTCTTCCTGGATACTGGTTGTAAATAAGCCATTACCGGCGTTAAACAAAACCTATTCTCCACTTCCATAAACACCCTACATGGTGCTGGTCTTGAGTTGTTCAATCTCTCTCAAACTCCTGCTTATAAGTCACTTGCTGAGCGTCCCGCTTGAATTAGCACTTACTAGCGTTTCATCCGACACCAAACTCTTTAAAACGTTTTGTGTTCTCTCTGAGAACTCTTATCGAGTTCAGCCTTGATTGCCGTTTTACCGGCCAAAGACAACTTCTGATGATTAGCCTGTACTTTCTTGATCACTGCCTGGTCGGAGACAGTGAAAATGGCTTGCGACCTACGCCTTTTTCGTTAAATAATCCTACCAGTCCTTTTCCAAAGGAGAAAACCACTTATACACTGTCAGGGGATCACTGAGAATATGGACGCTAATTCTTTGACTTCTTTTCCTGATTACTCATCATTAAACAGTGGCAGGTAGTCTGCAAATTCTGGCTGAAGGATGGTTTTATGACCTTGCGTTAATGTCTCAACCTCCGCTTCATTTAACAAATGAATTTCTTGACCGGTGCTGATAAGCAACATCCACCATCTTATATCTTTTTACCCTTAAGTACTTACTTTTCCAGTAACTTGTCAATCAGTGCCATACTTTCGTGGTGCTCATGGGACTGCCCCGTTTTGCCCAATTGCAGGTTTAATTCTTTAAGCAATTTTTTAGCATCTTCCGTACCGATGGCGGCAACGCGCTGAATGGTAAACGGCAGCAGTTTCGGCATTTTGATTTTTGGCCCATTTCCAGTGCCCGTTTCATATCAATGGCTGCCAGCGGTTCGGCGGCGTACCAAAGCATTAACGGTAGATTGTGGTCATCCTTATCTTCTGATTGCTGCACCAATGCATCCAGCACATCCCAGCGCTGAGCAGGTTCTACCCGATTCATAGCCGAAGCCAGGTAAAGCCGTATCAGCGCTGAATTATCCTTTTGCGCCAGTTCGACAAACCGTTTCATGGCCTCAGCAGAAACCGTTTTGTCTTCCGCCAGCAGTTGCACCGCCCAGCTTCTCACGTATTCATTTTCGTGGGCCAGCAGATTCACCGTCCTTCTCCGTGAGTCCTTTGGTCACGTGCAGCGTCCAGAGTGCCCGGGAGTTTGCGGGTCGCATCAGGGTTGTTAGCGAGGATTTCCTTGAGGGCCTTATGTACCTTTTTGTCGGACCACGTTCCTGCAGAATTACCCCGGGCTTGCCGTACGTACCATTCGTTAGGGCTTAACTGATAGTTAACCAGCTCCTTGTCCGAAGCCTTTGTCAGGTCAACCTGTACCCATTTGTCGCTTTCATGGGTAATCTTGAAAATCCGTCCCATGGTTTTATCATGCACATCCGGATTGGAGCTGTGGCACTGATTTTTGTCGTACCAGTCGATGGCCCACACCGAGCCGCTGGGGTCGTATTTCATATTGAGCCACTGTGACCAGGAGTCGTTCATGGCCATGAAATCAGGCCGGTGGGTGACCATATAACCGGAGCCGGACCGGGTCGGATAGTCCTGGTTCAGCCGGGCGCCGTTGATATTGTTCATGAAAATCGTATGGCGGTATTCCTGCGGCCAGCTGTTGCCGAGGTAGATCATCGCACCGGCATGGGCATGACCACCTCCGGCGGAAGCCGACCGGAAATTACCGGCGTGAGGCCCCCGGTCTCCTACCCAATGCACGTGGTCGGCGTGGGTTTTGATATCGTCGTAGGTATACGGGTTAAAATGCTTTCCGGCCTGACGGAAATAGCGGCCTCCCTGAATCATGTGATACATATGAGGAATCACGCAGGCAGTAATGAATGCATGGCCGTAGTCGTTGAAGTCGATGCCCCAGGGATTACTGGTCCCTTCGGCAAACACTTCAAACTGATGCGTAGTAGGATGATACCGCCAGACCCCAGCATTAATTTTGGTTCGTTCTAAATCCGTCGCACCCGGCTTACCTACATTGGAATGAGTAAAAACCCCGTGGGTGCCGTACAACCAGCCGTCTGGTCCCCATCGTAAGTTGTTGAGTACTTCGTGCGTGTCTCTGGTACCCCATCCGTCGAGCAGTTTTTGGGGCGGTCCGGCCGGCTTATCGGTTTTGGCATCCACCGGAATAAATAACAGGTACGGGGCTGCGCCGAGCCATACGCCTCCCATTCCTACTTCAATACCACTCACCAGGTTCAATCCTTCAGCAAATACCTTCCGATTATCCAGGGTACCGTCGCCATTGGTGTCTTCAAAAATAAGAATCCGGTCCCGGCCTTGTCCTTCGGGTGCGGGAACGGGGTACGTGTGGCCCTCAACCACCCAAAGCCGGCCGCGTGGGTCAATGGTAAAACTGATCGGACGGACGATATCCGGTTCCGCCGCGGCTAGGGTTACCTTGAACCCTTTGGGTGGCGTCATGGCTTTGGCCGCTTCAGGACCGGAAAGACCGGCATTCAGCACCGGGTCCAGCGGTGGCAGGATAATAATGTCTTTTTGTTGCAGCTCGTTGGGGAAAGCAGGACGGCTGGGATAGAAGAGGAATTCATCAAAGTTGATGTGCGCCCATTTATCGTTGGGAATGTAAGGGATCTGGGAAATGCCAGTCTCTTTATCAATAATGCGGATAAAGATCTCCTGATTTACGTACGGTTGCAGGTCAACCACGACTGGCTGAAGGGTAGCTCTCCCCTGCCCGGTGCTATGGAAAATGACCTTATCGGTTCCTGCCAGTACCATTTCCACCCGGGTATCCTGCAAGGCTCCCCCCGAAATCCGAAAAGCGGCAAAAGGCTGGGTTACGGTAAAGGGTACGGAAGTTAACGTACCGGTCTGTTTATAATTAGCCGTTCCCCCGCTGCTCAGAAAATACTTTCCGGCGAAGCCGATGCTCATATCTTTCTCATGAACCGGCGACGGGTCCTGATTGAAAAGCGGGCTGGCAAATGCATCGCCGGTAGCGGTCCAGTCCTGTAGGGTCCCCGTCTCAAAATTCAGGTTTACCGGTTTCCCATTCTTTTGGGGTAGTTGCCCGGCAACCGTGGTTTCGGAGATTTCGCCCTCCACCACCTGGAAGTTGCCGACCATACCCGCCGCCCGGTGGCCGGGAACCGAACAGAAATAGGTATCACTTTTTTCGGCGGTAAACGTAATGCTGGCACTGGAACCTTTTTCCTGCAAAGTCTTGCTTTTAATTCCGAGTTTTTCCAGGGCAATATCATGGGTCATGACTTCACCGTTGGTAATCGTAATACGAACCTTCTCCCCTTTTTTAGCCCGTAAGGTGGGATTGCGCGAACCGTCTTTAGCAAAATACCCTAGCATAGTCGCTTCCAGGGCGTATTCCCGGTCAAAACTGGCAGTGTTTTGTTGGGTCTTGGCTTTAGCATCCTGAGCTAATCCCTCGGCTGGGGTCAGAGGCTAATACCAGCCAGGATAGGTAGAAACAAACAAAACTTCTGGATAGGTGTAAGTGGCATAGTATCAGTAAGGGGAAGGGAGAGCACAACGTTGGTATAAAAATAAGAGGTTTTTGCACTAATTCTCTAAATAATAACCAATAAAAGTTAAAGCTCTGATAGTGTAAGGTCCCTGAACGCTACCTTGGCTGCCCCTCCGCTGTGAATCTGAACCGCAATGACCCCTTTTGCGGAATTTTGCCGTCTTTTTCGATATAGTCGCAGGTTTTAACCCCATTGATATACAATTCGTGCCGGTTGCCTTTGCAGCGAATGATATAACTATTCCAGCCATCTTCCTTAAGGATACGCTTAAGAGTGCTCATATCGCCGCCGCCAGTTTGCCCCGCCGGTGTTCGTCGTAAATGTCTCCCCAATACCCGTTGCCAATGTCAGCCTGATAGCCAACCATCTTACCGCCCTCAATGAGGGAGCGATATTGAATACCGCTATTAATCATTCCCGTCGAAGGGTCCCCGGTTAGGCGGAACAGGCAGCGGAATTCAAAATCACCGTATTCTTTCCGCGTATAAAGGTACCGGTTATCGGGTATCTTCTGCACCCCATCCCCGCTGATAATGGTGCTGTCAGCCACATACCACAGCTTTTCATGGGTAGGATCAACGGTCTTCCAGCCTTTCAGAGTTATTCCGTCAAATAAGGACTCCGTTTTAGGGATTGGTTGGCCCAAAACCGGCAGTCCGGCGTAGACCTGAATCAGGAAAATGAAGGGCAGGATCAGAAACCAGTTTGATGTACCTGACCCGGGAAGGAAGTGATTCCAGTTTAATTTCATCCTTTTAAAGTTTTAGGGTAAAGTGTAGTTTACCTACGGCCTAAAGTGCGGAGTGATCTCTAAGTTGCTCATTAAAGATGCCGCTCAAATTAGTTAAACTATTGGTAAGTATCTCTTTGTACCGATTGTAATGCCTCACGAAAAATGTATTGGCTCTTCTAGTAGCCACCATAAATAGTTGTTGGAATACCACCCTTTTGTAACGCTTTGTGGATGAGGAAAGAAAAGCAAAATAGGCGCACCACTTCGTGTGTCTTTCATGGTCAACCTTTTCGTGATGGTATGCAACCGAGCCAGGAAGACTATCCTTCCCCTATCGCAAACTACTGCTCATTGCCCTGCTGCTTTCGAGCTATTTGTTATTCTCCTATGTGCTTTGGCAGGGAGAAACTGCTCCTTGGGTAAAACTAACTGCCTCACTAGGCTTTCCTGTTGGGCTGATTTTGATGATTTACCTGGCCCTGGTAGGGTTTGCCCGTTTTTACCTGCACTCGACCGACGGGTAGAAAGCCGAACCGATGGGACCATCCGCAACAGAGATGGCAATTACGAGTCTACTTTTCTCACCACCAGCCACGAAAGTAAGGGCACCTACGAACTGATTCAGGTGGAGATTGAGCCGAAAGAAGGTAACGGATGGCACTATCATAAAACATTCGAGGAGCAATTTACCGTACTTACCGGCCAGCTTACGGTGGGGTTAGACGGCAAGAATATTACCTTATCGGAAGGGCAAACAGCTACTGTGCTGCCGGATAAGCTGCACTTTTTTCCGCAATGATACGGGCACAAAGATAACCATCCGGGTGCGGGCTACACCGGCCTGGGTCTGGAAAAATCAATTCGGATTGGCTACGGACTGGCTAACTCGGGGCAATGGAAAAAAGACGCTTTGTTTCTCCGTAACCCATGGCACTATTTCTGCTACTGGGATATAGCCAAACCTACCTGCCACAGGCGTCCGGCTTTCTGCAAGAACCCATGTTCAAATAACCAGAGCAGTTGCATACTACCCTAATGTCCCCTTCTTAATTTCTGAAGTAACTGTTCCGAAGAAAAACACAGTACACAACCTGAAACTCAACTGACACTACACGAAAACGCTTAAAAAAGTGGGTAAATGGTTAGGCTACAGCCTGCTGTCCCTCTTTCTGTTGGGATTGGCAGTATACGGCTAT
Organism: Cytophagales bacterium; assembly: GCA_030448185.1. Classification (GTDB taxonomy): domain Bacteria; phylum Bacteroidota; class Bacteroidia; order Cytophagales; family 172606-1; genus CADCTQ01. The sequence continues at coordinate 90,429 of JAUJNL010000002.1, read as the reverse complement.
GCCTACTGGCAAATCAAGCAAAGGCTTAACAAAGTATATCCGACGGCGGTATCTGCCATAAGTATTCCTACTGACTCAGTTTCTATTGCCCATTGGGGGCACATTTGTACATAGTCCACGGCTGCCGGGATTGCCACCAGGCGGATTTGGGAGGACGAGAATTGGTTAATAATCTTCTGGTAGGCAGTCTGTTTGCCCGTTCGTTGTTTTTTCACACATTAAATTGTCTTAAATGGTGGTCATTATGCTTATATGCAAAAATTCCAATTTGGTCAATTGTCATTTTACCAAAAAAGTCATGAATGAAATTATCATTTGAAAAGTTTTCATAGGATTTAATTTGCTCAGTCCAAATTGACATTTGAGATTTTAAATCGCCTTCCTTTTCTTTTCACAGAAAATGCTTTTCCTGCTGGCATATTTTTGCTTATAGGCTTGTCGTCCTTTGTATTACTCTTTAATGCCATTTTGCCAAATATTTTTCCAAGAAAATCTTGTTTGTAAATACAATCTTTTTTGCCCAAAACCCACTGGTTCCAAATAGTGCAGTGTTTGGTCATTTGATAAACATTCATTTTGCCCCAAATAGGTTTGCATTCTTCATTGAGTGAGTTAATTCTCTGTAATAATTCATCTCTTGTCGAAGTGTCAAATATTGTTTTCATTGCCAAAGTTGTTTATAGATTGCAATGAAAAATAGTTTCCCGAATCATCTTTGAATAGTGCTTCAGTACCATAAAATTCTTTTGTAGGTGGTTTTATAAATTCTACACCTTTTGCTTTTAGTTCTTCGTAAGTGGCAAGAATGTCTTTACAGGTTAATACACCACATCCAAATATTCCCTTTTTGATTAAGTCGATTAAAGTTTCGGCAATTTCTTTTGGGAACATTTTGCTTACAGTAACTGGGAATAATACAAGCTGTAGGTCAGGCTGGTCTGGTGGTGAAACTGTCAACCATCGTGTATCTGGTCCCATTGGAATATCATCCACAAGTTTGAACCCTAATTTGTTTACATAGAAGTCATAGGCTCTGTTTTGGTCTATAACGTGAATGTTTGTTACCGTCATTTTTGTTATCATTGCTTATCCATTTAATTGTTAAACTCAATGCAAATGACAGCAATGATTTAGATATTGGTTTCTTCAAAATTGCGATTCTCGGTCCAACCGTGCATAAAGGCATAACAATTTGGAACGAAAGCCAACGGTTTCGATTGTATTTGACTTTTTCGTTGATTAAAATAAGTTAAGTATTGAGAAGGTGTTTTACCTACCAATTTGGTGAATAGTCCGCTAAAAGTACTTACACTATCATAACCTACTAAAAAACACACTTCACTTACTGATTTGTTTTGCTGGAGAAGCTGTTGTGCTCTCTCAATTCTGACAGTTGTAAGGTATTGGTGAGGTGTTTTTCCGTAAATGGATTTAAACAGTCTTATAAAATGAAATTTCGAAAAGTATGCTTCGTCTGAAATATTATCAAGGTCGATTTTTCTGAATAGAATTTGTCAATAAAGAGTTTTGCCTGAACAATACGTCTGTACAAATAAAATTTTGGATATTGATCTGTTGTCATACTCTTGTCTGTTTAATATTTGCGGGGGGTCTATACAATGACCGCCAACGTAGCATGAGCAGCCGTAAATTGGTGGTGTTGCAATTTGACTATGCGCTGGAGGAGCCCCAGTTATTAGACTGTTTGATGTTAGCCGTTCGGCCTTTGTCTTTATCAATGCTTCTTGCAACGGCCTTCGTCGCCTCTTTTTAATAGGTGATTTATTTTATTCAACCTGAGATTTCTAAAATCCTCTGCATTTATTTTTAAACCAATAACGGTATTAACTTTGTTTCTTTCAAAGACAAACAATGCATTATTCTGTGTTGCATAAAACACATCCGCTTTGAAAACAGTCATGGGTATTCTAATTATTCCCTTTCTTGCCTTGATTCCGCCTTTGCTGGTACTCACTTTAATCCTTGCCCCGGTGCTTTCGTTGACGTATGTGCCTTTGTAGTCATCAGGTTGAACCTGAACGGGTTTGTATGCCGAAAATTTCAGATCTACTTTATCCAGGTATACCTCCCGGAGCGCATGCCCGGAGGTTGAATCCGATAAAAAGTAAATGTGTAAATATTCATCTGATGGATTCTTTGCGACAAAATAATTCTCACTGACCGCATGTAGCTTCAGCCCTTTTGCACTATAATGATCACTGATGAACAGGCTTTCATCTTCTAACGTTACCTTTCGCAATTGCCCGAGATTATTCTTTGCAATCAAATAGTAAAGCCCAACTTTAGAAGAAAGCTGTTCTTTATCCAAATTGATATAGCTAAAAGGCTCCAAAGGTTTTGATTTAGGCAAAGAATCCTCCAAAATATATCAACGATTTTGTATGCTTACTCTCCAGGGCGTTATATCTTGACGAGTTGGCAAGACAAACCACCGCTATTCTTTTATCTGGTACTGTCAATAGTATGGAGGTGTGGATCCCATTATCTCCCCCATGATACACCAGATCAAACCCTTTATAGGTTGAAGTAAACAGGCCATACCCGTATCCCGTAGCTTCGCCATTAGTTAGCCTGCTGCTTGTAGTTAACTTGTCAAAGAACAGGGGATCTTTTTTCCAAGTTTGTTCGCATAAAAATTATTGCTCCAAAGAATTAAATCATCAATGGTGCTTATTAAATTGTGATCTCTACAATGCCTCCTTCTGAATGCCTTTTTTAAATGTTTTTCCGGTATAATAATAGCCTACCGTTTTGGTGCCGATTTCGTGATCGTTGAAAAAGTGTTATGCATTTTCAAGGGCCTGAATATAGCACTATCAGCAAATTGTCTTAGTTTCATACCACTCACTTTTTCTGCAATGTCACCCAATAGAATATAGTTGATGTTTGTGTACACCATCTCATCTCGACTTTCGCATTTGTGAAAATCAGAAAACCAGGCTTAAACGGCGCACATAAAGGTATTTTTAGTTTTTGAATATCGCGTTTTAGACATGATGTTCAAAAACTATTTGAAGAATTAACCCTATTTCAACCCTTTGGTAGGTTGCATTATGAGAAAATGCGAAAGTCGAGCTCATCACCTGTCTTAAAGTTCAAGTCTTTTTCCTTAGACAGGACTTTTAACAGATGCTCCTTGGTTTGATATCGTTTCGGCACCTGTCCTTTTAAATTGACCTTTCCCGACAGGATGGTTAGCACATACGCTTCTCTTATTCCACTGGTATGGTCAAGCAGATTCTTTATGGTGATTTTTTCTGAAAACTGGAATTGAGGATAGTAAATTTTGATGTCATCCTCTTTAGAAAGCTTACCCTGTTCCTCAAGAAGGGCAATACAGGTGGCTGTAAATTGTTTGGCTATGGAAGCTAATTCAAAAGGTGTACCGATTGAATTTGGGCTTCTCCTTTGGATATCTGATGCTCCAAAAGCTTTTTTGTAAAGCACTTCTCCGTCTTTAAGTACTGCAATTACACCACCTGGTCTATCAAGATATCTCCAGTCACTGAATATGGAATCTATCTTTTCGGCCTGGCATAACGCATTGGAGAACTTTATAAGCAGAATTAACAGTATCAAATATTGTCTCATAGAATAATATCGAGCAGTGATTTTGTGTTAGCCATTCAGCCTTTGTCTTTATTGATCCTTCAATTTCGGGGCTTCGTTGTCTCTTTTCACCAATTGTACTGGCCGCAACTCATCTTTTGTTTTAAATCGTTGACTTAGGGCTTTGTCAACTGCTTCCGGCTCGGTTTCGGCTGGCAACCCTTCATCTGTTGCTGCAAACCCGGCTTGTCTGACTTTTACTAACTTCTCTATCCGTTAGGAGACGTTTTTCCTGCTAACGGCTAACGGAACAGGAACCCACGTAAACCCATCCCATTGCGGTGGAGCAATGCGTTGAGGAAGGTCGGTTGTCGTTTGCGGGCGGTGTTAAGCACCGGCCTTTATTTTTTCTTCTATACCTTGTCTGGCATAATAAATTCTCTTCCGGTCATTAGTTAATTTCAATTAGTATCAACCAGTTGTATCGCTTGTCCACTACATACATCCAGGGTGTGCCAAGCCAGCGAAAAAACGTATGGGCTGGGTATGGTTTTGCATCGATCAGCCGGTGTCTATGTCCGGAAGAGAAACCTTCTATCATAATAAACCAATAATTAACCGTTTCTTCGGTTATAGAGGGTAAAACTCATCTGCGGATTGAAGAGTCTCCTTGACCAATTTAACTCCTTTTAAGTGCTCATTCCAATAATTAAAGTGCATATGCCGATCATCCTTGATAATGAATTTACTTTCAATTTTCTTCGTAATCGCTATAAGGTACTTTAAAATCCTCTACCTTAAACTCTCTCTTTATCCACTCTGTCTTTTCATCATCAAACATAATTTCTCTCGGTTGGGCATAACGAAACAAACATTGCCGCAGCCAGGTCCGTTGCGCTGATAACCCTGCGGTAGGGAGGGGTGGTTGGCGTTTCAGCGGGGTGTTAGCACCATTACTTCGTTTAGTCATGTCTTTTATATGAAGATTTACCGTAAAGTTTCCTTCACCAGAAGGACTACGTTGCTTTGGTGTATAGCTCGTAGAGGGTTACGATCTGAACCGTCTTCCAGCCACTAGTGGTGTATAAGCGTTTAGTGAGGGTGACTTCCAGGCGGTCCTTCTCTTTTACGGTAACGGCTTGGGGAGGCGTATAAAATTCCGGGTCGGTTAAAGTAGGAGGTTGGGGTTGTAACTGAAGCTGGGTAAGGGATTGGTCAAAGGCAAAGTCCCAGTGGACTACACTGGTGTAATAGCTCACCTTTACTGTAGGATCATAGCCTTGCGGTACGGCCGGACGGAATTCCTGTCTAGGCCAGTAATGCACAAAACTGAAAGACGGCTCAGCATTGTACTGACTTTTCCCGTAGATATGCACCTCGATTGGCTGGTTTTGCAAGGCCGCTATTTCTTGAAGCATATTCGTGGAGGCTTTGCCGTCTTGGTCTATGTCTAAGGCTTCGCTGCTTGTGGAGGAAATGGGTTTGTACTTGCCGTGGAAGCGTGCTTGCAGCGTAGTCACGTCTTCGCTAGGGGCAATTTCAGCGGTCTGCTTACAGGACACTAGCCCCGCTAGGAGGGCAAAGCAAAGGAGTAGTCTTGGGTTCATCTGAGTTTATCCTTAAAGAGTGTTTTTTGGTAAAGAATACTTAAAATAGTGATTATCCAATTGTACTTCTACTAGTCGCTGTTACGTTTTCTTTATATTTTTTCTATTGGTGCTAATGTATCAAAACTACCCAGCGCCGGCCGTGCGATGAGGCGCACCGGTTGTCGGCGGGTATGGTGTTGTGTGCAGCCGTCATTATTTTGTTAATACTATTTCGAGTAATCCGCACACTCCAGTTCCACCAATAATTGTCCAAGAAATCCAATCTTTGAACTCATTCTTTTTATGCATTAAAAACAGTAAATGCAGACCGAGATGAATGACAAGAAAAACGCTAAATCCATAAATAAAGCTTTCATTATTTTCGCCATCAAGACTGCTAAAGATATAGTAGTATAGTGGGACATGAGCGAACATAAAAACTTTAAAGCCCATATTGTCATTTAAAAATGACATTCCGGGGAAGATTCTCCATTCTTTACACCTGATTGCGTCCATCTCATGCATCATAATCATCGAAAGTCCAAGGTAAAAGAATACGTGATTTGTCATTTTTCTATTTGGTTGCACATATCGGAGCAAAGCTATCCGACGGCGTGGCTCGAAGCTAGGGTTTTTCCAGCGTTGGCTTTGCGGTAAGGCTAGGGTTAGCGGCCCGGTTATCGGTCAGCGTGGTGTTGGCAGTTGGCTTTATCTTTTCATTCTTTAATCATGGCTGACCCCGCACATACATCCCCTTCTTCGGCTCCCTTAAGCCATTCTTTTAGTTTTTCGGTTCGTTGATAAGTAAGCTGTTCCAAGTAGTTCGACCAACAAAGTGGATGAACAGAACCATAAAATCCGGCTTCTCGGTCCGGATACTTCATTTTCACTTCGGCATCGCGGAACTTAACCCATATCCGCTGCGACTCCTTTAATTTGGCAATGAAGACGGTATCCTCTTTATACAAGGACAAAATCTTACGGTATACCGTATTCAATTCTTTGTCTGCCTGCTGATAGGCAGCGTGTGCCTGCTGGTTCATCTCTAATTGAGTTTGTGAGAGAGCCGCTTTGCTGATCAGCAGAAACACAAGTAACAATCCTCGTTTCATTTTTTCTTTTGCTTACTGCCAACGAACGTACAAGGCGATGCGTGAGTGCGGGATTAAAAAGCTCTTCACTTTCAGCCTACTGATATGTTTGTTAATGTTCACTCACTTTCAATTTATCACCAAACCCGCATTGCTTATAGTCAATGTTACCAGCTGCCTTTTTTGGTTAGCTTCCTTTAGTATCGGATTTGTGCAACTACTAACACCACAAATACGATAAATAGTATTATAGAGCGATAACCTTGAAAAATTTGCCATATTTTTCTTTTCTTTTTCCATTTCTCATTGTATTCATCATTCCACTTTCCAGTTTGGATATTGACAGGAACGTTAAAGACAACTGTTGTAAAAATCATTGTCGCCAAAAGAATGACCGCAATAAGTCGTAAATAAAAAATCATTGAAGTCTTATCTTCAGTGAAACTGGCCAGTAAAATAACCAACATAAAGTTTAAAGGCATTAAGACCGGCATTATCCGTCCAAAGGTTTTAAGCAATCCCTTTTGGAAAAGTATTTGGTTGTCGGGATCAAGTTTGGCAATTACCGGATGTACACAAGACCAAGAACCACTTTCGGCTCCCGCTAACCAACCCGCAACTATAAGCGTTGAAATTTTTAAGAGTTCATACATAACTAAAATTGATTTTTATATAATTTCTTGCCATCATTTTCTAAAATAATCCTACGAATATTCCACGGAAGCAATAAATAGAATTTCATTAATCTATTTAGTTTTTTGCCAGGAAATATGGCAGCTTTGTTTTGCTTAATGCCTTTTATAATATCATTGGCGCATTCCTCAGATGAAATTCTTGTTTTTTGGGAAGGTCCGCCCTTCATTCCTTTTTCAATACCTGCAAGAGCATCAAACTCTGTATCTACGGGGCCGGGACAAACCAAATTTACTTGAATGCCTTTTGGTTTAAGTTCAGCTCTTACAATCATTGCCGCTGCTGTGATGAAGTGTTTTGCAGCGTAATAATCAAGGCTGCCCGCCATCCAAGCAATACCTCCGCCCGAGCCTATAAAAACGATACATTTTCCTTTCGGATTTTTTACAAACTGAGGCACTAAAAGGTGGGTAAGGCTGATCACGCTTTTTGTTGTTCAGGTCAATAATGTTTTCTGCTTTTTTCCATTCACTTTCGAAAAACAGGCTTTCATCCCCAATACCCGCATTGTTGATTAACATATCCAATGCAATATTTTGATTGTGCAATTCTGCCAAAATTTCAATTTGGTTTTCTCTTATTGAAATATCCTTTCCAAAGAGTATAACTTTTAGGTTTGGATATTTTTAAAAAGGTTGGCTTTTATTTCTTCAATTTTTTCAAGTCGTCTTGCGACCAAAACCAAAACAGCCGCTTCATTCGCCAACGTATCAGCCAAAGCTTTGCCTATTCCAGCAGAAGCACCTGTGATTAAAATATTTTTCCCAGCTATGTCCATACTATTTCAGTTAGAATTATTGTGAAATTTGTGTTCGTTTTTTGGGTTGCAGGTAGTTAGACTCAGCCGAAGGGTTACCCCTTCGGCTGGTCCTCCAAAACCGGACATGATAGTTTCCCCTCATCCGGCTCCTCCTTGAATTGGCTCCCTGGCAAGGAGCACCTCTTCGATGAAAGAGGCTTGGTAAATTCGCTTTTTGGAGCTTGAAAGTAAACCCTTTCAGGTTTAATCTTTCCATTCATACATCAGATTTGCATCCGTGCTCATAACATGTTGACTCCTACCGGCCAGTTTACCTTCCAATCCTAAGGTGTCTACGTGGGCGTATCTTCGGCATTACCCGAAGCGTTAGCTTGATAGACAATCCTACTCCTTGTGTTCATGCGGTTGACACCTGCTTTCGGGTAAAACTGCTACCAGAAAGAGAACACAAGGCTTTTCCTCGTTCCCAAGGTTCGTTTTGTGAAGGGTTAGGACGCTACTTTCCACTGGGTTTTGCGGGCGTGAATACTGGTCGGATCCCTCGCCGCCAGCCCCCTATCCTGTACCGTTTTGGTCAAGCCTGTTAACGCTCGTTGGCTTGTCGTGCTTTACGATGGGTCAGAGTAGCTTCGCTCTGCGCTGTCCGTACCTTCCTGCTTGCCGGGATTCGCTAGAGCGTTTAACGTGACCGGCTTCTTGCCCCTGCATCCACCCTTAGTCGTGTCAAGACTAACAATGGGGGCAACGCTTTCTCCAATTCACGTTTGGGACAAGAGTTGACTAAAAGTCGCACTTGTTCGAACCTTGAGTTGTCAGCATGTCTCCATGCTGCTTCTTTCCCGATCTTTCGATCTTTCAAGAAAACGAGTCGCACACGGAACTAGCATTCCCGACGCCATGACCATTGCGGTGAGGCTATGCGCTTGGCAGGGCTGGTGGTCGGTCGAACGCGGTGTTAGCCACAGATTATTTCTTAGTGACTTCTAATAAGAAAGGGCTCTCCTCAAGGATAAAATAGGTCTTACCTCCTTGATTTTTTACAAGAATTCCCATTAAAGAGTATTGGTCTTTATCTGTTCCAATTGCTACTGAACTTTCTTTCGGATTTAGTTTCCATTTTTATTATTCAACATCGCTAGCTCCTTCATAAAGTTATTGGCAGTAGCAGGAAACTTAATCTGGAAGATACGGTCAGCTTTAAAGACAAATGTGGAGCCAATGAATCCTTTCCTTAGGCTTTCCATTTGTTGAGACTGTTCTTTATCGAGTCCCATTTCAGCAATCAACTGGGAATTCTTAACGGTCCATTCTCCAATTATCTTGTCATTTTGCAACGTTTGGCAAGTAGCTGAACAGTAAATTAGAACGGTTACCAGAGTTAAAAAAAGTGTTTTCATATTGTTTTTTTTATTTGTGTACAACATACTAATACACACAACTTATTTGAAAAGCGGTTAAAATTCAAATGAAGCCCTGTTTTCAATCCTGACTGACTGTTAAAAATACACCCAATAATGTGTACAATACACACTAACTTACCATTAAGCGGGCAGATAGCATAAGCCCAAAATCGGGAAACTTAGACCTGTTGCATCAGACTGTTTCTATTTTTTTACCCGCATAGGTTGACTACTGCGTCAAATTTAAACGTGCAGCCCTGGCAGGGCTTTCTGCCGTGAAACGTTGCATAAGGAGAAGTAAATGCCAGAGTTAAAAAAATCCCCGGCGGGTTTTGAAAACCGGCCGGGGATCATCTAATGGCAGCGCCAATGCCCGTTTACTCCACTTCGGCTTCTTCCTTTACTTCACTGAGTGGACGGAAATTAGCGGGAATTTCAGGTTCGTCAGCGTAATACGGGAAAATTTCAACGATATTTGTGGTATTGATATCCGTAATATCAAACGGTACCAGCATGGTTTTCAGGCTTTCTTCAATCCGTTCATAGGCCTGTTTTACGTTTTCGGCCGTAATCAGCATGATATTCTGGATTTTCTTCTCCTTACCGCTCTTTTCATCCAGGGAAACATACTGCACCTTGCACTTAAACCAGATTTCGGCGTCCTCGTAGTGAAACACGTCGGCTACTTTCATCTGGCTTACACTGGTCAGCGTAAAGTCCTTGATGATACTTTCCAATTCCTTATAGATTCGGGCTTCGGCATCGGTAAACGAAACTGAATCAACCAGATACGATTCGTTGATGGTGATTTGTTTGCCGTTTTCGGCCTCTTTCCGGTAACGGATTTTACATAAAAACCAGGCAGGCATAGATAAAAATGATAAAGGTTTGGTGGTACATGCTAAGCTGCAATTTTACTAAGGTTTTCGCCGGAATAGAAGGGCAAAAGAAAAACAAATTCTCATGGCTGATCTATTGCTGCTTTCTGCCTGCCCTGAACAGGAGGAACTTGGTCAAAGTTAAAGTTATCCCACACCTCATTACCGGCATTAGACAATCCGTAAATAATAAATAACTTTGGCCTTATACTTTTACCAAACTGACTTACCATGTCCTATCAGAAAATTACTGACCTGTTGGGCAATGACCAGGATTCCCTGCTTGGCCATACCTGTAAGACGATCTCGAAGGACCAGTTGCACTTACCTTCCCCCGATTTTATAAATACGGTTCTGAACTCCACCAACCGCAGCCCGCAAGTACTGCGCAGTCTGGGACAATTATTCAACTCAGGCCGCCTGGCCGGTACGGGTTACCTGTCTGTTCTGCCCATCGACCAGGGAATAGAACACAGTGCCGGGGCCTCATTCGCCAAAAACCCGATTTATTTTGATCCGGAAAATATAGTCAAACTGGCCATTGAAGGCGGTTGCAATGCCGTAGCTACTACGTTTGGCGTGCTGGGCATGACCTCCCGGAAATATGCGCATAAAATCCCGTTCATCGTCAAAATAAACCACAACGAACTACTAACCTACCCGAATAAATACGACCAGATTATGTTTGGCTCCGTACGGGAGGCCTGGAATCTGGGGGCGGTAGCTGTGGGCGCAACGATTTACTTTGGCTCGGAGGAATCATCCCGGCAGATTGTGGACGTGGCCCGGGCCTTTGAAGAAGCCCACCAGCTTGGGATGGCTACCATCCTTTGGTGCTACACCCGTAACAATGCCTTTAAGAAAGAAGGAATTGACTACCACCTCTCGGCGGACCTTACCGGACAAGCGAATCATCTGGGGGTTACTATTCAGGCCGACATTATCAAGCAGAAGCTTCCGGAAACTAACGGTGGCTTTAAGGCGTTGAATATATCGGGTTCCAGCTACGGCAAAACCGACGAACGGATCTATACCCAATTGACTTCTGATCACCCCATTGACCTGTGCCGCTATCAGGTAGCCAACTGCTACATGGGCCGGGCCGGCCTGATTAATTCCGGCGGCGCCTCGGCTGGAGAGTCAGACCTGAAGGAAGCCGTCCGGACGGCCGTGATTAATAAACGGGCCGGGGGAACGGGACTGATTTCGGGACGCAAAGCCTTCCAGCGGCCGATGACTGAAGGCGCCTCTATTTTACAAGCCATTCAGGACGTATATCTGGCGCCGGAAATTACAATAGCCTAAAGGCAAATGTTAAATTCTAAATTTTAAATGCTCAATGTTAAATGGGTATCAGGTACTGGTTATTAGGTATTAGAAAGAGGTCATTCAGTTCAACACTATTATCTGATACCCAATACCTTAATACCCAATAACCATTTAACATTGCGCATTCAACAATTAACATTTCATAAACTATGTCTTGGTTTACCCGGAAAGAAAAAAATATTGTTACCCCAACCGAACTGAAGCGCGAAGCACCGGATGGTTTGTGGTATAAATGTCCCGAATGTAAGAAGGTGATGCACACCCGCGAACACAAAAACCACGCATACACCTGCATTCACTGCAACTACCACGAAAAGATCGGCTCCGAAGAGTATTTTGAATTGCTCTTTGATAACAACGAGTTTACGGAGACCGATGCAAACATGACTTCTCAGGACCCGCTGAAATTCGTAGACACCAAATCGTATCCCGACCAATTGCGGCTACCCAGAAGAAAACCCGGCTAAAGGATGCCGTCCGGACGGCGCATGGCAAAGTAAATGACCAGATGCTGTCAGTTGCCGTGATGGACTTTAATTTTATCGGGGGCTCGATGGGTTCGGTAGTAGAGAAAAATTGGTCGGGCCATTGATTTTGCCCTGCACAACCGCGTTCCCCTGCTGGTTATTTCCCGCACCGGCGGCGCCCGGATGATGGAAGCCGGCTTCTCGCTGATGCAGATGGCTAAAACTTCCGCCAAGCTATCCCTGCTGGACCAAGCGGGTATTCCTTTTATTTCCCTGCTGACCGACCCTACTACGGGAGGCGTCACGGCTTCGTACGCCATGCTGGGCGACTTGAACATTGCCGAACCCGGTGCCATGATTGGTTTTGCCGGTCCAAGAGTCATTCGTGAGACTATTGGTAAGGATCTGCCCAAAGATTTCCAGAGTGCTGAATTTGTGCTCGAACATGGCTTCCTCGACCTGATTGTGGATCGTAAAGAGCTGAAAATGAAGGTGACCACCTGGTGAAAATGCTACAGTAAATAAAACAACGGCTTCGGCACGGCACTACCGCCCCTCTCCTGCCCAGAGGGGCAAACTTTTATTGTTAGCATCCCGCCGTTTGCCGTACCCTCACACTTTAGCTACCCTTTTGGGATTATTCATGGTATAGCCTTGTATAATGCAAATTTTTCGGCTATTTTCCTGTACTAACCTTTAACCAAACCCTTATGCTAACCTCCCGTTCCATGTCATTACTCTTACTGTTACCTCTGCTGATGGGCTGTCACCTCATTGACCTTCCCGAGCGGCTCCCCCAAACCGGCGGAAGTAACCCTGCAATCAGAAGCCCCCTTCACCGTAGGAGCCGCTATTGACCCTACCCGCCTCGAAACGACACTGCTTACCGCAGGGTATTAAGCAAGGAGTTTGATGGAATTACGGCTGAGAACATGCTGAAAATGAATAACGTGCATCCGGCTCAGAACACTTATGACTGGTCACGGGCTGATTACATCGTTCAGTTTGCCCTGGATGGAAAAAGAAAGGATGCACGGCCATACCTTTGTCTGGCATCAGGCAATACCCGGCTGGGTGAACAACTTTGTTGGAGACTCGGCGGCCTGGGAAGGGTTGCTGAAAGATCACATTGGGAAAGTAGGGGCTATTATCAGGGAAAAGTAACTTCCTGGGACGTGGTGAACGAAGCCTTTCTGTCAAATGGTACGCTGCGTAACACGGGAGAAGGCGGCAGTATCTGGCGGCGGCACTTGGGACGTGATTACGTAGCCCGCTGTTTTCAGTATGCCCGGGCCGCTGATCCCAAAGCTTTACTGTTCTATAATGATTTTGGTCAGGAAACCAACCCGGCCAAGTTAAAAGCTATGCTGGATATGGTGGCCGATTTTAAGAAACGCAATATTCCCATTGACGGACTGGGCTTACAGATGCACATTAATCTCAATACCCCCAATGACGGAATTTACAACACCATACAAGCCTGCGCCCAAACCGGCTTGAAAGTGCATATATCCGAACTGGACGTTGCCATCAACCGGGTGGTAGTACCAGCATAGAGTTTACGGATGAACTGAAAGAAAAGCAGCGGCAGAAGTTCCTGTATGTGGTTAAGACCTACCGGCAACTGGTACCAAAGGCCCAGCAACACGGCATTACCACCTGGAACGTAGGCGATGCTGATAGCTGGCTCCGGTCTTATTATAAGCGCAAAGACTGGCCGTTACTGTTTGATGATAACTACCAGAAAAACCCGCTTATCATGGATTTATAGAGGGGCTTCGTTAGGTTGTTGGTTTACGGTTTCCGGTTTAGGGTTGCCAGTTGTTGGTTTCCGGTTTAACGGTCCACGAACTACGTCTGCTCCCTGTTGGGCAAGGATTAAACTAGAAACCATAAACCAGCAACTATAAACCGGAAACCTCCATGCGTCTGATTCATCATCCCGTTCTGTGTAACTACTACGTGACCTATCGCTGCAACGCATCCTGCAGTTTCTGCGATATCTGGGAACGTCCGTCTCCTTATGTTACCATAGCCCACGCGGAGCGGAATCTGACGGATCTCAAACGGCTGGGCGTGAAGGTAGTTGACTTCACGGGCGGCGAACCCCTCCTGCACCGGCAAATAGATGGGTTATTGGCCTTGGCTAAATCAAAAAAACTGATTACTACGCTGACTACCAACGGCCTGCTCTATCCCAAATATGCCGAGAAGTTACGGGGGAAAAGTAGATATGCTCCACTTCTCCCTTGACTCTCCCATCCGGGAAGAACATAACGCCATGCGCGGGGTGGCCTGCTACGATTCGGTGCTGGAGTCCATCCGGGTGGCCCGTAGCCTGGGCGAAAGGCCCGATATCCTCTTCACCGTATTTGACCACAATATCGGACACATTGAGACGATCTGGAAGAATATTTGCCTACCCGACAATCTGGTCCTGATCCTCAATCCGGTGTTTGAGTACAATGCCGTGCAAACGGGTGGCGGACTCTCCGAATCTTCTCTGACCGCCTTAAGCTGGTGGGGAAAGCAGAAAAATGTGTATTTGAATGAAGCCTTCATTACGCTGCGACGCAATGGGGGCAACGATACGGCAAAACCAGTCTGCCGGGCGGCCAGTTCTACCATCGTTATTTCTCCGGATAATCACTTAGTACTGCCCTGTTATCATTTGGGATTAAAAACAATTCCTATTGGGGATAACCTGTATGAAGTTTTTCAATCGGCCGAAGTAAAATATTGGATCGAACAGGAAGGCCGCCTGCCGCAATGTCAAGGCTGTGCCATCAATTGTTATATGCAGCCTTCTTTGCGGTCGAAATGAACCAATATTGGTGGCAGGCCCTTCGAAGTACCTTAAAATATAGCATTGCCAAACAAACCTGGAAACAATTGTTATAAAAGGATTGTTATACCATCAGGACTTTGTAACAAAAGTTTCCCATAGTTTTGCGCGAAAGAGCCCGGTTACTGACCGGGCTTTTTTTATGCGATACCGACCGGGAAATACCTGATGGTTGCTTGACAATGTTCGATATCAGGTAAGAAGCGGTTTTACAAAGGTATTTGGATCTCAACCATCATCCCCTCCCCTGCCCCTTCGGCTCTGGCACAACGCTTCCCGCAAGGGGGACTTTTGAACCCAACTGGTCCCCCTGGTGCGGCTGGAAAGAGTCTAGCCGAAGGGGGTAGGGGGATGACCATAGGGGTTTTAAAACAGTGTCTAAGTGAGGCATGAAGCAGGAAATATGAGATAAGTTAAAAGATCTGTTTCCCACAGACAGAGCCGTTAGGAGTTCGGCGAATAACCGGATAGTTCTTCTTCCATCGTCAATCGAACATCGCCAATCGAACATCGGACATCGTCAATCAGGATAAATAGCCTTTTTTGTGGGTGAGTTACCCTACAGAATTATTTGAAAAACAATACTTTTTACAGCTTTCTCTCTTTGGTTACCCCTTAACTCTTCCGTTACATATAGTGAATATTGCTCTTTTCTTTGATCCGCTAAGTGATCTGCCCAGCATTGACGCCTTGCCCCCGGATGCACTGTTTCACTGCATCGACTGCTATGGCGAGAAACAGCCGGCGTGGCAGAAGTCGCATCTGGCCATCATCGGTATTCCCGAAGAGAGAGGAACTCATTCAATAAGGGTACCAAGATCGGTCCCGCTGAAGTCCGTCAGAAGCTATACGCCCTCAAAAAGCCGGTAGCCTCCTGCCGGATTGCCGATCTGGGCAACCTGCGCTGCGGGTTGATCTGCAACAAACCTATCTGCGGATCCGGGAAGTATGCGAATCCCTCATGCAGCATGGGGTGATTCCGGTGCTGGTGGGCGGCTCCACGACCTGATGTATGGTCAGTATCTGGCCTACGAAAGTTTGGGAGACCCGGTCTCGGTGCTGAACGTAGATGCGCTGCTGGATATGGATAATACGCCTACCGTTGCCGAACACGAACGGCATCTGCTGGATGTGCTCATGCACGAACTCCAATTACCTGGCTACCTTTACCCACCTGGCCTACCAGCGTTACCTGACCTCCCCCGACGCCCTGGCTACTCTGGAGACGCTGGGTTTTGAAGCCTACCGGCTTGGCCAGCTCCGCGACAATTTCCGGGAAGTGGAGCCGGTAATCCGGGAAGCAGACATGCTTAGTTTGATATTACGGCCATTAAAATGACCGATGCTCCGGGTAATGCCAATGCCCACGCCTTTGGGCTGGCTGCTGAGGAAGCCTGCCAGTTGTGCTGGTACGCCGGCATAAATGATAAGCTCTCCTCTGCCGGATTTTATGAGTATAATCCCTTGTACGATCATCGCGGCCAGACGGCCGAGATGGTAGCAACCATGATCTGGTACCTGATAGAGGGGTTTTACCACCGCAAGCACGAGTCGCTGGTGGACGAAACGACCCATGTCCGCTACACCGTGCCTTTCTCCCAGACGGTCAGATGTTTCACTGATATTTTACAAAAGCCAGCGTTCGGAGAAGTGGTGGATGGAAGTACCCAACCCAAGACATCCCGGCAAGATGGCCGTGGTCCCTTGCAGCTACCAGGATTACGAATCCGCTACGCGGGGCGAACTACCCCAGCGCTGGATCAACCGTTATGCCCGGCTGGGCTAATGGCAGCATTTATTCTTTTTTTACTGAATGAAATTGTTTTTTAAACATTATACTATATTGTTTCCTTAATCTAACCTGCGGAAAGTACCTGTTTTGTTACCTTCTGCTCCTAAAGCGGTGTAGACTATACCCAGCAAGCGATTGGGTTTCAAAAGTCTGGTCAGCAATAGCTTTTCCAGTCTTTTCAACGGCGGCCCCATTTTTTATACGCTTGTGTGCTTTTTTTACATGATAATAGTTCTTCAAGCTCATTGGGCTTTATGGCGACGGATGCGGAAAAGTAAACGGCATCCTCCTGTTCCGTTCATTTACTCCTTAACCGCATTTTGAAAGTACTGGTCTGTCAGATGCGATAGTCATTTACTCTTTTTACCGCCGCGAATAATTGAAATACTCATGCTTTGCTCTTAATACAACCACTGATGGCTGACTCAATTTCTCATATCCCTTTTGCCTCCTGATGAGAGAGAACGACTTAAGTCACTGCTGACTTACCAGATCCTGGATACGCCTAATGAAGAACAATTAGATGAATTAACGACACTGACTGCCAGTATCTTTTCGGTCTGCCTATTGTGCTTATTACCATCATTGACCAGAAGCAGCAATGGTTTAAATCTATTATGGACTAACCATAAGAGAGACGGAAAAAAGTGTCTCTTTTTGCCAGTTTACGATCATGGGCAATTCAGTATTTGAGGTGGAGGATACCTGGGCGATGACCGGTTCAGAAATAACCCAATGGTTACCAGTAGCCCTTATATGCGTTATTACTGCGGCGCGCCCCTGATCAATGAAAAAGGATTCAAAATCGGCTCACTGGCATTAATAGACCAAATACCCCGGAAACTGGACGATGCCCAGAAAAACGCGCTTATCCTGTTAGCTCAGCAAGTAGTTAATTTTTTGAACTGAACCAGATGAGAAAAAGAGCTGGAAAAAGAAAAACAGCACCTGGAAGAAAGGATCCAGCAGCGAACCGCCGAACTGGAACAGAAAATGGCCGAACTGAAGGAAAGAGACGAAAAATTAATCGTTGAACAACGGGCAGGAACCGGTTGATTTACAAAGCTTCCCATGAGTTGCTAAGATCCCCTTAAAACCCTTCAGGGAATCACTAACCTGGCACTCCGTGAGATGAATATAGAAAATGTTCACCATTACCTTACCTTTCCCAGGCTACGGGCAGAAACTAGACGATGCGCTGGTGCATCTAATAAAAATCATATCCATTAAAGACGCCTCTGATTTTACCCTCACTGACTGGGATGCAGTAATTGACCGGGCCATAGTCAATGCCCGGACCAGAAGAAAAAAAGCGGTATACGTCCAGCGTACGATTACTGTCAACCAGAACTTTGTGTCGGATCAGGTTCTGCCAGGGATGATTATGGAAGAATTGCTGGTAAACAGCATGCAGTATAATCTACATGAACAAGTGCAGGTTTCCATCAGCATCACGGATAGGGACGCGGGAGTGCTATTGACGCTGAGTGATAATGGAGTAGGGATCCGGGAGGAAGAAAAGGGGAATATCTTCGAAATGTTTTACAAACGCCGTCTTCTAAAGTGGGTTGGGGCTTTATATTGTCAGAAATATTGTGGAGAAACTGCAAGGCCACATCCAAGGTCGAGAGCCGCGCGAACCGGGGCACTACCTTCCATTTATGCCTTCCTTTTCGTGCGGGTCCTGAAGAATAAGTTCAGGTTCTTTGCGAGGTTAGGTATTTGTAATCGTGCCCTGCATGCAATGTATACTGGCGGGGGATTACACCAGAATCAGACCTCGGCAGACTAATCTTGTGCCGATAAGCAAACAATTTGTGGATTAGGGAAGCCTTCCATTTGATAATTACGGCGGCCTTTCTAACTTCCGATTTCCAAACCCTACGCCACGAATGCACCTACTCCGCTTATTAACCGTATTCTTACCTCTGATATTCACCCTGCCGCTTACCCTAACGGCCCAACCGATTCCTACCTCCTACTACCTGCCGGATGATGTAAAATACAATCCCGAAATCCCGACCCCACAAGCTTTTCTGGGCTGGCAGGTAGGCGAATGGCACGTCTCCCACGACTTACTGGTAAGCTACATGCGGGAACTGGACCGGGTTTCGGACCGCATTGAAATTGAACCATATGCCCGGAGTTACGAAGGTCGTCCTCTGATGCTGCTCACCGTCACTTCGGCCCAAAACCGGAGCAATTTGCCTAAAATTAAAGAAGACCACCGGAATCTGACCTTTCCGGCTCAGTCGGGTTCGCTCAATACGTCCGGGATGCCGCTGGTAGTCTGGGTCGGGTGCAGCGTACACGGCAATGAACCCAGCGGCGCCAATGCCTCCCTCCTGCTGGCCTATTACCTGGCCGCGGCCCAAAGCCCCGCAGTGGATTCCCTGCTCAATGAAACGGTAATTTTGCTTGACCCCAGCTTCAACCCCGACGGACTTAACCGCTTTGCCAGTTGGGTCAATGTGCACAAAAGCCAGACGCCGGTGTCCGACCCCAATAACCGCGAACTGAACGAGGTATGGCCCGGTGGCCGTACCAACCACTATTGGTTTGACCTTAATCGCGACTGGCTCTACCTGCAGCACCCCGAAAGTCAGGGACGGGTGGCCAAATTTCACGAGTGGAAACCCACTATTCTTACCGACCACCACGAACAAGGCAGTAATGCGACCTTCTTTTTTCAGCCGGGAGTGCCGGCCCGGGTGCATCCCCTAACGCCTAAGAAGAACCAGGAACTAACGGCAAAAATGGGTAATTTCCATGCTAAGGCATTGGACAAAATAGGGTCCCTGTATTTTACGGAAGAAAATTACGACGATTTTTACTACGGTAAGGGCTCTACCTTCCCCGATGTACAGGGCTCCATCGGCATTCTGTTTGAGCAGGCCAGTTCCCGGGGACACGCCCAGGAAACCACCAACGGCGTACTCCGGTTTCCGTTCACCATCCGTAACCAGTTTACGACTATGCTTTCAACGCTGGCCGCCGCCCGAGCCATGCGGACCGAACTGCTGACCTACCAGCGGGATTTTTACCGCGATGCCCAGCGGGAAGGGAACGGCGCCGCTATTAAAGCCTACGTGTTTGGCAGCCGGGAAGACAAAGCCCGTACCGCCGAAATGCTCCGGATTCTGCAGAAACAACAGGTAGAGGTATATAAGCCCAATGGCTCCATTAATGCCGGAGGCCGGACTTATGAGCCCGACTGGTCTTATGTTGTGCCTGCCGGTCAGCAACAGCACCGGATCATCAAGGCCATGTTTGAAAAGCGGACTACTTTCGAAGACAGTCTTTTTTATGATATATCGGCTTTTTCACTACCCTTGGCTTTGAACATGCCTTATGCGGAATTAAAATCCCTTCCGGGATTAGGCGCAAAAGCGGAACCCGCGGTCTTGCCACCCGGTAAGGTTACCGGTACCCCTTCCGGGGCGTATGCCTATTTGTTTGCCTGGGATGCTTATTATGCACCCCGAGCCGTTACTGAATTGTTGGGTAAGGGGTACAAAGTCCGGGTAGCGACCAAACCCTTCACGGCTGACATTGAGGGAAAAAGTCAGTCATTTGATTATGGTACCATCCTGGTTCCGGCGGGTATTCAGCCAAAGAACGGAGAGGAACTACCGGCGCAAATGCAGCTCCTGGCCCAGCGGGACGGACTTGACGTATACGCCCTGCGTTCCGGCCTTACGCCATCGGGCATTGATTTTGGAAGCGCCAACTTTGCGCCTTTAACGCAGCCCAAATTGATGCTGCTGGTCGGCGCCGGAGTAAACCCCAATGATGCTGGTGAAGTTTGGCACCTGCTTGATCAACGGTATGGCATGCCTCCGGTCCTGGTGGATGTCTCCCAAGCCGGCCGGACTGATTTTTCGAAGTATAACGTAATTGTGATGGTGGGAGGCAATTACGGTACGCTGAATGAGACTACCGTAGACAACATGAAACGTTGGATTGGGCAGGGCGGTACGCTTATTACGATGACGGACGCCATCGGGTGGTCTATTGCCCGGGGATTGGCGAATGTAAAACTGAAAAAGGGCCAAACTGATACGACTGCCACCCTTCCGTATGCCACCCTTGAGGAAAATACCCGGGCCCAGGATATCGTAGGGGCTATTTTCCAACTGAAGCTTGACCGTTCTCACCCGATGGCCTATGGGTACAAAGACGAACTCATTCCTACTTTCCGGGATAATACTATTTTCCTGGAAATACCGCAAAATCCCTACGTTACTCCGGCCCGGTATACGGCCAGTCCTTTACTAAGCGGCTATATTTCCAAGCCTAACCTGCGGAAACTGGCTAATTCTGCTTCTATTGTAGTCAATTCTATTCGGCAGCGGACACGTCATTCTGATGACGGACAATGCAAACTTCCACGAAGGGATTCTGGTACGGCACCAATAAGTTGTTTATGAATGCTGTTTTCTTCGGGAAAATTATTAATTCTGCCACCTCCGGCCGAACGGGAGTAGCAACGCAGGGAATGGTAAATTTTAAATGCGAGATGAATACTAAGTATTACTGTATTAGGTACG
The DNA here is from genome assembly GCA_030448185.1 of Cytophagales bacterium. Lineage (GTDB taxonomy): Bacteria > Bacteroidota > Bacteroidia > Cytophagales > 172606-1 > CADCTQ01. Next base: position 69,465 of record JAUJNL010000002.1, on the reverse strand, counting down.
AGTCAGCTGTCAATAGTCATCAGCGTATTTGTTGGTTAGTAGGTTACAGGCATGAGAAGGTTATCGGGAAAATCTAATACCGAGTACCTAATACCCTTTTCCCTGGGTATACGACAAATTGCAGATCAACCATTAAACTTTGTTCGTGTTGTTCCGCATTTTTGCAATGCGGAACTGAGAAAAGGGCATTTCAAATGCCCGGCTATATGCACATCCGCATTGCAACTATTCTCAGCGAAGCTAAATGCGGATGAACGCTCTGCATTTTGTCGTACACCCCATTTTCCCTTACCTAATCCGCAGGTTGTTTTCTGGTACTACGCATTTTGAGGAAGGTTCTCACCAGCGCAACGGACGTAATCACCAGGAAGAAAACGATAATCCACTCGACGTAATTAATAATTCCCGGAAAGGACTGACCTAGGTAATACCCGGCCAGGGGCAGTGAGATGCCCCAGATGGCTCCCCCAAGGATATTGTAGAAACTAAATGAACGAAGCGGCATCCGGATGGTACCGGCAATAATGGGCGAAAAGGTTCGGACAACTGGCATAAAACGGGCCAGAACCAGAGCCCGGCCGCCGTATTTAGTAAAAAATGCTTTGGACTGTTCCAGGTGCCGTCGCTTGAAAAAGAAGGAATCAGGCCGTTGTTCAAGGCCCTGCCCCAGGGCCCGGCCGAAAAAGTATCCCACAAAACTCCCTACCACTGCGGCTACAATAATCACCAGAATTACGATACTGATGGGCCAGTTTAACTGCCGCGTACTGGTAAATAACCCGGCCAGGAACAACAAATAATCTCCCGGCAAAAAGAAAGCAAAGAATAAAGCATTCTCGGCAAATACGATTAACGCCACCATAGCCAGCCCGCCGTACCGGATAATTTCTTCTGAATCCAGCAAAAGCTGAAAAAACTCTTTTATTCCCGAGAGGTCCATATTAATTGGCAGCCACAAATACGATAACAGCGAAATAACGGATTAATCTGCTACTGTCAGCTACGTACTGCGTGAAATTTAGTTTAAGAAAGGTTGCCAGGCGGCTTTGCAAGATAATAACTAAGCCGGAACCATGAACCTATAAATGGGGTAACGGCGAATTTTAAATGTTGAATGGGCATCAGGTAGCGTAAAGACGGTAGGCACAGTCTTAGGACGTTATGCATAACGTCTCTACTTATTTAATGCTTTCGTACAAAAACCGAATTTTATCCACTTGCAAGCGGAGGGAATCCAGGGCATCGGAAGTTTCGCGGAGGTTGGCCTCTACCAGCTGGGCCAGATCAGATGCTACAAAAAGGTTGTTCCGCAGGTAAGATAATTCTTCGGGCAGGTCCGTTTTTATTCGCTGTTGCTGGTCCTCAATGTAGTTTCCCAGCTCTCTCAGGCGGTCATTCCAGTAAGTATTCACCAGTGGGTGCGGCTTTTTATATAAGTATTCGGTTTTTTCGGCTTTGTCCGTTACCAGCTGAAACGTATACTGACGGGCATTGGCATTGATTACAATGGCATTGGGAATATCTTCCGCCTTACGGGCTTTCAAACGATTGGTCAGGTGCCCCCCGCTGTCAAATAAGTTAATCGTAATTTCTTCATCAATACCTAGCCGGTCATACTCCCCACGCTTGATGCGGTTACCGTCGAAGTACTGCTCAATATTGAGTAATTCGTAATATTCACGGTCCACGGGGCGGGGCGCATCAGTAAGCACTACATTCGGGATTCGGGTCTCCGCTTTTACTTCCGCCTCAAAATCCCGCAACTCCTGCCGCAACGGCGTTACATTCAACGCAATGGTATAGCCGTGCCGCCGTACCGTTTCAGCCACTATTTCCTGCACCGTTTCCAATTGGTCCGGCGCATTCCAGAGGCAGTGCGGCATCAGAAAACAGTCCATCAGATCCACTTTGGTCCGTTCGTTGAGAAAAGCCGAGGTACGCAGCACGCGGATGATCTTTTTCCAGCGGCGGTCATAAATCCGGAAAGGGTTTTCGGGATGGGCCGCATCGTATTCATCAAGCCGGTATTTCACCACCTGAATCACATTCAGTACTTCGGCCGGCACTTCAATCCGGTTAATCTCCTCATCCCAGGTTTCGAGTTCACTTTCGGCTACTTTGGCCTCCTCCGGAATGGTATCTTCATACAGATCCGTGGTATCGGTGATCATGCTGACAAAGGCCGCACTTTGCCGGATTTCGGCAATCATGTACCGCATCAAAAAGCGGTCCCATAAGGCGTTGAGGCCTTCCCCCTCGGCGGGTAGTTCGTTGGAAGCCGATACAATTGCCTTGATGCGTACGCGGATCTCCTGTTCCCCGTTCCGGTACACCTTTTCGTTCAGTACGGTCAGCAAAGCGTTTTGAATGGCCGGACCTGCTTTCCAGATTTCATCCAGAAAAACCACGTTGGCTCCCGGCAGGTATTTATCCGTGAGGCGTTCGTAGCGGTCTTCGTCTTTCAGTTTTTTAATGGATACCGGACCGAATATTTCATCCGGAGTACTAAACCGGTTCATCAGATATTCGAAAGAACGGCCCTCCCGGAAGGCAAATTTAAGTTTGCGGGCAATCAGACTTTTGGCCACCCCCGGCGGGCCTAACAGAAAAATACTCTCCCCGGCCAGTGCAGCCAGCAGTGACAGCCGGATAGCTTCCTCTTTTTCGTATACGCCGCGCTGCAGGCGGTCAAGGATGAGACGGATTCTTTCTTTTCGGGACATACCTTTTCAGGCAATGGTAAATATTGAAGGCTAAATTCTACATTTACCATTAGGCCTTCTCAATGGGTGTAACCCGGTAAGGCAAGGTTTTGTTCAGGGAACAAAGGTGCTTTTAAAAGGAGTAGTAAAAAAAGGTCTGTAGCGGACAAGCGCTGAATGCACCCATAGCTGATTGGGGCTACCGGGTAGCGCATGCCACTACGTCTTATTAAAAATGATGGCGTAGAAGGATAAAAATACTATTTTTAAACCCCTATTTATTTATCTAATGTAAAAATACATGAAACCACTTCATTTGATTACCTGCACGGTAGCTTTAAGCCTTTTGTTCACTTGTAGACCAATCAGTCAACCAGCAGAACCCCCATCGCCTGGGAAACCTCCTGTAGAAGCAACAGCCATTAAAGGCGTTTGGGTAACTACCACGGCAAGCACGGCTTTACAGAGTACCGAAAATATCAAACAAACGGTTGCCAACTGCAAAGCCGCCGGAATGAACCACATTTTTGTAGTGGTTTATAATAATGCCCGTACTATTTACCCGAGCACGGTGATGCAAAACCTGATTGGGAAACCAATCTTGGAAGCATTCCAGGGAAGAGATCCCTTGCAGGAGCTGATCGGGGAAGCCCACGCGGCTGATATAAAAGTATACGCCTGGTTTGAGTACGGGTTTTCTTCTTCTTATAACGCCAAAGGAGGTCCTATCCTTCAGGCCAAACCAGCATGGGCCAGTCAGAATAGTAGCGGTAATCTGGTAGTGAAAAACGGCTTTGATTGGCTTAATGCCTTTCATCCGGAAGTGCAGGACTTTTTAATGAGCCTGATTAAGGAAGTAGTCACCAAATACAATGTGGATGGCATTCAGGGTGACGACCGTTTACCAGCCATGCCCAGTGAAGGAGGATACGACCCCTACACGGTTACCCTTTATAAAGCAGAAAATGGCGGCGCCGAGCCTCCAACCAATACTAAAGATGCGGGTTGGCTGCAGTGGCGGGCTAAAAAGCTGAACCTTTTTATGAAACGCATTCACACGGAAGTAAAAGCGGCAAAGCCAGCCATGAAAATTATCATGGCGCCCAGTATTTATCCATTTAGTCTGAATGAATATTTACAGGACTGGCCTACCTGGGTAGATAGCAGTTGGGTGGATGGCGTTATTCCCCAGATTTACCGGTATAACATTGATGCCTACAAAGCAACGTTGCAGCAGCAAAAACCTTTATTCAAATCCAAAATTGACTTATTTACTCCGGGGGTTTTATTAAAAATAGGAACGTATGTACCAACCGATCAATTCCTGACCGAAATGATCCAGGCCAACCGCGCTGAAGGCCTGAAAGGTGAAGTATTCTTCTTTTATGAAGGCCTAAAGGATAAAGCTGATTTCTTTACCACTCAATATCCTAATATCAAATAACGCCAGTGCTAAAAACAGGGTTCTGAGGGAGTATACGGCCCCTTCTTCAGACAGTAAGTAAATTTAAAATCGGAATCTCGTTCAACTCGACTCAGGGTGACCAATGCTATTTGATTTTACCCCCTTGCCTTGTAAGAATCGAGTGCTACTGCCTACTTCCGAAAAGAAAGAACCCGTCATTGCCGCAGAGCTGGCCCCCGCCACACGTTTGTAGCGTGCCCCGTTCGCAATGATGGGGTTTATTCCACTCTTTCCCTGTAAAGGGAGTAATACGCGCCTTTTTCGTTACTTAAATTTATTGTCCGGAAAGCCATATATTGCAATCTTCTTGTCTGGCATCTTGGAATACTCCAATAGTACTCCTGATACTGGCAAGACCTGTTTCTTGTAACTTAAATTAACTACTCAGCAGATAAAACCAGTGCCCATACGATAACTGGTGATAAACTCCGGGCCAGGTGCATTAACCTGAAGTCCTCAGCTGAGATCTCGAAACAAATACAAACTGTAGTACTCTTGCATAATTTACTATTCCATCGAGGCTGGCATTATTTTCCAATCTTGGCCGGTTTGTTTTTCGCCAGTAGCTTCTCCCCTGCTCACCTGATGGCTCAGGAGGAATCTGACGCTGAAGATGAGAAATCTTCCCGGATTCGTCACGCTTGGGAGGGCGGACTCACACTGGGCGGACAGCTTTCCAACGAGGCATTTGTGTACAAATCGGGCATGCACGTGCAATATACTGCCTACCGGGTTTTCAGTTCCCGGGTAATGTACGGATTAGGCGTAGGGTTCGAGCAGTTCGATCAGGAACGTTTTATTCCCATTTTCGCCAGCTTTCAGGGATTGCTCAAAAAAAAGGATAATTCTCCTTTTCTAACGGCTCAACTAGGCTATGCAATCGGTATAAACCGTAACTATCCGCAATACGAAGGGTATCATTTTAGGGGCGGTATTCTCTTCAGCCCAGGTATCGGCTATAAATTCTCAATTGGGGACCGGTTTGCGGCACTGGCCGGCATTCACTACAAACACCAGTTTGCCAAACAGGCTTACGAAACGGCCGGGAGTCATACCTACCGAACCACCCTGAATTACGATCTCATTGCCTTCCGGGCAGGTATTCTATTCTGATCCATGAAAAGATGGTCTTTTGCTAGTGTTCTCCTTTATTTTCTCTTCCTCACTGACTGTTATTCCCTGCGGGCCCAGGTGGTGGTGAACGAAGTGATGTCTTCCAATACCCGTACCATTAGGGATGAGGACGGCGAAACGCCGGACTGGATTGAATTATTTAATGCCGGACCGGAAGCGGTTGATCTGACTGGATGGAGTCTAAGTGACGATTCCCTGGAGACCGATAAGTGGAAATTTCCGGCGGTTACGATTCCGGCTAAAGGCTTTCTCCTGATTTTTGCCTCCGATAAAGACCGTACTACTCCCGGGGCGCCCCTGCACACCAATTTCCGGCTGGGCGCTGGTAAGGACCCGGTACTATTGTACAATGCTGCTGGAGCCTTAATAAGTGTATTGCCGGGCCGCTGCATTCCTTCCGACGCCTCCCTTGGCAGGATACCCGATGGTAGTCCAGCCTTGTTTCATCAGTCACGGCCCACCCCTTCCGGTCCTAATGACCCGACAAGCTGGTTTACAATTAAAGAAGAAAAAGATACGGTGCTTTTTTCCCATCCTGGCGGTTTCTACCCCGCCGGATTTACTCTTTCCCTCTTCGTTACCTCGCCGCGTACCCGTTTGCACTATACTACTGACGGAACCCTTCCGGACGAAACTTCTCCCGTTTACGCGGCCCCTTTGCCCATTACCGACCAGCAGGGGCAAGCAGACAATTACGCGGCGATTTCTACTTCCCCGCAATGGACCCCGCCCGGTACGGCAGTAAATAAAGCCACCATGATCCGGGCCGTGGCTTACGTGGATGGTTGCCCCGCCAGCCCCGTCATAACCCATACGTATTTGGTGGACCCGCAAGTTTCTCAACGGTACCAATTTCCCATCGTTTCACTCGGGGTAGACCGGAGTGATTTTTTTGGCAAGAAAAAGGGTATTTATGTACCGGGTGAATCACCGGATGGCGTACCTAACTACAACCGGAGCGGCGGCAGTTGGGAACGGGAAGTTCACCTCGAATACTTTACCCCGGATGGTCAGACGATGCTCCGGCAAGTGGTAGGCGCCAGGGCACACGGCCGTGGTTCCCGGGCCAATCCGCAGAAGTCCCTCCGCCTGTATGCCGACGAAGAATACGGCAAAAACCGTATTGATTACCCGTTTTTTAACCATCTTCCCGTAAGCTCTTTTTCCCGGCTGATCTTGCGCAGTCCCGATGCGGACTTCTCCAATACCCTTTTCAAGGATGAACTGATCCATACCTTACTGCAACCTACCGGCCTTGAATTGCAGGCAACGCAACCAGTGGTTGCTTTCCTGAACGGAGAGTACTGGGGAATTCATCACCTGCGGGAAAGACAGGACAAATATTACTTGGCCAGCCGCTTCGGCGTTCATCCTGATAGTGTCGATATCCTGGGCTCGGATCTGGGTAATGAGGAAATTATTGAAGGAGACAGCCGGCATTATCAGGCAATGCTCCAATACATAAGGAACCACGACTTGCGGCAACCGTCTCATTACGATTACATCCGTTCGCAGATGGATGCGGATAATTTCATGGAGTACCAGATCGCCCAGCTGTACCTGGCTAATTTTGACTGGCCGCATAACAATGTGCGGTATTGGCGGCCCCGGCGGACGGATGGCAAGTGGCGCTGGCTGTTCTTTGATTGTGATGCCTGCATGATCAAACATTCCTCTCCCGATCTGAGTAAGTACGTAGACCCCAATGCCCCTGATGACGGTGACCGGTTTCTGCTGCGAAGTCTGCTACAAAATGAAGGGTTCCGCCAGCAGTTTGTGGGCCGTTTCTTCCTGCGGTTAAACACCATCTTTGAGCCGGGCCGGGTCATCCAGACCATCGAGCAGTTCCGTAACCAGTATGCGCCTATGGTGGCTGAGCACATTGCCCGCTGGAATACCCCTGATTCCTACAATCACTGGCTGGAAGCCCTGGAAGAGATGAAACGTTTTGCCCTGCAACGCCCCGTGGAAATAATCCGTCAACTCCAGGAAATCTTTCCGCCGCCTTTTAGACTCCATCCGAATCCGGCCGGGGAAAAAGTAGCTCTTGAGGGTGAATTTTCCGGTAATGTACCTTTACAGATTACCTTCCTGAATGCTAAGGGGCAGCCGGTGAAGTTTAACCGTCTTCAGCAGGAGCAGGATTGGCTGGATGTATCTGCGCTGCCGTCCGGGCTGTACCTGGTCCGGATTCAGTATGGACAAATAATCTTTCATCAGAAACTAGTCATCACTCATTAAGGCACCTATCCGCATGCAGCGCCCCATTTCCCATATACTGTTTACGCTTTTGAGCTGTTCATTGATTCTTGCTTCCGGCCAGCGAACAAAGGCACAAGCGATATGGACTAGCATTGGGATCAGGGCGAAGGTGCATAAAATGCTCAGCGCCGAAATAGAGCAACAACTCCGCTCTACGGACGAGTTCAGTGAGTTGGGTAGCGCCAATACAGAAGCGGGGCTTCGTTTTCGTCCCTGGAAACACTTTGGCATCAGTGGGGCTTACCGCTATTCAAATCGGCCGGGAAGCCGCCGTGCCGATGACAATGACCGGCAGCGCTGGACGGGAGAAGCATTTTACAGCATTGGCAGTGGCGATACGAAATGGATTTTTTCGCAACGGCTCCGGTACCAGACGGCCAAAGAGATCAGTGAAGAGGACCCCGACCGGAAAAATTACCTTCGAAACCGGCTATCCCTTAGTTACAACCTGACCAAACGCGTACAGCCCTACCTATCCTGTGAATGGTTTTACCGGCTGAACGGCAAGAACGAAAATCAGCTTACCCGGTTCACGATGGGGCTTAGTTCGGACATTAGCAAGTCATTTGACATCGACACCTTTTTCCGGGTAGAAACCGAGAAGAACGTTAAATATCCGACCAAATTCTTCATTATCGGCCTGACGGGCACCTACCGGATCAATTTGACTGATAGGAAGAAATCAGTTGACTCTGCCACCAAAAGCGAAACCAATGAAAGGGATTAGCATTGGTTTTAGTAATGATAAATGTTGAATGTTAAGTGGAAGATGGAAAGCGTGCACTTCTTTTTCATTTACCCTTTAGCATTCAACATTTAAAATTTAGCATTTACTATCACCGCTTCCTCACTGATAGGCCGGACGTGATACCCGTCTTTCGAGCGGAATCCGCTTTTCCGGGAAAGGCCGGTATTGTAACCGCTGGGGCTGCACACCAGCTATGTTGTTGGTATCTTCCTCTTCATGGCTGCGTTGCATCCAGGCGTACACGGCAATTCCGGCCAATGCGGCAATCCCGATTCCTACCAATATTTTAGGTGTGGGGTCCGGAACGGCCGGAGGTATATGGGCAACGCCTCTTTCATCGAACAGGGCAGGTTCCCGTACATAGCGACCACGGGCCGGTACGGCTTCGTACCAGAAATTTTTAGCCAGATGCTGCAGGGCTGTCTGCATGGCCGTGCCGCGCATGGGTAAACCATGGCCGGTAGCTACTACCGCAGGTTGTAAGTTAGCCAGATGCTCTACCGAACGCTGGGCCGCTTCCCAGTCTTGCGTAAAGTACGCCGGTGGCCGGTGAATTTCCTGCTTGCGGGTAACTACTGACCAGAAAGACTCCTGGTTAGTGGTCACAAAAGCATCCCCGGCAATCAGTACACTGTCTTCTTCCCGGAAGAAGGAAACATGCCCCGGTGCGTGACCAGGAGTATGAATGATCCGCCAGCCGGGCATTTCCGCCAACTCCCCTATCAAAGGCAGCGGCTTTACCCAGTCTCCCAGATCAAGCGGTTTGGTCGGAAAAAACCGGGACATAAATGACATGGCCCCTCCGCCTACCGTTGGATCGGGTGGTGGATAATAGGACATTCCCGTCAGGTAAGGCAACTCCAGGGTATGGGCATACACCGGTACTTGCCATTCCTGCACCAGGTCTACAAGGGAGCCCACGTGGTCAAAATGACCATGCGTCAACACAATAGCCCGGGGCCGGGCTCCCACGCCAAAGCTTTCCTCGGCAGCCTGTTTAAAGCGGTTTGCGCTACCTGGCAATCCGGCATCTACCAGCACCCACGAATCGCGGTTACCGACCAGATAAGCATTGACAATTTTATCCGGAACTGCGAATACGCCGGGGGCTACCCTTTGCAACGACTCATAACGCCGGTTCAATGATCCGTTTTCCTGGCTGTTCATGTTTTAGGAATTAGTGTGAAAGAAATGTCTTCTGCCCCTTAGGGTGATGTTTTATACGTGTACGACACACTACGGGATAAGTTCCGGATTTGCCCGAATGACGGCGATTTTGAGATTGATGTTTGACAAGGCCTTTTTATCATTTTCACGCAAAGGCGCAAAGTTTTACGCAAAGAGCGCCAAGAAGATCACTGTTTCATTGGCTTGCATAACGTTGATATATGACAATGGATAAAGCATAAAAAAGCCCGGCAAATCAACATCTGCCGGGCTTCCAAATACGAAGTGCTTTATTATCAGTCGATGCTGCTAAACAAACGGTTCCACCGGATTTTTTCACCGATATCAAACCAGCTGGCAAACTTATCCACTGACCACCATACGAACAAAGCCTTTCCTACGATGTGGTCTTCGGGCACAAATCCCCAGTAACGGGAATCCAGCGAATTGTGCCGGTTGTCGCCCATCATGAAATAGTAATTCTGCTTGAAAGTGTACTCTGAAACTTCCCTTCCATTCATATAAAGCTTGCCATTCTCTACCTTAGCATCTTCATTGCCTTCAAAGTTCAGGATGGCAAACTGGTAAAGCGGCAGGGTATTCTCATCCAATTTTATCTTGTCGCCCTCTCTGGGAATGTATAAGGTACCGAAATTATCAACGGTCCAGTTGTATCTGGAGTCGCTAGGGAAAACGCCCCGGCTGTTGCTGCCGCTTGAGTCTTTATCAACCGTGACTTTGGTAATGCTTTTTATAAAGGACAGTTCCTTTAGTTTGGCGGCCGTTTCATTTGTGGTATTGACCACATAGCCATTCCCCATGTTCTGAATGTCTTCAATATTCAGTTTGTACCGGAAAAATACCCGGTCACTGATTCTTTCAGGCGTTTCGATTATATAACTAGTCTGCATCTGCTTGGGGTTCTCCAGAGCCTTTCCGTTAATATACACCTGCTGATCCACAATCCGGAGGCTGTCACCGGCAATACCAATGCACCGCTTAATGTAGTTGGTCTTCAGATCTTCAGATCAGAAGGGTATTGCAACTCCATGGGATAATTAAATACCACCACATCATTGTTCTTGATCTTCGAAAAACCAGGCAGGCGCATATAAGGCAGGTAGATCCAATCCAGGTACGAGGGAATATTGGTTCCCCAGATAGTCTGGTGGGTAAGCGGCACCTGCAGAATGGTCCGGGGAATCCGGGCTCCGTAGTGAAACTTACTTACGAACAAATAATCGCCTACCAGCAAGGAATTCTCCATGGAAGAAGTGGGAATCGTGAAAGGCTGTATGATTAACCAGTGAACCAGGGAAGCCACAATTACCGCAAACAGGATTGAATCAAGCCATTCGCGAAAGGGACTTTTGGGTGTACGGGTGCCGCTTGGTCTCCGCAGCCAGTGAGTAAACCGGCTTCTGGCCGGAGAGGACGTTTGCGTAGTCGCCATTGTAATGGGTTACAAAGAAAGAATTAAATAAATGGACAATGTAAAATGATGGACAACAGGTAAACATTTGAGAATTGAACACCTATTTAGATCCGATTTTATACTTAATTAGGTATGGATACTCGATTGGATTATATGCAGTAAAGGTAACTAAAAACAAGTGTTACATAAAAATAAGCAGCCAAATGAGTTAAAAGTGACTGGGTAAACTAAGTTTATGAGGATATAGGCTTGATGCGTTGCTTATCCCTTTTAACTCTTATACTTTCAACTCATCTTACTCATTTACGCCTACCTCTTACTTCCTACTTCTTACCTCATAAACTCATCCACTCACTTTCCCACGGTCCACTGCATACCCAGCATGCCACCTAGGTTAGCCGATAAGTCACCAAAATCGTAACCCAGGGCAGCCGTACCCGTGAATCCTTTTCCCATCTCCCAAGTACACTCCTGCAAGAGATGCCCCTGCGTTTTAGCCGGGATAAAAGCTTCATTATAATAATTACCATAGTGCCGCAGGTACGTAAATAGGGTACGCCACCCAATCTTCTCGTTCACTTGCCCTTTGAGCCCCAGGTGCCCCCCAGTGATGCGGTTGCTTACTATATTCTGGTCACCGACCCTTTCTTGAGGGAGCTTGTAATGCCCGGCCCTGGTTTGCGTAATGAAAAGCGGCGTACCGATGATCGCATTCTGGTACACCCAGCCCGTACGGTAAATGGTATGATTATAATAATTATCGCGGCCCACAAAAATAACGGAACCACCCTGATGTCTGGTATTCAGCCATTCAATTACTACCGCTTTTAATAAAAAGTTTTGCCCGTTTTCCCAGCTTATCCCCGCCAGCCGATCCGGGCCAAAGAGCTTAAACCCAACGATACGGTCCCGCTGATCGGCTACCTGGGCAGTACCCCGCTCAAATAGGGTTTGGGTGTACAGTTTAAATGAGGACTGCCGGACCTGCAGATTAACTCCGAAGTCGAAAACCGCCAGGTGGTTGCCTACCGCATTGGCAATATCAATGGGACCTTCCTGGTACACCCGGTCCCCGGCATCACCGCTGCTGCCCGTAAGTATTCGAAGATAATCTTTGAAACGGGAAGGCATTTTTCCCTGTGGGTGTTGTCCGCTCCACTGGGCAAAATGATTGATCCCTCCGTGCAAACTCCATTTTTCCCGGCCGATCCTTACGTAAAAGGATTTTTCGTGTAAAAAGGCATTCTGCACGTATTGCTGCCTTCCAAGCCAGCCGTGTCCGAATCGGCCCTTCACCCGCACCCAGTTACGGGTAAAGGGCACTGGTACGTAACCAGCGGTAGAAAGGAGGATTTTAGGAACGGGTAAGGCATTGCGGCTGATCCCGAAAGAACCACCCGAAAGTGACGGATTCACCTCACCGGTTGTCTGCTCAAACCGGCCGCCGCTCAGCTGCCAATTCCGGTAGCCCACTGTTGCGTATCCCTGTTCGATAAAAGCATGCGAGAAATGCCGGTTAAAGTATACTTTCAGTCCCCCGCTGACGACCCGATGCTTCCCCCAATGGTAGCTGCCCCGGGCTCCGGCAAAAGTGGCAAGATCAGCCTGCTCATCACTGAGCGTACCATAACGATTGGCTACCAGCCACAATGGCTGGTGATTCCGGTCCGCTACGGTGGCTATGGTACCAGCTGTAAGGGTCCAGCGGGATAAATGATACGCAGTTGAAGAGTCTTTCCCGAGAGAATCCTGCCGGGTCCAGGCATCGGTGGACTGCGAAATTGCTCGGTCCGTAAATAAGAAGCATGTGGCCAGGCAGCCGGTAATAATAGATAAAAGAACGCGTTTGGGCATGGAAGAGGAAATAAACCAATAATAAGGTGTTCGTATTCGGTCCCTAAAATGTCCGAAAAAGGTCACACTATTGCTATTGGACCAGAAACTATTTTTAGGGCTCAGTGCCACCCCGTCCTGTTTGTGTGCTTTTTCGTCCGTTTGTATCCTGAATGCTGCCACTCAACCCTTTGTAGCGGAGATTTTGAGGCGTGCTGCAACGTGAGGCATGGAAGCTGCATCTTATAGTCAAACACACAAACAATACACTCATTTTAAACACCCACACCATGAAAACTTCTTTGTTCAGCTCTTTAGGAAATAGTTTCCGGAAAGCTTCTTTGTTTGTAGCTACCATTGGCATAGCGGGCACGCTGGCCGCTGCTGCACCGGCAGCTTTGAACGGTCCGGAAAAACCCACTCAGGAAGCCAGTGCCACGGCTTCTATGAAGGCAGTGGTGTTCCGGCTGGAGAACACGATGAAATTTAAAGCCATTATTAAAAACCCTTCCGGCAAAGATATTCGGGTAATGATCAAAAATGCCAGTAACGACTTGGTATACGAAGACAAACCCGGTAGAATGGCTACTTATATCCGCCGGTTTGACCTGTCTGGCCTCGCCGATGGCGATTATACGTTTGAGATTACCAGTGGTAAAGAAACGCATAAACAAACCATTTCGGTAGAAACGGTTACGACCCGGGTGGCTTCCGTGCAATAGAAATGCTAAAGGGTAAAGGGTAAATTAAAACGTAATCATCTACTCATTTCTCATCCATTGAGCATTTAGCATTCAAAATTTACCATTACTCAAAAAGACAGGTGCGGGGGCCCTGTCTTTTTCATTGTTACCGGGCTAATTGAAAAAATTGTAACTTACTCACCCAGTTACCACTTAGCCAGCCCATATGACACTTCCCATTATACTCGTTATTGACGACGATGCCCAAGTACTACGTGCCATCGAACGCGACCTGCGCAGCAAGTACCGACGCGACTACTACGGATTCTAAGCGCCGCTTCCGGTGAAGAAGCCCTGAAAACGGTACAAGAACTTAAACTCCGGAATGAAACAGTTGCGCTATTTGTGTCGGATCAACGGATGCCCGGTATGCTGGGCGTAGATTTTCTGCAACAGGCCCAGGAACATTTTCCCGATGCCAAGCGAATATTACTAACTGCCTATTCCGATACCAATGCAGCGATTCGGGCCATCAACGAGGTGCAGCTTGACTACTACCTGATGAAGCCCTGGGACCCGCCCGAAGAAAAACTGTACCCGGTACTCGACGACCAGCTCGACGAATGGCAAAACCTCCACCGGCGATTTAGCTAATATCCGCCTGGCCGGCTACCAGTGGGTCGCCGCAAACGCATATTATCAAAGACTTTCTGGCGGCAATCTGGTTCCTTACTCCTGGCTGGACATGGAAAACAGCGCAAAAGCGAAAGAACTGCTGGACTTAGCTAACCTTACCGAAAAAGACCTGCCCATCCTGTTTTTTGAAGATGGTTCGAACCTGGTGAAACCTGACCTTGCTACTATTGGCAACAAAGTAGGTCTGAAGTCCCAGGCCGCTGAGCAGTTATACGACGTGGTCATCATCGGTGCGGGTCCGGCCGGATTGGCTGCCGGCGTGTATGGTGCTTCGGAAGGATTAAAAACGTTGCTGATTGAACGGCGGGCTCCCGGCGGACAAGCGGTACCTCTCCCGAATCGAAAACTACCTGGGTTTCCCCAACGGTTTAAGTGGAGCCGAACTTACCCAGCGGGCTATTTCGCAGGTACAGCGGTTTGGAGCTGAGTTTCTGGCTCCCCAGGAAGTAGCCGAGATCCGGCTCAGGACAAGTATAAAATTATTAAACTGGTGGATGGTTCCGAAATCACGGCCAAAAGTGTAGTCATTACCACCGGCGTCAGCTACCGGCAGTTGGGCGCTAAAAATGAAGATCAGTTTACGGGTGCCGGGGTATACTATGGGGCCGCAAACACGGAAGCCTTTGCCTGCAGCAATAAGGATGTGTACGTGGTGGGCGGCGGTAATTCAGCTGGTCAGGCAGCCATGTATCTTTCCAAATATGCCCGTAGTGTGCATATTCTCATCCACCAAGCCCGATCTGAGTGCCACCATGTCGCAGTATCTGATCGACCAGATCAATGTTACCAATAACATTAAGGTATGCGGTTATATGGTCCTGACGGAAATGCACGGCGATGGCAGACTGGAAAAGATTACGGTTGAAAACATCAAAACGGGCTCTAAAGAAAACGTTCCGGCTGATTCGGTATTTATCTTTATTGGCGCCAAGCCTTGTACTGACTGGATGGAGCTAAACCTGGTGCGTAACGACAAAGGATATCTCGAAACGGGACGGGAGCTGCTCCGCTACGAGAACTTTAAGAAGAAGTGGAAACTTGAACGAGAGCCCTTTCTGCTGGAAGCGAGTATTCCGGGAATATTTGCGGCGGGTGACGTCAGAGCCGGAGCCATGAACCGAATCGCCTCTGCCGTGGGAGAGGGAGCCATGGTATCAAAATGGTCCACGAATTCCTGGCCGAATTGTAGTCAGAACCGTTGATGGAAGTGATGAAAGGATGAAGATGATAGAAGGGTGAAGGGTAGTTACTCGTAAAAAGATCAAAGGGAATATTTGTAGTACAGTTACGATGGTGAAAGAAGGTAATTAGCCTGAGCTATTTGGATGAGGGGCGGTTATAAATGAGGGGTGGCCATAAATCGGATTACAAATCCGAGCTCACGTGGTGTCCGAATTGCAAATGCGGACCAACCGGATGGTTGTTCGGCATTTGCAATGCCGAACCTAGGAAATGGCGGATTTGTAATCCGATTTAGGACCTCCCCTCAATTACTTATTTATAAAAAACAAGGATGGTTTCTTCAACCGGGGTTGGTTACGCACCTGAAACTACCCTATTTCGGCAAAAAGGAATTGAGGCCAAAGTTTATAGCTCCCTTATGTCCACCTGATTAAATACTTCGCAGGACAGTGCCTGTACGGCTTTATCTTTCAGCTTTGCTTCGATCATCAGGTCAAATACTTCGCCGGGCCGGAACTGTCCCATCCAGAACAACAATTCATCATAGTCATCCTGCTCAATGTAGTCGGCGTGAGAAGTCGTGGAACCGGGTTTAGGTGAGGATAAGTGTACTTTGGGAACTTTACCCTGCCAGGTGTCTACCACCTGCATTAACTTCGTTTGGAGTCCTTCCTGCCAGCGTTCCCCGATGTGGTTGGCTTTATGGTGCAGGATATCAAAAATAATGGGCGTACCCGTCATTTCATGCAGGAGCAAAACCTCATCAAGGTTAAAGGTAACATCATCATTTTCAATGACTAAACGGCTTTTAGCATTATCACTCAGGTAGCGGTGAAAATGTTCGGCAAAACGGTCAATAGCCTTTTCCTTGTCTCCGTACGCCCCGCCGATGTGCAACACAATCACGCCCTGATCAGGATCCAGTTCACTCACCAGCCGGGCCTGCCATTCGAGTTCCCGCACCGAATCGGCCAGTGTCTTCGGATTTGGTGAATTCAGTACCGTGTATTGCCCGGGATGCATGGATAAACGCAGTCCGTGTTGCCGCACGTAATTCCGGATGGATTCCATTTCCTTGGCAAAGGCTTCCTGCCAGTTAAAGGTGAATTTCTCGTGCGAGGCAAACGGAATGATGGAAGATCCGATCCGGAACAGCCGGATGCCGTGCTGCAGGTTCCATTCAAGTATCTGTTGTAAAGCCGTAAAATTCTGGGCGGCAGTCTGCTGCACTACCTCATTACTAAGCCGGGCCAGCCGGAAAGTATGATTCGTGGTTATGTCCATCTGCACGTTGATGCAAGCATAGCCGATATGGCGTAATTTCATAGATTCTTTCTCTGTGCTGTAAACCTTATAACCCGGTTAAGCGGGTGATGGTTACCAAAGTTTGGAATAATAGTTACATTTTTGCCGGGGGAAACGCTTATTTAGGCCTGGGATCTACCGGGTAACGTTTGAAAATATCAGGATTTTATACTATTTTCTCACCAAATTTTTAAAATCTTACTTACTAATTCTATGCATTCCAAGCGTCGTGACTTTATTAAACAACTCGGCCAGTTAACCGCCGGTATAGGTGTTTTTACTGCTCTGCCCCAATCTTTGTCTGCTTCTGCAACAACTCCTACCAAAAAGATGTTCTTCGAAATTTCCTTGGCCGAATGGTCATTGCATAAATCCCTGAATGCCAAAAAGATGACGAATTTAGACTTTCCAGTTATGGCCAAAAAGGATTTCGGCATCAGCATTGTGGAATACGTGGACCAGTTTTTTAAGGACAAAGCCAAGGATATGACCTACCTGAAAGAACTGAAGCAGCGTTGCAATGACAATGGCGTAAGGAGCAACCTGATCATGATTGATACGGCCGGACACTTAGCGGACACTGACAAAGCCCGGCGTACGCAGGCCATAGAAAATCATTATCAGTGGGTAGAAGCGGCTAAGTTTCTGGGTTGCCAGACCATCCGGGTAAACGCTGCGGGTGAAGGCACGCCGGAAGCCGTAAAAGCGGCAGCTATTGATGGCTTAGGACGCCTGTCTGAGTTTGCGGCTAAGCACAACATTAATGTGATTGTGGAGAATCACGGCGGCAACTCTTCCAACGGCCAATGGCTGGCTTCGGTGATGAAGGGCGTAAATATGAAAAACTGCGGCACCCTGCCGGATTTTGGCAACTTCTGCATTAAACGCGCTAATGATAAATGCCAGGAGGAATACGACCGTTACAAAGGCGTAAAAGAGCTGATGCCCTTCGCCAAAGGGGTTAGCGCCAAGACCCACGACTTTGATGCCAGTGGCAACGAAACGCATACCGATTACGCCAAAATGCTCAAAATTGTGAAGGATTCTGGCTGGCGTGGCATTATGGGCATCGAATACGAAGGGAGTACTTTATCTGAAGAGGAAGGTATCCGTAAAACCAAAGCGCTGCTGGAACGCGTTGGCGCCCAGCTGAGCTAAATGATTTCGAATGTGGCATTGGGGATGTCGGATACGGCAATTTTCGATACGCGTCATTGCGAATGAGGCACGAGTGAAGCGATGACGTTCCCTTCATCTTATTATCAATCAAGTCTAATCTGAATGGTTGATTTCCTGCCTACAAAAATTTAAGCCCGGTTAGCCTTGCGCTGGCCGGGCTTTTCTGCGCAATTTTGCCAGTTGTCAGAAAATTCACTCACTTCAGACGTTATGCATAACGTCTCTACTCATTCACCCATGCAACGTCTTGCCCTGTTTGCTTCCGGCTCCGGCAGTAATGCCCAGAAAATAGCCGAATACTTTTCCAGTCATTCTCACATTGAGGTAACCCTTATTCTGACGAATAATCTCAAAGCCGGAGTGCTGGAACGGGCCTCAACACTGGGAATACCGGCAGTTGTCTTTAACCGCGCCCAGTTTTATGAATCAGAGGAAGTAATTGAGCTACTGAAAAAACATAAGATTGACTGGGTGATCCTGGCCGGTTTTCTGTGGCTGGTTCCCCAAAGTCTGATCAAAGCCTTCCCCCGGCGGATTATCAATATTCACCCGGCCCTGCTGCCGGCCTACGGCGGCAAAGGCATGTACGGCATGAAAGTACACGAAGCCATAGTCGCTGCGGGAGAAAAATTTTCCGGCATTACCATTCATCTCATTGACGAAGAATATGACAAGGGCGAAATGGTTTTTCAGGCAAAATGTTCCGTTGAACCGGGTGACACTGCCGCCGACGTTGCCCACAAAGTACAGCTGCTTGAACATGAACATTTCCCCAGGGTGATTGAAAAGCTGGTATCCGAAAGGAAGGTTTGAGTAAAGGTTTGAGCCTTGCTAACTATCGAGTAGTTTTGCGCCTTCAATTGTCTGAACCGGGATTACGCAGATTAAGAGATTAACAGGATTGCTACTTTACTAATTCTGCAAATCCTGATTCAGACAATTCAGTCCCTCTGTAATTCCATCATTCCCCTATGTCCACTACCAAAATTCACTCAGCCCTCCTTTCAGTTTACCACAAGGACGGGCTGGAACCCATTGTCCGGCTGCTGCACCAGCAAGGCGTTCAATTGTATTCTACCGGCGGCACGCAATCTTTTATTGCCGGGCTGAATATCCCAGTTACTGCCGTTGAAACGGTTACCGGTTATCCTTCAATTCTGGGTGGCCGCGTGAAGACGCTGCACCCCAAAATTTTCGGCGGCATCCTGTTCCGTCGGGAAGACCCTGAAGACAATACGCAGGTCAAAGATTTTGAAATTCCCTTTATTGATCTGGTACTCGTAGACTTATACCCTTTTGAGACAACGGTTGCCTCCGGTGCCTCTGAAGAAGATATCATCGAAAAAATTGATATTGGTGGTATTTCGCTGATTCGGGCGGCAGCCAAAAACTTCCGCAATGTGGTGGTAGTGGCTTCACAGAATCAGTATGGTGACCTGGAAAAAGTATTACAGGAGAAAGGCGGCTTTACTGACCTGGAAGACCGGAAACGTTTTGCGGCCCATGCCTTCAGCGTAACCTCCCATTATGATTCGGCCATCTTCAATTATTTCAATTCAGATAACGAAATACCTTCCCTGAAGATGAGCCTTCCGGCCGGTCGTCAACTGCGGTATGGGGAAAATCCTCATCAGAAAGGCTGGTTCCACGGTGACCTGGATGCCATGTTTGAGCAGCTGAACGGCAAGGAACTATCTTATAATAATTTGGTAGACGTGGATGCGGCAGTGATGCTGATTGATGAGTTTGGCGGAGATACGGCATTTGCCATTATTAAGCACACCAACGCTTGCGGGGTAGCCACCGGAAAAGATCCCAAAGAAGCGTATCTCAATGCCCTGGCCGCTGACCCGGTTTCGGCCTTTGGCGGGGTAATTGTGACGAATCAAGAGGTAGATCTGGCTACGGCCCAAGAACTCAATAAACTTTTCTTCGAAGTACTGATTGCTCCCTCCTACCAGGAGGAAGCCCTCAGCCTGCTGAAGTCCAGAAAGAACCGGATTCTGCTGAAGCGGAAAGACGTAGCCTGCCGGAAATGCTGGTAAAAACCCTGCTGAACGGGGTGATCCGGCAGGACAAAGATACCCATACGGAGACAATTGCCGACCTGCGCACGGTCACCGAAAAAGCCCCGTCTGAAGCCAAAAACGGGCCTGGTTTTTGCCGCTAAGATTGCCGGGCACACCAGAGTCTAATACCATTGTACTGGCAGAAAGAGGGCAGTTGCTGGCTAGCGGCGTTGGGCAGACGTCCCCGGGTAGATGCCCTGAAGCAGCGATTGAAAAAGGCGAAATCGTTTGGTTTTGATCTGCAAGGATCGATCATGGCTTCGGATGCCTTTCCCCTTCCCCGATTGCGTGGAGAGATTGCCAAAGGGTAGGTGTAGCCTCCGTTGTACAGCCCGGCGGATCAGTCAAAGATCAGGAATCCATTAACGACTGCTGTAATGCGAACGAAATGTCGATGGTCTTCACCGGAATCCGCCATTTTGAACATTAGTGCAAATTCCGCGCATTTATTGATGATGTGAGAAATAGTTGTTTAAGTCACCTTCCCTGATAACATCTCTAATCGACCACTTCTCTGGCTAGTAAAAAAAAGCAGAGAGTGGGCGATTTGGCTGTACAACGATTGTAGAGACGATTTGAAACGCTTTTATTTTTCCCTTCCCATTTTAAATGTAAGCGACTTTTTAGCCAGAAGTGGCGAAAACCATATAAGAAAGTTTTGAAGTTGAAGTTTTATTCACAATTAATTTCATTTCAATTGCGAGAACGATTTTTCAGTCATTACATTTGCGACAATATTTTGCGATAATAAAGTAGTAACTTCGATTCATAAACGTTCCACCACCAAGAACGCAACGATATTCTCCCATGGGATTGCTAAATTTTCTTACCAGCGACATTGCTATTGATCTGGGTACGGCCAACACCCTCATCAGCCACAAAGACAAGATTGTAGTGGATGAGCCTTTCCATTATTGCCATTGACAAGACCAACGGACGGGTACTGGCTATCGGCAAAGAGGCCATGCAGATGCACGAAAAAACCCACGAAAACATCAAGACGATCCGTCCGCTGAAAGACGGTGTAATTGCCGACTTTACCGCCGCTGAACAGATGATCCGCGGGATGATCAAGATGATCGATACGGGCAGTAAGCCTTTACACCTTCTCACCGCATGGTGATTTGTATTCCTTCCGGCATTACCGAAGTAGAAAAACGGGCCGTTAAGGACTCTGCCGAACACGCCGGCGCGAAGGAAGTATACATGGTCTACGAACCCATTGCCGCTGCCATCGGGATCGGCATTGACATCGAACAGCCCGTTGGTTCCATGATCGTGGATATCGGAGGGGGCACGACTGAAATTGCTGTAATTGCGCTCTCTGGGATTGTATGTGAACAGTCTATCCGGGTAGCGGGTGACGTATTCACAAAGACATTCTGGACTACATGCGCCGTCAGCACAACCTGCTGATCGGGGAACGTTCGGCCGAAAAAGTAAAGATTGAAGTAGGCTCGGCCCTGACTGAACTCGAAGTCCCTCCGGCGACTACGAAATCCGCGGCCGTGATCTGATGACCGGCATCCCGAAAACCATTAAGGTTTCTTATTCTGAAATTGCCTACGCTTTAGATAAATCGGTTTCCAAGATTGAGGAAGCCGTACTGAAAGCCCTCGAAATGTCTCCTCCCGAGCTGTCGGCTGACATCTATACCAATGGGATTCACCTGACTGGCGGAGGCGCTCTGTTGCGCGGCCTGGACAAACGTCTGGCAGCTAAAACCAAACTGGCGATCCACGTAGCCGATGATCCCTTACGGGCCGTAGTGAAAGGTACCGGCATTGCCCTAAAGAATATTAAATCGTTTCGGGCAGTATTAATGTCGTAGCAAGCGAATGAGTGATTGAGTAACTGAGTGACTGAGTGATAATGCATCTGCTAACTCAGCCACTTAGTCACTCACTCACTCAATCACTCTTCCTAATCATGCAGGGTTTATTACAGTTTCTATACAACTACCGGGCATTTTTACTCTTTATACTCCTTGAAGTATTATGCGGCTGGCTGATTGTGAAGAACAATACGTACCAGGGCGCGGCCTTCTTTAATTCGTCCAATCATTACGCAGCCCGGGTAATGCAAACTTCCCGGTCGATAAAGGATTATGTTGGATTGAAAGAGGTAAATGAACAACTTGCGGGAAAATGCCAATCTGAGAGCATTGTACACCCAGCTTAACCTGAGTAAGCCACAGGCCCCGCGGGATATAGTCTGGATTCAGCCCTGACCAAGCGCTTTGAGTTTGTGCGGCCACGGGTGGTGAATAATACGACCCGCTACACCCACAATCACCTAACTATTGATAAAGGTAGTGCAGATGGACTGGAAAACCTGGTATGGGCATAATCTGTCCGGAAGGAGTGGTTGGGAAGATCAAGAGTTGTTCCGAGCATTTTTCGACGGTGTTTTCCCTGCTTAATACCGATATGCAAATTTCTTCCCAGTTGAAGAAAAACGGCAGCATTGGTACCGCTAAGTGGGATGGCGGAAAACCATCGGAGATTGATTTGATGTACGCCCCGCCACATTGAGCTGAAGAAAGGAGATACCGTAGTCACTTCAGGTTATAACACTATATATCCCCAAGGCGTGATGGTAGGAACGGTAAAGGATTACCGGTATAAAGGCGCCGAAACATTTTACGAAATTGACCTCAACCTTTCCACGAAGTTCAATCAGCTTCAGTTTGTGTACGTAGTACTGAATAAACTGGAATTGGAACAAGACTCGCTGGAAAAGGCTTCCATCCCACCGCAGCCCGATGAACAGTAGAGATAGTATCATTCAGGTTCTGAATTTTATTTTTTTGGTGGCCCAGCTGGTGCTGGTGCGCAACTTTGTGCTGTTTGACACGGCTTTCTGTTTCGTTTACGTAGCTTTTTGCTGCTTCTTCCCTACGAAACCAGTCCGGTGTTGCTGCTATTTATCGCATTGGGCACGGGTCTGCTGGTAGACACGTTTTATGATACGTTTTGGCGTCCACGCCGCCGCCTGCGTGTTAATTGCCTTTCTGAGGCCTTTGGTAATGAAAACGATTACGCCCGGGGCGGATACGAAGGTACGGTTCGGATTTCACTGAGAACCATGGGGGCTGATTGGTTTATCATCTACGCCTTGCTATTGATTTTTTATTCACCATCTGGCGTTGTTTCTGATTGAGGCCAGTAATTGGGGGCTACTGTGGAGTTCAATCCTGAAAGCACTTGCCAGCACCTTATTTACCGGATCTTTGATTATTATATTGCAATATTTTAAGAAGTAGCTTTTTTTAAAGTAAGCAGTTCTTTTCTCGGCAATGTCTTTTTTGAAATTTGCCCCAGATATTACAAGGTACTATAAAGACAAATTGCGAGCAACTAATTTTCATTAATTTGAGTTATATTTACTAAAGACGAAGCTTTTACTAAGCCTCGTCAGGTTACTAAATACGGGATAAAAGTATCTCTTGATATTTCTCCAAATACCCCTTACTACTACCTGTACGTTATCCATGCAAGAGGAAAAAAAATACGTCATCCAGGGCATATTCATAGCAGTAGGCTTGGTTTTCCTGCTTAGGCTATTTTATCTGCAGGTGATTGATGACAATTACAAATACGCCGCCGACAACAACGTAATCAAACGAGTTGTTGACTATCCTCACCGTAGACGAATTTTAGACCGAAAAGATAGACTAGTGGTAATAAACGGTCCGGTTTATGATATTTCTTTCATCCCGAAAAAAAAAACTAAGATTGTCGATACATTAGCCTTTTTGCCGCGATATGGGCATTACCAAAGGCACCCTGGATACGCTGATGATGGAATACCGGAAGGACCGTAAAATCGGACGAGCCTCCGCTTCCAAACCCTATACGCTGTTTAAACAAGTCTCTAACGTTGATTTTGCGGATTCAGGACAAACTAATTGACTATCCCGGATTTTTCTACACTGCCCGTACCATCCGTTCGTATCCCCATGCGTCACTTGCTAATGGGCTGGGATACATCGGTGAAATCAGCAAAAAGCAGTTAGAAGCGCAGAAAGATCCTTACTATAATCAGGGTGACTACGTCGGGGTTAGCGGTCTGGAATCCAAATACGAAGAGTTGTTGCGGGGACGCCGTGGGGTGAGATACGTACTAGAAAACGTAAAAGGCGTGGTTAAAGGATCATTTAAAAACGGTGAGTTTGATACATTATCCGTACCTGGCGAGCCTTTAATTGCTAGCATTGATCTGGAATTGCAGAAATATGCTGAATCTTTGATGCAAAACAAGATTGGCAGCATCGTAGCCATTGAACCTCAGACTGGTGAGATTCTTTGCATGGTGTCAGCTCCTTCCTATGATCCTGGCTTGCTGACGGGACGCGACATGATGAAAAATTTCGTGCCGCTGCAGCGACCCATATATTCCGTTGTACAACCGGCCTATTCAGGCTGTATACCGTCCGGGTTCCATATTTAAACTGGTACAGTCGCTGGTTGATCTGCAACAAGGTTCGCTGACCCTACTGCCCGTCTGCCTGATGTGGGACCTATGGGTTGTCATCACCACTCAAGCAACCATAATGGCTTACATAATGCGATTCAGTACTCTTGCAACGTGTATTTTTACCAGGCATTCCGGCAGTACATTTATCATAACGAAACCGGAAATACGTACAAAGATTCAGAAAAAGGACTGATGCGCTGGCGGGAAGCAATCGGCAGGTTTGGGTTTGGACGTAGGCTGGGGCTTGACCTTCCCAACGAAAAAGGCGGTTTTGTGCCTGATACAGCCTACTTTAACAAAGTTTACGGCAAAGGTAGCTGGAAGTTCTCTAACTGGTACTCTATGGCTATCGGCGAAGGTGAGTTAGGAGTAGTGCCTTTACAAATGGCCAATCTGGCGGCCATTATCGCTAACCGGGGCTGGTATATAACCCCTCATTTGATAAAAGGGATTGGTAAAAATGGCAAGATTGACCCCAAATATACGACTCCAAACTATGTTGGCGTAGACAGCAGCAAATTTGCGGTAGTAATTGATGCCATGGAAGATGTGGTAAGAGCAGGTACCGCAGGCTTAGCCCGAATACCAGATATTATTGTGTGCGGCAAAACCGGTACTTCTCAAAATAAAAAAGGCAAAGACCACTCGGCATTCATTGCTTTCGCTCCCAAGCACAACCCCAAAATTGCCATTGCCTGTTACGTAGAAAATGCCGGCTTTGGCGGAGTGGTAGCGGCTCCGATTGCTTCTCTGATTATGGAGAAGTACCTGCGTCCTGATTCAACATTATCAAAGCAGCGGCTGGCGCTGGAAAAGTACATGAGGGAGCAAAGCTTCTGGCCAGCACGTACAATGGATAAAGAAGAACTGAAGAAAGAGGGAGAAAAGAAAGATGAAAAGTCCAAGAACTCAAAAGACGGGAAAGCAGTTGCTCCTGATGCTGATTCATTGAAGAAAGAAAAAACCGACTCTATCCGGAGAAAGCCGGTGGTCAGTGAACCACTCGTAAGACAATCAAGAGTAGAAAAAGGGAAGTAATTACTTCCCTTTTTTTATTTTTAAAGTCGGCTGGTGTAAAACCATGCAATTTAGTGCAAGACTTTAGTTGCGACACATCTGGCGGTATCTTTGGGCTATGAGCCGGAATCGATACCGTAGTCATAGTGTCCATCAGTTGCACGTGCAGATCGTTTGGATTCCAAAGTACCGTTATCAGATCCGGAAAGGGGACGTGCAGGTTCGTTGCCGGGATTTGATCCGGCAGAGCGGATGGTTAGACACATCCGAAGTGATGCAATGGATATAAAAACGCGGAACTGCTCGTCCCGCGTGCTCAAAATGGCTGTCTTTCGGATCAACCTTCTTCCGGATTATAATCCTTAAAGGTCTTTTTTAGCTGCGCATCAGTGGCTTTTGCCTTGTTTTCCCAGCCTGCGTTCAGCTCCAGGGCAACCAGTCCTTTCAGGTTCATCAGGGCAATAAACTCCTCCAAGTCTTTGATGAACTCAGACCGGCGGCGGGAGGAGGGTAAGGCATATTTACGGGCAAAAATATCGCCACGCATCTGTAACTCAGCCTTTTTGTCCATTACATAATTTAGCCGCTCTACCAGATCCTTCATTGATTTGCCAATTACCTCAGTAGCTTCCAGCGTACCTACCGTCATTACCGAAGTGCCGCCGATGGTGGATACTAATTTGGCGGTTTTTGCTTCCTGAATGGCAACCGGAGCAATACCCGAGACAGCTCCCAGGGAGGCATTCATAACCGAACGGCCTTTTTTACCCTTGCGGGCCCGCTGGTAATCGTGCTTCAGATCGGATTCCTTTTCTTTCAGCTGCTCCAGCAGGTCAAAGGCGCGGACCAGCCCGGTACGGTACTGCAGGTAAAGCTGACGGTCTTTTTCGCCTTCGTTTACGGCATTCAGGATCGTGAACTTAAGCTTCATCTCGTCGCGCTTCTGCGTCTTGTCGAGTACGTAAAAACTGACATTGAACGAGACGGAATCCTGCGGGTCTTTGACAAATTCATAGCCCGGCGACCAGATAAATTCATAATTATTAACCGTATGTTTCACCAGGGCTGCTTTGGGGATTGCTGGATTATCGGATACAAAACCAAAGGAGGCAATATCATCATCGCCATTCGGGTCAATCAGGTAAAACTTCAGATTGACGGTAGCATTCTCCGGATAGCGGACTACGTTGCCCTTGGGCACTACGGACAGTTGGGGAGCCAGATCCTGCGAGGTAGCCTCAATCTTGAATTTACCCTTGGTGCGGCTTTTGGCCGGCTGGTCCTCCACGAAAAACTCAATATACAGGGGTTTGTTTTTAAGCTGGTTAAACTGGGTAAGCGAAGGTTTCCAGGTCAGTTCGCCCTGGGCAGACAGTTTGGCGCCTTCGGGTAAGGCATCCGTAACAGGAATGAACACAATGGGATCATTATCTTCATCTTTCACGATGTTCTGATCAATCTGATAGCTGTTCTGGGCATTGTATTGCAGGTAAAAGGGTTTCAGTTCGCCCACTACCGGAGGACGGTTGACGTGCGAAACTTTAAATTCCACCATCTTACTCACACTTTCATTCTTCTCATTTTTGGCTTCGAAAAGTACTTGAATTGAACGGTTAGTCTGCAAACGATCCGCAAAATCATACCCTGGCGTCCAAGCAAAATGCCCCGTGGAATCGAAACTCATCCCCTCTATCTTGCCTGACGCAATAGCAAACTTTACAGTCTGACTGCTGCCACCGGCAGTTCTAAGCGTAAAATCAATTTTTTTATTTTCGGGCAGTTCATTCCACCCGGGCTGTTCCGGCAGGATTATCCGCATCGTTGAATCACTGGTAGGTGTAGCGGCGCCCTGTTGATCCTGAGCCTGGGCGCGGAAAATAAAAATGGGAATAATTATAAAAAAAGCGAACAATAACAACCTTTTTTCAGTCATAATCGAATGGTTAGAAGGATACCGGATAATCAACGCAAAATACTAACTGTAATTTTAACCGTTTTTTACTTTTACTAGCAATTTCAAATTTTGATGCAAAATTAACCGCAGGTTGTCTTTTTGAAGTTTATGTAGATTTGCCCGCCTGCTTTCCGCCTTTCGAGGCTGCTCTGCTGAATTACCGGGCAGTTTTTGTATTGATTCCTTTTCAAACCACTATTTAACCAACCGTTTTTATGGAATACCGCAAGTTAGGAAACAGTGATCTTCAGCTTTCAGCCATTGCCTTTGGGGCATGGGCCACCGGTGGATGGATGTGGGGTGGCACCGATCAGCAGGAATCCGTAGCGGCGATTCGCCGTTCGGTTGATTTAGGTGTCACTACCATTGATACGGCCCCCATCTACGGATTTGGCCTGAGTGAAAAAATCGTGGGGGAGGCAATTAGGGCAACCGGCAGCAAGTACAGTTGCTGACTAAGTTTGGCCTCCGCTGGGATACTACGGAAGGTCATTTACAGTTTGCCACGGAAGATGAAAACGGCAAGCCTATCAAAGTTTACCGATTGGCCCGTAAAGAAAGTCTGATTAAAGAGTGCGAAGATAGCTTGCAGCGACTGGGTACTGACTACATTGACTTGTATCAGATCCACTGGCCCGACCTTACCACGCCCATTGAAGAAACTTTTGAAGCAGTAGCCCAGCTCCTGAAGGAGGGCAAAATCAGGGCGGCTGGCGTAAGCAACTATTCGGTGGAGCAAATGGAAACGGCCCGGAAGGTGGTACCCATTGCTTCTAATCAAATGCCCTACAGCATGGTGCTGCGGGACATTGAAAAAGAGGTAGTGCCCTACTGCCAGGCGCATCAGATGGGAATACTGGCTTACAGTCCGCTGCAGCGGGGCTTGCTGACGGGCAAAATCAAGCCCGGCCAGGAGTTTGCTGCAGGTGATCACCGGGCTGGACTCAGCCAGTACAAACCTGAAAATGTACGGCGCACTAATGCCTTTCTGGAAAAGATCAAACCACTGGCGCAGGAAAAGAAGGCTACTCTTTCACAACTGGTTATTGGGTGGACCATCCGGCAACCTGGTATTACCTGCGCCCTGGTAGGAGCCCGCAATCCCACGCAGGCCGAAGAGAATGCAGCAGCGGCCAATCTGAAGTTGAGCGCCGAGGAAATTACCTTCATTAATAATCAGTTGGCCGAACTCGAACTGGTTAAGTAAGATGTTCGGTTGCCGATGTTCGGAAGAAGTGGCAGCATTGAAAAGTAGCAGTAGCAGCGGCAGGAAACAAGAAGAATGAAGTAAGAGGTAAGTAAAGCGGCAGCGGCAGTATTTTTCCTCCGAGAAGAGAGGGGTATCTAAAGCCTAATGATTACTGCTACTGCTTGTCAGTAAGACGAAAACGGTGCAGGCAATGGTAGTCGGCACCCTGCGGCTTTAGCAGCGACTCCCAGAGTTCAAAGCAGGTGACTTCTAACAACAAGTGACTAATACCGGGAAAAAGACGATCTTCTATTTTACCCCGGAATTCGCGTTTGGCCCGGGCCAGTGTACTATGAGGCAAGGGTGCTTTGTCAGGCGGATGCCGGGTTGCTTCTGCCACCTTTTCCGCTAATCTGGTAAAAGACGGAGATGGCTCAAAGGCCGCCCAGAGCATAGAAGTACTGCCCCGGCGGGAAATGGCCTTCACTGAGGAGCACTGAAGCAGAAAGGGCGCTATATCGTTTACCTCCGACAGGCGCGTAATCAGAACGGGCACCTCGGATTCGGGTACACTGCCCAGAAAAAGCAGGGTAACGTGCAGGTTTTCCGGCTTCGTCCAGCGAAGGCCCTCAGCTGGTGCTGCAAGCGACAGGGCGGCCAACTCATCCCGTAAGGGTGCCGGTAAAGGCAACGCGATAAACAAACGCAGCGTTTTCATAGGTTTGACGTGTTGATGGTGAATAGTTTCATCTATGTACGGCCCAATGAGCTCAGTTATTTGCATAATTCGGCTTATTTCCTAATTTGGTCCGGAATAACAGAAAACAAAACGCCTTTTGTTTTGCTATCGGAAATTCCTAACCGCCTGTTTTTGCTTTCGTATACCAACCAAATCTCCAACTTATAACTACTATTATGAATAAAAAACATCTGTACGCCTGCACTTTCGGGCTTCTTACCCTGATCACTTCCTGCAACAACAGCAGCAAAACAACTGAAACCGATAGCTCCGTTGATACGGTAATGGCCAGCAACGACACCGTTACGGTAGTCGGGAATGAAGATAGTACCCTCAGTGATTCCCCAACGGGCATGCGTGGCGGCTCCCGGGCGGTAGCTACCATCGCCAGCGCCAGCGGCAGTTCAGTGATGGGTACCGTTACCTTTACGGCAAGCGGTGACAATAAGGTTAAAATGGTGCTTAGTGTAAATGGAGTACCGGCCGGCACCCACGGCGTGCACCTGCATCAAAAAGGTGATTGTTCGGCCACTGACGCCAGTTCTGCGGGTCCGCACTGGAACCCTAACAGCCAACCCCACGGAAAGCGCGGAAC
The DNA here is from genome assembly GCA_030448185.1 of Cytophagales bacterium. Classification (GTDB taxonomy): domain Bacteria; phylum Bacteroidota; class Bacteroidia; order Cytophagales; family 172606-1; genus CADCTQ01. The sequence continues at coordinate 39,632 of JAUJNL010000002.1, read as the reverse complement.
CGGGCAGTTCCACCAGGGAGACTTGCCCAACCTGACCGTAGGCCAGGACGGCAACGGACGGATGGAAATTGAGGTTGAAGGATGGACGATTGGGGGCAGTGATACTACTCGTAATATTGAAAACCGGGCAATTGTCATCCACGAAAAAGCGGATGATTACAAAAGCCAGCCGGCCGGTGACTCCGGCAAAAGAATAGGCTGCGGCGTAATTGCCCTGCAGGCCGAGGAGCCCAAAAAATAATGGTAAATGTTGAATGGGTATTAGGTAATAGTCATTGGTTAATTGGTCATTGCGAAAAAGATCATTCAGGGAAAAAACTAATGACTAATGACTAATGACTAATGACTAATGACTAATGACTAATGACTAATACATAAGCACTCCAGCAGCTGACCAGGTTGCGTTGCCAGTGGCAATGCGGCTTGGTCAGCTGCTTTTTGAATTCATAAAGCCACGTCAATCTTCCCGGATTATTTTTCTGTTTTCATTTTTTGGGCTGGCGATTACAAAACGAAAGGGCATGGCTACTAACTGACATCTGGTTCTTAGCCACCATCCCCAAACTTTAGTCGCATGAACGCTACTCAGTTACCCGCTTATCAGTGTATGGCCTCCCCCGCCGACCACCCCATGCTGCAGTACATTCAGCAGGATTTTTCCAGCGCACTGGATAAGTTTTACCTTGCCCACCGTAATGAATTTTTTAAGTGGAGCGAAAAAAACTTTGGGTTAGGCAGGGAGCAAGCGGCTGACATCTATCAGGATGCCATTATCATTCTCTATGAGAACATTAAACAGGGCAAATTTTCCTGTCAGAACGCCAGTATGAAAACCTATCTTTTTGCCATCGGCAAGAATCTGATTCATTCTCACATCCGTCAGCGGCAACGGGACCTGGACAACCGCCATAAGCTGCATGATGAACCGGTTGAAACAGGTGACCACATGGCGCTTCTTTCGGATGCCACACCTGATCAGACGGCCCTGAATGAACTTCCGGACGCCATCCGCCAAATTCCCGAAAGAGGCCAGCGCCTGATTCAGTTGTTCTACTTTGATAAAAAACCCATTAAGCAGATTGCCGCCGTATTGGGCTACCGGAATGAGGATGTAGTTAAAAGTACAAAACTCCGTTATCTGCGCAGTTTGCGGAATATTTTGGAGGAAAAGATGATCCGGTCTATGGCTTAGCCAGCAATTTTCAGTAAAAAGGAAGGCAGTAGGATTTGAAGCATTTCTACCCATAAACCTTGTTACAGAGCGTATAAAAGGGTAATTTGCCTTAGAATTGAATGGGTTAAATCCAAAAAAAGGTTTAAATTATTTGATTTTTTACCGTAGTAATTGCGAAAGCCCGGAAAAACTTCCTGCGTAAATTTTACGTTGATTTATGGGTGTTCTGGCTTTTCTTAAAATTGCGGCACTGGTAATTCCTACTTCCGGATTTTTCCCTGTCTTAACTGGCCTATGCGCATTGTCTACTTTCTGCTGCCTTTTTGCTGCCTGCTGTCCCTGACAGCTACCAGTCAGTCCGTTACGAATCTCAATGCAGAGACCAGGGGCAACGTGGTAATGATCTCCTATGATCTCAACGGAAGTTTGGCGGGCCAGCTTTACCAGGTAGTGGTATACAGTTCACATAACCAAATGGCCGAACCCCTGGTGCATGTCCGCGGAGATGCTGGGGCAGATGTGACCCCGGGAACGAACAAAAAAATCGTTTGGGGGGCATTCAAAGAACTTTCCCGTTTTGAAGGCCCATTGAGCTTTAAGGTGGAAGCTACCCTGACCTATGCACCGTTGCAAAAGCCGGTAGTTGATGAAAAGTACCGCCGGGGCCGCACGTATGACCTGGCCTGGAAAGGAGGCGTTGACGGGGAAAATGTCCAATTGGAACTGTACCGGGATACCATTCTCAATGCGGTAATTACGCGCACCGGTAATCAGGGAAAGTTTACCTGGGAACTTCCAACTGACCTTACGCCGGGAACCAACTACCGCCTGCGGGTTGCCAGCGTAAGTACACCGGCCAATTACCGTTACAGCGATGTATTTGCCATCAAGCGAAAAATCCCGAATGCCCTGAAGATTTTGCCCGCGGCGGCAGTAGCAGCCACTGGTGTGGTCCTGCTGGCACTACCCAAACCACCCCCACCCGAACCGGGTGAGTTGGACCGTCCGGATAATCCTCCACCTAAGGAGCGATAACCAGTACTTTTTTAATGCTCATTCCCGGATGAGCACTTACTTTTAAATACGAGCATAATTATTACAGAGAAGTTAAATCCTTCAACCGCTGTGAAAACCATCCATGATATTAACTGTACGAGCAATGCTATTGGCAAATATTTTCTGGATTCTTCTGGGGTTAAGTACCTCTCTTAGTCAGACTACTCAAGAATTATCCCCTGGTGATCATAACAATCCGCTAACTGCGGGTGACCTGGCCATGACTTTTGACCGGGAAATGCAGGTCAGTAAGAGTGGCATCACGACAAAAAACACGCGGGGGAAAACGGGCAAATCTTCGGAAACATTTCCGGCGGGTATAGCTCTTTATGCCAATGTGGAGGAAGGAGCATCGGTTGACAAACATGCTGATGAATCCTTTGCCGGCATTGAAGTTAAAACAGACCGAAGCTTTCATATTGCCGGTATACCCAGTATTTCGTCCACCAAACCAGTTGACAATGCCACTACAGCATCCGCCAGTGATAATCTTGAAATTACCTTCAGTGAACCGGTCAAAGCAGCAGCAAATAAAAACATAACGATCTACCAGAATGGTACCGCCCTTAGTCCGATAGCGGCTGCAAATACAGGTATAGTTAGTATTAACGGCGCAACTGTCACCATTAATCCTTCGGCTGATTTCACTCCGGGAGCGGCTGTGTATGTGCAGATTGAAAGCGGTGCGTTTCTAAGCGTTGCGACTAATGATCCCTTTGCCGGCATTACCAATGCCACTACCTGGAACTTTACCGTAGCCGCTCCTGATACCCAAGCGCCAACGGCCAGTCTATCTCCAATTAATGGAGCTACGAACGTAGCCATTACCGAGAGCTTAGTATTGACTTTTAACGAAGCCGTGCAGCGGGGCACGGGAACGATCACCATTACGCAGGGCAGCACTACGCAGACTTTTAATGCGGCTACTTCTACGGCAATTACCCTTTCAGCCGATAATAAAACCGTTACGATTAATCCCGCTGATTTCCCGAATGCTACTGTTATATCAGTTACTGTGCCCAGTGGCGCTTTCAAGGATTTAGCTAATAATGCTTTTGCCGGGACTACGGGCTCAACAGGCACTACTCCCTGGAGTTTTACTACGGTAGCTGCTGCCGATAATACGCCGCCTACGGCTAGTTCGTTTACGCCCGGTGACAATGCTACCGGAGTAGCGGCTAACACAAAACCTAGTATTACGTTCTCTGAGCCGGTCAGGAAGGGGAATACCGGCAATATTACCCTAAATGTTAACGGCACTAACGAAGTAATTCCGGTTAACAATACCATTATTCAGGTAGCAGGTTCGACCTTAACCATTAACCGCAGTGGAGACTTTCCCACCGGAGCCAGTGTCTATATTACCCTTGACAACGGAGTCATTACCGATCTGAATAACAATGCTTACGCAGGTATTTCCAACATTACAGCCTGGAACTTTACTGTAGCCGGCAGTGCTGATAATACCGCTCCGAAAGCTACGCTAGATCCGCAGCATAATGCTACTGGAGTGGCTATTAGCCAAACGCTTAGTCTTACCTTTGATGAGCCCGTAAGAAAGGGCAGTGGCAGTATTACGGTGAGTTATGGCAGTACGACTAACTCGATTCCGCTAAGCAGCGTTACCCTCTCAGCTGATAACCGGACGGCTAGTTTTGATCCCACCCCTAGCGGAGACTTCCCTAATGGAGCTACCGTTTCAGTCACCGTGCCTAATACAGCTTTTGAGGATTTAGCCGGGAATAAGTTTAATGGTACGGGTGGCAGTAGTGGTACTCCTTGGAGCTTTACTACGGTAGCTGCCGCTGATAACACACCGCCTACGATTAGTGTCCTTGATCCGCTTACTGGTGCCACTAGTGTAGCTACTACTCAGAACTTAAAAATTACTTTCTCGGAAAAGATCAAGAAAGGCACGGGTACGATTACGTTGTATTATAACAACGTGGCCCAAAGTCCGATTCCGGTTACGGCCAGTACGGTCTCCATTAGTGCCGATGCGCTTTCGGCTACGATTGATCCGGCTACGGATCTGCCCCATGCGACTCCCGTAGCCGTGCGTATTTCTAGTGGAGCCTTTACGGATCTGGCCAACAACGCTTTTGCTGGTATTGATAACAACACAACCTGGAGCTTTACCACCGCTGCGCCTCCCGATACCCAAGCACCAGGCCTTACTACCCGGACTCCCATGCACAATGCTACCAACGTAGCCATTAGCGAGAACTTAGTACTGGTTTTTGATGAGGCTATACAAGCCGGCACGGGCAACATCAGCATTACTGATGGGACTACTCCGCAAAGTATTTCGGTTACCGATGCCAGCCGGGTGAGTTTCTCGGCCGATAAAAAGACGGTCACCATTAATCCGCTGGACTTTGCCAACTCGGCTACCGTTGCCGTCACTATTCCGAGTGGGGCTTTTACCGATCTGGCTTCTACCCCGAATGCTTTGCCGGTACAACCGGCGCTAGTGGTGCTAGGCCCTGGAGCTTTACGACCGCAGCTGCCGCTGATACCCAAGCTCCGAAAGTCACTACGCTTACTCCCGCTAACGGCACGACGAATCAGGATACTACCGCTAACCTAGTGCTTGTCTTTGATGAAGCTGTCCAAGCTGGTAGTGGCAATATTAATATTACCAACGGAGCTAATTATCAGAGCATTTCCGTTACCGATAACCGAGTGAGTTTTTCAACCGATAAAAAGACGGTAACTATCAATCCCTTTGATTTTGCGGCTTCAGTTACCGTTGCGGTGACCATTCCTGAAGGAACTTTCACGGACTTGGCCGGCAATAAATTTACCGGAACTACGGGTGCTTCTGGCGCTGCGCCCTGGAGCTTTACCACTGCGGCGCCTGCCGATAAACAAGCACCCAAGGTTAATCTCTCCCGGGTAATGGGGCTACGAATGTAGCCATTACCCAAACCCTTTCGCTTACTTTTAGTGAAGCGGTAAAGAAAGGCAGTGGCAGTATTACGGTCAGTTATGGCAGCACCAATACCTCCATTCCTATAAGCAGCGTTAATCTCTCAACTGATAACAAGACGGCTAGCTTTGATCCGGCTCCTACCGGAGACCTGCCCAATGGAGCAACCGTTTCGGTGACGGTTCCTAGTGGTGCCTTTACGGATCTGGCTAACAATGCTTTGCCGGTACAGGCAGTGCTAACCCAAGTACTCCCCTGGAGCTTTACTACGATAGTAGCGGCTGATAATATTAAACCTAAGGCTACGCTTACTCCTGGTAATGGAGCTATTAATCAGGATACCACCGCTAACCTGGTGCTTGCCTTTGATGAAGCCGTGAAGGCAGGCAGTGGCTCGATTACTATTACTGATGGCAAGAATCCTACTCAAACTATTCCGATAGCTGATACCAGGGTCTCTTTCTCCGCAGATAAAAAACGGTGACTATTAATCCGCTGGACTTTGCCAGTGCCGCCACGGTTTCGGTCACCATTCTAAGCGGGGCCTTTACGGATGAAGCTAATAATCCTTTTGATGGCACTACTGGCGCTAGCGGCGCTAATCCCTGGAGCTTTACTACGATAGCTCCCGCGGATAAACAAGTTCCTACGGCTAGTCTTACCCCAAATAATGGAGCTACGAATGTAGCTATTACCCAAACCCTTTCGCTTACTTTTAGTGAAGCGGTAAAGAAAGGCAGTGGCAGTATTACGGTCAGTTATGGCAGCACCAATACCTCCATTCCTATAAGCAGCGTTAATCTCTCAACTGATAACAAGACGGCTAGCTTTGACCCGGCTCCTACCGGTGATCTACCGAATGGAGCTACCGTTTCGGTGACGGTTCCCAATACGGCTTTTACGGATCTGGCTAATAATGCTTTTGTGGGTACGACTGGCAGTAGTGGAGCTAGTCCCTGGAGCTTTACCACGGTAGCTGCCGCGGATACCCAGGCACCTACCGTTACTACGCTCAGGCCTGGTAATGGGGATCAGAGAGTGCCCATTGATGCGGACTTGATCCTGACTTTTAATGAGGAAATTAAAAAAGGCACCGGAAGTATCAGGATTGATTATTCCAACGGAGGCAGTCAGATAATTGACGTTGTGAATGGCTCCGTTGCTTTATCAGCCGATAAGAAAACGGCCACGATCAACCCACCGAATAATTTCCCCTATAGAGCTACTATTGACGTAACTGTACCGCTGGGAGCCTTTGAAGACGTAGCGGGAAACAAGTTTTTGGGTATCAATAGTGGTCCCGGAAGTCAGAACTGGAAATTTTCGGCTCAGGAAGAGCCGGATGTAACTGCCCCTACGGCTACCCTTTCCCCAAACAATGGCAAGCCGGATGCCGCCATCACGGATAACCTGGTACTTACGTTTAATGAGCCTATTAACAAAGGAACTGGTAGTATTCTTGTAAATCAGTCTTCGGGCAAGAGTCAGACGATTGATGTGGCTACTTCGGGCTTGGTTACTCTTTCCGCTGATAGACTGGTTGTCACCATTAATCCGACTGATTTCGATTATTCAGTTACCATTTCGGTGACTATTCCCAATACGGCTTTTCGAGATGAAGCTAATAATCCTTTCGCCGGTACTACGGGTGCTAGTGGTACAAATCCCTGGAGCTTTACTACCGTAGCCGCTGCTGATACGCAGGCGCCAGGTTTAGCTACCCGAACTCCCATGCACAATGCTACCAACGTAGCCATTAGCGAGAACTTAGTACTGGTTTTTGATGAGGTTGTACAAGCCGGCAGTGGCAACATCAGCATTACTGATGGGACTACTCCGCAAAGTATTTCGGTTACCGATGCCAGCCGGGTGGCAGTTTCTCGGCCGATAAAAAGACGGTCACCATTAATCCGCTGGACTTTGCCAACTCGGCTACCGTTGCCGTCACTATTCCTAAGGGCGCTTTCAAAGACTTAGCCAATAATGAGTTCGGCGGAACTACCGGTGCTTCTGGTGCTACGCCCTGGAGCTTTACTACTGCAGCTCCGGCGGATAATACCAAACCGACCTTAAGCAATCGTGCACCGGGCCATGATGCCGTGGATCAACCAGTAAATGTAAACCTGCAACTTACCTTCTCGGAACCCGTCGTGAAGGGCACGGGTACGATTACGCTTACGTATAACGGCAATCCCGGACAAAGCATTGATGTAAGTACCCTGGTTCTGTCTTCGGCAACGGCTACGGTAACGATTGATCCTCCGGCGGATCTGCCCGTCAATACCACCATTTCGGTAAACATTCCCGAGGGTGCTTTCAGAGACCCGTCTGGAAATACCTTTGCCGGAACGGGTACGTTTAACCCTAGTACTCCCTGGAGTTTTAAGACGGTTAATCCGGATAACACCAAACCCACAGCTACCTTAGATCCGCAGCACGCAGCTACCGGAGTTGCCATTACCAAAATCCTGAGTCTTACCTTTAGTGAAGCGGTCAAAAAGGGCAGTGGCAGTATTACGGTGAGTTATGGCAGTACGACTAACTCGATTCCCTTAAGTAGCGTTATGCTTTCCGCGAATGGGCTAACGGCTAGTTTTGATCCTACGCCTACCGGAGACCTGCCTTACGCAACGACTGTTTCAGTGACAGTGCCTAGCGGGGCCTTTACGGATCTGGCCAATAATCCTTTTGACGGCACTACCGGCGCTAGTGGAGCCAATCCCTGGAGCTTTACGACCGCATCTGTTCCCGATACCCAAGCCCCTACGGCTAGTCTTACCCCAAATAACGGAGCTACCAATCAGGAAATCAGCACTAACCTGGTGCTTACGTTTAATGAAGCCGTACAAGCCGGTAGTGGCAACATCAGTATTACTGATGGGATTACGAACCAGATTATTGCCGTTACCGATGGGAGCCGGGTGAGTTTCTCGGTGGATAGAAGGACGGTGACGATTAATCCGGCCGATTTTGCTTATTCCGCTACCGTTGCCGTTACCATTCCTAGCGGGGCTTTTAGAGATGATGCTAATAATGCTTTTGCCGGTACAGGCAGTGCTAACCCAAGTACTCCCTGGAGCTTCACGACCAAAGCCGCTCCTGATACGCAGGCGCCTATGGCTAGCTTAGATCCGCAGCACGCAGCTACCGGAGTTGCCATTACCAAAATCCTGAGTCTTACCTTTAGTGAAGCGGTCAAAAAGGGCACAGGCAACATTACCGTCAGCTATGGCAGCACCAATACCTCGATTCCTCTCACTAGCGTTACGCTTTCCGCGAATGGGCTAACGGCTAGTTTTGATCCTACGCCTACCGGGGATTTACCTTATTCAACGGCGGTTTCTGTTACTATTCCCAATACAGCGTTTGAGGATTTAGCCGGTAATAAGTTTATCGGCACTACCGGAGCTAGTGGTACAAATCCTTGGAGTTTTACTACCGTAGCGGCTCCCGATACGCAGGCTCCTATGATTACCGGACTTGATCCGGGAAGCGGTGCTACCAATGTAGCCGGGAACAAGAGCTTAACGGTTGCCTTTAATGAAGCCGTCAAAAAGGGCAGCGGCAGCATTACCATTAACCAAGGCAATACGCCGATCCAAACGATTAGTGTGACGGATGCGGCTGTAAGTATTGGCGCAGATCAAAAAACAGTGACTATTGACCCGGCGGATTTTCCTTCCGGGGCTACGCTGAATGTTCAGATTACGGCTGGTGCTTTTCAGGATCTTGCCAATAATAATTTTGCCGGCATTACCAGTGCCACTACCTGGGGCTTCACGATAGTGGATACCCAGGCTCCTACGGCCATTACGTTTACTCCGCAGGATAATGCCACGGGAGTGGCCACCAATGCCGATTTGGTTCTTACGTTCAATGAGCCCGTCAAGAAAGGCAATTCGGGCAACATTACCGTTAACCAGGGAGGTACCAGCCAGAGCATTGCAGTTAGTTCTACGGCCGTAAGCGTTTCTGCGGATGGCAGAACCGTTACCATTAACCCAGCTGACTTCCCTTCTAGTGCCGCCGTATACGTAACCATTCCGACCGGTACGTTTACCGACTTATCGAACAATAACTGGGCGGGCATCTCCTCCCCTACCGAATGGAACTTTACGGTAGCCGATGTGGCTGGCCCTGCGATTAGTGCGCTGTCCCCGCCCGATAATGCAAGCAATGTAGAAACTAATGCGAACCTGGTGATTACCTTTAATGAACCCGTCAAAAAGGGAAATTCGGGGAGCATTACCATTAATCAGGGAGGCACCGTACTGCAAACCATTGCCGTAACGGATGCCGCTGTCAGCATTAATCAGCAGGTAGTGACCATTGATCCGGCAGATTTCCCTTCGGGAGGCAACCTGAACGTGCAGATTCAGCCGGGTGCTTTTCTGGATGCCGACAATAATACTTTTGCCGGAATCACCAGCGCCGATACCTGGAACTTTACGGTAAAAGATGTTGTGGCGCCTACAGCTACGTCTCTTTCGCCCCCCGACAATTCACTCACTGTTGCCCCGAACGCCAATCTGGAAATAACCTTTAGTGAACCAGTAAGAGCCGGCACGGGATTTATTTTCATCAACCAGGGTAATCTTACCCAACAATTCAGGGTAGATGATCCGGCGGCCCCAATTACCATCGCGGGGAACAAAGTCACTGTGAACCCGGCTGACTTCCCTTCAGGTGCCAATGTAAACGTGCTGATCTCTTCGGGTGCCCTTACGGACCTAGCCGGCAACGCCTTTGCCGGAATCACCAGCGCCGACGCCTGGAACTTCAAGGTTAATGATGTAAACGCGCCCTACGTAATCACATTCCTGCCAGCTGACAATCAGGAGAACGTATCGCCCAATACCAATCTGGTGATGACCTTTAGTGAACCCGTAAAAGCGGGAACGGGTCAGAATCTGGCTATTGTACTCACCTACGGCAATACCAGCCGCCTGATCAGTGTGCCCAGTCAGTATGTCACCATTAATGGCAACATTGTATCTATTGATCCTCCCTCTGATTTACCTTCGGGAGCCAACGTCAATGTGACCATGCAGGCCGGCACGTTCCTGGATCAGGAAAATAATCCCTTCCCGGGCATTACCGATCCAGCCACCTGGAACTTCACCATTTCCGACGTGAGTGCTCCTACCATTGCCAGCCTGTCACCGGCGGATAATGCAGGCAGCGTAGACCTGAATGCGAACCTGGTAATGACTTTTAGTGAACCCGTAAAAAAAGGGGTTGGTAAAATCACCATTAATCAGGGAGGCACCAATCAGGAAATTGATGTTAATGACGCTTCCGTAAGTATTAACAACAACATTGTCACGATTAATCCGGCGGATTTTCCTTCGGGTTCGGCCATCAGCATCACCATGCCGGAAGGTATTTTCCTGGATCTGAACAATATTCCCTTTGCAGGCATCACCAACGCTACCACCTGGAATTTCACGGTAAAAGATACCGGAGTGCCTGTTATTACGGCACTATCACCGGCCGATGATGCGGCTAATGCGGCCACCAATGCCAATCTGACGATGGCCTTCAGCGAACCGGTCAAGAAGGGTGCGGGCTCCATTACCCTGAATATAAACGGCACTTCGCAGACGATAGACGTCAACGCTGGCAGTGTTACGGTATCCAACAATACAGTAACCATTGATCCGGCAGACTTCCCCTCCGGGGCAACGGTGAACGTACAGATGCCAGCTGGTATTTTCACGGATCTATCGGGAAATCCTTTTGCCGGTATTACGGGTCCTACCGCCTGGAATTTCAGCGTGGGAGACGTGACGGTGCCAACCATTACGGGTCTCTCCCCGGCTGACAATGCACAGAATGTAGGCGTTAAGACCAATCTGGAAATCCGCTTCAGTGAAGCCGTTAAAAGAGGGAATACGGGTTTTGTACTCATTGATATGGGCGGAGGCCGCCAGCAGGTAATTCCGTTTGACAATCCGGCCATTGCCATTAATGGCGACCTGGTGACGGTAGATCCGCCTAATGATCTGCCCTATAGCACCGACGTATTTGTCAGAATTCAGGCGGGAACCTTCACGGACCTGGCCGGTAATGCATTTGAGGGCATCAGCACCAATGACCGGTGGAACTTCCGGACAATGCCAGAGCCTGACTTTAATGCACCTACCTTTACCAACCTGAGTCCCGGTGACAATGCCGTCAATGTGCCGGTAGATGTCAATCTGATTATTACCTTTAACGAAACCGTTCTGAGGGGTGAAGGCAAAATCAGCGTGGTATATGGGTCAGCTACTGTGCAGATTGACGTAAACGATCCGCAGGTAACCTTGTCAGACCGCACCGTAACCATTGACTTGGCGAACAACTTCCCTTACAACACCGGAGTATCAGTGCAGGTACCGGCAGGAACGTTCAAAGATCTAGCGGGCAACCCATTTGGGGGAATTCTAAGCACGACTGCCTGGAACTTCAGTGTAGCGCCCCCACCAGATGCCGAGCCACCAAGGGTCTCCTCTTTTGCCCCGGAAGACAATGCCAATAACGTACCGCCCAGCGCCAACCTCACGGTTATTTTTAATGAGCGGATCAAGAAAGGCAGCGGATTGGTCATTGTCAATGATGGCGTCAATAAACAGGAAATCTCCGTATCCAGCGATAATATTACGGTATCTGATAATATAGTGACCATTAACCCTCCACTTGATTTTCCGTCAAGTGCCGGCATCAGTATCCAGATCAGTGATGGTGCTTTCACGGACCTGTCGGGCAACAAATACGCCGGTATCAGTGACGCTGTCACCTGGAACTTTATTGTGGCTGCTTCCGTGGATAATACGCCTCCGGCCCTGGTGGCGCTTTCTCCGGCGGACAATGCCGTCAATGTATCTCCCAAGACCGATCTGACCCTCTCCTTTAGCGAACCGGTCAAACGGGGTTCCGGATTTATATTTGTTAATCAGGGAGGTACCGTAAAGAGTATCGACGTAAAGAATGAGCTTAAAGTCATAATTGCCGGCAATACCGTAACCATCAAACCCGATGAGTTTATTTCCGGTCAGAAGGTCAGCGTCTATATCCCTTCCAGCGTATTCCTGGATATGGCCGACAATAGCTTCCGGGGTATCAATGACCTAACCAGCTGGGATTTCACCATTTCGGACAATGTGGCTCCCACCCTGCAAGTGCAATATCCGGCCGATAATGCGGTGGGCATCCCGATGAACGTGAACCTGATGATGATTTTCGATGAGGAGGTCCAGGCTGGCGAAGGCTCCGTGGTAATTACCCAGAACGGCAATTCGGTCTCCATTCCGGTAACCGACGTTTCGCAGATCAGTATTAACGGGAATACGGTAGTAGTCAATCCAGTCAATAATTTTCCGCCTAACTCATCTATCTCGGTTACCATGCCTAAAGGGGCATTTAAAGACCGCAATGGCAACTCGCACTCCGGTATTCTGACGCAGGCAGAATGGAACTTTGAGACGGGCAATACCGTGGACAATGCCCCTCCGCTGGTAAGCAAACTGCTGCCGGATAATAACAAGACCAACGTGCCAGTGTCCGATGATCTGGTGCTTACGTTCAATGATGTCATTCAGCGGGGGACGGGAGATATTGTGGTAACCATTAATGGAGTAAGCCAATCCATTCCGGTACGAAGCGAATTGGTGAAAATCTCGGGTAATACCGTTTCTATCAACCTGCCGGAAGACCTGCCGTACCTGGCCAGTATCTATATTACCATTCCGAAGGGTGCCTTCCTGGACCTGGCCAATAATACCTTCTCCGGTTTCACGGATTCGGGCAGCTGGAACTTTATTACGACGCCGGTTCCGCCGTTCTCCATTGTTGAACTTAACGGGGGACATCAGGACCATATTGACGTGACAGCCTCTCAAGTCATTGAAAGAATAGGAGTAAATAAATATCCAGCCGGCACCAAAGCGGAACTGGTGTACCGGGGCATTTCGGAAACGGAATGGCATCGCATGCCCCTGACCGAGAAGGACTTGGTGATTGCGGCTACCCTGGAACGACCCATTTTTGACGAGATCGGCCTGGAATACTACTTTGAACTCACGCCGGATAGTGCGGCCCCGGTACGGAGCAAAGTGCTTTATACCTATCTGCGGTACCCCAATGGAATGGTTCTGCCGGAGTTTAGATTCGGAACCACTGCCAATGACTACCAGATTATTTCTATCCCGCTGAACCTGCGCTATCCCCAGATTCCAGCCGTTTTTGAGGACGACATGGTTACGTATAAGAAAAACCAGTGGCGGTTCTTCCACCATGGCGACTCGATTGCTGTGGAATACAAGGAGAATAATTTCTTTGATGTAGCAGCTGGATTAGGCTACTGGCTGATTGTGCGGGACAAGAAGGTATTAACGAAGGATACGGTGGATACGGGTGAAGGTACTACCTTGCAGGTGACCAAGGAAAAGCCGCATGAATGGCAGCTTAAACCCGGCTGGAACCAGATTGGGAATCCGTATAATTTTGACATTTCCTGGGAAGAAGTCAGAGAATTCAATAACAACCCGGCAGCGCTGGGCAATCTGCTGATTTTTGACCGGGGTTACCAGGAGAGTGGTAGCCTGAAAAGAATGGAGGGTGGATTTGTCTTCTGGGATTCTCAAGCGGCCCGCATTAAAGTACCAGTGATCCAGAATCGGGCTATAGGGAAGGGAGGCAGGCGTTCAGGAGAATACCGGACTGCCCCCGCTGAAACCTCTTTCTGGGAGGTACACTTTACCCTTTCCAGCCAGGAGATGACATATAAGCTGGGCGGATTGGGCATGAACCCATATGCGTCAGCAGAAAAAGACGCACTGGATAACATCGGTACGCCCCGGTTTATGCGCTATCTCGACCTACGCTTCAGCCATCCGGAACATTTTGCCCAGTGGTTTGCCAAAGACATGGTGCCGGTGAAGGAGAATCACCAATGGGAATTTACCGTTGCGTCTAACGAGTCAGCCCAATTCGTTTCAATGGACTGGGAGAATTTCTTTACTCAGCAGATACCCTCTGGTAAAAAACTGGTACTATTTGACCTGCAGAACAACCAAGTAGTAGACTTACAGCAACAAGCCGACTACCGCTTCTGGCTGGATGGATCGGCCCGCTTCCAGGTACTGTATGGGTCTCCGGAGTTCGTATCTTCCCATTTGAAACCAGAGATTATTACCTTCGGACCTTCTGCTCCCAATCCATTGGTTAGTGAAACGGTCATTCCATTCTCCGTACCGGGTGATCAGTCAGCATACCAGGTCAACATAGCCGTATTTGATCTGCAGGGTCACCAAGTAGCTAGCCTTGCCAATGGGGTGTATCTCTCAGGGGTACATTCAATAACCTGGAACGGCACAGGCAATAGTGGCACCCGGGTAGCCTCCGGCGTGTATATTTGCCGGATGACCGTACACCGGAACGGAAATACCCAGATGCTGAACCATAAAATACTTGTGCACTAAAGGAGGATCCTATTTTTCATGACTGCGATACAAAAAGGAGTTATAGTCTACTTATTGATTTTTCCGTATTGCCTGTGGGGACAGAAAGTTTCCGGAACCAGTGATCCGGTGCTGATTAGTGTCGGTAAGGACCGGGTCGCCGGCAAACCGGGCCTTACCTATTTAGAAGTATCATTGAAAGACGAGAACAGTGACAAAACACTGGAAGCCTGGGAAAAAGCGGTTATTCATTTTAAAATTAAAAACCTGGGTAAAGGGCCTTCCCAAAATCTGTATATCAGTGCGTACACTGCCAACGATGGGGAGATCAAGGGGATTATGTATCCTGATCCGGTCAAGGTAGATTCACTCCTGCCCGGCCAGACCCGTGAGGTAAGCATGCCGGTGGAAGGCAGCCTGCAACTGACCGCTGGCATTGCCACCGTGGCCATTGATATCCGGGAAGAGTTTGAGTTTGACGCTGACCAGATCGAAGTAAACCTGTTAACAGCCGCATTCATTCCGCCTAAGCTGGCCATTACCAATTATATTATAGAAACGGATCCGCCCGGCTCTAATACCCGGGTACTGGCAACGCTGAAACTGGTGGTTGAGAATAAGGGTGAAGGCACGGCCGCCGATACGCGGCTAGACTTTTTTCTGCCGCCAACCGCCAAGCAGATGGACCCTCCGGTATTTGTACTTAATACCCTTAAGCCCGGTGAAACCCGTTCGGTTAATTTCCGGTTTTACCTGGACGCCACCCGCCTGCAGGAAGAAGTCCCCATCCGGGCAGTAGTTATCGAACGGCATCAGAAGTACGGGCAGGATGTAAAGTTGAAGCTGCGGCCCAACACCCGATCAGCCCGGAATTGATAAACAGTAGCCTGACTACGTAAGGGACAACGGTTTATCGGGTTGTCCCTTATTTCTTATTTGATTTACAGTAATTAACTTTGGGTTTTAACCTTATTTATATTTTATAGTAATTTTAGCGTTTATCAGTATTTAAAAAGGCAACCATTAGGACGTCTGCGGCCTGCCGCCAACCCTCCTTGAAGATATTGAACTTATGAAAAGAAGGATTATTTATTTCCTGGCGAGCCTCTGGCTGTTAGCTGCGGCCTGTACTACCGTCAAGGATTCGACGACTACCGTAAGCTGGCTGCTGAAAAAACTTCTCTCGAAGAACAGATTCGGGCCCGTGACCGCGAGATTGAAGACATTACCGAATCGATGAATAAGGTAGATAGCAACCTGATGGCCATCTCGCAGTATGTAGAAGTAATGGATGGTATCAAACTAAGTGAACTGGTAAAACAACGCGGAGAAGTAGATCTGATGATCAGTGAAATTGGGGACTACGTCAAAAACAACCAAATCGTAGAAGAACTCGAAAAGAAAGTGGAGGAATCCAGCAGTGTGAATGAAGGCTTAAAGAAACTGGTGAGTCAGCAGAAGCGGGAAGTAGCCCGGAAAGAAGAACAAATCACCGTATTGCTTGAGCAGATAGCCGCCCTGGAAGCGGAGCTAAAAACACCGTCAGCGCCAAAGATGCCGAGATTATGAGCAAAAAATGCCGAGTTAACCCTTAAGAATATTGAATTAAACAATCAGCAGAAGAAGATAGAAGAAAAAGAAACTACGCTTAATACCGGTTACGTGGCATTTGGCAGCAAACAAGAACTGGCTGGTAAAGGGGTGATTCAGTCGGAAGGAGGTGGTTTGGGCGGAGGTAAGATCACGTTATCCAACAAGTTTGATGAAACTGATTTTCAGCCCGTTAACATCAAGCAGGTAGCCGAAGTGGATATAGGCGTGACCAAACGTCAGAAAGCCCTTACGCAGCACCCGGTAGACTCCTATTATTTTGTCAAAACCGATGGCAAAACCTTCCTGAAAATTGTGGATTACCAAAAGTTCTGAGCATCTCCAAATACTTGGTGGTAGTAGTTGAGTAGTTGATACCATGCCCGAAAAGCAAAATAAGCAAAACTCATTCGCTCTCCCTCCGACGGATTCAGGCGGATACAAAAAAAAAGCCTTTGCAGCAAAGGCTTTTTGTTTAGTAACAACTATGACATTTACCCAGCAATTCCCGAATTGGAAATGTGGGTGTTAGTTTGGCTTCGCTGAGAAAGCTCTCAAAGAACTAACTGAGCAGAAATCAGGTACAAGACCGGTAGGTTTCTACTTGTTATAAGTCAAACCGGTACATTTATCTACTGAGACCGGATCTTAAGTTCCTTTTAAGCCTGCCTGTAAGGTACGGCAAACATCATTAAGGTCACTTTCCTGGGGTTTTGCGAGAAACGCTGGAGGTTGGTAAGGGACGAGGAGAGCAATTGCTTCAGCAGGGAATAATCAGAGAGTCCCTCACGGTCATAATAAAAGTCCGGAATTTCCAGTTTATCAGTGCCCTGCATAGCATGACTCACCAAACTTCCAATGTAATGATATAGTCCTTCCCGGCTCACAAAATTATTTTTGCCGTCTGCCTGATTGATTGCATTTAGTTTCAATTTGGCAATAATTACGGCTAGGGTTACCGGGAGATTTCTCAGCTGTTTTTCCGTCAGATCGGAAGTAGTCATAAGCAGACAAAATAAAAGTAGGATTTGTAATACGAACATCCAGCCCGGAGACCGAACTGGCATCGATTACCAAAAATAAGTTAACAAATTTAGGGAGTTTAGTGGGTATTTTATCCAAAATATATTATGTTTTTTATCCAAATAAGTAAAAATGGGCGTTTTGCCCTTTATCTCTCTATTTTGGCTCCTGCACTGTTGGATTCAAACCGTTCAAAGAACTATTTAATGAGGTTTTTGAGCTTTAGCTCGGTAAGTTTTCTTTTGGTATCCAGGGGAAATTCACCTTTCATGACCCAGTCGTAAAAAGCAGGCTCCTTTTGTAATACTTCCTTCAGCAGGCGGTCTTTGTGTTTGCCGAAGTTGACCACCACGTCGCCCTGATCATTGTAGGATAACCGGCCCGCAAGGTCAATCATCTTCTCGGCCGTGAGTTCGTGCAGGGCGGTTACGTCATTTTTAATGGGTATAAATTCAGCCCCTTTCTCATTCTTAATGGCTTTGCCCTCGTAGCGGTCAATCTGGGCACAAAGCACCTCAAAAGTAGCCAGGGTATCGGCTTCGGCACTGTGCGCATTGACCAATTCTTTATTGCAGTAAAAGCGGTAAGCTGCCGTCAGAGATCTGGGTTCCATCAGGTGAAAGATCCGTTGGGCATCCACCATTTTCCGGCTTTCCAGTTTAAAATCCAACCCAATCCGCAGGAATTCTTCCATCAGCATGGGCACATCAAAGCGGATAATATTAAATCCGGCCAGATCAGCTCCTTCAAAAAACTGCATGATCGGGTGGGCAAGCTCCTTGAAAGTGGGGGCATTTTTTATGTCCTCCTCATAAATTCCGTGAATGGTGCTGGACTCCGCCGAGATAGGTATGGTTGGGTTGATCCGCCAGGTCTTAACTTTTAGTTCGCCATTAGGCATCGCCTTGGCAATGCAGATTTCTACAATACGATCCGTACAGATATTGGTCCCGGTTGTTTCAAGGTCAAAGAAAGCCAGGGGCTTACGGAGCTTCAGTGAGTGCATGCAATCAAAATTTAATCGTAAAAAGGGGAATGTTTTTTAGGCTAAATGCAAAAAGACTACAAAAGTAAACATTACCTTCTGTAGTCTTCGGGATCACCTGAAAATAAATTCGGGCCGGTGCCCATGCTACCCGGTTATTTGCCCGCCCAAACGCTTCATATCCAGGCCGCTGAATGTACCTGAGCTCATCATCAGCAAGTTTTTGTTGTGCCACGTCTGTCCAATCAGGTATTCCCGTAAGGCTTCGCTATCCGTAAATACCAGCAGGTCACTGCGTCCAAAAGCCGCTTTCACGTCCGCTTCCGAGATAGGTTCGAGTTTTTTATGCGCCAGGGTTTGGGGATTAAAATACACAATGGCCGTATGAGGCTCATCAAATGTGCCTTTGTATTGCTTGAGAAATTCCCGGTTGAGGCTGCTGAACGTATGCAATTCGAGGCAGGCAATCAGCTGACGGTTGGCAAACTGTTTTTTTACGGCCCTGGAAGTAGCTTCCAGTTTAGACGGCGCATGGGCAAAATCCCGGAATATAGTCGTATACTCATTTTTGGCCACTACTTCCAGGCGCCGGGCTGCTCCTTTAAATGTCTGAATGGCCTCGTAGAACCGGCGGTCACTGACCCCAATCCGGGAGAGTACGGCCTTGGCCCCGTTCAGATTACGCATATTATGGTCACCAAATACCTGCACCGGCACCTCCTCCCCACTCTCAGTGAGCAGAGAGGTTTGCCCGTCTTTTACGGTGTGTTTATGGGTGCTGTACTCCACTCGGGTCACGTCTTCGCGTTCTTTACGACAGATAACCGTAACCAGATCGTCCGTTTCATCAAAGATCAGCGTCCCCCCTTTAGGCGTTGAATCGGCAAACAGGTCAAACTGCCGTACGTACTCATCAAAGGTCGGAAATACATTAATATGATCCCAGGCAATGCCGCTAACCAGGCCGATATGGTGCTTATAGAGCAGAAACTTGGGCCGCCGGTCAATGGGCGAAGCCAGGTATTCGTCTCCCTCAATAATAACTACCGGGGCTTCCTCCGTTAACTTGACCATGGTTTCAAATCCTTCCAGCTGCGCCCCGACCATATAATCAAATTTACGGTTATGGTACTGCAGCACGTGCAGAATCATGGACGTAATGGTAGTTTTGCCGTGGCTTCCCGCGATGACAATGCGCTGTTTGTCTTTGCACTGCTCATAAATATATTCCGGGTAAGAATAAATGCGAAGCCCTAATTCCTGAGCCCGCTTCAGTTCGGGATTATCCGTCCGGGCATGCATTCCCAGAATAACGGCGGCTAATCCGGAGTGAATTTTTTCGGGAAACCACCCGATTGCCTCGGGTAACAAGCCGCGTTGTGCCAATCTGCTTTTGGAGGGCTCAGCAATTTCATCGTCCGAGCCGGTAACCTGATAACCCTTCTGATACAATGCAATGGCGAGGTTATGCATGGCACTGCCCCCAATGGCAATAAACTGGACGCGTGGCGAATCTTGCGACATAAAATGATAGTTCAGATGATATAAAGAGCTGATAGGGCTGTAATTAGCAAAATTTTCCTGATTTCACCGGAAAACCGATTTCTTATCCATGAAACTTTGTGCGCAAAAATAGAGACGAAAGGTTATTTATTCAGGACTTTAACAAAATGTTATGACCCTCCCTGAACGATCATTCCCTGGATGGTTACCTTCAGTACCCTTCTGGCTTTATCTCTGATGGGTGAGCTATACTCAGCCCTCTCATCTACTTCATTTCTCCGACCTTTATTCCTTATACTCAGTAGTGTATAAAGGATAAATATGCGTAATGTAGGATTTGAACCCAATCTGTAGGTAGTTATCCTGGGTTGCTTTTTAAATTTCAGTTACGAAAAAGCAGCTATGGAAAGAGTTTACTAGTCTTACTTGATTTAGGAGGGAATGGTTGGACAGGCCCAGCCCACTGACCCCACTCCAAATCCTTTACCCAGTTCTTGGGAAATACTTCGCATACCCTTTTAGTTAAATATAAAACCCGGTATACATCGGCCGGTCGTAAAATTAAGCCGGATATCCATAATTCTTACGTGCTGAAACAAGTAGGGTTGACCGGCTTCCACCCGTGTTTCCGGATAAAAAGCGGAACTTAAAACCGCCGGTCGGCGAAGCTGGGATTCAAACCGGTAGACATCACCCAGATCTACCGGATTGAAATCGATCCTTCCCAGTCGCTGCAGTCGGCAATGGCTTTATTGAAGAGTAAAGGATCCGGATATTGAATACGTCGAGCCAATTTATACCAATTACCAGCCCCTGCACGTACCTAATGATCCTCAAGCCCAACCAGGCACCGGCGCCCAATATCACTTCGGCAAATAAAAGCCTATCGTGAAGCCTGGGAAGTCGAGAAGGCAGTCCTAACGTCACCATTGGTATTATCGACTACGGATTTGACATAAACCACGAAGATTTGAAGGATAATATCCGGTATAATCTGGCCGATCCCGCGGATGGAATTGACAATGATAAAGACGGCTATATTGACAATTACGTGGATGGAATATCATTGCAGACAACAACAACCTTTCAGCCGACATTCACGGCACTATCGTGGCAGGGTGTGCAGCAGGTACTTCCACAATGGAATTGGCCTAGCCGGGGTAGCCTACAATTGTAAGTTTATGCCCGTAACCGGCTACGATATTGCCTCTAGGGCTTTTGATGGGTATGGCGGGCTGGTTTACCTGGCTGAAAAAGGTTGCAAAGTGATCAATTTGTCTTGGGGCGCACTGACCGTATTCCCAATTTGAGCAGGATGTGATTAATTATGTGGCTATTAACCATGATGTAGTACTGGTGGCCGCGGCTGGTAACAATAATGCTCAGGAACCACTGGTCAGTCTCGTATGCGAATGTCATTTCGGTAGCAGCTACGGACGGAAGCGACATACGGGCTACCTGGGTTCCGGCGGCGCTACGTATAACAACCTGGTCGATATTTCGGCTCCGGGGTAAGGATCTATTCAGTACCCGTGACGGCAATGGATACGGTTATTTTCCGGGAAGTTCTTTGCGGCGCCATTAGTAGCCGGAGCAGCAGCCCTGGTCCGTTCGCATTTTCCCGCCCTTACTGCGAGTGAAACGATCAGGCGGCTTACGGCCACTACCGATGATATTTATCAGATTCCCGGCAATGCCTCTTACCTGGGAAAACTGGGCAGCGGCCGACTCAATGTATACCGCGCCCTAACCGAGCCGCTTACCTTGTCGCTGGCCCTGACCGGCAAGCAGATCCGAGATGCGCAGGCACAACCCTACCTTCGGGCTGGGCAGTCGGCAGATATGATTCTGGAAATGACCAACTACGCCAGTCCGATTACCAATTTAAAAGTTACCCTGGCCAGCACCTCACCTAATATTACCATTACGAATCCTACAATCTTTTTTGGTCCGGCCGGCAGTAATGCGACGGTAAGTAACAGCGGTAATCCGTTCAAACTCCAGGTTAATTCGGGTATTCCGGCTAATACTCCGGTATTATTCCGCGTAACCAGCACCGATGGCATCTACACCAAGGTGAATTACTTCACCCAGTTTGTTAATCCGGATTATATCGATATCAACACCAACCAGCTAACGGTAACCGTTTCCGGAACGGGCCGGTTAGGGTATGGCAAGGAATTTTCATTGTACGATTATGGCGTCGGTACGCAGTATCAGTTAACGGGCAATGGCATCCGGTATAAAAACCAGCCGCTTCTCTACGAGGCAGGGATCCTGATCGGCTCGTCGGATGACAAGGTGTCTTCGACCATCCGGAGCAATAAAGCGCAGTTCACCAAGGACAATGACTTCGTAGCAGTTAATCCGATTGGGGTACAATCTTACGCGCTTACCGATCAAATAGCCGGGGGCCGACTATCGGAAAGCAAAAATGGCCTGGAAGTGAGTTATCAGGCATACGCCTGGAAGAATGCCCCATTAGATAAATTCGTTATCGTGGAATATCAGCTCAAAAATACCAGCGGTGCCGACATCGATTCAGTCTATGCGGGTTTGTTTGCGGACTGGGAAATAAACGGACGAAAAGACAATAGACTTAGCTGGGATGCCAGTAACCGCTTGGGATACGCCTTTAATTCCACTGGCTCCTCAATGTATGCCGGTATACAATTGCTGACCAACCAACCAGTTAACTATTATGCTTTTGATAATCAAGCAGGTATAAATATCTTTGATGGCTTTACTTCCGCTGAGAAATTCGCCGGTTTATCAAAGGGAACCACCCGGACTCAATCCGTTGCCGGCGCCGATGATGTGGCGCAGATGCTGGCTGCCCAGATTAAAAACCTAAAGCAAAACCAGGTAGCGGTAGTAGCTTTTGCGATCCTGGCCGGCGATGACCTGCACGACTTGCAGCGCAGCGCCCTGGCTGCCAAACAAAAATTCATCGAAATCAACCGCAGCCCCGCACCGATACTGGCTACTCCCAATATCTGCCGCGGCGATATGGCTACCCTGAATCCGGCTAATGGCGGGCAATTTAAATTATATACGACGTCATCTTCTCTTACTCCGGCCGCCACCGGAACGACATTTAGCGTAGGCCCGTTCACGAAAGACAGCACCTTTTATATTACTGGCACTGACTCCCTATTTGAAAGTACACCCGTAGCCGTAAAAGCCGACGTTTTTGAGGCTAATTTTAAGCTGTCATCCGATACGTTGGGTATTTACGAAGCACATATTTTAACGGCAACGGATCAAAGTGACGCCGCTACGCAATGGCAATGGGATTTCGGGGATGGCACCGGCAGTACGCAGCAGCACCCTAACCATCAATACACCCAGCCTGGCACGTACCAGATAACCCTGCTGGCCCGGAATGCTCAGGGTTGTACTGCTAGCCATGAGAAAACAGTATGGGTATTCAATGGCATCTACAGTCTGACGCCTACGGTAAGTGAGGTGGTGGTCTGTCCGGGTTCGTCTTTAAAGATTCAGCCCGGAAACGGCAATAGCTTTAAGCTGTATACGCAATTACCAGCCCATACACCGGTAGCTTCCGGATCAGATTTTGAGGCAGGTCCCGCCCTGAAAGATACCGTCTACTACGTAACCGGTAATGATTTTCTCTTTGAGAGCGAACCGGTAGCTGTTGCAATCAAAGTAGCCAGGCACCAAACTGATTTCCGGGTAATGGACGATTCACTAGACCTGCGGGATGAAGAAATACTGCACCTCAACGACCAAAGCAAGGAAGCAGTGAGCTGGCATTGGAATTTTGGGGACGGTACTACCTCCCGGGAACCAAACCCCACTCATCAATATACCAACATTGGTACCTACACAGTAACGCTGCGTACGGAAAATGGGTATGGTTGTGCCGACAGCCTATCCAAAAACATAACCGTAACCCGGACGCTGGTAGAAGATCTTGCCCAGGCAATTACCCTCTATCCGAATCCATCTTCCGGTAGGGTATACCTGGAAAAAGACCACGGGTTCATAACCGGCAAAATTACTGTTGAGGTATATACTCCCGTTGGAAAAGAGCTATACAAAGCAGCATTTATCCAGCCTCCGCACGTAATAGATCTTTCTTTCGTGCAAAAGGAATCTGCCTGGTAAGGATATCCGCTAACGGACAGACGGTGGTAAAAACGGTTATTGCTGCAATAACGGTTTCTGGTTTTGGGTTTCTAGTTTCCGGAGGTATTTGCCTACCAGTATACTCTTCGTTATAGAATAGTTATAAAATAACTGGAAACTACAAACCCGAAACCAGAAACTATAGACTACCGGATCACCGGATGCTGGTTGTGCTGGATATGCACGCCGGGAACGTGTTCGCCATCCTTCAGGGCTTTCTTTACCGCCACTTTATCCACCTGGATATCCATTTTCACAGTCTTAAACCGGTCAGGTACCCGGCTGGAGTCCTCCACCACGCACTCCTCAGTGATCCGCAACCCAATAGTATGGGTTCCGGCCCGGATGGTGCCAAACTCCTGTACGGCCCTAACCAGCCCTTTCTGTAAGAAGTTAAGCATTTGCGTATTATGCCGCTTCAACTGCTGCAGTCGTTTGATCTCCTCATCTATCCGCCCATTCTGTGCTTCCAGGTTGCCTAGAAATTCTACGTAGGCCAGGCTCTTTTCGGCCAGTTCCTGTCGGTTGATGGCTAGTGCCTGCTCCATTTCGGGGGTCAGTTCTCCATCACTCTCTTCTACCTTTGTAATCAGATCGGTGTATTCTTTCCGGATATTCAGCAATGTTTTCATAAAGAATGTAAGCCATTCGTCCGGGACGGAAAAAGGTTATTTCGCGTTCCAGATTATTTTTTTAATGATTTAACTGTCTCATTTATAACAAATACAGCCCCTTTTCATTCCCCGCACGGGGGTAATTTCACGGCTTAGAGGTAGCAGTTTATGGCGGAACTTTGTTAATTTGTAGAGCAGCCATTTTGGAAATGGTCATTGGTCAGCAGTCATTGAAAAAAGAAAACCGCAGAACTTCGGTTCCTTGTTCGATACTATTCAAATTGGTGTCGGTCTTTTGTTTTTTCGCGAATGATCTTTTCCCAATGACCAACGACTATTGTACAGACGCGATTAATCGCGTCTCTCTAGCAAATGACTAATACCTAATATCCAGTACCTGATAACCTATACCCACATGCGAATCCTGCATACCGCCGACTGGCACCTGGGACACCGGCTGCACGACAATGAACGGGCCATTGAACATGACTTTTTTCTGGAATGGCTGCTGCATACCATCGAAAACCAGCGCATTGACCTGCTTATCGTAGCCGGCGATATTTTTGATACGGCCAACCCCACGCATCAGGCACTGGAGCAGTATTATACCTTCATCATGAAACTGCTGCAAACCTGCTGCCGTAACGTGGTGATCATTGGGGGCAATCACGATTCACCGGGTACTTTAAATGCGCCCAAAGACATTCTCAAGCACCTCAATATCCACGTGGTGGGCAAGGCCGGCGAACTACCGGATGACCAGCTGATCCGGATTTACGATAACGAAGCGCAGCTCCAATCATTGGTATGTGCCGTACCGTTTCTGCGGGACCGTGATATCCGCCACGCTACGGCCGGAGAGAGCTATGAGGAAATTGAGCAGAGGCTTAAAGAAGGCATTATCCGTCATTATCATACCCTGGCCGGTCACGTGAGTTCGTACAAGTCGCATCTGGTTCCGGTGATAGCCACCGGTCACCTTTTTTGCTATGGGCGGCCAGCTATCCGACGAAAAGAGGGCAGTGAAAAACCCATCCATATCGGGACGCTGGGCAATATCGGCGCTTCCGAATTTCCTCCGGAGTTTGATTACATTGCCCTGGGGCACCTGCACCGGCCCCAGGTAGTAGGCAGCCGTGAGCATATTCGCTATTCCGGCTCTCCGGTTCCCCTCAACTTCAGTGAGTTTACGGACCAGAAACAGGTGTTGGTTGTTGAATTTGAGGGACAGCACCTCACCGGCATAGAATCAGTAGCCATCCCCCATTGGCGTAAGTTGGTTCGTTTTCGGGGCTCTCTGGAAAAAAATCCTGGAGAAGTTGGTCTCCTTCGAAGACACCCTCGAAAACATGCCGGTTTGGGTAGAAGTAAAAGCGGAATTAACCGAATACGATCCTAACTTCCTGCAAAAGATCCATGAAGTAACCAAAGGGCGGAATTTGTCGGTACTGAAACATCAGATTATTTACCCGAACCGTTCCCTTGCCCCCGAGGAATTGATTCCCGAACAGAGCCTGCGGGAACTGAGCCCGGAAGAAGTGTTCCGCCGCAAGTGTGAAAGCGAGAAATTTAACCTCGACGAAAACCCAGACATTCTGGGCGCCTTTCGGGAGTTGGTGGAGGAGATGGGATAGTATAAACTTATGATGCTTTAAAAGAATCCAACTGGCCACTTACGAGGCAAGCACTTGTGTTTATTTACTTGGTAATTACTAATTGAAAAACAAAACAGATGAAACAAACCCTTCTAACCGCCTTGATGATCGGAATGATTGCTTTTATAGGTCAAGCACAGGATTATAAGACCTTTAATTCAGAAAGCCGATTCCTTGCGCAAGGCCAAGGAGTACAGCAGTTCCTTAAAGATGTACGAGCAGGGTTTTAAGCTGGAACAGAAAAACAAGGTGCACTTATACAATGCAGCCTGCTCAGCAGCCCTAGCCGGGAAGAAAAAGAAAGCCTTTTCTCTGCTTGAATCATCCGTGGAGAATGGCTACACGCGGCTAAGTCACCTCCAACAAGACCCTGACCTAAAATCTCTGCGCGGGGAACCACAATGGCAAGAGTTAGTGAATCAGGTTCAAAAAAAGGCAGATGCGTTAGAGAAAGAGCTTGACAAGCCTTTGCAAGCCCAACTATTGCAGATTCACCAAACGGACCAGCAATACCGCAAACAGATGGATAGCGTGCAAAAGAGTTACGGGACTAATTCTACCCAGATGCAGGAGCTTCAGCAAAAGACGCGTAAGCAGGATAGTATTAATCTGGCTAAGGTAAAAGCTATTTTGGATCAACATGGTTGGGTTGGGCCCCAGGAAGGTAGGCCTGGAAGCCAGCAATACCCTGTTCTTAGTTATTCAGCATAATGATCAGGCTACCCAGGAGAAATACCTGCCCATGATGCGGGAAGCGGTAAAAAAGGCGATGCCCAAGCCAGTTCTTTGGCTCTTTTAGAAGACCGGGTAGCTGACGGGCAAGGCAAGAAGCAGATTTATGGCAGTCAGCTTGGCATCGACCCGGCAACCGGTAAGCCTTATCTGCTTCCTCTGGAAGACCCGGACCACGTCGACCAAAGAAGAGCCGCCGTTGGATTGCCTCCCTGGCTGAATACTTACAGCATTTTGGCCTGACCTGGAACGGAGGAGTACAAAAAGCAACAGGGTAAAATTAAAAAGAATAACCATTGATGATGAGGTATGCAACGGCATCGGTATTAGTACTCGGCAGGCACGATCATCTTTGATTTATGCGCCTTAAAGAGATATATTAATCCCTTTACAGATTTTGGCTTCAAAAAGCTCTTTGGCAGTGAGTTTAACAAAGATCTGCTCATTGATTTTCTCAATCAGGTATTAGCTAACCGGGAGCAGATCCGTGAGTTGACCTATCTGAATACGGAAAAAGCCGGAAAAACAGACCGATACCGGAAAGCCGTATTTGACTTATATTGTGAGAATGAGAACGGTGAAAAATTTATCATTGAATTACAAAACGTACTTCAGCAGTTCTTCAAGGATCGCAGTATATTTTACGCAACCTTTCCCATTCAGGAACAGGCGCCCAAAGGTAAAGACTGGGACTATAACTTAAAAGCTGTTTATACCATTGGCATTCTCAACTTCAGTTTTCCCGACCAGAACCGGCAAGAACGGTACCTTCGGGAAGTGCAATTACTGGACAAGCAGACATTTGAAGTCTTTTACGAGAAACTAACATTTATTTACCTGGAGATGCCTCGCTTCAAAAAGCGGGAGAAAGAACTGGTCACGCATTTCGACAAATGGATGTATGTACTGAAGAACCTGCCGAAGCTGCAGGAAAAACCTAAAAAACTACAGGAGAAGATATTTGACAAGTTATTTGCGGAAGCCGAATTAGCCAAACTAACCCCAGAAGAAATGAGAACATACGAAGAAAGTTTGAAAGTCTACCGGGATAATAAGAACACGATGGACTACGCGATTAAAACTGCTGTTGAGGCAGCAGTTAAAGAAGCCGTTGCATCAACGGAGAAGAAAGCCAGGCAGGAAAGGGATATTGAAATTGCCAGAGAGCTAAAAAAGAATGGTGCTTCCATTGAGCTGATTGCAAAATCAACCAGTCTGACCAGGGAGCAGATAGAAGCCTTGTAAAAGCTCGCTGCCTGACATAACGCTCATGATTGGCCCGATCAATAAACACAACCGCTGTAACCGTTCCGGCATCTAATATCCAGTACCTTACTACCTGATACCCACTACCCCTATCCATGAAGATTCTTTCCATCCGGCTGAAAAATATCAATAGCCTCCGGGGTGAGCACCTGATCGATTTTGGAAAAAGCCCGCTTTCGGAGACTGGCCTGTTTGCCATCACGGGCCCCACGGGAGCCGGCAAAACTTCCATCCTGGATGCGCTTACCCTGGCCTTATACGGCCTGGTACCCCGCTACAACCGCGATAGTCCCGTACAGGTGATGAGCTATCATACCGGAGACTGTTACGCCGAAGTGGAGTTTGAGGTAGAGGAGCGGGTGTACCGTTCCCGGTGGTCGCTGGCCCGGGCCCGCAATAAAGTAGATGGCAACCTGCAGGACCCCAAAATGGAGCTGCATGACCTCACGGCTGATCGTATTCTGGAAGAGAAAAAAACGGCTGTCGTACAGCTAATCACTGAAATTACCGGGCTCGACTACTTTCGGTTTCTCCGGTCGGTACTGCTGGCGCAGGGTGACTTTGCGGCTTTTCTGAAAGCGGATGAAAAATCGCGGGGCGAACTCCTGGAAAAGATTACGGGCACTGACCTCTATACCCGGCTCTCCCGTAAGGCTTTCGAAAAGCAGAAAGAACACCGGCAACTACTGGAAAAACTCCAGAGCCAGATGGATACTTCGCAGTTGCTGACGGCCGAAGAGCTGGAAGTAAAACAGACGCAGCTACGGGAACTGGAGACCCAAATCGGGCAGGTTTCCGGGCAGATGGAGCAGCTTGGACGGGAGTGGCAATGGCTGGAAAATCTGGTGCATCTGCGGAAGAAAAGTGAGGAATTACACGCTTTCCTGGGCGAAGCGTTGCAGGAAAAACAAAGCTACCGGGAAGACTTCCAGCGTTACGAAAAGCATCTAAAAGCACTGCCTTTTCAGGCCGACTATAAAGAAATTACCCTGCTCCAGGAGCAGCAAAACCGGTTATCCCACCAGTTGCAGCAGTTACAGACGGATATAGTAGTGCTGGATACGGAAAAAAACCGGCTGGCTGAAAGAGCTGCAGTCACCCGACAAGGACTGACCAACGCTAAAAAGGAACAATCAGAACGTCAGCCCATGATTCAGCGGGCCGAAATGCTGATGAAGGAACGGGATGACCTGCGTGACCAGTTCCGCAAGATCCGCGAAGACCTGGAACGGGTGCAAACCGAAATGGAGAACCGCCAGAGTGAAATCAATCAATTATCGACTTCCCGACTCCAGTTAGCCCAAAGGCAGGAGGAACTCAGGAGCTACCTGCAGAAACACGCCCAGGACGAATGCCTGGGAAGCGATTTGCCCTTGTGGGGGCAATTATTCAATCAGCTGACGGCATTGAACCAGGAAGTTGCCCTCAAACGGAGCAAAATTGAAAGCCTCAGGCAAACTGGGGAAAACCTGCAACTTGAACGCGAAAAGCACCAGGCAGCTGCCGAGAAATACCGGCTGCACGTGCGGTGGCTGGAATCGCAGATTGAAGAAATTAGTCTGGGTATGCGCCTGGCCCTGTCTGATCTGTCTCCGGATGCCCTGGAAGATAAGCTAAACCTGCTCCAGCGGCAGTATCCGATTCGGTTCAATCAGCTTAGTTCGGCCAAAGAATACACGATCCGGGTCGGGCAGATCGAGAATTTGCAGCAGGAATTGCTGGAAAATGAGAAGCTAACCTCCGAACTACTGGCCGAAAGAGCCGCCCTGCAGGAACGGGAAAACCAAGTGGCCCACGAACTCAACCTGCTTCAGCGCCTGGTGGAGGCCGAAAGTCTGATTCAGAACTACGAAAACGTCCGTTTAACCCTGGTTTCCGGTGAGCCTTGTCCACTTTGCGGAGCTACGCATCACCCTTACCGTGAAGACCATTTTATCCCGCAACTCTCTAAAACCCAGCAGGACCGCGACACCGTGCAGCAGGAATTGGATACCGTGCGTGATCAGCTGGACTACGTAAAAAGTCAGTTGAAGGTGCTGGAAGCCAGCCGGTCCAGCGATCAGCACCGGGTACAAAACTTGTCGCTGGAAGTAACCAATCTTGAAAAAAACTTTGTCAGTTTCAGCCGGCAACTGGGCGAAGAGCATTCCGTAGTAGACCCGGACATCCTCCAGCAATTACTCAATGCGCATTTAAACGAACAACAAAGGCTACTGCAGCTGCAAAAAGAGTACCGCGACAAAAACAATCACCTTACGCAGTATAAAGAAGGACGGGAAAAAGACCGGGCTGCCCTGCAGGTCGTGCAGAGTGAAATTGGGCAGGTAAAAGTGATGCAAGCTAATCTGCAGGACGAGATCACTGCTATCGAAAGGGAAACCCGTCGGATGGAGGAATCCATTGCGCAGCAGCGTCATGCGCTGGAGTCCAAGTTCCAACCCTACGGCCTGAGCATGCCCGACGACGAACCGGCTCAAACCTGGCTGGAAAAGCTCCGGAGCCGGGCCCGGCAATTCCGGCAGTTCAAGGAGGAATCAGAAACCATCCGGATGGATATATCCCGGATGGAGGCGGCCCTGCAACAGGCAAATGCCCTGATTGAACAATTTAGCTTGCAGGCCGCACGTCGCCAGGAAGAACGCAATGAGTTAACGGAGAAGGGAAAAACCCTGACGGATGAAGTAAACCTTCTGCTCAATGGGAGGAATCCCATTCAGGAAAAAGAACGTCTTTCGCATGAAGTACTTTCGCTGGAAATGCGCCTGGAGGATTGTTTACGGCAACTAACCTCCCATCAGGAACGGTTATCACTGAAACAGGGTCAGGCCCAGGAACAGGCAGCATCACTTATGGCTAACCAGGAAGCCCTTGGGCAACGCACCAGCCATTTACTGAAAAACCTGCAAAGAGCCGGTTTTGGCGATATTGGAGTATACCAGTCCTGCCTGCTCGATGCCGACCGGGAAGCCCGCTATCGTAGCCTGAAAGAAGCCATTGAAGAAAAAATAACTCGCATCAATGGGGCCATCGTGCAAAATGACCGCGATCTGAAAACAGAGACCGAACGGCAGGTTACCCTTGCCAGCCTTGAGGAAGTGGGAGGACAATTGCAATCATCCCGGACACTGCAACACACGCTGCTGGAGCAGGCAGCCGAGTTGCGTCATATATTGGGCGAAAACGACCGGTTGCAACAAAAATACGCCCGGATCTCAACCGAATTGGAGAAGCAGCAACGGGAATTTTTGCGATGGAAAACGCTGTCCGATATGATTGGCTCCGCTAATGGCGCTGAATTCCCTACGTTTGCGCAGGGGCTTACCCTGGCGCATCTGGTTCAGTTGGCTAATCGTCATTTGCATCAGCTCAATCCCCGTTACCATATCCGCCGGGTACCGGGTACTGATTTAGACCTGGAAATCATCGACCGGGATCAGGCCGATAACATCCGTCCGGTAAAAACGCTTTCCGGCGGCGAAACCTTTCTGGTTAGTCTTGCTTTGGCCCTGGGACTATCGGATCTGGCCGGCAGTAAAACCCGCATCGACTCTCTGTTCATTGATGAAGGGTTTGGTACGCTGGACCCCCAAACCCTGGATACCGTAGTGGCAACACTGGAAAATTTACAGGCTACCGGCAAAATGATTGGCATTATATCCCATATTGAATTGCTTAAGGAACGTATCACCAGTCAGATTCAAGTGATTAGGCTGGGCGGAGGAGTCAGTACAATAAAAATCTTGGGATAAATCCAGAAAAGCATGTTTACCTCTTCCGCCGTCCGGCATAAAACCTTATCTACCTGTTTCCGTTGAAGGGATAGGGTAATAAAAAAGGGTTACAAGGATAATCCTGTAAATATGTAAGAAAAAAAGAATTAGCGCCTATTTTTTCTTACTGCACACTTTCTCAATGGGTCCTTCGTTACTTAATAGCTCAGGCCCTTTAAGGCATTATAACACAATTAATTTGCATTAAATTTATATTTTATTGTATGATTAATTTTTGTTATGGAGACCTGACAAATAAATAATTAATGGGGCATCTGTTTTTAATTAGAATTCTTTTACGTAATTTTTGGGTATAATTTCACTATAAACACCGGAGCAAGATGTTACGCACTGCCGAGTCTAATGCCTATCGGTCCCCTCCTGAAGGAGACTGCCGATGCGCTTAAAAAATAATATTCAGTCTGTTGAACAATATGCCATGCACGCCCCGGCGCAGACTGTAGATAAGTCAAAGATCACTGAAGAAATACAGGCGCTGGAACGGAAAGTGGAAGAAGTAAATGAAATACTCTGCCAGGCCTCTTTTCTTATATGATCCGCTTTCAGTTGAAAGATGACCTCGAATATTATAATGACATAATCGCTAAAAAGCGTAAAATGCTAGGCTCCTGAGAAAACATGCCCGCCGTCTTCTCCGGTATTTTGTGCCCACATTTAATCTGGCTACCACATAAAAGTATGATGGTAGTCATTTATTTTACCCCTGTATGCTTAACGGCAATGTTAAATAGGTAGTAAGTACTGGTTATTAGGTATTAGAAAAAGGTCATTCAGAGAAAAACTGACAGCTGATATCCAATACCCATTTACCCTTTGGCATTCAACATTCACGATTACCACGAAGCCCATGATTACCTGGGATGATTTCATTAATGTAGATATTCGAGTAGGTACCATTATAGAGGTATACAATTTTCCGGAAGCCCGCAAGCCGGCTTACCAGCTCACCATTGATTTTGGGGAAGCAGGCATCCGGAAATCAAGCGCCCAACTCACCAAACTCTACCAAAAGGAAGATCTTCTCCAGAAGCAAATCATTGCTGTAATAAATTTTCCACCTAAACAGATCGGGCCTTTCCGGTCCGAGTGCCTGGTGCTGGGAGTAGTTGGAACAACCGGTGAAGTAGTCCTGCTGCAACCGGAACGCCCGGTTACCAATGGTTTAAAGATCAGTTAAAAAATCATAAACCGGTAATGGTACCCGATGAATACTACAGGCAAATAGTATAAAGGAGAACTGAGCAATTTCAAAAAATTTATTTGCCTGCTAGCCTGTATCATTTACCATTAATCGATACTGTCTTCCATTTCTCCGTCTGCAAACCCAACTGATGGCTGTTTTTGCGTATAGGTAATAGATTAGAAGGAAAATAAATATATTTGTATGTACATTTAATGTTTATACACAAATACTATGGAATTGGAAAAGGAAATACAACAGGCCCGGTTTGAGAGCGAATACCATAAGCTGATGCTCAATATACTCTTTACCAGCAATTGGCTGAGTCTTAAACATATGCAGCGACTCAAGCCCTATGGATTATCTCCGCAGCAATTTAATATTCTCCGGATTTTGCGGGGTCAATATCCCCAGAGCGCCACGATTACGTTGCTTACTGAACGTATGCTCGATAAAAGCTCCAATGCTTCCCGGCTGGTTGAGAAGCTTCGTCTAAAAGAATTAGTGGAACGGTGTGAATGTCCGGAAGACCGGCGTGCGGTCAATGTCAAAATCACCCAGAAAGGGCTGGATTTACTGAAGAAGCTGGACCGGCTCGCCAGTGCTATGAATAAAGACCTGGAAACACTCTCCGAGGAGGAAGCCCGGATTGTGAACCAGGCGCTGGATAAAATGCGAGGGTAAGGGTAGCAAGGAGCATTGCTAATGGGATGGGAAAGGCGTTGGTTAGCTTTTAGATTGTATTGGCGAACAAATGGTATTTCAGGCACGATGATTGCAAAGATGATTGCAAATAGGAATACAAAAGGCTGCTAACGGCAAAGATGACAAGTAAAACAAAATTACCGGTACTGTCGTAGTAGCCAAAAAAGCTAATCAAACCCTTTTTTTGTTTAATTAAATTAGACAACCATGAACACGACTATTCGATTTAAAAGTATTTTACCCGTATTTCTGGCCTTCTGGTTATTGTTTGCCTGTAACGCAAGCCGTACTACTAAAGGAGGTCTGATTGGGGCTGGGACTGGTGGCGCCATTGGCGGCGTAATCGGAGCCAAAACCGGAAGTACGGCTGCCGGAGCTATAATTGGGGCTACGGTAGGTGGAGCTGCCGGTGCGGTAATCGGCCGCTATATGGATAAGCAGGCGGCTGAATTGGAAAAAGAGGTGGAAAACGCCAAAGTGGAACGGGTCGGTGAAGGCATCAAAGTTACCTTCAACTCTGGGATCCTGTTTGGCTTTGACTCCGACAAACTCACTCCTCAGGCCGAGGCTAACGTCAGTGACTTGGCCAAAACGCTTAATAAATATCAGGATACGGAGTTGCTCATTGAAGGCCACACTGATAACAAGGGCACCGATCAGTACAATATGAAGCTGTCTGAACGCCGGGCCAAAGCCGTGGAGAAAAAGCTGAAGGACTTGGGGGTAAAAGGCGTCAGAGTTACCACTAAGGGTTATGGTTTTAATCAACCCGTAGCTTCCAATGATACAGAAGAAGGCCGGGCTCAGAATCGCCGGGTGGAAGTGGCTATCTTTGCCAATGAGCAATTGAAAGAGAAAGCCCAGAAAGGTGACGTAAAAATCTAATTGTAGTGAATCAATCTTATCTGAACTGCCGGGCAAATGTCCGGCAGTTTCCCTTTAGGAAGCGTATATAGTTACCCTGGACGCTCAACTTTTCATATTGACGAACTGCAGCGGAATACCAAAATCACCGGCCCGCATCCGGGCAATTACCCCCTGCAGGTCATCGAGTTTTTTGCCTGTCACCCGTACCTGATCATCCATAATGGCCGCCTCTACCTTCAGCTTGGAGTCTTTAATGGCCTTTACGATTTTTTTGGCGGTCTCCTTATCCGCCCTGCCGGACTTTAATATCTTTTTTCACCAGTTTGCCGGAAGGATAATGCACTGCCGACAGGTCCAGCGATTTGGCATCTAAGCCTTGTTTTACCATCCGGGTAATAATTACATCCTCCATCGATTTCAGCCGCATCTCGTTCTCGGAAGACAGCCGGATGATGGAATCCCTTCTTATCCAACTCGATTTCTGACTGCGAATCCCGGAAATCAAACCGGTTCAATATCTCTTTTTTAGCCGTATTAATGGCATTATCTAATGTTTGCGGGTCAAGCTTGCTGACAATATCAAAGGAAGGCATAAGATGACGGGGAAATAGGTTGAGTAGTAATGTGCTGATAAATCTGGTTGCCCTTTTGCCGGGAAAACGGTGAATTACCAGACAAATTTCCGGGAATTTTGCGCTTCGGGCAAGGCTGAATTTATTTTTGCTAAACAAAAGAAGCCCGGCAGCAGTAATAATAAATACTAAAGGATAAATGAATGGCTAGCCAAATGGTAACCATTTATAAAATTCCTGTACTGGCCAGTCATCATTGCCCCAGATCTATCTCACTAATGCTTAAAATTGCCTGGTCGTCAGTGTACGCCCATCCGCTCCCGCCGGAACATCGCTTCCCTATGGAGAAATATACCCTTTTGCCCGAACAATTACTCTACGAAGGCACAGTTCGTGAGTGTAATTTCTTTGAGCCGGTTCCCGTTGCAGAACAATATATAATCAATACGCATACTACCGGCTACTGGCACCGGCTGGCGCAATTACAGCTAAGTCCAGCTGAAATCCGTCGTACTGGTTTTCCTTTATCCGCCGCTCTCGTCCGGCGTGAAGTAACTATTGCCCGGCGGCACCATTCCAGGCGGCCGCTTATGCCCTCAATCCGGAGCAGGCATGAACATTGCGGCGGCACGCATCACGCCTTTACCGACCGGGGTGAAGGTTTTTGTCTGCTCAACGATATGGCTATTGCCGCTAATTATCTCTCTGGAAAACGGGTTGGTCCGCAAGATACTGATTATCGACCTGGACGTTCACCAGGGTAATGGTACGGCCCAGATTTTCCGCGATAATCCGGCCGTGTTTACTTTAGCATGCACGGCGCAAAAAACTACCCTTTACATAAAGAGGTTTCGGATCTGGATATACCATTACCTGACGGTACGGACGACCAGACGTATCTTCAACTGCTCCGGGAAACGCTGCCCCGGCTGATGTCAGCCCAACAACCTGATTTTATTTTTACCAGGCCGGGGTGGATGTACTGGCAACTGACGCCTTGGGGCGCCTTGCCCTCAGCCTTGCGGGTTGCCGTACCCGAGACCGTTTGGTACTGGAATCATGCCACGCCTGTCAGGTTCCGGTGGTAGTCAGTATGGGGGCGGCTACTCCAGGCGCCTGGGTGATATCATTGAAGCTCATGCCAATACGTACCGGCTTGTGCAGGACATCTTCTTTAATTCTTCATATACAGTATAACATTTATATTGAACATGAATCATCCGTTAGGGGTGTACGACAAAATGCAGAGCGTTCATCCGCATTTGCAATGCGGATGTGTATAACCGGGCA
Organism: Cytophagales bacterium; assembly: GCA_030448185.1. Lineage (GTDB taxonomy): Bacteria > Bacteroidota > Bacteroidia > Cytophagales > 172606-1 > CADCTQ01. The sequence continues at coordinate 3,105 of JAUJNL010000002.1, read as the reverse complement.
TTTGAAATGCCCTTTTTCTCAGTTCCGCATTGCAAATGCGGAACAACACGAACAAAGTTTAATGGTTGATCTGCAATTTGTCGTACACCCTCCGTTATAAAAGACTTTGGCTGTTTTTAAAACTTGCCTTTGCTACTTTATAAGGTAACTCATTATATTGCCAAAACACCAGCCGGGTTGCCGGCCTGGTTGATCCATTCTTCCATTCCATGCATTACCTATGACGGCTCCCGAATCAAGACCTGTGGTAAAACCAGTTGGCAAAAAAATGGACGCTGTATAAGAAGTGGCAGATTTTGCGCCTACCGGTCTAATTCTAACGGCCCTTGGGTTGTGCATTTTGGGCGCAGCCAGCGATATGATGCACCACGGATCTTCATTCGTAAAATGGTTTTCTGGCGGCCACGTTGAGCCTGTTTATTTTTACGGCCGGGCTGGCTATTTTCGGAGAAGCAATCCGGAACCGGGTATTATTTGATCTACGCAAGAAAAAACGCCATCACAAACGCCGTCCCCCGCAGGGCCTGCTCCTCATTCGAATAGTTAATGTATCAATACTACATATTTTGAACTGTAAACTTCAAAGGATAAATAGCATTTTATAAACAACTGGTTTTCATTGATTTATAATCGTAATATTGCGTATTGGCCCTGCACATTTCTACCTAAAGACCAGTTCCATTAAACTATCAGGTTGGTAGATATCTTGGTCAACTTTTACCGTTCAAATCCGTACTATGCGGGGTGCCTCTATTTATTTATTAACGGGCAGCTTATTTGCTGACGCTGGGTAAGTAAATGGTGAAAGACACTGCAACGGCGAAACCTTCCGTTAGAAGGGAAATGCGTCTGATGGATGGTAATAGTCCATCTGTTTATTGAATTCCTTTTTGTTTTTGAAATTAAACCCCGATAGCTTAGTGATGAATACCTCATGGTACCGGAGTGCCTTCATGTATGCACTCCAAATTGAAACTTTTGCTGACTCTGACGGAGATGGTTATGGCGATGTGCAAGGCCTGATCTCCCGGCTCGACTATCTCAAAAACCTGGGAGTGAATTGCATTTGGCTACAACCTTTTTATCCGGCTCCTACGCGGGAGTACAACTATAATGTGAGCGACCACTACAACGTCGATCCCCGCATGGGCACCCTGGGTGATTTTGTGGAGTTGACCGAGGAAATGCGCAAACGGGATATGCACCTGATCATTAACCTGATCATTACGCATACCTCCAAGCAACACCACTGGTTTACGAAAGCCCGTCGCGACCCTGATTCGCGCTACCGTAATTATTATTTATGGTCAACGGATGCGAATCATAAAGGCGAATCGGCGCTGTTTGTAGAAAAAGGAAAGCCCGGCTGGACTTTCGATGAAGAAGCCGGCGCTTACTATATGTACCGTCATTACCGCGAACAACCCGACCTCAACCTGGCTTTACCGGCCGTTCAGGACGAGTTTTTCAAGGTGATAACCTTTTGGCTTAACCTTGAGGTCTCCGGGTTTTTTGTGGAAGCTCCCGTGATTACGGCACAGGCAGACCTGATCAAGCGGGACCAGGTGTTGGCGCTGCTCGAAAAGATGCGGCAGTTTATCCTGAAAAAGAAAGAAGATGCCATCCTGATTGCAAATGCCTGCGATGCAGCTATACAGTTGGATTCGCTGTTTGGCCAGGGAAACCGGGCCCATATGGTTTTCAATGATACCTTACAGGCGTATATCTACCTGGCCTTGGCCCGCCAGAACCCAGGTCCGGTGATTAAGGCATTGAGTCTGTTGCCCGAAATTCCGGAGCAGTGTCAGTGGGTGAATTTTCTACGGAGTCACGACGAAGTCCAGATTACGGCGCTGGACCCCGTAGAACGCAATGAGGTACACCGGGCTTTTGCCCGCCGGGAAGAAGCCCGGTTGAGTGGACGTAGTATACGCCGCCGCGTGATGCCCCTATTGAGCGGTGACCGCCCCAAGTTGGAATTAGCCTATAGCCTTTTGTTTTCCCTTCCGGGAACTCCGCTGCTTTGTTACGGCGATGAAATCGGAATGGGCGATAACCTCGAACTCTTAAGCCGCATGAGTGTGCGCACTCCTATGCAATGGAATAAAGACGTGAATGGCGGATTTTCGACTGCTGCTCCGGAACTGCTCGTTCATCCGGTAGTTGCGGAGGGCACGTATGGCTTTATGCAAGTGAATGCGGCCGACCAGACCGTGGACTCCGGTTCGCTTCATAGCTGGCTCAAAGGACTCTTTCAGAAGCGGCGCGAATATCCGGAATTCAGAGTAGGCACTTTTGAGCTGATCGAAACTAATTGTCCGGACGTATTGGCGCACCGGTGTACCTGGCACCACCAGAGTGTGGTAGCGCTCCACAACTTCTCCGACCGGCCGCAAGAAGTAATAATCAAGGATAATCCTAATCAGTTGCTTTCCCTGTTCAGTGATGGTTCCCTGGAAAATGGTGCCGTACGGAATGAGAAAATAACCCTGCGGCCGTTTGGTTACTGCTGGCTGTGGGTCAAAAACCTGCAATCTCAGGTTCCAACCGGTTCAGCTATTGATTACCGGCGTACCTACACTGAAGTTTCCGCCTGAGAAGATTCCTCTCCGTCTGATCATAAAGGCTGCTTCTGTAATCCAGAAGCAGCCTTGTTTTTTAATGTTTGGGTACTTTTTTTATAAAAGATCCGGAATACTCGCCTATACATTGGGTTATCCGGGTAAATGTTCCTTTCTTCGCGGAAATTTTCTTCAACCTAATGCAGTACTTCAGTACCAATCACCAAGTAGACGCCACTCTTTTCGAACAGGCCGTCCTGCAGGGCTTAGCTCCGGATCGGGGCTTGTTTATGCCGCAGCATATTCCTTCGCTGCCCGAAGGATTCTTTAAAAACCTACCCAATCTGTCGCTACCAGATATCGGACAGACGGTAGCCCGGTTATTTGTGGAAGAAGAAATTCCGGAGCATACGCTGCGCACTATCGTTCAGGAAGCGCTGAACTTTCCGATTCCCCTGGTAAGCCTGACTCCGCAATTACACATTCTTGAACTATTCCACGGCCCCACCCTGGCATTTAAGGACGTAGGCGCCCGGTTTATGTC
>JAUJNL010000122.1 GCA_030448185.1 Cytophagales bacterium | reverse complement strand
GAGCGGGAGACGGGGCTCGAACCCGCCACCTATAGCTTGGAAGGCTATCGCTCTACCAAATGAGCTACTCCCGCGTCTTTGCAGAATGAAACATGTTAAATGCTTAATGCTAAATTAAGTAAAGATACATTTAGCATTTAACACTTAGCATTTCTACAGTGGGGAGAGAAGGATTCGAACCTTCGAAGTCATTACAACAACAGATTTACAGTCTGTCCCATTTGGCCGCTCTGGAATCTCCCCTATTTTGTCAAGTTCCCCACAAATTCATACGCTGTAAGTATTCATTTCGCTAAGGGAACGCAAAAGTATGCGGTTTTTTGATTTGTACAAAATTGTTCGCAAAAAAAAAGCATTTTGGCCCATTAGGCGGCATAAATCTATGCGGGCGTAGTACCGGTTGTTTTGGCAGCAACTAGCTGCGGCCAATGTAAGAACTTGTTTCTATGTCTCTCGTTTCTACCAATCTTCAGTTACTTCTTTCCTTCTTTTTCGAACTGCCTTAATGTTATCCAATGTATTTCTCTAAACGGGGACAATGCAAAAAGAAAGCCCACCAGAATCAAGCTAGCGGGCCTTCCACAACAGGCTGGCAGAGACGCATGCATTGCGTCTCTGCCATTTATTCATCATCCTATTAGCGTATTCCGCTAATCAACACCTTATTTTATCACCTTCATCTCCACCCGACGGTTTTTCTGACGGCCAGCAGGGGTAGCATTGCTTGCAACCGGCTTCTTTGAACCCCATCCTTCGGTGATTACTTTGGTGCTTTCCACTCCTGTTTTCACTAAGTAGATTTTTACGGCCTCGGCCCTAGACTTACTCAATTTAAGGTTAGCAGCTGCATTGCCTATGTTGTCGGTATGCCCGGAAACCAGTAACCGGTACGGATGAGTCATCAGGAGATCAGACAATTCATCAAGGCTGGACAAAGAAGATTCTTTAATTACGGCCTTGCCAGTCTCAAATTCCAAATTATCAAAAGCTTCTTTGATTACTTTAGCTTCTTCCTGAGTTAGTTTTACAGCTTCAATCTTGGTGGGGGTAACCGGTGCAGCTTCTACCGGGCAACCGTTGTTGGCAGCGGAGCCTGCTACATCAGGACATTTATCACTGCTATCCTGCACCCCATCACTGTCACGGTCCGGACAACCCTTAAACTGAGCAATACCCGCTTTCTCCGGGCAAACGTCATCTGGCGTAGGTACACCGTCACTGTCTGCATCGGCACATCCTTTATACTTCTCCAGCCCCTTTTCATCCGGGCAACGGTCATCCTGGTCCATTATGCCATCGCCGTCCCGGTCAGGGCAACCTTTCAGGTTAGCGGGGCCGGCAACGGTAGGACAGTTGTCTTCAGCGTCTATTATTTCATCACCGTCAGTATCGGGGCAGCCGTTGAATTTAGCCAAGCCAGCTACTTCCGGGCACTTGTCCTGCGCATCAGTAATGTTGTCATTATCTTTATCCGGGCAACCTCCCAGCTCTTTTTTACCAGACTCCAGAGGGCACTTGTCTTCTTTGTCCTCCACTCCATCAGCATCGGAGTCAGGGCATCCCTTAAATTCCCATACGCCAGGTACTTTCTTGCAGGCATCTTTCCGATTAGACACGCCGTCTTTATCCTGGTCCTTCTTTTTGCCTTTGTATATCGGCATAGTCAGACCGGCATATACATCAGCCCCATAGGCTTGTCCTAAACCAAAAGCCCCCATTAGGTTATCAGAACCTACGAAGAGAGGCCCCAGTTTTACCATACTGCCTACCGCAAAGTTCTGGTAATTATTAAACAGCGTCAACGGAGCTGATATCTCAAACCACTTCATTTCCAGCCGCGGGGTCACGGAAGCCATGGAATTGTTACGGGCTCCGATAGCGTATTTACCGCGCAGATTCTGAATGATAGCAGTGTTTACATATAACTTTCCGGCTATTTTGTAATCGAAGTTAAGGTGCAAGGCCGTTGGCAAGCTTGATTTGAAGGAGGTTTTGCGTTCGTTAGGCGTCACATCAAATACCTTATCCATTGTCTGCCCGTCAAATTCCGCCAGGCTGTCAGCGGATACCTCATAATTCTTCCGGTTAAAACTGTAAGCCCGTGTATAGGATTTATCTTCGTAGCGAATACTTCCCAGATCCAGTAAGGATATTCCGAGGCGGTATTTGTATTTATTCTTCCGGTTATCAAGCCGCTCTACGCCATCCATCGGGTAGCGATACTCATCAATTTTTGGCCGGTACTCATAGGTTAATCCCAGATCCATTCCCCATCCATTGCCCGGAGCTTTAAAGGTAAGGGCATTTGTAAGCGTCTGATCGTCTATATCATTAAAGGTAGCGCGGGAATAACCGTAGGCAGCATCTAAGTTCTGCATACGCAGATAGGGATCACCTTGTGTATTTTCGCGGATTTCAAAGTCCAGATCCTTCAGATTGGCATAGCCGGAGTAGATACCCGATAAACGCTTCACGGTAAGCCCGCCCTTTAAAAAATGTTTGTTCTGGTTCAGAATTACCCGGGCGTAAGTGAGGTCTGTCTCTATGAAAGTATTCAGGTTCAGATTACCCCGGTTATTCATTAAAGATTTATTCAGATAGATGGTCTCATCAAAAGACTCAATGTTTCTCATGATGTCTTCCGACACATTATTGACATTAGCAATGGCCCGTACCCGGGCAGTAAGGGCAATGCTGTGCTTAGGACTTAGTTTCAGCATGAACGATGGCAAGAAGCGAAAGTCTCCACCAGTCATTCCGACCTTGTATTTTCCGTTGTTATTCTGGGTGATGTACTTATTCTCAAAGCTATAATCATCCGAAAAGCCATTTTTGGCCATAGTAATAAAGGAGTACGGCCCTGAATAACGGTAATAGTTATTGGAAACATAGGCGTTTGCCGTAAAGAAATTTAAATGAAACCCAAACCGGGAATCGGCAATGGAAGATGGGTTCAGATAAATACCATTCACCCCGGCGTAGTTACTGTTGGAAACGCCCAACATATGCTGCGCACGGGAATAAAAACACCCCAAGAAACTCAACAGTAAAAAGGTAAATGGCTTCTTAAACATATAAAAGGTAAGAATTAATGAAACACGTAAAATGACGCGGTACTTTGGGGAAGAAAAAGTCGGTTTCGTTTCAGATTGGTCAGATGTGAGTTTTTGCCGGATAAAATATATTTAAGGCGCCACAACTGAGGAAAAGCTTTATTTTTGCGGCCATTACCAAGAAATTATGAAAGATTTTATTGCGGAACTCTCCTGGCGTGGCATGATTCACGATGTAATGCCGGGCACCGAAGAACAATTAAATAAGGAAATGACAGCCGGCTATATTGGTTTTGACCCCACAGCTCCTTCCCTGCATATCGGCAACCTGGCTACTATTATGCTGCTGGTACATTTTCAGCGGGCTGGGCATAAGCCTATTGCCTTGGTAGGTGGCGCCACCGGTATGATCGGTGATCCATCCGGCAAATCGCAGGAAAGGGAGTTCCTGACGGAAGATGCCCTGAGACGTAATCAGGAGGGCATCCGTATTCAGCTGGAGAGGTTTCTTGATTTCGGTAGCGGAACCAATTCAGCCGAGATTGTGAACAACTACGATTGGTTTAAGAACATAAGCTTTCTGCAATTTCTCCGGGAAGCTGGTAAGCACTTAACCGTTAATTATATGGCGGCTAAAGACAGCGTGAAGAAGCGCATGGAAAGCGGAACGGGAATTTCCTTCACCGAATTTTCGTACCAATTGCTACAGGGCTATGATTTTTACCATCTCTATAAGCATAAGAATGCCAGGCTGCAAATGGGAGGCTCCGATCAGTGGGGCAACATCACAGCGGGCACCGAATTGATCCGGCGCAAGGACGGCGGTGAGGCATTTGCCCTGACGGCCCCGCTTATTACCAAAGCGGATGGTACTAAATTCGGTAAAAGTGAAAGCGGCAATGTATGGCTGGACGCAAATCTGACTTCTCCGTATAAGTTCTTCCAGTTCTGGCGGAATGTAGATGATAAGGAAATTTCCAAGCTGCTGAGGGTATTTACTTTATTTACCCAAGAACAAATTCAAGCTCTTGAAAGTGACCCAAATCCCAACAACGCCAAAATCGGTTTGGCCGAAGAGATAACTATCCGGGTGCATGGTACAGACGCCTGCCAGAAAGCTATTCAGGCAAGTAATCTGCTATTTGGGAAGTCTACATTGGAAGAACTTCAAACTACCAATGAAAAAACCCTGCTGGAAGTATGCGAGGGAGTTCCGCAGATTGAACTGACTAAAGATGTTCTGGGCAGTGTGAAAGACGTAACGGATCTGCTTTCTACTACTACCAATTCACTTATTTTTTCCTCCAAAGGAGAAGCCCGTAAGATGATACAGGGTGGCGGAGTGAGTATTAACAAGATCAAAGTAGAAAAACCAGATCAGGCAGTTGACTTCGACCTGCTACAGGAGAAATTTTTATTAATCCAGAAAGGAAGGAGAAATTACTATCTGGTGAAAGTGGTATAGAATCTATTCTACCACTTCTTGTCATTCCCTCCGGGAATGGCAAAAATGCATAGGGCAAGGTTTAAACCCTGCCCTATTTATAGTTCTTTTACTGACAAATTGTACACTAAAGATTAGTCTTTCTGCCTGATGGTATCTTCCCTGCTTTGTCTTTTACTCCATTGATTGTTCTTAGGAGAGGCTTACTTTTTTTGGCATTGCCCCAAAAAAGTAACAAAAAAAGGTCTAGGCATAAAAACGCTTCCCCGCTGCTAGCCTCCGCGCACCCCGCTTTTCTGCCGGGCCTTTCCGCTCATGGAGTTTTTGTTTTTTATTTTTGATTCTGGTATATCATCGTTACTGGCAGGTGGTTGCTGCTGCCTTTTTCTTTTGGGCAAGCAAAAGAACCCCTTTAGGGCTCGACGAAGTCAAAAGTAAGCCTTAACTACAGAAGTCTTTATTGTTAACAAAGTGATTAGATTCACTATAATTTATTTGAATGACGGCAGAATGTTTTATCTCAAAACCTTCCGCATCAGAAAGTCATTCATCCAGAATTCACCAATTGGCATATCCTCTTCTTTATATTGGTAATATCCGCAACGCTCATAAAAGCGGATCGCCGGATTGTAACGGTTTACATTCAATTCCAGTACGGTGGCGCCAAGCTGACGAACTTCTTTCTCAACGGAATTAAGCAGCATCCGGCCGAATCCACCGCCTTGCAAATCAGGGCGGATATATAATTTATGTAACTTATAAGCCTTATTGTCTTCTTTGGACTTTGCGCCATAAGAGGCATATCCGACTGGCAATCCGCTTTTATAGAGCAGCAGGAAAGTATGTTCCTCCTCATTCATCTGTTTTTCCAGTGAAGAAGGAGTATAGATCTCATCGTACATGAAATCTAGTTGCGTCTTGGAAAGAATTTCCCGGTAGGTAGGCTCCCAGGTAGCTTTAGCTATATCCAGAATATCAGCAATGTCTTCAGTAGTAGCTCGCTTGACGTAAACTTCGGTCAAGTTTGAAGTTATCATATCAATCATCCTCAGTAAAATTTTATCTTATTGATGGGTATACCCGACTTTTACCATTGTCAAGTTATTACAACAGAAGGCATATACTGCTCATCAAGTAGTTTAGTTGCTTTGTTCCTTAAAACCCAGCAATATTGTGCAAAAAATAGTAAAACAAATTAAATTAATACAATTTAAGGATTGTACTCTGGTGTTTCCAGATCAGTCGATTTTCAAGTTCCTGGTGGACATTTCAAATATACAAAAAAGATACTCAAAGCAAATGGGCTCTTAATTGCCCAATAACATCCCCTTCTATAGGTTTGGCACAGAAAAATAAATCAATTTAACTCAGTATTGCAAGTAGCCTGTTTATAGTGCAATTTTACCCACTCAAGAATCACTTATATAATACAAGCTGGCATAAATGATGCCAGCTTGTATTATGATCAACTATATCTGTTATCTGTTCCTTTTTAATCTTAAGGAAACTTGGGGAATTTAGAGAAATCAGGTTTGCGTTTTTCGATAAATGCATTCTTTCCTTCTTTGGCCTCTTCACTTAGGTAATACAGTAAAGTAGCATTCCCGGCTAGTTCCTGAATGCCTGCCTGTCCATCGAGTTCCGCGTTGAATGCTGACTTGAGCATCCGTAATGCAATCGGACTCTTTTCCAGAATCCGGCGACACCAGTCAACGGTGGTTTCTTCCAGCTTGTCTAAAGGAACTACTTTATTCACTAAACCCATATCCAGAGCCTCCTGCGCATTATACTTATCACACAGAAACCAGATCTCCCGAGCCTTTTTCTGACCAACAATACGGGCCAGGTACGAAGCGCCGAATCCTCCGTCAAAGCTGCCTACCATCGGGCCAGTCTGGCCAAATTTGGCATTATCGGCGGCAATGGTCAGGTCGCAGACTACGTGCAGCACGTGTCCGCCGCCAATGGCCCAGCCGGCCACCATGGCAATAACGGGCTTGGGAATAGAACGAATCAGCTTTTGCAGATCCAACACGTTTAACCGGGGTACTTGGTCTTCGCCCACGTAACCGCCATGCCCACGGACACTCTGGTCGCCGCCGGAGCAGAAAGCATCCGGACCTTCACCCGTTAATACAATAACCCCGATACGGGTATCATACCGGCAATGTTCCACTGCCTCGATCATCTCCTGCACGGTAAGCGGCGTAAACGCATTGCGCTTATGGGGTCGGTTAATCGTGATCTTACCGATGCCTTCAAAGTATTCGAACTTGATTTCGCGGAATTCCTTAATAGTTTCCCAAGGGTAAGTAGCTTGCATGATTGATTAATTTTTATTCTTGAATTTTTGAATAAAACGAGCCGAAAAGGAAATAGCTAAGTTCAGTAATAAACAGATCTGACCAAACAAAAAGGCCGAAAAGGAGTGTACTTCATATGCTAAAGTTCGCTGGTAATCTCTGATACCATCTACACTATTAAAGGAATAGTATCGCCTTGAACTGCCTGTTATCCCCGTTATGGGAGAAAATAAATATAGCACGATAATGAGTAGCTGGAAAGTTAACAGAAAATGTAGCCAGTTAAGCAATAGGACCGTTTTTATCCCCAACCAGTTTATGATAGCGTAAAGAAGAGCAGAGAAAATCTGCAATAGGAGAAAGCCGACTGTAAAATGACTGAAAGCAATGACGTAATAGGTATCATACAATTGAATATCAATAGTGAAAGAACCATGAATGAGCAAGCTAATCCCTCCCAGTAAAATAGCCATTAGGGTACTAACAATGAAAACAATAGCTATGCTGTTATCTTTTTTCAATGCTCAATTATTATTGAACCTTTAATCCGGTAATTGCTGATTCAAACGCTTAAATTGTTTGTACACCTCCTCATTCATTGCAGACCCCGTCTCGATTTCCAGCAGTTTCGCTTTACCCGTTAAAGCAAAAAACAAAGGCAACTGTTTTTGTAGATCTTCCCTGGTCCGGCAACGCGTGTATTGGAGTCCATCATCTTTGGCAGCATTATCAGCTATCAGTGGTTGTGTGGGTTCGAAATACTCGGCAAATTCCGGCGTCCGGATGGCCCATCAATGAGCCGGAAAATCCCGCCGCCGTGGTTGAGCAGGACAATCCGCAGATTGGGTGGCAGGTAATTATGCCAAAGGCCATTCCGGTCGTAGAAGAACGCTACATCACCGGTAAGCAGCGTAACGCAGTTCATCGGTCATCAAGAGCCGCTCCTACGGCCGTAGAAGTACAACCATCAATCCCGCTGGTACCACGGTTGGCAAACACTTCTACTCCCTGATGGGATTGCAAGCCCACAAAGTTGGCGTAGCGTACGGACATACTATTGGCCAGGTGCAATAAACCGCTCTGCGGCAAACTATCCATTACCCGACTGGCTGCCTCAAATTCACTAAAAACTGATTCGCGGAAAAGGCGTCCGAGCCGCTTGGCTGCTTCCTGTTCGGCTTCCCGCCAGCCTCGAAGTACCCACGGGTCCGTATCCACCTCATCGTCACTCAGAAAATGCTGGTAATCCCTTCGAATAAGGTACGGAAGAAGTACAAGGGCGTTACGGGCAGCACATCCGTTGGGTTGAATGGGTCAGCTACTTTACCGGCCATTTGTAAATGCCAGTGTACTTTCGAGGGTATTTCCGGAAAAATAACTTCAGGTTCTTGGAAATGACCGAATTGCCAAAAGTAATCAGTAAATCAGGCCGGAGGCTTTCCCGCCAGCTTTCTCGTCAGTCCGCATCAGAAAAGCATCGGCATACCGGCAGGCATCAGGCAGCGAATGAAGGTTCGTAATAATATCGCCGACTACCGCAATCCCAAGTTCAGTCTGGATCTGCCGCAATACTTCGATTAATTCAGGGTGGTATGGATGCTGGCCGGCTACAATAAGCTTCCTTGGACTGTCCTCCCAGATTTCGCGTATTTCTACCCATTGTTCCGGGCTTAGTACCGCTTGCGGGTTCCATTGCCGGATTAGTTTTATCTGTGTTTCAGGTTTCGGACTCTCTCCGGCTTTGGGGTACAGCGGTTCCCTTAAGGGTACATTGATATGAACCGGCCCTTGCGGAAAAGTACCTGCCAGGTTAATAGCTTCATTAAGAATCCGTTCGGCGTGCCAATGGGCATCAGCATGCGTATCATCGGCAGGAAGTTCATAACTGGCCTTCACGTGCTTGCCGTATATTTCGCGCTGATTGAGGGTTTGTCCGTCTTGTTGCTCAATCCATTCCGCGGGCCGGTCAGCCGTCAGGATCAGTAAGGCACCTGCTGGTAAAATGCCTCTGCTACCGCTGGGGCGTAGTTTAGCACGGCGGTACCCGAGGAACAAACTAAGCCCACGGGCTGTCTTAATTGCTGGGCCATTCCCAAGCCAATAAAAGCAGCAGCCGTTCATCGCTGACAGTACGGGTGGTAATGTCAGGGTCGCGGACTAATGCCAGGGTAAGCGGGGCACACCTTGAACCCGGTGAAAGCACAAACTGAGTAACTCCCTTTCGGGCAATAGATCCGGGGCAATATTGCTGATGATGGAGTTAATAAGTAAATGAGTTAAAAGTGTATGAGTATAAGTAGTTCTTTACAGTTACTTTTAAACTATCCTCTGAATTGTCATTCCCTCCGGGAATGACAAAAAATAGTATAAACTAATTTCTGTGATCTACTTATGAGTAACTAATTTAACCAATCAAAGTTGGCGTATTCACTCCTAAACTTAAAGTCATCTGCTCATAAAGTGCCCGCTAAATCTTCCAAAAGGATTTTAGGAGTAATCACGTTGAAAACCGGAAACCACGCCTTATTTTTACGCTTTCCCGTTCCAACATGACTAATCGCATCGTTTCGCTTTTTGAGCAGAAAAAAATAACATATTGAACATCTACTATACGGCTGGCTTTCCGCAGCTAAACGATACCATGACTATTTTGGAAGCCTTGGCTGAAGGAGGAACTGACCTGGTAGAAATCGGGATGCCTTACTCGGACCCGGTAGCTGATGGCCCAACGATTCAGGAAAGCAATGATCAGGCCCTGGAAAATGGCATGTCGTTGAAATTGCTATTCAAGCAGTTGGAAGGCATGCGAAAGAAAGTACAGGTGCCCGTATTGCTGATGGGGTACGTTAACCCGGTGATTCAGTACGGTGTAAAGAATTTCGTTAAGAAATGCCGGGAAATTGGCGTGGATGGCGTTATTCTGCCAGATCTTCCCATTGGGGAGTACCTGGATGAGTTCCGGCCTATTTTTGAGGAGAATAACCTGCTCAACATTTTCCTGATCACGCCCCAAACTCCCGAAGCCCGTATCCGGCAGATTGATTCCGTATCAAAAGGATTTATTTATATGGTTTCATCTGCCAGTGTAACGGGTAATACGAAAGGGATTCAAGCCGTACAGGAAGAATACTTTGCCCGGATCAAAGCCATGAACCTCCAAAACCCAACCCTGATTGGTTTCGGTATCTCGGACCATGATTCTTTTTCCAAAGCCTGTCAGTATGCCAATGGCGCCATTATCGGCAGTGCTTTTATCAAGCAACTCCAGTCAAGCCAAGATCTGGTCACGGATGTGAAGGATTTTGTTAGTAGCGTGAAAGGGAAAAAGTAGCGGTTGCCGTATACAGTATAGTCTGAAAATAATAACAGCGCTTAGGTGAAGCAGGTGTTATCTGCTTTACCTAAGCGCTGTTTATGTATTGATTAGGGTAATTAGCGGATGAATACTTTTTCCACTAATACTTCATTGCCATTCCGGATGGTTACCAGATACGTACCACTTGGCATAGTACCCGACTGAACCACAAAATTATTGGTTCCTGGCTGAGCCGAATGAGTGGTTTGTGAATACGTTCTTGAATACATATCAGTAATGGTCAGCTTCACGGTTTCTGCTGCCGCCGCCTCATAGCTCACCGTAAATGCCTCATCTGCCGGATTAGGATGGACAGACATACTTACCCGGCTGCTTTCAATCCGTACCCTGGCAGAAGCGGTAGAGAGTTCTTTAATCTCAATTCCGTCAACCAGCGCATTATCCAACACGCTGCTGAAGTCAATCACGATTTCTCCCTGTGAATTAGCTTGGGCAAGGAATTCTTTGACTATTGCTTTATTCTTTTCGCCGACGGCCGCAAAGATATCATAGTTAGCCAGCTCCTGGTTACCATTAATAGTTACATTAAATAGCCGCTGCCCGGCTTCATTGAACCAGTTTTCAGCAAAGTGTAATCTTACGGTATACGCCTGACCTGCTTTCAGATTAGGGAATGTATAGGTGAAATTGCCGTATCTTTCGGTCTGGTACACATTTTCGGGAGCCGGACTGATCTCATTGCTTCCATTCACCGATGCGTCAGTTGCATACACTAAGCCACCATTGAAATAACTATCCTCAGTGAAGGCTCCTGAAGCGCCACCTCCGGCATTGATTGCATAAGTAGCTGTTCCAGGAGTGGGAGGCGTATTGGTGGACTTCCAGATTTCAATACCGGAAATATTGGCGTCTCCGCCGCTGGTAGTCAGTTCAATGGCGCCATTGTTGGCAGCTATTGTATAAGGCCCAATTTTTTCCCAGGTACCAGCAGCACCAGAGTAATGATTCTGCTTTACGGCATTACCCTGCAGGTAGATCGTATACGTTTGCGGATCGTTGTCCTCCCACACGTACAGGTAGACGTCGTAATTACCGTCGGGTACCGAGCTCAGTGACAAGCTCAGATTCTGAGCATATACCGAAGAACGAATCATAGCCGTGCGACTCTCATCTGTTTCCGGGCTAAGCGCGACATTGTTATCTGTGAAAGTATAGCCATTGTGCGTAAGATTATCCGCATTACTTCCCTCCCAGCTATAGCCGTCAATGGTTAGGGCATCGCCATGTAAATTGATAGCCCGGTAGAAAGCCGAATTGTCCGGCTGATTTGGTTTAGAAGTAGCCGTGAAAGTAGCTGTGTACGTAACGTCGTCTGCTGGGGTAGCAATAGTTTGTGAAGCACTGCCGCCCTGCGACCAGGATTCAAACTCATAGGTTATGCCATCGATGGTTTGGGGTGAAGGAACTGAAATTTCCCGTGTGATGCCCTCTACACCTATAATTGACAGGGACTGCTGGGTACTGAAAGTTTTGCCATCCACTACTACCTGCAATCCGGCCGGATTGGTGGCAAAGCTAACGGTAGTCTTACGCGGCAAAATATCCCGGTACACCGTGTTGGTCAAGCCTTTGCTATCCGTTACGGTTAAGTACAGCCGGTACCATACGTTGTCCGCGGTTTCTCCGGTAGTAGGCAGGGTAAAAGATCCGCTTGTGACACCTTCAGCCAATGGAGGACCATCATGCACGTGGGAATCGTGATGGAATACCAAAGTCCACTTGAATGCACTGGCAGGCAATTCACCATCCCTGTTCATCGGTTGCAGATCCGGAAAAAGAGACGTTTGTCCTCCGCATAGTCGGTTCCTTCTTCAGGCGTGATAATCGTAGCTACCGGTACATCATCAGAAGCAGTAATGGTAAGGGTAGCTTCATTGCTGACAACCGAACCAGCCGGATTTGAAACGATTACCTTGTACCGGCCTGCATCAGCGTCTTGGGTGCTAGCTATAGTATACGTTGCGGAGGTAGCACCATCAATATTGACGTCGTCTTTCTGCCATTGATAAGTTAACGGTGGGGTACCGGTTACCGCTACTGAGAAAGTTGCTGGCTGGCTTTGGGAACTGTTATATCAGCGGAATGAATGGAAATAGCTGGTGGAGTATTAGGGCGCGTTGTACACCACTTTATACAAGGCATTATCCTCACGGCTTAGAAAATACAAGTTACCATCCGTACCGACATCAATACCCAGTGAGAAATTGGGAATGCCGGTAGCAAATGGCAGCCGGGTCACTGTTCCGTTCAGGTCAAGCATATTGATCCATCTGTTGCAATAGTCTAAGAAGAAATAGCGGCCTACAAGTTCTGCCGGATAATTAGTGGCAGCCGGGTTAAAAAAATACCCTCCCGTGATACCACAACCTTCTCCGGCATCACCGTCTATACCATGCTGGTAGACATAAATGGGACTAATATAGTTCTGATTTTGATGGTCGCCCATAATACCTTCTACGTGCGGCCAGCCGTAATTGCCTCCCGGCAGTAATTTCGTCAATTTCTTCCCAGGTATTCCAGCCCAGGTCGTTAACAAACATCCGCCCGGTACCGGGTTGGATGTCAAAAAGTATAAGGATGGCGTATGCCGTCAAATTAAATGCGCTGCCGTTGCGGGAGCCGCTCCCGGCAACGGATTGTCTTCCGGTACGCTGCCGTCGGGATTAATACGCAAATTTTTCCGTGGTACGTGTCCAATTCCTGTGCGTAATGGTCTACGTAGTTTTCCCAACTCCCACATATAGCTTTCCATCCGGGCCAAAATGCATAGAATCACCATTGTGCGAAGGTCCGGTTAGTGAACCCAATTCCAGAATTACTACTTCACTGCCTCCATGGGCTACATCACCGTTGGCCGTAAACCGGCTGATCCCGGCTGCCATCAGGCACTGTATAATACAGATATATACTAACCGTTATCAGCAAAATCAGGGTGAAGG
Source organism: Cytophagales bacterium (assembly GCA_030448185.1). Classification (GTDB taxonomy): domain Bacteria; phylum Bacteroidota; class Bacteroidia; order Cytophagales; family 172606-1; genus CADCTQ01. The sequence goes on along the minus strand of JAUJNL010000122.1, from coordinate 3,790 downwards.
GCTACACCCATTAAGCCTTCTTCAAAGTAGCTTTCGCATCTACGTGCACAAAGGATTTTCCAGCAAGCTTCCATCTTTGACGATCCGAAGGTCCCCATTCTGCTGACAGAAAATGCGCCCATCAGGCCCAACGGTCATTGCCGTGGGATTGTTAATTCCCCTAGCTACCAATACCTGACTGAAATTATCCGGGATAATTCTGAGCCGCAGTAGACACAGCCATACAAGTAGTAAGCAGCCAGACGACTATTAAATGGATGGGGGACAAGAATATGCCCCCGGAAACTAAAATCGGTTAAGTGGTTTTTGTTTTTCATTAACATTGTCATTCAGGTTTAATAAAAATCATGAAAGAAAACTATTCATAGATAAGTGAGAATATTCCCTACTAAACCGCCAGGAACTATTCTAGTCCGACTTGTAGCAATTTTATATACAAGTGGCATAGATGTATAAATGGTACAGAATATATCTTACAGCCGGAATCTCCTGTGGTTCGGTAGCAAAGACACAAAGGTTTTCTACTCTTCTTTACGGGTCGTTTTGAGGCGCTTAAAACGATCCGTAAAGAAGAGTAGGAACTTCCGTAAACAATCAGAAGGTAAAGAGTAGGTGAAAAAGGCTTATTTTCGGATCACTACCTTCTCCGTTAATACCTGCGTACCACTGCGTACGGATTACAACATAGGTACCACTTGGCAGATGTCCTGTTGGCACAGTAAAGGAATTAGTGCCGGGATGGGCAAAACGGCTGGAGCTACGCGGGAGTACGTGAGCTCATGTCGGAGAGGGTTGGTTGAATCATAGCTGGTTCTTTTGTATTATAGTGTAAGGTAAATTCCTGCTGGGCGGGGTGGGAAAGCACTTAATTGGTCCGTAGCTTCTGCATTAAATGGGATTCTGGCATTGGCAACCGTAGTGTTTACCTGCGTAATATCTACGAAAGCTACTTTGGCATTAGAACTGCCCGAGGCGGCTTAATGGTCAGACGGCCATCACTCACGGTCACAGTAGTAGAATAGGCATCAAAATTATCCTGCCCATCGGGATCCGTAAGCACCGTGCCTTCTACATTCAAGGTATTAATCTGATCAGTGTGGCTCGGGTCTCCGGCAGTCAGGTCTACCTTATAAGTTCCGTTGGGTAAACCGATTTCCCAAGTGGCATTGGGGTTAGAAGGCTTTTGCATGTGATTCAGCGTATTGTACCGCTGATCGGTAATACTGGCATTTTGCCGGTCACGGGTCTCATTGGTGGCGGCGTTCCAGCCGTAACTGTAGCCATTGCCCCGGTTGCCATACACGGCTCCGGCATCAGCCAGATACCCCGTAGGAACGGGAGACGTAGCCGGCTGGAAATTAATTTTTACGACTAGGTTAGTAGCGGCAGCAGCCCGGAACAAGGCCGTATTGGGAACGCCTTGCTTAGTAATTCCCGGACCGGCCCAGCTTACACTCAACACTTCGCCGCCCGCTTTTTCGAAGAAAGTAACGGTAAGGGCATGTTTACCGGCCTTCAATCCAATGCTGCCGGATTGCTCCTGAGCTGGGTGTAAGCCGTCATTATTTACCACCAGCGTGGAACCAATAGAGAGTTTCGAGCCATCATCGGAAGAAGTGTAGAAAGTATAGACCCCATCGGCCGGCACCTGAATGTACCCGGTAAACTTGAAACCGAAGTAGTCATTGCGGTTACGGGGCGTGAGGGAAAAATTAGTGACCTGACCGGATTTAACCGCCGTAAGGGCATTAAAATCGGGTAGCGCATTCCAGTCACCTTCGTAGTAACTATAATCCAGCCCGGCTGCCGTATTGGCCGGGTTTTCGGGGTTGCGCAGCGTCGTCCGGAAAGTAGCGGTATAGGTTACATTATCCGTTGGTGTAGCAATGGTTTGTGAGGCACTGCCGCCGTGGGTCCAGGAATCAAATTCGTAAGTCACTCCATTCACCGTTTGGGGAGAAGGCACCCCGATGGTTCTCAGAATTCCTTCCACGCTTTCTACGGAGGCAGGGGTAGTCACCGGCTGCCCATCCAACGTCACCTGTAGCCCCGCCGGATTCGTGGCCAGGCTAATGGTAGATTTACGGGGATAAATGTCGCGGAAAACGGTTGTTTGCAAGCCCTTACTGTCCGTAACGGTCAAAAAGAGCCGGTACCAGACATTGGCAGATGTTTCGCCACTGTTGGGAATGGTAAACGTACCACCCGTTACTCCCGTAGCTACGGGTGGACCATCGTGGGTATGGGTATCGTGGTGAAAGGTAACAGACCAACTGAACGCACTGGCAGGCAGCGCACCGTCTTCAGCGTCACTGGCCGTACCGGAAAAAGAAATGGTTTCGCCGCCACTGTATAAAGTTCCGGCGGCAGGTGTTTGAATGGTGGCAGTTGGTGCCCCGTTGGCGGCCGTTATAGTAAGGGTTGCTTCATTGCTGGTAGCACTACCAGCTGAATTGGTTACAACCACCCTATAGTTACCCGCACTAGATGCGGTGGTACTCGAAATCGTGTAAGTAGCCGCGGTAGCTCCTGAGATAGCAACGCCGTTCTTCTGCCATTGATAACTTAAAGGTTGTGAACCAGTGGCTGAAACCGAAAAAGAAGCGGATTGCCCGGCGGCTACAGTTACGTTTGCCGGCTGCTGAGAAATAGTGGGAGCCGTAGCCGGAGGACTGTAAACAATTTTGTACAAAGCGCCATTGGCCCGGCTCAGGTAATACAAGTTGCCGTCATTGCCCACATCAATTGCCAGCGAACTGCCTGGTGTACTGATCGCAAATGGCAAACGGGTAACGTTGCCATTCAGATTCAGCATATTGATCCAGTTACTGCAGTAGTCCTGGAAGAAGTAGCGGCCCACAAATTCTGCCGGATAATTGGTAGAAGCCGGGTTAAAAAATACGCCTCCCGTAAGGGCGCAGCCTTTCCCATCTCCGGAACCATGCTGATATGTGTAGACTGGGTTGGTATACGCACTGTTGGTGCTATTTCCTTCGGCGGTGGGCCAGCCGAAATTCTTCCCCCCGGTGGTAGCGTCGTTAATCTCCTCCCAGGTATTTTGCCCTACATCATTGACAAAAAGCCTTCCGGTGCCTGGCTGCACATCAATAGTGTACGGGTTGCGCAACCCATAAGTCCATACCCGTTGTTTTTGGGCAGTGCCACTGGTAAAAGGATTACCTGACGGCACACTACCATCAGGGTTAATACGGAGGATCTTCCCGTGGTAGGTATCCAGATTTTGGGCGTGACTGGTATTGGCGTTTTCACCCACAGCTACATACAGCTTGCCATCCGGGCCAAAATGCATAGCGCCACCGTTGTGATTGGTGGCGCTGCTTAAGGGGTCCAAGTTTAATATAACCACATCACTACCCGCCAGAGCTACATCTCCATTGGCAGTAAAGCGGGTAATACGGTTCCGGCTGGCATCCGGGAGGGTGTGGTACAGGTAGATATACCCGTTAGTAGCGAAAGCAGGATCGAGTACGATGCCGATCAGGCCGCGTTCTCCCGATGAATTGACACTTAGTTGAATAAAAGGGGTCGCCAGCAAAGAGCCATTCTTGATAACCCTTAGTCTGCCGCCTTGCTCAGCTACAAAAATTCTTCCATCCGGGGCAAAGGCCATTACTGTTGGATTGCTGATACCGGTAGCAACGGGTATCTGACTGAAGCCGGACGGAAAAGTCTGGGCAGTCAGCGAAAGACTAAAGCAAATGAGCAACAACCCTAGCAGGCAAAACCGACACCATAGAGTAGAATTTCTGGAAGATTCGTCCGTAGAAGA
>JAUJNL010000121.1 GCA_030448185.1 Cytophagales bacterium | reverse complement strand
AGTGTGGTGAACCCCTGTGTTAGGACAGGTAATGGGTAAAACGAAACTATTAGTTATAGACTTTTTCTGGATGTATTGTTTCTATGGAACAGGATTCTCTATACACCTGTTTGGGGGTCTTATACTGGAGACTTTGATGGATTCTTTCCTGGTTATAGAAGCGAAAATACGTGTCCATTCCCTTCTCTAATTGCCAGCCGTCCTCGTAGGCTTTCAAGTAAATATCTTCATATTTGACCGACCGCCACAGCCTTTCGACAAAAATATTATCAATGGCTCTACCTTTGCCATCCATGGAGGGCTGAATGCCACGGGAAAGCAATACTTCCACAAACACGTCAGCCGTAAATTGGCTTCCTTGGTCAGTATTGAACAAGGCTGGCTTTCCATGATTGAGCAGAGCCCTCTTCAAGGTTTGGACACACCATTGCGATTCCATCGTATTGGAAATCGACCATTCCAGCACATAGCGGCTGTACAAGTCAATGATAGCTATCAAGTACATGAAGCCTTTCTGCATAGGCACATATGTTATATCAGTGGCCCAAACCTGATTGGCTCGGGTGATGGACAAGCCCCTCAATAAATACGGGTATATCTTGTGGGCTTTGTTAGGCTGGGATGTGTTAGGACAACTATAAATGGCTTCGATGCCCATTATCCGCATCAAACGCCTCACTCTTTTATGATTTACTCGATAGCCTTCTCCCTGCAAAAACACCGTCATTTTACGGTAACCATAAAAAGGCGTTTTTAAGTATTGTTTGTCCAGTAAAGCCATCAAGGCCAGGTCTTCTTCATCCACTGCTACGGGACGGTAATACAAGCCGGAACGATGCAATCCCAATAAAGCTGATTGACTCACCAAGCTCAGGGCGTGCCCGGGCTCCACCATCTTCCGCCGCTCTGACAAACTCATTGTCCTAACTTTTTTTTCAGAAATCTCACCTCCATCCCCAACCGCCCGATTTGTTCGTAAAGGGAAGAATTGTCCTCCAAGGCATCGGCTGTCTTTTTCCCTTTGGTAGTAAATAATTCCTCTGAGCGTTCGGATAACGTCTTCTTCCAATCCATAATCTGGCTGGGATGCAAGTCATAGCTTTTGGCTATTTCGGCAATGGTAGATTGCCCCTTGAGGGCTTCCATGGCTACTTTTACTTTGAAGGCGGCAGTGAATTTCCGCTTGTCTTTCTTGTTCATAAGGGCCAAATTTAAACAGGTTAACTACTTTAGTGCCCTGTCCTAAATTTGGGGTGCAGCATACCTTACTACAGTAGGACATGTATCCGGTTACAATCAATACTGTATTGCTAATTAACGTATGGCTATCCGCTTTTGGTAACTGTCCTCAATGCATAAGTCCACTTCACCAGCATGGAATCTTTTATCCCTCATGAAATAATTAAAATTAGAATCAGTAACAAAATTTATAAAAATTACCTTTAAGCCGATTGATGAAAACTATTAAAATAGTCCTACTCATTTTAATGTATTACTTAATTCAAAGTTGTTCAAAGGATAAATCAGTTCAACCTGCTCCTCCAAAGCCCAAACCGGAAACAAAGCCTAATGGAGCCCCTAAAGAATTCAAAATAGAAGTATCCCAGATTACTAAAAATTCAGCGAAAATAAGTTGGGCAACAGTTGTTGACCCTGATAACGATACGATACAATATTCCATTTACTTAAATGACATAAAAATTAAGGAGAGATTTGATTCTACTGCTTTATTAATTACTGGGTTAAAGCCTGAAACTGAGTATACAGGAAAGGTAGTTGCCCAGGATGTACATAACAACGCTCGTACTGAAAATTATTCATTCTTGACAAAGGATGCTTATTTAAAATTTGATAGAGTATATTCCTTCCGAAACATTCAATCAGCCTTCTGTTTAAGCCTAATAAGGGATAAAGGTTATGTGGTAGGTGGTAAAGTAAGCAGGCAGGACGGAAACGCTTATGATTTTTTAGTTATCAAATTTGATTCTTTAGGAAACGCTGAATGGCATTCCATTTTCGAATCGGATATGTTTGATAAAGTAGCCTCGATTAAACAGATAGATGACGGGTACTTATTTACTGGAAATCATTTAGTCATGAAGTTAAATGATCAAGGTCAGGAAGTGTGGAGAACAAAATTGGCAGATGAAAGCTATAACGCTGCCTTTGAGTCTTTAATCCAAACTAAGGATAATCAAATAGTCGTAGTTGGCAACTTTACTTTTAATCAAGGATTCAATAAAAATGAAGATATTCAGGGCCAGATCTATTTTGTTAAGCTTGATGCAAATGGAAAGGTAATTGGGAGAAAAAATATATGGGAATTCTCTTTATAGTATGGGGAACGATGTCGTTGAGACGTCAACCGGCGACTTTTTAATTTTCGGCACCACCGAGGTTAATGGAATTACTTTTAAGCAGTATATCGGAGCGCCGTCTAGTATTCTTAATATGAATTTCTGTTTGATTAAGGTAGATAAGAACGGAAATTTTATTTGGCAGAAGACTTATGGAGATGAAAGGTATGACTTTGCAGCACAGTTAAAAACTGCAAGGGACGGTGGGTATGTATTTTCTGGTAGTAGTTGGGGAAAATACAATATTTCGGATTTACGTGCATTTAAGTTAGATGCAAGCGGAAATGAACAATGGAGTATGACATCCGGGGATAGATAAAGGACACTCTATACAAAACGAAATCAATCGAAGTATTGAATGATGGTAGTTATATCATGACTGGGTATAATAATACGGCGCGAACTTTCGATTTACAATTGACTAAGCTGGATATGTGGAAGATTCGAGTAGGAAAAAGATATAGGAGTAACTTTGTTTCATCCTATGGATCGGATATAAAACAAACAAGTGATGGCGGTTATGCTGTTGCTGGGTATACGGGCTTAGAGGTATGGCTTTTAAAACTCAATCCTAAAGGAGAATATGAATAAGGAATAGTTAATTTAAATTATACATATGATTAAAGCTGATAGGAAAGTGGCAGTGCAACTGATACGTAGTTACGAGCTTGGAGTCTCCTTGCAGAATCGTACATAAATCCTCATCGTGTTATCAAAGCTGTGTTATCGGCGACGGATGTTACCCGGCAGAAACTGCATCAAGACTTCCAGATCGAACACCATATCCGGAGAGACCGATTCTGAGAAGTCGTACTCACCAGCCAAATTGATATGATGCCAAGTGTGCGTCGAGGATTGTAGGATGGTTTTCAGCAACTCTTCCCGTTCGGTCTCTGTGGCACACCCCGCGTAGCTTTCGGTTAGGTAGAGTAAATTGCGGAAGGCAGTATTCACTTCACTACGTCTGATGTTTACCAGGGCGAATTTCTTACTGAGTCAAGCTATGTGGTAGTTTTCGCGCTCATTCAATTCTTGCCATGCGCTACCTCCAAAATAACCAATTGTACCTGCTTATTTTGAAAGTATTTCTTATGAGCTGTTAGGCGCTGGCTGATTGATGGTTGATCCTACGTAGAATATATACGGCCGTAAAGGGATAGATAAATTGTCCCGTCCTGAAAAACCTTACAATTTTTGACGTTAATCCTGACTCTGCTTATAATTGTTTTGGTCTTAATCCTAAAACTACTTTACAAATCTTGGAATACGCGCTACTGCTACTATTATGCGGTGGAAATGTGGGTAACTCTGCAAGAGTTATCCATATTTCCAACGCTTTTCTGGCCAAGCGCACTGCCATCAAATCTCTTCCGTCACCGTGTCTTTAGTGACAGGGGCTGACTTAGGTAGTGCTTCCAGCGCTTTTTCATATCCCCACTGCCTTGGTGAGCCCAAGTTTAGGTGAGGTAATCCAAACTGGCATGCGGCCGCTTCTGATTGTAGATGGCAATGGTTTTAGCAATCCCTTTTCGGCCTCCTGGTGATCGCGGTAAATCTTGTTGGGGGAAAACTCATTTTTGATTGTCCCATTCACTCGCTCAGCCTGCGGATTATCGTAAGGGCTACCCGTTTGCGTCATGCTGATGGCAATGTTTTCTGCCTTGCTGATGGCAATGTTTTCTGCCTCCAGCAAACTCACGTAGTCAGAACAGCAGTATTGAACGCCCCTATCAGAATGATGGATGAGAATATAAGGCGATTCCTGTTTCGGCTGGCAATAGCCATTTTCAGGGCTCGCATACATCTCGTCTGCTTCCAGTGTTGGGTAAAGTGCATACCCAACAACTTTTCTTGAATACGCATCGGTGATTAAACTCAGGTAGCTGAACCCTCGTTGCGTTCTGATATAAGTTATGTCGCTCACCCACAGTTGCTCTGGACCATCTACTACCAGGTCTTTGATTAAGTCGGGGTACCTTTAAGCCAGTGGTGCGAATTGGTAGTTTTCACGATCCGTTTACGCCTGCGGATGAGCAGACCGTGGAAGCCTAACAGATCAAACAGTTGATCCCTGCCCATTTTTATCATCCCGTGCTCGGCTAGCTCAGACTCAAGTAAATAGAATAACTTCCGCGTTCCTAACAAAGGTGTGTCTTTGCGAATCTTGTGAACTAGAGCAAGTACCACCATATCAGTGATACTGGTCTTTTTTCGTGAGCAGCTGCTTCGTAATAAGCCTGACGGGTGACACCAAACAGTGCACAAAGACGCTCCAGGCTTACTGTTGGATGGCTTTGCCTCATTTTTTTGACTGTTTGGTACCACGCTTTTTCGGATCTTGATCTTAAACTCTTCTTCGGCTACCCGAATCATGGTCTGAAGACCACTGATTTTCAGTTCAGCCTCAGCCAGGGCTTGGTAAGGGCCTTGATTTGTCTGTTGGGAGGATCATTGGAATTAATGGCTGGCATAGTAGTTTGCGGCTCATCAGGAATAGTGTCCGCTAAGTTGGGCAGACAAATGTTCTCCATCCAGTTTTTAAGTGTATTCCGGTTCAGACCGTATTTCCGGCAAGCGGCTCGGATACCGATCAACCCTTTACTGACCTCATAGACAATCTTTTGCTTTTCGGCCTCACTCCTGCGCTTGTAGGGCTCCCTGCTTTACAATCTTCCGTTTACTGCTTTGCTGCTTTTTACTTTTTTCTGCCATCCCGTTGAGCTTTGTTGTAAAGCTATTCCAGGGACTAGACAGAGGGCGATTTTCAGAATCCCGGCGTTGAGGATAATGCGATTATTACGTTTAATTACTCCACCAACGGGATTACCGAATACACGGCCTCCAACTTCAACGGTGCGCTCAAAGGGCATCTGCTGGCGGCCTCCTACGGCGGTGATAAAATCGAAAAGATTACCTTAACCGATAATGGGGATAACGTCACCAACAAAACTTGACGCAGGTAATAAGCTGAATGGAGATCCTGATATCGCTTCTAATTTCGGCAAACAGCCACTGGATATAACGGCGCAGGAGACAACGACATTTTTCCCGGTACGGTCTGGGTGGCTTGCTTCGGGGCAAATTCCATTTACGTGTTTGTGCCACAGCCTACCGGTTATGAAGCGGAACATAGCTTCAGCCTGACGATGATGGGGATGGTTACAGCAACGCCGACGAAAAAGACAGCGGTAGCAACCCTGCTTTGCCGCCAGCAAACCCAAGGATAATGACCAGGACAAAGTGTCTGACTTTACCGATACGGATGATGACGATGATGGCATTGGAGATAAAACGGACTATTTTGCCCTGGATGCCAATAACGGGATGACCACTACGCTGCCTATCCAGTATAATTTGTTCAACAGCTACCCGGGTACTGGATTTTACGGGCTTAGGCTCACGGGCCTGATGAGTAATGGAGCGAACGATTACCATGACCTGTATGAAGACCAGAACTTGGTTGCCGGTGGGCAGTCGGCGCTTTCTCGGTAAATGCGGTCACTGAGGGAGATGCTTATGCGGGTCTTAATCAACAGCAAAATGCGTTCCAGTTCGGGATCAATACCGATGCTAATACGGATCCTTCACCGTACAGACCCGCTTAGTAAAGAGTTTCTTCAATAATGAGCCAGCCAAGCACTGGCAGTCGCAGGGGATGTACATTGGCACCGGCGACCAGGATAATTACCTGAAAACAACCCTCGGACCTAATGAAAACGCAACGGGAGCGGCCATTGAGGTACTTATGAGCAGGATGGTGCAGTAACCGCTACCCGGTATGACATTGGCGGACTTCCGGTCGATGCCTCGGACTTGTACTTAACCGTTAACCCGGCCACTGGGACCGTGCAGCCCAAGTACGCCAAAGATGGCGGACAAATAGTGAACGCAGGTAGTCCGGTGCAGATCCAAAGTGGCTCCTTGCCGACGGCGATTCAGGGAGCGCCCGCCCTGGCCGTAGGAATTATTTCTACCCATCTGGTCTACTCCGTTTAACGCTACTGGGACTTTATCCACGTCACGCTGGATGCCGCGGAAACCAACGCCAGTGTCTACCCCGCTCAATGCGGGAGGTGGAGACCACACGACTAGTGATGGGCGGGTCTTTAGTGCCGACCAGTACTTTTCGGGGGGCAGTATCTACTATGAAGGAAGCAGCATTGACAATACCGATCATGATGCGCTCTATCAGACGGAACGCTACGGCCAGTTCAGTTACAATCTGTCCGTTGCCAATGGCACCTATCAGGTAGTCTTGCACTTTGCCGAACTCTACTTTGGCGGCGCCGGTCCGGGTGGGGCCGGGTCACGTCAGTTTAATGTGGACATGGAAGGACAAAGAAAGCTGACCGAGTACGACATCTTTGCCCAAGCGGGCGGAGCCCTGACGGCGGTAACGGAAACCTTTACCGTGAGTGTCTCGGATGGTAGCTTGAACATTAACTTCCTCAATGGCTCAGCCGACAATGCTAAGATCAGTGCCATTGAGGTCATTTCGTCTTCCGGAGCGAAGATTGCCGCGGCCGGTAGCCAGGAGGAAACTAGTGAACTTAACTCCTCATTGCACCCCAACCCAGTCAGTGATCAGCTTACGGTGGATCTTAGCATTCCGGCTTCGGCGGTTAAGGGTACCTCCGTAACGGACATAGGCGGCAAGCGCTGGCTACGGAACACGCATAAAGTAGCTGGTGAGAAGCAATTGGTAGTACCCGTGAGGAGTCTGCCGCCAGGGCTTTATCTGCTCAACATTCGGCAAGGAAAAGACATGCAGGTGTTGAAGTTTGTCAAGCAGTAAGGCTGGAAGCAAGCTTCCTTGTAAGCATTTACAAACAATCAGGGCCAGTAAGCATTGCGCTTATCTGGCCCTGATTGTTTTTAGCGATAAATGTATACGGGGAGCAATACCAGCTGCTTTGCTCAGGTAGTGTCGTAACTCCTGGGCAGCTTTCCTGACTGATGCCGGGGCACCTGGGTCCACGTAGATCACGTAGTTGGTTTTGCCCTTGCTGACTAGTACCAGTTTATGCTGCGCTACGGCTAGCCCCACCAGCAGGTTCATACTCCAAACGATTACCCAAACAACCGTTAGGGATAGTTTACGCTTCATGCCCTTACTGCAGGTTCGGATTAATGTTTACTTCGCTTTGCGGAATGGGCCACTGGTAATCCTGTGGCCGGAAGTTACGGGTAGTCACAAACCAGCGACTGAACGGATCGGTGGTAGTGCCTTTTCGGCGAATGGCTTTTTTGGTATTAGGAAAAGGGGCTCCGTAAAAGTCTGCTCTTAATACCCGGTCGGCGATCCGCCAGCGCAGCAAATCCCAGTACCGGATGCCCTCGAAAGCGGTTTCTACGCGGCGCTCCTTGCGTACCATCTCCCTCAGCAGCGTTGGGTCCGTTTGGATAACCGGCGGCATATTGACCGAGGCCCTTCCCCGTACTCGATTAATAGTGGCATCCAGCAAACCCTGGTCAATCGCCTGCCCGGCTTCCAGTTTGGCTTCCAGGTAGCTCAGCAGTACTTCGGCGTACCGGATCACGGGTATATTACCACCGTAGTTGACCGGATTACCGGAAAAGCCTTCGTCCAGGAATTTCCGAATACCGTACCCGGTTGCCGTCGTCTGTACGGCGGAGCCGATTACGTCACCCTTGGTCGAATCGGGGTGGGTTACGTACCGGACTCCCTTAAATGTACTGCCGTTAAACAAGATGTTGTACTGTAAACGGGGATCACGGTTTTTGGCCGGGTCCTGTGGATCGTACAAGGGACTGGTGTACGAAAAAGGGGTGCCATTCGTAAAGTCATGGGCTTCTACCAAGCTGCCCAGGGGACTGATATGGTGGAAGCCCCCCAATACGGCCGGGTAAATCTGCCGGTGCAATGCGTTCGCCGTGAGGTTTTCAATGTACTGTGTGCTAAAGATAATCTCGTTGCTGTTTTCCTTAGAGACCAGGAATAGCGCGGCGTAGTCCGGATCAATGAGGTTATCGTTGTAATCAATGATGGTTTTGTAGGTACTGGCTGCCTCGGCAAATTTACCTTCGCCTAGCTGCATACGCCCCAAAAAGGCCAGGGCTGCTTGTCTGCTAGCCCGGCCCCGCTCAGCCGCCGGGATGTCTTTGTGCCGGGGCAGAACAGCGGCCGCCTCCGTGAGCTCGGTTGTGACAAAACTAATTACCTCCTCTTTGGGCGTTTTGGTCAGGTTGTTGGCCTCTTCCAGGGAGAGCAGCCGGGTAACCAGAGGCACCGAACCCCAATACTGTGACATATAAAAATACTGGCAGGCCCGGATAAAACGCACTTCCGCAATCAGGCGTTCTTTCTTCGATACATCCATGGCTACCTTGTTAATGTTAGCCAGGAAATCGTTGCAGCGGGCAATCTTGGCGTAGCTGCTTTGCCAGTACTCCCTCACGGTGATGTTACTGGGGGTTAAGGTGCCGTTGGATAAAGTATGGAATACCGAATTATCGCCCCTTTTGTCGTAGGCATTGTCGGTGGCAAAATCCAGCCAGATCAACCCGACGTAGTCCCACCAGTCTGTAACCACCGTGTGGGTCGCATTCATCGTGATATTGCCCCGGTACACGGCAGTTAGGGCTAGCATGGCATCCTTTTCGGTGGTCCAAAATTGTTCCGTACTGAATTCGTCCAGCGGAAATTTATCGAGTTCTTTTTGGCAGGCGCCGGCCAGTAAAAGCACGCCGGATAAGGCCAACCATCTTTTTATGCTATATAAAGTTTTCATATAAGGCGCGGTTTGGCGTTAAAATTTAACATTTACCCCAAAAGTATATATGCGCAGCAACGGGTAGTACAGACCATTGGCAATGTACCGGGTAGCATTGCCGCCACTGCTGCCGGCCTCCGGGTCCCAGCCCTTCCGGTAGTTGCTGATGGTGAATAAATTGTCGCCGCTGGCGTACAGCCGGATGCCCGGAACACCAATCTTCTGGCTCCAGGTTTTGGGAATCGTGTAGCCGATTTGCACGTTTTTGCCCCGTAGATACGCTCCGTTGATGACCCAGAAAGACGACAGTAAAGTATTGGGAGAGCCGTTGGTGGAGAGAATCTCCAAGCGCGGATACTCGGCGTCGGCCCTCGGGTTTTCGGAGGTCCACCGTTCCTCCATTTGCCACCGCTGGATGGAACCGGTATTCCAGAAGGCATAGCCTACGTGTTCCGTCTGGTTATTCTGCACTCCGGCAATACCCTGCAGGAGCAAAGTAGCGTCAAAACCTTTGAAGGAAGCGCCGATGGTGAGCCCGAAAGTGTATTTGGGAATGGAACTGCCCAGGAAAGTCCGGTCGTAGGTGGCGTCTACTTTCCCGTCGGGTACCCCGTCCGGTCCGCTGATGTCCCGGTAGCGCACATCGCCCGGCTTCGGATTCGGCTGGATGGACTTAGATTCATTGCCCAATTGATAGCTGTCAATATCGGCTTGGTCCACGTAGAGGCCGTCGGCCACGTACCCAAAATACATCTGGATGGGATAGCCGATAAACAACGAACTGCCGTTGCCTACCTTCCCGTTGGGCTGGATCACGTTGCCCACGCCCAGGTCCAGCACTTTGTTTTTAATAACTGAGAAGTTGCCGTTTATGTTATAAGAGAACCCGTCGATGGTCTTGGTATGGCTCAGCGTAAACTCCCAGCCCGTATTGCTTAGTTTACCGGAATTCTGCCGCCCTACCCCGAAACCCAGTGTACTAGACACGCTACCGCCCGGGCTCACCAGGATGTCGTAGGTGTAGCGGTCAAAATAGGTGGCCGAGGCGTTCAGCAATCCCTTGAAGAGGCCCACTTCTACGCCTACGTCAGTAGTACGGGTTGATTCCCAGTGCAAGGTCGGGTCCACGATGACGGTGCGGGCGGCCCCGGAACTGATGATTCCGCCGAAAGAATAGTTATAAACGGACCCGAGACTAAGCGTATTCTGGTAGTCGTAGTTGCCGATGTTCTGGTTGCCCAGTACCCCTACCGAGGCTTTCAGCTTTAATTCATCAATCCAGTCAACGTTATTGCGGATAAAGTTCTCCTGCCCCAGCCGGTAGCCGACCGCTGCTGAAGGGAAAAAGGCGTATTTACGCGACGTGGGGAAACGGGAGGAACCATCGCGACGGGCTACGGCTTCTACCAAATATTTATTGGCAAAGCTGTAATTGATCCGGCCGAACAGCGATTCGATGGCCCATTCGTTGGCCGTGCCGCTTGCCTGTTGGTTATCCAGGGCACCTACGTTCAGTTGGGTCAGGGCATTGCCCGGCAAATTATTGCGGAAGGCCGTGACCGATTCAAACGTGTTTGCTTCGAAAGAATAACCGCCCAAAATCCCGATCTGGTGTTTACCAAATTGTTTGGTGTATTCGGCCAACCCCTGTACAGTATAATAATCCGTCTGGGTATTATTAACGGTCAACTCATTGGGGCCTAACGTTATATTGGTGTTAATGCGCTGGGTGGCCAGAAACGTTTTGTTTTTGACCGTGGTCTGGTTATAACCAGCTATCAGCGAAAGCCTTAGGTCGTTGATCACCCGGTAATCCAGCTGGAGATTGGTCAGTAAATTACTGCCCGCATTTCTAATAAAAGATTCGCTTTCCAGAAAAGAGATCGGCGTACCGTTTTGCCCCAGGCCCGTACCGTAGTCGCCGTTGGAGAGTACACCGGGGTATATGGAGGGGGTTCGGATCGCCTGATTCACAATGCGTAACAAATCAACGGGGCCGGTAGCCGGCCCGGCCGGTTCGTCATCGCTGGTTTTGATCCCCGACAAGCGGGTAGTCAGGTCGAGTTTAGGACCTAAAGCCGTTTTCAGATTCAGGCGAATATTATACCGATCGGCGTTATTCTTCACCACCAGGCCGTCCTGGAATAAGTAGCCTAGCGACAAATTGTACTCATTGGTGGCGGTGCCTCCGCTGATGGATACATTGTGGCCGGTTTGCAGGCCATTTTTAGAGAAAACAGCCCCCATAAAATCGGTGTTGGGATGTGTATCGGGGGAAGAGCCATTCCGAAACTTCTCAATATCTTCCGGCGTATACACCTCACTGCCAATGGCTTCGTTGTACATAGCGGCGTACTCCCAGGAAGGCAGGAAGTCCGGGAAGACCGTAGGTTTCTGAAAGCCGGTATAGCCGTTGTAGGAAATGGTCACTTTCCCTTCTTTCCCCATCTTGGTGGTTACCAGGATCACGCCGTTGGCGGCCCGGGCCCCGTAGATGGCGGCCGAGGAAGCATCTTTTAATACCGAAATGCTGGCTACATCGTTAGGGTCAATGTCATTCATATTACCGGGAATGCCGTCAATCAGCACCAGCGCCCCGGCTGTGGCGCCGAACGAACCCACGCCGCGCACGTTGATGACGCTGGCATTGGCGCCCGGTTTGCCCGTGCGCTGGGCAACGGTTACGCCCGGCATCTGCCCGGACAGGGCGTTGGATAACTGGGTAACCGGCCGGTTCTGCAGCTGGTTGGCCGAAACCTGAGAGACCGAGCCCACTACATTTTCTCTTTTCTGTTTACCGTAACCCACCACGACCACTTCGCCCAGTGCTTTGATGTCGGGCACCAGGGAGATGTTCAAGGTGGTCTGGTTACCGATAGCTACTTCTTCAGTAACGTAACCGATAAAGGACACCACCAGCGTAGTGGCGCCGTCAGGTACTTGCAGCGTGTACTTTCCGTCGTTGTCGGTTGCCGTACCGGAAGTGGTGCCTTTGGCCAGGATACTTACGCCGGGCAGCCCTTCTCCTGTCTCACTGGCAACTTTTCCGCTGATGCTCCGGGCTTGCTGGGCAAAAACCGCCGTGGCGTAGCAAAATGCCAGCAGCAACAGCAGGGCCCTGTTCCGTTTACGTGGCAAATGAGTAAATTTCTTCATAATGGGTCGGTTGGTTTTGCATCGGGTATTTTAAACAAAAACTGCATACACCAGGCGGTGAAGCTTAGCCGGCATCCGATCAGGAAGCGGAAGCATAATTTAACAAATGTATGTTTTGTCCATCCCCATTGCTGTAACTTTCTTCCGCATTTATAATACTATCTTTCAAAAACGACCGCCGGGCAGGAGCAGCCACAAAGCCAAGAACAGGCAATAATCCGCAACGGCCTTGATGGATGGTTTTGCTGGTTTTTTTACGCCGGACGCAACGGGGTGAATCCGTACCCGCGCCAAAAGTGTAAATTAAGGGCGGGCGGAGTCAGCAGCAGGCCCGTTTTGAAGCATTATCTGTGCGCCTCCGCTTCTGCAAGGGGTTATCCGGGTACCCTGAAAGATAGTATCATAAATGCGGAAGAAAATTACAGCAATTACCAGGTGTAACCGCTACCTTTTGAACCTTATTCCCATAACATTACAGTTAACTCGTTACTTTACTACCCTAACTATGGAAAACCGTAGAGCATTTATTAAACAACTGGCAGCGGCCGGTATGCTGAGTGCCCTTCCGAATGCACTCTTATCCCAAGCATCCCCCGCCCCGAAAGAGAAAATATGGGGATCTTTAATGCACCTGAGTTTCAACATGTGGGAAGACCACGACCGGCTGAAAAATGACGGCAACACCAACCACCAGGTGCGGGTATGGGACAGCAACCTGCGGCTGAGCGAATCCCTGTGGGAGGAGTCTCTGAAGAAAATGGTGGCCAACGGCCTGAACATGGTAGTGATTGACCTGGGCGACGCGGTCAGATACGACAGCCACCCCGAGATTGCCGTGAAAAATGCCTGGACCCCGGCGCGGCTGCGGAGTGAACTGGCCAAGATGCGCAAAATGGGCCTGGAACCGATTCCCAAACTCAACTTCTCGGCGGGTCACGACCAGTGGCTGGGGGATTATTCCCGCATGGTGTCCACGCCCACTTATTACAAAGTGTGCGGGGAACTGATTGCCGAAGTAATCAGCCTGTTCGATAAGCCCCGCTTTTTCCACTTGGGCTACGACGAGGAGAATGCGCAGAACCAGCGGTTTCTGAACGTGGCCATTGTCCGGCACGGGGAGCAGTGGTGGAAGGATTTTTACTTTTTTGTGAAGGAGGTTGAGAAAGGCGGCGTGCGGCCGTGGATCTGGTCGGATTTCGCCTGGGAGAACCAAGAGGAGTTTTTCAAAAAGATGCCCAAATCCGTCCTGCAGAGCAACTGGTACTACGGCAACGACTTCAGCGACCCCAATCACAAGATCGTCAGAACGTTTTTACGGCTGGAAAAAGAAGGCTTCGACCAGATTCCCTGCGGGACGTATTACGTGAGCGCCACTGAAAAGCCCAAAGACGAGAACATGATGGCCAACGTACAATTTGCTACCAAAAGCATTGCAGATTCCCGGCTTATGGGCTTCCTGCTAACCAACTGGCGGCCCACCACCGAAGCTTACCGGGAGGAAATCTTAAAAGGTTTCGACTTAACCGGCCAGGCCCGGAAATGGTATAACCAAAACCGCAAATCGTAGCCGGGCCCTTCGCCGACAGGCTGACGACGTCCACTGAGTTGATGAGTATATGAGTTAATGAGTGTAAAGGGGGTATTACGGAATGCAATACCCTTTTCCACTTATACACTCATAAACTTTTTCCTTACTTGTTTACCTCAATCTTTTACCCATGAAACAAATTACTGCCAGCTGGCTGCTGGTCCTGCTGCTGGTGATTACCTCTTTCCGGGCGAGTAAGCCCGGCGCAGGCGTTACCTTTCCCAACGTGAGCGAGCCCATCCAGATCACGGGCAACGACAAAGAACATTTTTTTGCCAGTTACTACGGCATTACGTCCTAGAACCCCTCGCAACGTTACGTGACGGTGCTGGAAACGGACATCAAACACAAACTGCCCGACGAAACCGAACCAGCTACCTTGGGCCTGGTGGATTTAGCCAATAACAATGCATTTATTCCCCTCACCACCACCCGCGCCTGGAATTTCCAGGAGGGCTGCATGGCCCACTGGCTGGACGATTCCTCCATTATTTACAACGACATCCGGGAGGGCAAAAACGTGTCGGTGATCCTGAATGTACTGACTAAGAAAGAAATCAAAACGATTCCTTACCCGGTCAGCGGCGTTTCGCCGAACGGAAAGGAAGCCCTGAGCCTGAACTTTTCCCGCCTCCGCATCACCCGCACCGATTACGGCTACGGCGGCAAGGGCCAGGATGCCCAGCCGGAAGTGCCATTTCCGGCTAATGATGGCTTGTTTCTGGTAAACCTCCAGACGGGGAAGGCCAAACCTTATCGTTTCGCTGAAACAGGTAAAAGATAAAGTGCCGCTTTTACCAAGCCCTCCATCGAATACTTTTGCCCACAGCCGCTTCAACGCGGATGGTACTAAAAATCTTCTGGCTGTCCCGGGGTTTTCCCGAGTGGAACACCTCCGCTTTTACAGTCAATACAGATGGCAGTAACCTGCAGCGCTGTTTTCCGACAAGTGGGCGGTTTGCACTACGACTGGCTCAACAAAGATGGAACTTATGATTACGGCCAACTACGAAGGCAAACGCTACGCGCATATTTTGTTTACCGTGGCAAGCAGGACTACCGGAACTGGGCAACGGACTGCTGGATTACGACGGCCACGGCACCTTTTCGCCGGATAAAAAATGGATGGTCACTGACACCTACCCGGATAAAGAACCGACGAACAAAAAATTTACCTCATGGACATGAAAACTCAGGCCGTCCTGTACCTGGGCCGGTTTATCGAGCCGAAAGAATACAGCGACCAGGGAATTGGCGTTGCGACATCCACTGCCGCTCGAGTCCTGAAGGTGATATGATCGGTTTTTAACCCACCAACAACGGCAGCCGCAGGTCTATATGTATAAGCTGACTTTGATAATGGTAAATTATAAACGCTGAAGCAGTTGGGTTGATTAGTTATGTGCTGATTGCTGATGTGCTGATGTGCTAATAAATAGCTGACCGGCCTGCTGGCTACAATTGATATTTACTCATGAAACATTTCAAACAGACCTTTTACCGTATTAATTTTTATTACCGGCCTTTTCGGTTTACGCCCAGCAAACCGAACGGATGTATTTATCCGGCACGGATAAGGACCATACTGTCAACTGGGATTTTTATTGCACCAAAGGACGCAAAAGCGGTTCCTGACCACCATTCCGGTGCCTTCGCAGTGGAGTTACAGGGGTTTGGCACTCACAATTACGGCCACGACAAAGAACGCGGCGACGAGGAAAGGGTTATACAAACATCCGTTTATCCCGCCCGTTGCCCACCAGAAAAAAGTATTCACCGTGTTTCGAGGGTTCCATGACCGATACGGAAGTGAAAATCAACGGCAAGCTGGCCGGTCTGAACACCAGGGGCCTTTACCGGTTCAAACACGACATTACAAAGCTGGTCAAGCCGGGCACATCTAATCTGCTGGAAGCAAAGCAAGCAAGCAGTCGGCCAACCACTCGGTGAATCAAGCCGAAAGGGTATCGGATTTCTGGATATTCGGCGGCATTTTCCGGCCGGTGTACCTGGAAATTGTCCCCGGCGAATTTATCGAACGGACGGCTATTGATGCCCGGATGAACGGGTCGTTTCTGATTGATGTCTACACGGCTGCCCGAAAAGCATCTTCTCCCTGAAGCGCAGATCCGCACCCCCGACGGCAAGCCAGTAGGGAAAAGTTTTTCGTGGGGGCGTTGGCAAAACCAGCCTAAAACTACCTTAACCACCCAGATTGACAAACCCCAGCCTATGGAATCCGGAAAACCCTATTTGTACCAGGAGGAAGTACGGTTGAAAAATGACAAGGGTGTAGTGCATAGCACCACCGAAAGTTTGGGTTCCGGACCGTTGAACCCGCAAACTGATGGCTTTACGTCAATAACCAGAAAATACGGTCTTGCCACGTAAACCGCCACAGTTTTTACCCTGCTTCTGGCCGACCACCAGCAAGGAGTTAAGCATTGCGGGATGTAAACCTGATCAAAGACATGAACGCTGTGCGCATGTCGCATTATCCACCCGACAAGCATTTTCTGGAGGTTTGCGATTCTCTGGGCTTGTTTGTCCTCAATGAGTTGACCGGCTGGCAGAAAGCCTATGATACCGAAGTGGAAAAATTAGTGAAAGAATTAGTCATCCGCGACGTGAACCATCCATGCGTGGTGATGTAGGATAACGGCAACGAAGGCGGCAACAACCTGGAACTGGTTGATGAATATGCTAAATATGACCCGCAGAACCGGATTGTGATCATTCTGGGAGGTTTCCGGGGCACCGATACGCGGCACTACAAGCCCTGGAACTGCTGTTTCGATTCCCAGTTTAATGGCAACGAAGTGTTTTTCCCAACCGAATTTCAGCACGGCATGTTTGATGGCGGCCACGGTGCCGGTTTGGATGATTACTGGAACGCAATGCTGCAAAACCCGCTTTCGCGTGGTTTCGTGGGCACTTACTGATGAAGGCGTAGTATGGACCGACAAGAATGGTATACCGACACGGATGGCGCACCTGCGGGGGCGACGGTAGCTGTGGTTCCGTACCGGGAAAAGAAGCCAGTTTTACGCCATTAAAGAAATGGTGGTCGCCGGTGTATTTCAGCTAAAAGTGGAGCTATGCCCGATTTTACCGGCGCCCTACCCGTGGAGAACTGCCACCATTATACCAACCTTAAAGAATGCCGTTTTGCCCGAAACTGGTGAATTTCCCGGCTCTGGGGATAAGCGTGAGCTGGGGTTTAGAAATGAAGAGTGGGACCGTTAACGCCCCCGATATTGCCCCGCATTAATGGCCATTTAGCGATTAGTCTTCCACCTGAATGGCAACAATACGACGCCCTGTACCTCACCGCAACCGATCCGCACGGCCGGAAATTTTTTACCCGACCTCCGCCGGTTAAACCCCACGGCTATGGCTGACCGGGTTATCCCTACCGCCGGACCTGCCAGAGCGGCCGGACGGGGTAGAAGTGAAATTCAATAAAAGAACGGGCGGCTAGAGGGTGTTAAAAATGCTCCTTACTACGCTTTTCACCAATGGGCCGTGGTGTTGGCTGATTTGAAAACCGAATTCGCTGGCGTAAAACAGAACTGAAGAGCGTACTGTCTTTAACAACTGCTTCGTATCGTGCCGAGGACGCGGGGG
>JAUJNL010000120.1 GCA_030448185.1 Cytophagales bacterium | reverse complement strand
CAATGGTAATGTCTTTGTAATAGCCCTGCACTGAAAAGAAAGGCATGTAAAGGCCGGTTACGCCTGTACCATCGCCTGATTTAATGGTCACTCTATTGATCTCAGAGCTGTTGGCTCCCAGATAGAGTACGCCAATAGCCCCCGGATTGCCACTGCCGGTATGAATGGTGATATTACTCAGTTGGTTAGATCCTGGAATGTTAGAACCCTCTTTACTTGCTGCTCCCACCGCCTGATAAGATAACACCGGTTTGTTGGCACCTGCTCCAAAGCCAGTGGCATTGTCTTTCAAACGAATAATGGTGTTGGTCCTGCTCTGGCCTACTATACGCAACCGGTGCATACCTTCAGGTGTATCTGGTTGATCGTTGTCGCAACGGATAAAATTTAGTTCAGTAGCACTATGGATAATGGTGTTACTTACCAGGTAGGTACCATTGGGAAAGTAGAGAATATAAGAAGACTCATTGCTACAACGCCACATTTTGTTAGGATCACTGATCTCATTGGCCACAAAATCATACGCAGCAATAATGGCTCTTGTATCATCCGTAACCCCATCTCCTTTGGCATAGTAAGGAGCTTTGGTTACATCTATGATTCTGCCCCGTTCTGGATGAAGGCGCCATTCGGGTAAATAATGTTCGTAGCCGGGTTGCGGTCCTGGGCAGAAACACTCATTACTCCGCACAGCAGTGCACATAGAAATAAAAAGATAACTTTAGTTTGATTAAAAATGTACATAAGGTAGTTGGTTTGGTGGTAGAGGTTCAAAACTCATTCATTAAAAAATTAAGTTTAATCTGTAAATGATTATAAATCTAAACTATTAAGAAGCACTTAAAATCCTAGTATCAAACCTCTTGATCAGATTTTTCAAAATACTCAAATGTACTTTTCTAATTTATAATTGAATTAATACAATAATAAGTGATGGTATTTTATTAAATAATTTTTATTATAGGAGGTGTCGTATCGTTTCGGAGAAACCTTTTGGGTTTCCCGAAACCCAAAAGGTTTAGCAGCCCGATTCTTTCCGACAAGTTGTGACGCACGCTATATTATCTGTTTATTTTACATAGATTCTTACTGCTTCTTATATGGATGAATTCTTTTACATTAGGAAATGCCTTGAACTGCTCGAACATAAAGTAGGTGAAGATGAGAGTAGCTCTTGGTCGAACACTCAGTTTGAAAAACTCGCTGAGGATATATATGCGGCCACCGGCACTTTGATCAGTACCAGTACACTCAAACGCTTGTATGGCAGAATGCCCACGTATAAGGCTGATTCCAAACCCCAGCTGGCTACTAAAAATGCTATTGTTAAGTACCTGGGCTATAAAAATTGGAGTGATTTTATAAGAACATATAATATGGAAGGCAAAGAGCAAATAGAACTACTTGCTACTGCTTCCCTGCTCAACTCTGAAGCTCTCTTACTGGAAACTGTGCCTACCGTGAGTGATAAACAGGTAAGAGCAGCAGAAAAATCGGTTTCCAAACCTTACTTTAAAATAGCACTGGGCTTGGGTGTGTTAGTAATGCTCATAAGTATGAGAATTTGGTTCTTTTATGCAACTAAACCTCAACTTGTACCCTTTACCTGTTCTGATCCAAAGGGCGTTTATCCTCATTCTGTTACCTTTAAGTATGATATCAGCCATGTGGAGGCCGATAGTGTATTTCTCTACCTGAGTAATACCAAGTCTTATCTGCTTTCCAAGCAAGAACGCTCCATAAAGCTTGATTCATTATTGCCCGGTTTTTACAAAACCAAACTGCTAGCAAATGACAGAGTTATTTCTCCTATACGAGATGTTTTCGTATCTACCAATGGATGGAAAGCTTTTGTGAATAGCAAACCGATTAACACCAATATCCATTATCCCGGCAGACTTTATGCCTCCCCCGAAGACATACAAAAAGCAGGTCTTCTTAAAAAAGAATACTGGCTGGAATATGCATTGCTGCAAGACTTTAACCTAAGTTCGGAAAATGCCTTTCTGGAAGTTAAATGCAGAAATAATCTGACAGAAGGAGGTATTGGTTGTTTCGACTTTGTGTTTTTGATTCTGGGAGATCAGGATAAAGCAAGGATTAATTTTGTAGGCCCAGATTGTCCCTGGTTTGTCAAACTTGACATTGCTGACGTAAGCTTAAGAGGTAATCAAACGGATCTTTCGGCGTTTGCCCGTAATTTGTCTGACTGGCATACCGTTACGGTATATTTGAAAAATAAAAAAGCAGATATTTTATTTGATTATAGAAAGATTTACGAGGTAAAGTATCAAAAACCGATTGGTAACATCAAAGGTATTAAATGCCTGTTTAAAGGATCTGGTTCGATAGATTATATCTCTCTTACTAAAGATGAAAATAAAATTGTTTATAAGGAAACCTTTGGAGATTAAACGGCTTCTCAAAGGATGGTGATTGGGAAATAGTGCCTGAGCGGATACAAGCTTAAGCTTGTGGTCTGCATGCCGGCTCGCCGGGCATACTGAAGTCTTGTATTCTGCTGAGGTTTCTCTTCCCCGAGGAGCCAGTAAAGCTTGACAGTTAATTCTAAACTTGGAGCCTATACTACGTTAGTAGTAGCTCCAAGACATACTTCCAGTCGATTCGACTTCTGACCGCCTCAGCCGCTTGCCGATCTGATAGGCCTTCCATGTACTGCATAACCGTTACTAAAGCTAGCTGCCAGGGAGAAGCCGCTGGTTGGCCCCGCTCAAGGGAATAAATGAGCAAATGATTCATCCTCATACACACCGCCCAACTCGTCTTTAAGTTGCAAGTAGATGTTGCCTATGGACCGATGATACGAAGTATCAGGTCCCAGGAAAAGAAGCCCGGGCGATGCGAAACAACGTTCAGCGCAGCGAATTGTTTGGGCGGGTATGGCGGGAATTGGTACTGGACTCAAGGGGCATAACTGACTTATTTACGATGGGCCTCAACTACTGGAAGCTTAAGTAGTCAACGTCTCATCAGTCCGCTACTGTACAGAAATTCACCTTGAAGTAGCCCTCTAACTACGACAATTTCGGCATTTCCTGATTTCGCCAACCGTATCAACCTGACGAAGAACCGGTTTTCGTGAGAACTAGCAGTTGTGAAACACCAGATATTTTCTACAGTGGATTCAGTTACAAATTGCATCAAAACCTGCCTGAGAAAATATCTGGCAAACCGGAGACTCCAAAAATTTCCAAACCTTTTGCAGTCTGACCTTCCCGGGAAGTTATGTGTTACAGTCTGGATTTAAGGATTTGTCCTTTGCCGGGGGCCTTGCCGGTTCCAGGCTTGTCCCAGGCTGATTTGCACGTAGAAGTTACTCAACCGGTCGAGGGGTGCGTTGCGCACCGTTGTATGGTCTGAAAACCATTCGCTCCTGTCCCCGGCGCGGTACCCAATCCGGAAGTTGACCAGGGGGCTTGGTCCTGCTTTATCTAATACAATATCGGCTCCCACCCCGACATTAATGAAATTCTGGAAGTGCGTCAGGGAAACTGCGTTTCCGGGCTGGGATAACAACTCGTTAAAATCTCTGTCGGCAGTGGTACGGGTAAGGGTCAGACTCGTTTCCATACCACCTGCTCCTAGAAACGGGTAAAGCCTGACATGTTCTCTTTTGTAAACCACGTAGTATGCCTGCAGTTGTAACGTATAGGCACTCCGGCGGGAAGTAGCCGATTCATTGCTGCGCGGTCCGTAAGGATTGACCGTGTGCGCCACTTCCAGACCCAGCAACAGGCGGTTGAGCCGGTATTGTAATCCACCTCCCCAGAACACCTGCGTACCTCCGAGTTGCGGATAGTCGGTTTTACGCAGCCGGTTGTTGATACCGCCAGCATTGGAGAAAGCCACATGTTGGGTAAAGTAAAGTTCTAATCCCCGTTTTGCCGGAGGAGGATCTGCCACAGAAACTTCCTGAGCCGAAGCGGAGGGCTGCGCAAAAGCGAATGGTCCGAAAACAAGCAATACTAGGAGAAGGCAGGTTCTCATAAGTAGTTCTAAATTGGGTGGAAGAAGTGGAAGAGGACTGATCTATAAGGTATTAGCTTAGCAAAATCTGGATTTTCTAAAAACGCGAACCCCAGGAGTGAAACCGGCTTTCTCCCGGCAGTAATATACGCTTGTCCTGGTGCTTCTTCCTACCAGAAAACCCAAATACTATTCCTATAGCTTGCCTTACACCTACAACCTAGACAGTAAGCGTTCTTTTTGCAAGCAACCTTTAGAATAAATTCCTTTTTGTTTAAAATAAAGCTTTGCCTTCCACTTTGCTTTTTTCTATCAAACGAGATAGGAATACTTACATGCTTAAGCTACTCTCGGCGGTAACTACAGGAATCGGTGGTGGGCTTACCAATGCCATAGGAGCGTAAGGAAAAAGAGAGAAATGCTTCCTAAAGCAAAATGGAAAACGCTTTAGTCCTAACTGTCCAGTGGAGTCGACTCTTACAAGTGGCTCTCCGGCCACTTTGATGCTGCTAGTTATGAAGAAGAAAGGATTATTTGTTTACTCTATTTCGTATCTCATGCCTTCTGGACCAAAGCGGACGGAAAGCCACTATTTTAGAGGAAACCTATATGGGGCTTACCCCAATAAAAAGTGCCAAAAGGTAGGATCAATCGGAGCGTAAAACCGTAACGCAAAACGTTCATTTTTTTGTACTACGCAAATAGTGACCCGTCCTAAAAAGTATTGACCAATTGTTGCTAGTCTGATTATTTATTAACCATTTAAGCTTAATCCTAATTTTAGTTGTCCACAAGAGTAGTGCTAGCTTAAGACTTTGGATAGTAATTTTTCGGACCTGCCGAATCGAGCATCGTTGGGTCCCACCTTCTTTTGAGTTTGCCTTCCTAACGTTCCGGCCAGATAGATCAGCAGGATAACTTTTAACTTCAGTGGAGATATAGCCAATAATAAGAGGGAATGGTTCCAAAAATAGGTTCTTGCGCTAAGTATAAAAAATACGTATTCCGGCCGCTTTCCGCTACACCGTAAATAAGCTGTAGATAATGAGTTTTAAAGGAGAAAGAATAATGTGACCCATCTTTATCAGCAGAATTGCTGGTAGAGGGCCGGAGCTAATAACACCTATTCGTTCATAACTCAGTACCGCTTTTTTCAAAGGTGTCTTTGGAGGCATTCCAGAGCCAGTATTCGATACACCAGCGTTTGGATAAATCCCCGTTGTAATCGCTGAGCCGGGGCATGTGTTTGGGTTCGTAAGCAGGAATCATGCGAGGGAATCTGGTATCAATTTAGTATCAATTTTCGCCCCGGAAACAAAAAAACCGCTTAATTCGAAAATTAAAGCGGTTTTTGAAGTGCCGAAGGCGAGAGTCGAACTCGCATGGGGTTGCCCCCGCACGCCCCTGAAACGTGTGCGTCTACCAGTTCCGCCACTTCGGCTAACGTGGCTGCAAATCTAAGCCTTTTTTCCTTTCCTGCAATAGTTAACAGGGAAAGAGAGATTTTTTACTTGCAAACGATTACTTAATTGCCGCTGCTACCTAAGACCTTGTACCATTTTCACGCAAAGGCACAAAGTCTTACGCAAAGAGCGCAAAGAAGTAGACCAAAATCTACCCTTTGCATACCATTAATA
Organism: Cytophagales bacterium; assembly: GCA_030448185.1. Taxonomy (GTDB): domain Bacteria; phylum Bacteroidota; class Bacteroidia; order Cytophagales; family 172606-1; genus CADCTQ01. The sequence goes on along the minus strand of JAUJNL010000120.1, from coordinate 12,343 downwards.
AATGAAGGTAAGAGTTAGCTTATATCCGAAATCCGCGTTCCAACATCCGAAATTATACGGCTTCTTTATACTGCATCCGGTGCAACTGTGCATAATATCCTTCTTTCGCCAGTAGTTCTTCGTGAGTGCCCTGCTCCTTAATTTCGCCCTGATCCAGCACAATAATTTTATTGGCCTTCTGGATAGTGCTTAGCCGGTGCGCAATCACAATGGCGGTACGGCCTTTCATGAGCTTTTCAATCGCCTCCTGAATGAGTTCCTCCGTCTCCGTATCTACGGAAGAAGTTGCCTCATCCAGTACAATAATGGTAGGATTGTACACCATAGCCCGCACAAATGAGATCAATTGCCGCTGGCCTACCGAAAGCGTAGCGCCCCGTTCCATCACATTATAGTCGTAGCCGCCGGGTAGCCGTTCGATAAACCGATGCGCCCCAACGAGTTCGGCGGCCTCGATCACTTTATCACGAGTAATGGTCGGGTTATTGAGGGTGATGTTATTTAAAATACTATCCGAAAACAGGAATACATCTTGTAAAACAACCGCAATATTGCTGCGCAAGGCGTCTAATTGGTATTCTTTTATATCTCTTCCATCCACCAGAATCTGGCCGCGTCCTATGTCGTAAAACCGGCTTAACAGATTAATGATAGATGATTTGCCGGCGCCGGTGGCCCCGACCAGCGCTACTGTTTCGCCGCTTTTCACCTCAAAGTTGATATCCTTCAGCCGGTAGTCTTCTTCATTATAGGCAAACCAGACGTGCTCAAATGTAACTTCACCCCGGATAGAAACCGGAGCATAAGTACCCGTATCTGGAATTACCTCTTTACTGTCAAGTAGCTTGAGAATGCGTTCGGTACTGACAATGCCCATTTGTAAAGTGTTGAACCGGTCGGCAATCATGCGGATGGGCCGGAAGAACATGGAAATATACATGATAAAGGCAATCAGAGTGCCCAGCGTAATATCTTCCGCCAGTACACCCGGGCTCCGTACCAAACCAACATCCCTGTACAACCCGCCGAAATTACTTCGCGACCGGAAAGTAGACCGAGTAGTAAAAAACGGACCGGATGTTAGCTTCCCGGTGCGTCTGGTTGATTTTTTCTGAACTTTTGGTATTCAATGGCCTCACTGTTAAATATTTGCACGATACTCATGCCCGTAATATGTTCCTGCACAAACGAGTTAAGGTTTGCTACGGCCGTTCGTACTTCATTAAAGGAATCCTTGATTTTTCCTTAAAAATATACGTACTGATGAGCAGCAGTGGAAGCAGAGCCAGACTCACTAGGGTCAGGCGCCAGTCAGTCCACAGCATAATCCCCAGAATGACAATAATTTGCAGCATATCACCGGAAATAGCGGCAAGCCCTTCCGTGAATACGTCAGCCAGGGTCTCGATATCTGAGATATTACGGGTCACCAGCCTTCCGATAGGCGTATTGTCGTAAAATTTTAATCGCAGATGGGTCAGGTGCCGGAAAAGCTGAATCCGAATATCACGGATAATGTGCTGACCGAGCCAGCCGGAAAGGTAGGTGTTGCTGAACTGAATAAAGGCTTGCACTATCAGCAAACCCAACATTAGCATTACCATTCTGGTTAGGCCCTGGTAATTGCCGGTGGCAATATGGTGATCTATGGTATATTGAATGAGCAGTGGGGTGGCAGGCACCAGCAGAGCCAGCAGAATGATCAGAAAAATGAGCAGAAAGAACCGGCCCCGGTACGGACGGATAAACCAAACAAGCGGCGCAAAACGACCCAATCGAATATTCTTCCGCTTTTTTCTTCAAGTTGCATGTGTCAGTGTGGTTGTAAGCAAAGCTAAAAAAACTACCTATTAGAAACTTCTGCATTATCAAGCAAGTTATCCAGTTCGCTGATAAACTCATTTCTTATTAATTTCCCGTTTCGTAAGTGGTCAAAAAACTCGGTGTAGTTAGAAGGGCTTAAAAATGAAATAGGTATGTTTGCTTGACTTCTGCCTCTGCTAATATCCTATTTAAGCTTGCAAAATGCTCTTTGGCGTATTTGTATTTTGCTTTGTTTTCATCACTGGCATCTCCATCTTCTTTAATCTCTCAACTACAATAATGTACTCTGTATCATTCTGCTTAATTAGAATAAAGAAATCAGGATTGAATTGCTGCTGCTTTTTGGTATGTGTGCTGTCTTGTCTGGTCAGACTATATTCTATAAAATAGAAGTTTTGATTTCTAGATTTGAGCCAGGCTGTAATAACTTCTGCATTTTCAGATTTACAGAGATTACGTATAAAATCTTCCTCCGGCCGACTAGTTGAGAAGATAAGGTCAACCGGAGTTTTAAAAAGATATACATTCTTTTCAATAAACGCACCTCTGAAGTCTCTATCTTCCTTTATTTCATCGAATAAGGCTTTTGTATCTTCATGCACAATCTCATTTTTGTAATCAGAAGAATAGAAAATGCTGGTATCCCGTCGCAATGTTCCTGCTGATATAGTTTCACTGCCTCTTGCTTTTGTGTATATCGGATAAAGGTTTTGGTTTACTTTTTGAAGCTACTGTTTTATTGGTTTGCCGCAGTAATGTGCTGAATGAACTTTCAATCGCTCTTTTATTAGCAGTGGTAAGATCCTCCCCTTCAATCTTCGCCTCTTTCATTGAACTTCGGATAATCCGTTCTATCGTTTCTTTAGGTATGGTAGTTACGGTATATTCTCCGTCTTTTAGTTTCAGGGCAATACCCTCGAACTTCCGCATTTGAAATTGCTCATAAATATCGTGAACAACTTTTTTAACGGGGGTGGTATCTTTCTTTACCTGATAAGTCTTACTTACCGTTTGTCCATTAATATTTTCATATTCCACGTACGTGTCAAAAGCAATCGTTTGCGATTGAAGCCGTATATGTTCTTTGGTATAGTCAAAAGGTTCGGTTTGCTTTTTTTCTTTTAAGATTTCCTCCCGTTCATAATCAATATTATAGAGTGTAAAATGGAAATTTTCGGCTCTCCAGCCTTCAGCTAAAACAGTACCCGTAATTTTCAATTCAATTTCCAGTATTTTCGTCTACTAAAGACTTAATGCGGCCACTCCAGCTATCATGATTGAATACCGTTACCTGAGCATTGGGATATTGCAACGGTAAACGTAACCCTCGGCCCAATACCTGAGCAATGAGCAACTTGGAATTGAAAGCCCTTTCCTCCATGGGTACAATCTGACATACATTTTTAACGTCCCAGCCTTCGGTCAGTATGGACACGGAAATTATCCACTCAAAAGAATTTTCTTTCCGGTCAACGGTGGGCAGATGCAACCTTATATTCGTTTCGTGTTCTTTGGCTGAAGTCACAAGTAATACTTTCCTGGCGGCTTTTTTCTTTCAGTACTGTTTTCCTGCTTTGCTAAAAACTCGCAAAGTATCTCCTTCGTCTGTTTAGCAATACGGATGTCTTTGGTTACCAGCAGCGTGAGGGTTTTATTTCCTGATAGACCTCTTTATTTTTTTGATGATTCTGGTAGATTTTTTGGTATTTAATGTTTGTTTCGTTCTGTATTTCCTCTTTAGCCGTATAATAAACCATTTTAACTACCCGTTCCTGCATAGCATCTTTTAACGAATACCGGTAAATGACATCGTTGAAATATTCATTATCCGTATAGGCAGTGCCGGTAAAACCAAGCATATATTTGAAGCCATACCCACTATTGAGCAAAAACTCTTTCCATTTTTTTATGGATTTTACTTCATCACTGTTTCCCTCAACCGCATTGTAGGCATGATGTACCTCATCACTGTATACGAGACACTTTTCGCCTCTGCCTAAACTTAAACTATCCCCAATGGAAGATTGCGAATTGGAATACACCGCATGAATATTCTCTACGCAAATATCGCCCTCCCTAATCGTGGTAGTAGCATCTTTGATAGTTGGGTTTTTACATTTTGCGTTCTCCGGAATAGCTTTGGATAAAACCGGGTTGTTGTTCAGTTCATTAAATTTATCCATTAGTCCCTTTTCAATGGTAAGCGAAGGACATAAGACAAGTACCTTATCTACCATACCTAAGCCTAATGCTAATTGAGCAATACCGAAAATGGCAAAACTTTTACCGGTACCGGTGGCAAGGTCAGGGGTTGCCGAGAGTACATGAGGTAGCTGTAATTTTTTATGATAATCAGCCGCCGTAGTATACCGTTCCCGGAGTTCACTGTTCTGTCGGTGGTTTTCCTCTACTAGTTTTTCAATGCTTGCGTATTTTCCGCCGAACAAATAGATAATGGCTGTCCGTATGGCTTCTTTCTGATAATTCCGGTTCTGCACAAAGGATATCCAGGTACCTTTCCCAGTCGCTCAGTTTCAACGTAATCGGATTGTAGCCGGATGGATTAACTTTTAAAACTAATTGTTGGGCATTGAATATCTTTTTATCCTGCATACCTATAGTTGCGCTTTACAAATAGATAAAATACTGAACAGCAGCGAATACAGCTCATCTAGATTGTTTATATCGCTGATTTCCTGGTATCTGGTAAAAGTAGTTCGTTGTAAGTTGCCAAACTCCCAGAACCGGCCATTTGACACGATTCCAAATAACTGGAGATCCGGATTTCCGTTGAGCTGTTGAGCTGCATACATTTCGGCCGCACATTGCCCCCAACCGCCAGTAAAATCGTCTTTCTTAGCCTCTACAACCGCCACAAAGGGCTTGTCCATGATAATCTTACCAAACTCTGATTGTTTAGCGAATAAATAATCCGGCGTTCCCGACAAACTACCATTTAACTCGATAGGCTGATGGCTCCAAAGCATTAATTCTTTGGTAAAAGGCTTCCACGCTTCTTTTAATACGGGAAAAATAAGCGTTTCACAAACAATGGCTTCCGACCCGTCGTACGCTAACTCCGATAAGTTAAATGCAATTTCTTCTTTTAAAATAAGTGGGGCCGGCACCGTTTGCCACTTGCCAAATGACTGCTCTTGATAGTGCAAGCGGAATTCTCTTAGTACCGACGCTAAACTTTTGTATTCGCTAAAGGCCATAACTTTACCTGGTTTTAAAATCCTCCGTAAATTCGTTGCCGTACACGTCAATGTACTTCACGTAAACCCGTTCCCGCAGCCTTTTAGGGAAATAGCAAGTTCTTGTTGTCTTTTGAGTGCTGAACGAATCTCGTCTTCATCTTCCGTATCCTCCTCTTCATTCTTTTTGCTTTTTCCTTTTTTTGCCGCCAACAGGTCGGCGGCAAAATGATATTCGTGCATCGCAAACGCCATTCCGTTGAAGTTCCTATCAATAAGGACCATAGACAGGCTTTCAAAATTACCCATTTCCCGGTTCGTGTCTTCTTCAGCGTAGTTGCTCCGAAACTCAATAATTTTTAATACTTCATCCTTAAACGTTGAGTTAACTTGGGGTGGCCGGGTAAAATGAAAGCCTACAGCATCTTCTACCTCATTGATTTTGTTTTTACTCTGAGGTTGCCGGAACTTTTTAAATTGCTCTTTATGCAATTCCTGAATAATCTGATACGGCACTTTCAGAAAGTAGTAGCGGATATCATCTATCTCGTAATAATCAGACATAAAGTTTACTGCATTAGCCGGAGCAATGATATACAAGCGTTTGCCAATGCTGTTTTTAAGATTGCCATGCAGTTCCTCCAGAAAATCAATATCTACGTTTGCCTCGCTTTGGTATTTCCAGAACTCCCACACCAAACAATAGGAACCATTGCGTTCACCGCTGATTTGATAGCCTTTCAATATCTTTGGCTGCGAATAGACTTCCACTTCGAAAAGCCCTAATACAAACTGTACATACTTTTCTTTGCCCAGCTCAAAAAGTTTAGCCAGATCATACTGCCCCACGTTAACGGTTACAAAGCTTTTGGCTTTCTTCTCGTACAATTTATTAGGCTTAGCCAGGTTTTTACTGTCCTGAATGGTTAAAATGCGCTTCTGCATCGTGTAGAAAGATAGTTTACCAATATCGCAGGTAATCCATTTTCTGCCTAATTTTTCGGCTACTGCTGCCGTGGTACCACTGCCGCCAAAGAAGTCAAGTACGAGGTCGTTATCTTTAGTTGAGGCTTTAATTATTCGTTCTAATATTCTCTCGGGTTTTTGAGTTGGATAACCAACATTTTCATCTTCAGTATATGCATATGTTCCAACTGGATAATCATTAAACAACGTTGCTAAATCCTCTTTACCCATCCAAGTATCCCAAGCAGTTTGCGGTCTTTTAGCATTGGCATCACTTATTGCTTCTTCCTTCGTCAAATTAGGATTATCACAAATATAGGTTCTTAAGTAATTACTCCCTCCACTACTCTCTTTGCCTCTTGTGTAATACCAGCCCTTTTCATCTCTTACCAAGGCCTTTGTTATTCTTGACGAGTACCCTAGTCTTGGCGGAGGATTAAATACAGCATTTGATGCTTTATAACAATAAATCGTTTCATGCGATTTAGGGTAAAACTTGCCTGAGCCCATTAAACCACAAACCCAAATAATCTCAGCAAATTGATAATTAATAAAAATCTCATCCAAGATTATCTTTATAATATGCCCTTTTTTTGCATCAAGATGTACATATATAGTTCCATCATCAGCTAATAATTCTTTTGCAACAATTATTCTTCTACGAAAAAACTCGACAAAATCACTATCTTTTCTTTTGTCGGTATATCCTTTTGATCCAATTGTAGAATTAAAATCACTATCTGTTCCAAAAGGCGGATCAATGTATATCAGTTTTACTTTTCCTTTAACTTTGTCTTTAATTAATTCATCCGTGTTCTGGTAGCAGGTTTTTAGAAATTGCAGGTTATCCCCAAACACAATCATATTTCGCCAGCCATCATCAAATAGTTCACGTTCTCCGTTAAAAACCTTTTCAATCTGTAGGGGTACGGGTAACACGCCGTCTTCACCTCGTAAAACATCCTGCTTACGCATTTTACCGGCGTAGTTCAATTCATATTCCTTCTGGGAAGTGGGAAACAGTTTATACTTAAAATCCAGCGGGAGCGGTTCCCCTTTTTGCAAAGTTTCTATCAGGAATTGGCGTTCTTGCCCGGTCAGTATTTCTTTCATTGGACGATTCCGCAGCAGCGGTTGCAAATAAATTTAGAGTGGTTTTTGAAGCTTGGTAAAATTTGTCCGTCGCCAACATTTATCCCGCAGGCGTAAAAGCAAGATACAAAAACATTATAACGTACCCCATTTTTTCCCAAGGCTATAGGGTATTATCGGCTTTTGAGAAGGAAGCAATCATCTGCTTGGTTGTTCCTTTTTTAAGGATCAAATGAATGGATACTGCACCCGGGTCAGGAACAAACCCTGCGGAGGCACGGCGTGCCCCGCCTTCTTACGGTCCTTGTGCCTGATGATTTCTTCAAATCGGGCTACTGTCAATTTGCCTTCGCCCACAGCCAGCACCGTGCCCACAATAGCCCTTACCATACCCCGCAGGAAACGGTTGGCTGAAATATGAAAAATTAAAAGATCGGCTTCTTCCTTCCAATATGCCTCCGTAATGGTACAATTGAAATGGTTCACTTCCGTATGTACCCGGCTGAAACTTTCAAAATCGGTGTACTTCAGCAGGAGACCGGCGGCCTGGTTCATGGCTCCTACGTCTGGCTGTCGGCGGTAAAAATAACACAACCCTTCCCGGAAGGGATCTTTAGTCCGGCTGATCCGGTACTCATAACTTCGTGCAATGGCATCGAACCGGGCATGCGCCTGCTCGGGAACGGGTATTATTTTTTTGATCACGATATCGGGCGGCAATAAGGCATTCAGGGTATACAGATGCGCATCGTCGGAGAGCGGAAAATGCGTATCCAGGTGCACAAACTGCTGTTGGGCATGTACGCCGGTATCGGTGCGTCCGCTGCCAATAGTTTCGACCGGATGCCGGAGCAGCCTTTGCAAGGCCTGGTTCAGTTCAGCCTGTACGCTGTGGGCATTGGCTTGCACCTGCCAGCCGTGATACCGGCTTCCTCGATAGGCTAATTCAATAAAATACCGCAAGAGTGAATGAGTGAAAATAGGGAGACTTGTAAAGTTAGAGAGGGGAGGAGAACGGGTAAAAAAGATTCGCGCATTTTATTTTCTCAAACAAAGATATTTCCTTTTCATAAACTGTGCCCCTTATCTGCTTTATTTGCCATTTGTCCCTGTATATGTAGATACACGCAATTTTTTACTTTTTAATGAACAGTTTGCGTAATCAACTGTTTATAATGTAAACCAAACCGCAATTTCTATGTTATACTGATAACCAGCGGTTTTGAGGAAGCAGTGTCATCAGGTAAAGCAATTGACCTATATTTAAATTCGACTGATTAGAAAATGTTGTCACTTTTTGCAGAGGATTTCCCAATGGTTTTTTCATTCAGTCTGCTAACGAAAGATTATGCAGGGGCATTGGTTCGTAAGCTTTCGCATCTGGAACTGGACCGGTACTACACCATACTGTTGGTGATCGAACGGTTTGGGGACGGATTCACGCAACAAAAATTGGCCCATTTCCTCAATATTGATAAGGCATCCGTAGTGCGGATTGTAGATTACCTGACCGACCGCGGATATGTGGTCAGGCAGAAGAACCACCTGGACCGCCGGGAGCATTTCCTGGTGTTGACCGAAAAAGCCAAATCTATCTTGCCTGATATTAATGCAGCGGTCAAAGGACTAAACGAGGTGGTTTTTGAAAATTTTAACGGCTCCGAAAAGGAACAATTCTTACAGGCGCTGCAAAAAATTAATTATAACCTCACGCAGCTTCCACTCGATGAAGTAATGGTAAATGCGGAAAGGATAGCGGCAGCGGGCAAGGATGAAAATTTTAAATAACCTGAATTATCTCTTTTATGCATACTGTTTCGACTGAAACGAAGAAGAAAAAATGAACAAAACTACCAAGCACGCTTTACTGGTTGTGATTGGGTTGGTTGTAGCTGCTTTAATTATTTACCCCCGGCTTAAACCCAGTGCAGTAGGCGGGCAGAAAGGTGAGAAAGAAGGGGCCGGTAGTGCTGCTATAGCAGGAGTGACCGGGGCGGGCCAAGCGGACCAGTGGGCGTAGACGTAATTGTGGTACAACCACAGCCGCTGAATAACAGTATTCAGGCAACTGGTACGATTCTGGCCAACGAAGAGGTGGAAATCCGGCCGGAGATTACCGGCAAAATCGAAAAAATTAATTTCAAAGAAGGCGATAAGATTAAAAAAGGGGCAATTGCTTGCTACGATTAACGATGACGAATTACAAGCCCAGGCAGATAGGCTCGCCTATACGATTAAACTCAATGAGCAGGTGGAATTCCGGCAGAAGCAGCTATTGCAGAGAGAAGCGATCAGCCGCCAGGAATACGATATTGCCCTGGCCGATGTAAACACCGTAAAAGCGGATTTACAACGGATTAAGGCCCAGATCGACAAGTATTATATCCGGGCTCCCTTCAGCGGGGAGATTGGTCTGCGTTACATTAGTGAAGGGGGCTATGTATCACCTAACACCCTGATTGCCACCATGCAGGATATTGACCGGGTAAAAATTGAGTTTACGGTGCCCGAAAAATACAGTGATCAGGTGCAGCGAGGCGACAGCATTATTTTTTCTGCTGGCAGCAATGGGCGGAAATACCGGGCTTCGGTGTACGCCATAGAATCAGGATTGATCTGGCTACCCGTTCCTTGCGGGTACAGGCATTAGCCACCAATCCTGATCGTGCCCTGATTCAGGGCTTTTGCCCGCATTGAACTCACCTTGCAGACCATTCCGGATGCCCTCTGATCCCCACGGAAGCCTTGATCCCCGAACTACAGGGGCAGAAAGTCTATTTGTTGAAAAACGGAAAAGCGATGCATCCACCGTGAAAACCGGCATCCGGACGGCCCGCAAAGTACAGGTAACGGAAGGGGTGCAGGCTCGTGACAGTGTGATTATAAGCGGACTGCTACAAGTAAAAGATAGTGCGGCTGTAAAAGTACGGGAGGTAAAAACAGTCGAAAACTACAAACCAGCCACCGTCAGTAATGAGGAAGAATAAGGTTGAATTGTTGAATTGTTGAATTGTTGAATTGTTGAATTGTTTTTTCTCTGAATGATTCTTTTTACGAAAGTATTGCCGAAAGCTTTTCCAGCCATCTAACCATTTAGCCATACAGCAATTTAACAATATAGCAATACAATATACCCATTTGCATTTTTACAGCTATGAATATATCATCACTTAGTATTAACCGTCCGGTACTTGCGACCGTGCTTTCGATTGTGATTGTGCTGTTTGGGGTAATCGGCTTTAGAAGCTTAGGCGTCCGGGAGTATCCCAGTGTAGACCCGCCGGTAATCACCGTTACAACCAACTATACCGGTGCCAATGCGGATGTAATTGAGTCCCAGATTACCGAACCGTTAGAGGAATCCATTAACGGGATTGCCGGTATTCGTTCACTATCGTCAATCAGCAGCGACGGGAGAAGCAATATCACGGTGGAGTTTGACCTGAACGTTGACTTGGAAGACGCTGCCAACGATGTCCGCGACCGGGTTTCCCGGGCCGTCCGTAACCTGCCCCCAGATGCTGACCCCCCGGTAGTCGTAAAATCGGATGCCGATGCCAGTACTATGCTGGCCGTGACTTTGCAAAGCGACAGCCGGGACCTGTTGGAACTTTCGGATATTGCCACCAATACGTTCAAGGAAAGGTTGCAAACTATTCCTGGCGTGAGTGAGATCCGGGTCTGGGGCGAGAAAAAATACGCGATGCGACTGCTGATGGACCCCGAAAGGCTGTCGGCCTACCAGATCACCCCGCTGGATGTTCGCGATGCCCTGACCCGCCAGAATGTGGAGCTGCCTTCCGGAAGGATTGAAGGCTATGGTACGGAACTGACCGTGCGTACTTTAGGCCGTTTGAAAACGCCGGAGGATTTTAACGACATGATCGTGAAGGAAATTGAAGGCTCAATTGTGAGATTCCGGGACGTGGGTACGGCCGAACTCGCTCCGGAAAATGAACGGACTATTATGCGAGGCAATAACCTGACTCCGATGGTAGGTGTCGCTATTACGCCCCAACCTGGCTCCAACTACATTGCCATTGCCGATGAGTTCTACAAACGGCTGGAAAAGATCAAATCCGAATTGCCCAAAGACATTGTGACGGATATTCCCCTGGATACCACCACCAATATCCGCAAGGCCATTACCGAAGTAGAGGAAACCATTCTCATTGCCTTCTGCCTGGTCGTGCTGGTTATTTTCGTATTTCTGCGCAACTGGCGGACCACGTTGATCCCGGTGCTGGCCATCCCGATTTCGCTGATCGGCACTTTTTTCATTATGTACATTTTTGATTTCTCCATTAACATCCTGACTTTGCTGGGCATCGTACTGGCTACTGGTCTGGTAGTGGACGACGCCATTGTGGTGCTGGAAAATATCTTCATGAAGATTGAAAACGGAATGGACCCGAAAGAAGCCGGTCATGAAGGTTCCAAGGAAATTTTCTTCGCTATTGTTTCTACTACCATTACGCTGGCGGCCGTGTTTCTCCCCATTATCTTTCTGCAAGGTTTAACGGGGCGTTTGTTCCGCGAATTTGGGGTAGTAGTAGCGGGTTCGGTAATCATTTCCGCTTTCGTTTCCCTGACACTGACACCGATGCTTAGTGCCCGTTTCCTCAAGAAGCAGGAACACCACAGTACCTTTTTCCAGGTCACCGAACGGTTCTTCGAAAACATGACGAACCGCTACAATCGGTCCCTGCAATCTTTTATCAGACACCGCTGGGTGGCTATTGCGGTAATGGTAATTTCCCTGGGCGGTATATTTGTTATCGGTTCCTTTCTGAAATCTGAATTAGCCCCCCTGGAAGACAAAAGCCGTCTGCAGGTTATGGCTACGGCGCCGGAGGGTACTTCTTACGAACTGATGGACAACTATGTAAAGCAAATCAGCGAGGTTGTCGACACCATAAAAGGGAAAAAATCGCTGATGGCAATTACGGCCCCTAGTTTTGGGTCTTCCGCCTCAGCTAACTCGGCCTTTGTACGGGTGGCACTGGCAGAGCCCAACGAACGGAATTTTACCCAGCAGGAACTGGCCGACAAATTAAGCGGCCTGATGCGGCAGTATAATTTTGCCCGGACTTTCGTCGTACAGGAACAAACCATCGGCGGAAGCCGGGGTGGCGGACTGCCCGTGCAATACGTAATTCAAGCCCCCAATTTTGAAAAAATAACGCAAGTAGAACGTACGAGCACACGACTGAACACCATACACATGACGTTCTCGCGGATGGAGACATAGGCGGTAAGAGACT
>JAUJNL010000119.1 GCA_030448185.1 Cytophagales bacterium | reverse complement strand
ACAATTGAGAATAAGTCTCAGTTGGAGCTATAGTAAAATTAGTTCAATAACTATTATCATACCATCAGGACTCTCAATCAGTTGAATATATTTCGGAATCTGCTCAAGTCCGATAAGGGCAGGTACCTGACAGGCAAAGACCTCGATTCTCGGGAACGTAAAGTGCTCAAATGCCTGCGGGACGAAGGAATCGACAAAACCCTATCCCCGGAATCACTGGAAGGATTTCTGGAAATCGTAAAAAGAGCCCACCGGGCCCGCCAGAACTGGTTTCGCTGGCAATACTGGCGTTTATTTGACAAAGACCGCACGCAGGTAGAGCGGGTAGCCCAATCCAACGACTTGCTCCTTACGGAGGAGGGGTTGGGCATTCTGGCAGAAAAAGTGCAGAACCGCCTGCGGGTTGAGAAACTGATCAGAGACCTGAACGAATACTGGCCGGCAGTCGGGTTGTACGAAGAAGCAGGGGTGCAATCATGGATCAATGACTACCGGCAGGCGCTTAAAGCCCGGAAGATTACCGAGAAAATACCATCCTGGCCGGTCATCGAGCCCCTGCTCCTACCCAAATTTACGGACTTCCAGCAAAAGATTTTTCAACTGTTTTCAGTAACAGCCGAATGGATGGGCCATCTGAAAATAGGCCGGACGTACCTGACTGATCACCAGATCCAGGCCGTTTTGCAGCAACCGGAGCAAGCTGAAGCATTAGCTTCTGCCCTGCAGGAAGACTTTGAAGCCTTGGTAGAGCTGGACCAACTCAAAGCAGGGCTAAGCGGCACTGAAAAAGACGTCATCGGCAAACTGGAAAGCTATCTTCAGCGTAACCCGCCGGTTAGCTGGACTACTTTGCTGGACAATAGCTTGCGGCTGGCTTGGATTGAACACATAGAAGGGTTGTATCCGATCCTGCGGGCTGCTTCCAACCAGAAACTAGGAAATCTGGAGAATGATCTGCAGGAGAGCATCCGGCGTAAGATGGCGCTGAGCCGCAATATGCTGCTGCTGAAGCTACGCGAGCAGACGTACCGCAACATTGAAAACAATCGGCTGGGCAACCGGGTCACCTACCGCGACCTGGAGCATCAGGTAACCAAAAAGCGGAATATATGGCCGGTTCGCAAATTACTTACTTCTTTTCACGAAGAGATACTGCAACTGGTGCCTTGTTGGATGGCTTCGCCGGAGTCGGTTTCGGCCTTGTTTAGTCTGGAGCCCCAGTTTGATCTGGTTATTTTTGATGAAGCCTCCCAATGTTTTGCGGAACGGGGTATTCCGGCTATTTACCGGGCCCATCAAACGGTAGTTACCGGAGACGATCAGCAGCTGCAACCTAGTGACTTATACCGGGTTCGCTTTGAGGACGAATCCGAAGAAGATCCGGATCTGGAAGTAGACAGCCTGCTGGATTTAGCAGTCCGATACTTTCCCCAGACCCAGTTAACGGGCCATTACCGCAGCCAGTCGCTGGACCTGATCGAATTTTCCAACCGGCACTTTTACGACTATTCCCTGCAATTACTGCCTGACTTTGGGGTGATGAACCTTCAGGAACCGGCTATTAGCTATCTGAAAACCGAAGGCATATGGGAGAAAAATACGAACGCGGCCGAAGCCGAAAGGGTGGTACAACTCCTGGCCAAACTCATCCGGGAAAAGCCCGGCAAGGATATTGGCGTAGTCACTTTTAATTTTCCGCAGCAGCAATTGATTCAGGATTTGCTGGACGAGTATGCCCTCGAACACCGTCTCGTCATACCTAAAACCCTTTTTATTAAAAATATTGAAAATGTGCAGGGCGACGAACGGGATATTATCATTTTCTCTATCGGCTATGCTCCCGATGCCAAAGGCCGCATGGCCCTGCAATTTGGCAGCCTGAACCAGGCCGGCGGCGCAAACCGGCTTAATGTAGCCGTTACCCGGGCTAGGGAGAAAATATTTGTAGTGACCAGCATTTTGCCGCCGCAACTCCATACGGAAGGTACTTTGCACAGGGGGCCTAAATTATTGAAGCAATACCTCGAATACGCCTGGCAGGTTTCGGAAGGAGCCTACCAGCCTACTCCACGGAAGGTAGAAGGTTTCCGGTCCGGACAATTGCTTAAAGACCGCCTGCTGCAGACCGATGGAGGCTTAGTAAAAGAACTGCCTTTTGCTGACCTCACCCAGAAGCAGGGAGCGCAGTATATGGGTCTGGTACTCACCGACGATGATTTGTATTTTGCTTCGCTGTCGGCTAAGGATGCCCATGCCGATACCCACTTAGAATTGGAGCAGAAGGATTGGTTTGTCCGCCGGGTATACAGCCGGGAGTGGTGGAAGGTAAAATTACAGGGTTAGATTGTGCATTTAATGACGAATATACAATGAAAATACCTTAAAAACTTTCATTCTCCAACTACTTATAAATCATCCATTTGGCCTTTAGCGTCCATAATTTACCGTTGCCGATTTCTGTTGGCTTATTGAGCTTGCAACCTTTTATCCCTTTGCAGGGTCAAGTTTAAGTAATGTTGAACAGCAGCTAGCACTGTAGTAGATTAATTATCTTCAATAAATTAACGACAATTCAAACGTATGAAGACACTCCTGTACGCCCTGGTACTCGTCGGAATACTGAGTCAATGTGCCGAAGAGCAGACAACTCCTGCCCAAATAAACGGGAAACTAAACGAGGAATTTACGCTAAAACCTAGTCAAAATATTCTATTAACTTCAGAATCGGACGGGGTGGATGTAAATACTTTGAAGGAAATTAAAGTGCGAATAATCGAGGTCAAGGATGAACTATGCCCTAAGGGATTCCAATGCATAACGGCCGGTTCAGCTAAGGTGATACTTCACGTATCCAACGGGCAGTCTTATAGTGATACTTTGTATCTGTGCCTAGGTGATTGTGACTATTACTTACCTAGTTCGCCCTTTAAAGGTAAAAGTGATAAGGCTGATTTTCAGTTTGGTACTACCTCATATGTTGCTTATTTTAAAAATATAGAGTCTGCAGGAAAAGAGTACAATAAAACAGTGCAAAAGGTAACGCTGCTGATAGAAAGTAAATAAAGACATCCCTTATCCAGACCCATGCTTACCCCAACCGCTGACGTACTGCTTCGTAGATGATCACGCCGGTAGCTACCGATACATTGAGCGAAGCAATCTGCCCGATCATCGGAATTTTGACCAGCTCATCGGCTTTACGCATCAGATCGTTGGAAATACCGTCTTCCTCCGAACCCATAACAATTGCCGTAGGCACAGTAAAATCTACCTGATGCAGGTTTTTTTCGGCTTTCTCCGTGCAGGCTACCACTTGCAGGCCACTTTCCCGCAGATACGTTATCGTATTGACTAAATTCTCCTCGCGGCACACGGGAATAAAATTAAGGGCTCCCGAAGAAGTTTTAACCGCATCGGCATTGATTTGGGCCGCTCCTTTCGTTGGAATAACAATCGCGTGGACCCCGGCGCATTCGGCCGTACGGGCAATGGCCCCGAAGTTACGCACGTCGGTAATGCGGTCAAGCAGCAGCAACAGGGGAGTTTGCCCTTTTTCGTAAATTCCGCTCAGTACATTGTGCAGCGAGACGTACCGGATGGCCGAAATAAAGGCAATGGCGCCCTGGTGGTTTTTGCGGGTAATCCGGTCCAGTTTTTCGGGTGGTACCCGCGAAATCGGCACATTGAATTCCTGGGCTACCTGCAGCAGTTCAGCCACGGTAGACGAGTTCCCTAATTCCCGCTGAATGAATAGTTTATCTATCTCATTTCCCGCCCGGATGGTTTCAATCACGGAATGAATACCAAATACCAGGTCTTTATTATCGGGCCGGGGGGTCGTAAAATGTTTTTGTCTTGGGTTGCCGTAGCTCCGCTCTTCTCTTTTCATAACTACTAATGATAAGTGGATGGGCAAATTTGATGATTTGCTCTTGTATAATGCTGAACATCGAACTGAAGCTACCATCGAGCATCAGAAATAGAACATCCGACAGGTGCTTAATTTTCCCGGTAGATCAGTCGTTCCACCAAATCCTGAAGGGGCTTTTTCCGTGCGGCCGGTACATCTACCTGGTCCATTGCCTGTAGTCCCACGGTAAAATATTCGTTCATTTTTGCCTCAGTGAGCTCGCGTATTCCCAGCTGCCCGTAAATACTGGTTACAGCCTGCACTTTTTCGGCAGGATCGAAATCTTTGGCCTGTAACCAGTTATTAAGTTGCTGTTCTCTTTCCCCTTCGGTCAGTTGCAGGGCCTTGATGAGCAGAAACGTTTTTTTGTTGGCAATAATGTCGCCGCCTACCTGTTTGCCAAATTTAGCGCTGTCCCCAAATACATCCAGCAGGTCGTCTTTTAACTGAAAACCGGTACCGATGCTTACGCCGGCCTTGTATAGCAGCTGCTGGTCTTTTTCAGATGCCCCGGCTAAGATTGCACCCAGTTCCAGACTAAAGCCAAGCAACACAGCCGTTTTGAGCCGGATCATTTCTAAATACTCCTCCTCCGCAACATCGGTACGGGCCTCAAAATTCATATCCAATTGCTGACCTTCGCATACTTGGGCCGCACACCGGTTAAATTTTTTCAGTACGGGACGTAGTTGCGCATCCGTAATCTCAGCTAACAACTCATAAGCCGCTACCAGCATTACATCACCCGATAAAATAGCGGCACTGTTATTCCATTTCATATGCACCGTTGGTTTGCCCCGGCGCAGGGGCGCCGCATCCATAATGTCGTCGTGCATCAGGGTGAAATTATGAAACACTTCCACTGCAATATCCGGACGGACAAAGGGTTGCCAGGTATCCGTAAACAAAGAACTGCTCAGCAACGTAAGCAAAGGACGCATGCGCTTTCCGCCCAGGTCCATAATATACCGGATGGGGTCGTATAATTCAGGAGGATGTTCGCCGTATTGTAAAGTGGCTATTGCTGCCTCAAGGGCACTGAGCATGTGGGCAAGGGGCATTGGAAGTTGATGCAGATTTACCAGCAAGTAAGCCAGATTGGCGTGAATCCCCCACCGGCCCCGTCCGTTGTAAGGGCAAGCACGCCGCCGGGAGCGGAGGTTCGTCCTATTTTGAGTATGTTACGTATCTTTTCGGGTCGCTTTACTGCTAAGTACAGTATTGTAATAAGAATGAACTTTTAGACTACCGGAACTTGAAGCCCCTATCTGGAGGAGAGGGGTTGGGGTGAGGTAAAAAATGGTTACCCATGGCTGCAACAGGTATTCAGGTTTTGACAAATCCTACTGGGGGAAGGCGTTTGGTTATTTCCGATATTCATGGATTTTCGCGTACGTTCCGAACATTGGTAACGGAAAAAATCGGTCTCACCTCCCGCGACCAGCTGTTTCTGCTGGGCGACTACATCAACAAGGGAAAAGACAGCTCCGGGGTACTGGACTTTATTATGGAGTTACAGGAAGGGCATTTTCAGGTATTCCCCATACTAGGCAATCACGAAGAAAACTTGCTGAATGCCTGGGCTGAATATGTACGCATCAGGAAAGCAGACATTGAAATTGATTTTGCCTCGCAGATTGATGCACTGGATTTATTGAATCCAAAGGGTGAATTAGCGCCTAATTACGCCCAGTTTCTAAAGACCTTACCCTATTACTACGAACTGGACCGCTTCTACCTGGTACACGCAGGCTTTAATTTTAACCGGAACAAACCGCTGGAAGACACCCGGAGCATGGTGAGAATCCGGAACTTTACGCAAAACCCAACCGGCAAGACTATTGTTCACGGGCACCAGGTAACGCCGCTGGCGCTTATCCGGCAGAAGATTTCGGAAAGAAGTCTGGTTATTCCCCTAGACAATGGTTGTTACCATGGAGCTACTTTCCGGGGAATGGTGGCCAATGCTTTCGGGAAAGACACGGGTAATCTGTGCGGCCTCGACCTTGATACATTTGAGTTATTCGTGCAGAAAAACGTAGGATAACTTTATAAATGCTAAAGGCGAAATGGTTGAATTGTTTTATGGTTAAATTGTTAAGCTCGGTTTTCAAGGTTTCTTCAACCATTTGGCAATACAACAATAGAACAATTCATCAAGCCATTTAGCCCTTAGCATTCAACATTTAGCATTCCCGAAGGGATTAGCTCATCAATTCCCGTAAAATGGGAACCGAGCGGAGTTCATTGAAATTTTCGACGTGAAGCTGGTAAAAACGCAGTACGTGGTCAAGGATCGTACGCCGAAGCTGCCCGGTTATGGGTACGTGTTGCGTATAGTTGCGCGTAATGAGCCCATTCAATGCCGCTTCTTCAGCTTCTGTTCCTTCCGTGATCCTGACTTCGCCGATCTGAGACATCATTTCCTTAGCTGATTCCGGCGCAAAGCCTAAATAGCGGGCCAGTTTAAGCAGAAACTGAGCCGGGAAGTTCTCATACTGGTCAGGCTGCGTGTCCAGAAACAGCATGGAGTGGTATAAAAAATGGAATAGTTCCGGACTGCCGGTTTCTTCCTTCAGGGTTTTGCTCAATACCTCCGTAATGAATAACGCAATTCCCGACTTCACAAATTCGTACGGCAGGCTCTGAAAAGGTGTGTTGCATTTTATTTCCGAGATTCGCACAATGGCACCGGTATCTTTATGGTACACGACCAGATCGAGCAAAGTAAGCGGCTGAAATAGCGCAATCTTATTTCTTGATTTGGCGCTCCGGACCCCGTTTTCAATATACGTCTGCAAGCCGAACTCCTCGGTATAGATCCTGACAATAATGGAGGTTTCGCGGTACTTAATGTAGTTTAAAACAATTCCCCTGGTTTTGTGGAGCATGATACTAATTTCGGATATCGGAACTAACTTCGTTGAGCCTTTCGGGGTTCGGATGGCGGATGTATATCCTATTATTGAGAACAATTTTTGGAGCAAAAACATTTGTTTTTTACTCAACTACGGCCATTTTACTTACTAGTGTTTGGTTACCGGCCGCATCCGAAGCATAAATCAGGTAAATACCAGTAGCGGCCCGGCGACCCGTATAATCCCGTACATTCCATACGGCAGTGCCCCCCTGAGCCCGGGTTTCGTACACTAGCCTGCCTGATACATCAGTAATTTTAACGGTGGCATTTTCGGCTACCCCCGAGATGCCAACCAATCCCCCAAAGTGAGGCCGCACCGGATTAGGGAAAACCTTTACGCCCGATGCGTTTTCCGGCGCTTCTGTAGCCGTACCGCGATACGAAACGAGACCAGCAGCGGTGGCGATAAACACTTCGCCGGTAAGCGGTTGAACCGCAATGTCGCGGATGGCCTGGGAAGGCAAAGGCGCATTGCTCCTGTTGAACTGCGTCACCAAGGCTTCTCCGGCAGCATTGAATAGAAACAAGCCATTCTCCGTACCAAACCACTTGCGGTTACCGCCATCTACCGCGATGGCGGTAACTGCTTCATCGCGGAGCAGGGGACGGCGTTCATAAAAGGGCGTAACCGCATCCACGCCCGAATTACCCAAAATGCTGGCTGGATTGATAAAAACAGCGGCTCCCCGGCCCGTTCCCACCCAGATTTGCCCTTCCCGGTCTTTGACCAGTGCATGTATGGTCGCATGAGGCAGTCCTCCGTTGCCTACCGCCGTAGTCAGGTAACGGGTACGATTGTTTTTGTCATCAAACACCCAGATGCCGCCACCTGCCTCGGCACTGATGCGCAGCCACTTGTATCCATTATCATCAATGGTGAGGCTTAAGGGAAATCGGGCAGCTATGGTAGTAAAGGCAAAACTTTGCCACGTACCGTCGGTATGCCGGACAAAAAGAGACGGCTGACCAAAACTGGCTCCGTATACAGCTACCCAGGTATTGCCTTCGGCATCAACCGCCAGCCCAGTTACCTTGACAGCATCCGGCGAGGTAGCTTTCAACGGAGAATTGTTTTCATTCAAAGGACTCAATTGGCCACTCTCTTCTTTTACCAGCAGCCCGCCGCCGTAAGAGCCAAGGTAGAACCGCTGATCACGCGGGTTAAAAGCAGCGGTGTACAAATCACCAACGCGGGGAATGGGCTGGGCGGATGGAATATTAGGAGCATAATTCTGCCAGTTGCCCCCAATGAACTCACTAAAGCCGGTTGTATCGCCGGATGGCGTGTAATTTCCTAAAAAGCCTCCTGGTAAAGCGATAATTTTTCCTGCTGCGGAAACCAGTCGCCCAAATTGATTGGTGAGGGGGCCACCGGGAACGTAAGATTTAAAATCTCCTTCCCGGTTACTGATTAACCCATTAGCCGCATCGGCAATCCAAAGGTGTCCAGCTTCATCATACGCGGCTTCCTGCGGGTTAATGATAGCCGAACTCCGGATCGTTTCCAGGGCGCCGTCCTTTTTCAGCACCTCCAGCCTACCCAAAGAACTAACCAATAAGTTGTCTGCCGATGTGCTAATGTTTCGAATCGGGTTATTTGCTGCAAATCTGGCCGCCAGCCAACTTTCTCCTTCCCAGGCATAAATGCCTTTTCCCTCGAAACCAGCGTATACTTTTCCGGCTAAGGTGCCAATGGCGGTTGCCGTACTTTCGGGAAGTCCTTCTTTGACGGTAAAGGTTCTCCAGCTACGGAAATCCAGCAGGTTGCTGCCGGTAGTGGGTGCGGTGAGTACCCCTGCTGAAGTAGCCAGGTAAAACTGCCCGTTGGCAATAGTGCTACCCCATACGGCTACGGAGGAGCCATTAGGTCCGATATTCCGCCAGGTATCCCGTACTTCCCCTTTAGCTACGTCCAGCACCAATACGCCAAAGTCTCCCGACAGGTAAGCGGTAGTATGGTCTACGGTAATATGGTTGATTTTACGGCTGGTAGTCAGATTGGTCCGGACAAGGACATCAATTGTACTGATCTGATTATTCTGCAGCAGATCGATATGTCCCGTCTGGTACGTAACGATCAGGGTGCCGATGGTGGGAACAAAAGCCAGGCGGCCAACTTCCGTTCCGCTTAGTCCGTCCTGCCGGGAAAGCGTAACTGTATTGGCGTAGGACAGGTCAAAGTAGAACAAGCCCCCGGTGCTGCCCGCATACACTCTCTCTCCGGCTACCGCCACCGATTGCACGGAACGGTAAGAAGCATGACTGCGCCAAGTGCCAATCGGGATATCCTGAGCTAACGAATAGTATCCCGCCAGCAGACTGACCAGTAAGAAAAGACATTGTAGTTTTTGCATCACTCAGTAGGCGGCTCCAAAAACAAAACCCCCGGCGCAGAAGCCGAGGGTCTAATTTATTCAATTCCTTGCTGATTATCGGTATAATACCCCATTGATTGCTTCTATGGTCCGCTTTACGTTAGGAAGAATGGCTTCGATCAGAGTAGGAGCATACGGAAGGGGCAGATCCATGCTGTTGACCCGGCGAACCGGTGCATCCAGGTAATCGAAGGCATGACGCTGTACATGGTAGGTAATTTCGGAGGAAATAGCGGCCAGCGGCCAGGCTTCTTCCACCACGACCAGACGGTTCGTTTTCTTCACCGATTCTACAATAGTGGCATAATCAATCGGACGTACGGAACATAAGTCAATTACCTCAACGGACACGCCCTGCTTTTCCATTTCCTGTGCCGCAGCAAAAGCTACTTTCATCATCTTACCAAAAGAAACCAGGGTTACATCCTTGCCTTCTTTCACTACGTACGCTTTGCCCAGCGGAATCAAGTATTCTTCCTGAGGTACTTCGCCCTTATCGCCATACATTAACTCGGATTCCATGAAAATGACCGGATCATTGTCACGAATAGAAGACTTAAGCAATCCTTTGGCGTAGTACGGGTTAGAAGGCACGGCTACTTTCAGCCCCGGTGTATTGGCGTACCAGTTTTCGAAGTTCTGCGAATGTTGTGCCCCTAGCATCCCCGCATTGCCCGTCGGTCCGCGGAATACAATGGGTACGGAATATTGTCCACCGGACATGGACATCATCTTAGCAGCGCCGTTGATAATCTGGTCAATGGCAACGAGGGAAAAATTAAACGTCATAAATTCTATAATGGGCCGCAGACCATTCATGGCAGCACCAATGCCAATTCCGGAAAATCCCAGTTCGGCAATAGGGGTATCAATTACCCGTTCAGCACCGAACTCGTCCAGCATTCCCTGGCTTACCTTGTAGGCGCCGTTGTATTCGGCTACTTCTTCGCCCATTACAAAAATGGAAGAATCACGGCGCATCTCCTCCGACATTGCTTCCCGCAGCGCTTCTCTGAATTGTATTTCTCTCATGGATTGGATTGCTTAGTATGAGTGGTCGGGCGGTAAAATTAGATAGAAGAGAGGCAATTACCAAGGCGAGCCAGGTAATTAGGCGGTAGCAGCTGGTAGTTGCTGAAAAATAACAATCTGCTGGTTTAATTTGCGTGTCAACCCTAGGAAAGCGGAGAATTTTTGTTCTGAAAGCTCTTTTTTAAACGCAATCCTTCAGCCCTTTCCAAAGGCAGAACCGAAAGATTGCGTAAAGCAGAGGCTACGTTAATTCAGTTACTTAGGTTTTTGTTTACCAAGCTGAAAGTTATACTTCTCCTGATAAAGATCAAGGTGTTGCTGCACTACGTTAGGCCAACTCAGCGGCTTAACCCACTCCTGACAACGGGCCTGCCACTGGGCATATACGGCCGGAGGCAAATCAATAATATGCTTCAATGCGGAAGCAATAGCTGCTCCTGAATTTTGGGCCACTATCATTCCGGTATGGCCGTGCTCCACAAATTCATGCATGGCAGCAGCATCGGTGCAGATAACTGGCGTACCACAGGCTTGCGATTCAAGTAAGGTGAACCCCATCAGCTCAGGAGCAGTCGCCTCTTCCCCATAACACGTCGTCAGCACGGAAGGCAAAACGGTTACTTTAGCCGTACGATATTCATGCAGCAGGCGTCGGTCATCCGCATCGTGCACAAACTCCACGGGCAATCCTTCCGCTAGGGCCTGAATATCAGAATAGAACCGGTCACTATACGTTTTTCCCAAGATTACAAGCTTATAATCAGGACGGTTTAGGAGCCGGAACCCTTCAATCAAATAATTAACGCCCTTATGGGGCAAAAGCCGACCGACATACAAAATCTTATTTTCTTTCGGCAAAGCGGGATCGGGATAAAAACGATCCCTATTAATACCGCCTTTGATCAATACTGCCTTCTTCTGCAAGCTTTCCGGCAATTCGGTTATGGCAAATTCAGATTGGGCAATGGCGTTACGATAGCAGGAAAAAACCGGAAGCTTGCTGTTCAGGACCACATCCCCGCCCCCACCATGGTCTGTAATAAATACACGTTTACCCGTTCCGTACCCTGCCAAACAAGCCATATCCGAAACCAATGTATAAAGACAGTGAATATGCACTATATCAGCTTTTAATACGGACATCAGATACCGGAATGCCAGGGGGTTCCCCCTGATTCCACGGAGGAACTTATGGACCGGATAATAGTCAATGGTAAGGTTACCCTGACGATGTGACCGCCGCTCTGAAGAAAAGCTAACTAAAGTAGTTTCTACTACTTTAGCCATTTGCGTGGCTAATTCCGTCGGATAACGTTCTCCGCCCCCTACAATTGATGCTTCATCAAAATAAGTTGGGGTAACGTGCACTACTTTCATAGATGGTTTGTGTATGGCCAGTACTACTTCTACTAATGCTGACTTAGCTATAAAAAGTTCTGGTACGACGCGGGCCGTACCAGAACTTTTTATAGCCGAAGGAGTTAACATTCAACTTCTTGGCAAACTTAAATATTTTGTACGATCAAAGGTCGTTACCTTCCTACCCTACCTTTTAACGAACTTAAGGACTTTGCTGCCCGCTTGCGTGTCGAGTTTGAGCAGATACATACCCGTCTTCAAATGCCCTACCTCGAATCCGAGTTGCTTTTCGCCTACAGCCTTATGGGCGTTCTGCTGCAAAGTAGCCCCAGCTGCACTGTTGATAGAAGTACTTCTCAGCTGACTTACAGGCAGGCCTAGCTCTACTACCAGTCTGTCTTCAGCTGGGTTAGGGGAAAGGCTAGCTGAGAAGTGGGCTTCTAAAGAAGCAGGCTTTACTTCACTGCGCTTTCTGGCGGCAGCAGTAGATGGAATCACTTCAATGGCCGAGAGGGTGGCATTGTCGGCTGAACCCGAGCTAAAATACAGGTTGAGTACCCCATCGCTTACCGTGACCGGGAAGCGTTCCTGGACGGCAATCATCGCTCCTCCGGCTTTCTGGAAGACGTCATAGTCCGAGAGCTTTCTCTCGTCTTCAATGTCCACATTAAACTTTCTTGATCCCACGCCTCCCTGGGCCTGGTTGCCCCAATAGGTCTCGGCAAAGTGCAGTACGACTTCAAAGGTGCCATTGCCCGTAGGCAGACCATAGCTGAACGAAGAACCGTAGCGTTCGGTGCTGTATAAGGCGTCTTCCTCGGTATTAGCTACTTCGCCTCCGACCGGAGCCGACACCGTACCATGAGCAAAGTACACATCCGAAGCAAAGGTCTTTCCACTGAGACTCTGGTAGGTGCCCCCGCCGGCATTAATCGAAAGAGAACTGCCTGCCGGCAGGATTTCAATGGCTTTTACACTGGCTAGATCTACTGATCCTTGCGTAAAACGAATCGTTAACACTCCATCCTGTACCTGGGTACGGAACGTCTCCTGCACCGCTGTTAGGGCTCCCCCGGCTTTCTCAAATACATCATACTCAGAAAGCTTTCGCTCTCCTTCAATGTCGACATTGAACTTTCTGGAGCCTACTCCTCCCTGGGCCTGGTTGCCCCAATAAGTTTCGGCAAAGTGCAGGATGACATCATAGGCCCCGTTGCCGGTAGGAAAGGTATACTGGAAGTCAGCTCCGTAGCGTTCGTTCTCGTAGAGGTAATCATCATCCGTGCCCCCGATGGCTGCCCCGCTCACGGCAGCCGTACTTCCTCCCTCTACGTATCCATCTCCTACATAAGTGCGCCCATCAATTGTGGTGTAACCCTCACCCCCGGCATTCACCCGGAACGTAAGCCCTCCCACCGGAGGAGGCGTAGTAGCGTTAGGGTCATACTTCCATAACTCCTGGCCTGTGGTGCCGTTGTCGGCCAGAAAATACACTACTTCGTTTACGCCCACTAACGGAATGGGATTAGAGCTGCCGCCTGGATTCAGATCGCCAACCAGTACCGTACCTTCAGCCGTGCCGTCACTTTTCCATAGCTCCCGGTTGCTGCCATTGTTATCGGCACTGAAATAAACTGTGTTATTGACTGCAAGCAAATTGGCAGGTCTGGACCGGTTCGTTACGCCGTTTACGTGCCCGGGGAAAATATCTTTTACTACTTGGCCGCTGCCTCCGTTGATATTTACTTTCCTGAGTTCTTCGTCCGTACTACCGGGACTCGTCGGACCGGCAACGATTGAATAGAATAAGTTGTCGCCAACGAATGCATAAGAACCAAATCCACTAGTGCGGTGGCCGCCACCTAAGCTAGCGGAGAAAACGGTCCCTGCCTCGGTTCCGTCACTCTTCCATAAGGAATAAC
>JAUJNL010000001.1 GCA_030448185.1 Cytophagales bacterium | reverse complement strand
AATGTGACTGGATTTCAGAGGTTTGCTTTTTCTATCTTACATCACGATCATTAAAATTACGCATTACCCAATAGAGCCCCAGCAGCAAATAGATTAAGTTGCAAGGGAAACAGGAGAGCAATGCGATCAGCAGGAGCCTTCTTTAGGAATAAAGCTACTTTATAGTGAAACAAAAGAATAAATCCAGAATTTCTCCTAATTTCCTCCGCAGCTTTACCCGATACACCTTACCAATCAACCTATGAAGTATGTTGTAGTCTTTTGGATATGGATTCTTTTTTTTCAATTAGGTTGGGCCCAAACCACTTCGGTTACCCTATCCGGGATAGTCAAAAATGCCCAGACGAAAGCCGCCCTGCCGTATACCAACGTGACACTGCACCGGGAAAAGGACAGTGTATTTGTGAGCGGAGCGGTAACTAATGAAGAAGGACTTTTCACGCTGGCAGGCTTAGCAAGCGGTAACTACGTATTGAAGGTCACCTCCGTTGGCTTTCTCCCCCGTAATCAATCCGTACTCGTGGGACAGTTGAGCGAGTTTCTTAATGTAGGCACCATCGAACTAACGGAAGAAACAACTCGGTTAGGGGAAGTGGTCGTGACCGGGCAAGCGGAAGCCGTAGCCAGCGGGCTGGAGAAAAAAACGTTTACCCTGGCGGATAATATTAGCCAGACGGGAGGCTCAGCCCTGGAGGCAATGAAAAACTTGCCTGGTGTTACCGTGGGCGAGGGGGGCAGCGTGCAACTCCGCGGTAGTGATAAAGTTATGGTGCTCGTGGATGGCAAACAAACGGCCCTGACCGGATTTGGCAGTCAATCAGGATTGGATAATATTCCAGCCTCCGCCATTGAAAAAATAGAGATTATTAACAACCCCTCTGCTAAGTATGATGCCAACGGCAACGCGGGAATCATTAACCTTATCTTCAAAAAAGAGAAACAGGAAGGCTTTAATGGGAAAATTGGCTTAGCTACGGCTGTGGGAGCCCTGTGGGTCAAGCGGGAGAATTATCCTACCATCCGCCCTCAATACCAGGCTACACCCAAAATTAATCCGTCACTATCCTTGAATTATCGCAAAAACAAGGTGAATGTATTTTTGCAGGGCGATAACCTCTACACGCAAACCCTTAACAAGAATGAATTTGCGGATCGGTATTACGATACCGGAGAGATTGTTCGCCAGCAGACCAAGCGTAACCGTAATACCAACATTGTTACCGTAAAATCGGGCATGGATTGGCTGCCTGATGAGCATAATACTTTTTCCTTGTCAGGCTTGTTCAGCAGTGAGAAAATTATCGATCGAGGCGATGAACCGTTTTTCAATAGGGATGTATCCGAACGGCTACGGCTTTGGCAATTTCTGGAGGATGAGCTAAAAACCACGGTTACGGCTTCCGCTGGCTGGCAGCATACATTCAAACAGCCCGGAAGAAAACTCAACCTCGGTTTTAACTATACGTTTCACCGGGAAGATGAAAAGTACTTCTTCACCAACATACTGCCCACTTATACCGGCTACGATTCCTTCAAACTCCTCTCCGATGAGCACGTAGGCGATCTGAATGTGGATTACGTGCAACCGCTCCGGTATGGCCGGGTGGAAGGCGGGTTGAAACTGCGTCGGCGGTACATTCCCACCAACATGCAGTTTTTCCCTGGAGTAAATTCGCCGCTAGATTCAAGTGCCGGGGGCTGGGCCAATTACGGAGAAATAATACCGGCCTTATATGGCAATTATGTTTTTGAAAACAAAAACTTTGAAATCGAAGCGGGCTTACGGGTGGAATATGTGAACTTAAGGTATGAGGTAAATCCTACCCATCCTACCTATACAAGCGACGGGTATTCCTATACTCAGCCCTTTCCTTCCTTACGGTGGACCTACAAACTCGATGAATGGAACCGGGTTTCTTTCTTCTACAACCGAAGGGTAGACCGGCCCAATGAGGTAGACATCCGGATCTTCCCTAAATACGACGATGCCGAAATCATCAAAGTGGGCAACCCCGGTCTAAAGCCCCAGTTCACCAACTCTTTGGAACTGGGTTATAAAAACTCCTACCAGGAGGGCTATCTCTATGCCGCCTTGTATCACAAACGCATGGATGCCACCATTACCCGGATTGCTAGCATCGTACCGGGCAGCACCTTGATTTACAATATCTTCCAGAATGCTGGACGCAGCTCCAACACCGGTATGGAGCTCGTCTGGTCCCAGCAGCTAGCGTCATGGGCAACGTTGAATCTGAATCTGAACGGATATCAGAACACTATCCAAGCCTTCTCGGTGCTCAATCAGTACCCGGTGGAAAACACCTTTTCGGCCGGGAAGCAACAGCTCTTATCGGGGAATGTCAAACTTAATGGCCTTTTCCGCTTGCCTCATCAACTGGAAGCACAATTCTCCGCTGTTTACCTGACGCCGGATATTATCCCGCAAGGCAAGGTATACTCCCGGTTTTCAATCGATATCGGCCTTAAAAAACCACTCCAACAAGGAAAAGGTGAACTTTTTGTCAATGCTACTGATGTAGCCAATACCCTTCGTATCAAACGATCAGTACAGGGAGACGGCTTCCGGTATGTGAGTACCGATTATTACGAAACGCAAGTGATTCGTCTCGGCTACAATTATAAATTCTAGCTTTCCCAAATGGGCTCTTTTTTACCGTTCCGGACGAATTAACGGTTGAGTTTAACTCGCTCCGGCAACCCTACATGCGGTTAGGTTTCCTCTTGCAAATGGGGTATTTCTGCAGCCAAGGCCGTTTCTATGAAGCGCAAGACTTCCGGCTTGAGGACATCGAGTATCTAAGCCAGCAATACCGGATTCCCATCCATCGGTTTAAAGGACCATCTCACACTTAAAATTAAAAAATAAGTTCTTTTAGAAATCCGTATTCATCACGAGTTTTATGCCGAACATCCCTTTCCACTCTTCGTTTGGTTCTAGAATCAGTAAACCATCCTTGTTATTAAAAGCATCTATGCATCCGCTCATGGGTTCAATAGCAATAATTTTTCTATCAGGTGTTTTATAAATTATAAAAATTGGAAACGTGTGCCATTCTTGCCATAGTATCAATGACCTGTCTGAATAGCGTAAGCCAATTTCAGTTAATGAAGCTGATGCGATTGTTGTATAACAATGATTGATCACCCTTGTTTCCGATTGGTTCCCATTTTAAAAATTCTTCGTTTTTTTCATACAAACCAACAGGAATCTTTTCTTCATCTGTAAGGCAACGCTGCATTCGGGTAATTGTAATTGCACTTCATTTACATTATCCTGTACAAAAAAGTACGGGTGCCATCCGCTACTGACCGGCATATTCATAGCGCCTCTATTTTTAATAGTAACTATACAGGTTAAACCTGTTATGGGATGAATACTATAATGCACCGTTGTATTAAGTGTCTATCCAAAACCTCAGGAGAGCAGTAATTTTGCAAGACACGACTCCAACAAAATATCTCTCTCCATGAAGCGTTCGGAACCCGAAAGTAGCATAAGCAAAGCATATTTGCCAACCTTACTATGGTTAGCGACGGAACTACTGCCCGTCGAAAAACCCAAACCAAAGGAGGCCGCCCCAGAGGGGATACTTATAACTATTCAATGCCATGTTCTACGTGTTAAGAACGGGCATTCAGTGGAAAGCTCTTCCCTAGTCAACTTGGTGCGGCTTCTACCGCTCATGGCCGCTATCAGGAGTGGGTCAAGGCAGGTATTCGAAGAGTTATGGCACTTAGGGTTGATGCAGAACCAGGTGGAAGGCCAGTTAGACTGGGAGTGGCAAAGTATCGATTCGGCTTCCAGTAAAGCGCCACTAGGGAGAATCCGTCGGAGCTAATCCCACGGATCGAGGGAAAGGCGGCACGAAAAGACATATTATCACCGAAGCCCATGGCTTACCCATTGCCCTAACCGTAACGGGAGCCAATGTACACGATAAAAAACAAGTGAACCTTTGCTGGATAGTATGCCCTTCTTACCCCTTTGCCGGATGAAGAAAACCCACAGCACTTTTGTGCCGACAAAGGGTATGATTATGCAGACATTCGTTCGGTTATCCTTTTATTTTTCTATCAGGATCACATCAAAGCCCGAGGAGAAGAACAAAGAACTCAAAACGCCCGGTTACAGAGCCAGAAGATGGGTCTGCGAAAGAACCCATAGTTGGATGAACCGCTTTAGACGCATTCTAATCCGCTGGGAAAAGAAAGTGGATAATTACTTAGCCTTTCTCCACTTGGCTTGTGCCCATATTGTTTGGAAAAATTGTACTCTTGCCGATCCTTTTTTAGGTTTCGGATAGACACTAAATACAAATGGATACCCTTTCTGATCTCCTTCATAATTGTATCCGAGTGTTACAAATGAAGAACCAATTTCTGTAACATCCATTGAAACACTATTCTACAAAGCCATGAACTGAATGACGATGTTTTGAATCATTTAATTTCAGTTGATATTGTTTCCCCTGAAAATTGTAAGATCCATTATCGATTCTGTTAACAAAGGGATTAAATGCATTTTTATAAGTACTATCCTGTTTCCAATTCACCTTCAAATGGCTGTAGTATTATGGTTTCCTTAGTATCATACAAAACAAGGTTGCCAGCACCGGCCACCAAAAGAAGGCATTATAGAAAACCATGACCTCTCATCAGGTGTTCTGAGAATAACTTCTTTTGACCGTTTAGGAGTTAACATATTTCTATTTTCTCCGAACAACTTTAGGATAAGAAGCCAATTTGTTTTACTAGCTCTTTAACTTTTCGCTTGGCTTTTGAAATAAATAGCTTTTCGCTTTAGGGGGAATTACTCACAGTTAAACTCAGCCCAGGAGTCGCCTCCTGAGCTGGTCTTCAAAACCGGACATGATAGTTTCCCCTCATCCGGCTCCTCCTTGGATTGGCTCCCTGGCAAGGAGTACCTCTGTTAATTCCCGAGGGTTGAGAAAGGTCAACCGCCGTTTTCTGATGATGACAATGTCGATGCAGTACTTGCAAGTTAGTGAGCTGATCGTTTCCGCCTTGAGAAAGGGGAAGGATATGATCGGTTTCTAACTGGTCTTCACTGCGGAAATGTAAATTACACCAATTGCATTTGCCCTGTTGCTTTTTGAGCAGCTTTCCAGTAGTAGTGCCTACTTGCGGATGACGTGCCATGCGAGTAGCCCAGTACACCCAATCCCCGTCATAAGGAGTTTTCGTTCCTTGGACTTTGGTGTGGATTTTTATGTTAACCTGGCTATGCAAGTAAAGGCGATTAGCCTTGCTTACCGAGAAATCCCATTTGCCAAAGTCTACCTTCCAGTATTTGTGAGCAATCCAGCGGTGGCTTTTAGTAGCATGTCGGCGTTTGGCCCAACTCCAGAGTTTGAGATAAGTCAAGTGAGTCATCTTACGGAAAGCAGCTGAAGCATTCCCGCAAGCAAAGTAATTAGCCCAACCTCGGATAATAGGGTTAAGTCTACTGATCAAAGCTTCCTGAGGAGCAGTCTGATGCTGGTGAATCACTCGTTTGAGTTCGGCTTGATGCGTTTTCAAACTTTGCTCACTGGGGTAGATGCGGGTGATAAAACCAAAGGGAGTACCATCCCGGTAAGCTCTACAATGGGTCTTCCCTGCTGGAAACTGTCTGATCGTACAACCCAGAAAATCAAACCCGGCTTGCCCTTCATACTCCTGCAGGGTATGGGTAATGCGGGTTTTGCTGGGTTTAAGTTCAAGTCCCATTGGCAGTAACCAGGCTTCCAGTAAGGCTTTTGCCTTTTGCAGTTGAGTTAAGTCTGCATGGAGCACCACCAGGTCATCGGCATAACGAATCAGGTTTACCCGGTAGTAGACCCTTTTTCCTGCTTCCGTTCGGGTGTAAGCCGGAAGGGCTTCTTGTAAAGCTTGTTCCATCCCATGCAAAGCAATATTAGCCAACAGTGGGGAAATACATCCGCCTTGGGGCGTACCTTGTTCGGATGAAAACAGTCTGCCTTTTTCCATAATCCCCGCTTTGAGCCAGCCTTTCACTACCCTTCGAAGGCGAGGGAAGGTGGCTACTTTAGTGAGCAGGGCTTGATGGTTGATCCGGTCAAAACACTGGGCAATATCCGCATCTAAGACATACTTAGGTTTTTGCTCAAGGGAACGCCAAATCGCTTTTAAGGCATCCTGGCAACTTCTACCGGGCCTAAAGCCGTAAGAATTGGCTTCAGATTTAGCTTCCCATTCCGGCTCTAAACAAAACTTAACCAGGGTTTGCAGTACCCTTTCCCGAATCGTAGGGATGCCTAACGGGCGTTTTTCGGCTTTGCCCGGTTTAGGAATCCAGATTCTTCGAACCGGTTTAGCTTTCCGAGTAAGTTGTAAAGAGTTGACCAGCGCTAGTCTGTCTTTAGCCGGAACCGATTTTACTCCGTCTACGCCCGCGGTATGTTTCCCCTGGTTATCCTGGGTAATCTTGCGGGTAGCCAAGAGCTTAGCCGAGCGGGAATGGAGTAGGAGCCGCTGCAAGCGGTGCAATCTTTTGTCATCACTTTGTTGAGAGGCTTGGTAAATTCGCTTTTGGAGCTTGAAGACGGCCCGTTCGATCTTCTTCCAGGGCAAGCCTTTCCATTCATACATCGGTTTTACAGCCGTGTTCATAACGTGTTGACTCCTACTTACCAGTTTACCTTCCAATCCTAAGGTGTCTACGTGGGCGTATCTTCGGCATTACCCGAAGCATTCGCTTTGTAGACAATCCTGCGCCTGGTATTCATGCGGCTGACTACCTGCTCACTTCTGGTAGTATAAATACTACTATTGGTGAGAGAATACCAAGCTTTTCCTCGTTCCCAAGGTTCGTTTTGCGAAGGGGTAGGACGCTACTTTCCACCGGGTTTATTGGGAGTGAACACTGGTCGGATCCGTCGCCGCCAGCCCCTTATCCTTTACCATTTTGGTCAAGCCTCTTATCGCTCGTTGGCTTGTGGTTCTTTACGATGGGTCACCATAGCTTCGCTTACGCTGTCCATACCTTCCCGCTTGCAGGGATTCGCTAGAGAGCTTAGCGTTACCCGCGTTTTACCCCTGCATTCACTGTTAACGGTGTCAAGGCTAACAGTGGGGGTAATGCATTCTTCAACTCACCTTTGAGACAAGAGTTGACTACTAACATATGTATAGCTTACATTAGAGTCGCACTTGTTCGAACCTTGAGTTGTCAGCGTGTTTCCACGCTGCTTCTTTCCCCGATCTTGCGATCTTTCAAGAAAACGAGTCGCACACGTATCAAATACCCCCGCAGCCGGGTGCTTATGCTTGGGCTTTGCGGTGGGGCGCACCGGTTGCCGGCGGGTATGGTGTTATAGCGTGTTGTTCATTGTTTCTTTATTCCAAAACTCTCTCATCAAAGGCGTTATCTGAAAGCATTCATGGAGGTCATCAAAATCCCGTACACCAATAATAAACCGAGAATTGGTGTATTCGGAAGTTCTTGCTAAGCCTTAATTCAACTACTGGCCAATACTGCTTAAAAGCTGCTGGAGAGGCTTGTTCTGTGGTTGCTTGCAACATCATCTCCATTAGGACAAATAACTCGTCCTCGTCTGTTGTTCGGTCATACAACTGTATGTGGGACTCGATTCCACTCGGTTGACCACTTCCCAAGGCCAATCCTGCATTGAATCACGATAGGGCAAATTCAACTTCACAGGCAATTGACTGCCTTGCTTCTGAAGTGTCGTATCTTAGTGTAAGGTGGCGTTCTGTTCATTTTAATACGCTATAACATATAAATACCCGAAACACTCCTAGCGGTTTCAGGTACTCTAATATAATAAATACCCGAAACTCATTGCCGCTATCCTTCCATAAAGTGTGTACGACGAAATGCAGAGCGTTCATCCGCATTTAGCTTCGCTGAGAATAGTTGCAATGCGGATGTGTATGGCCGGGCATTTGAAATGCCCTTTTTCTCAGTTCCGCATTGCAACTATTCTCAGCGAAGCTAAATGCGGAACAACACGAACAAAGTTTAATGGTTGATCTGCAATTTGTCGTACAACCTTCCATAATTTACATACTGCCCCGCTTCTATTTTTTTATTAGTCTTCCCTGGCTATACCGTACTATTTTCCAAAACCGCAATTTCTCTTGCTGATTAGAAATAAACCTTGGAGGAAGCGTTTAACACTTTGGTCAAGCCTTTCGTCCGAAAGTTTATTTGGGATTACGGGCAAATTTGTATATTCCGCCTTTAAGATCCGTTTTTAGGTCATTTCCTTTGATAATCTGGTTTTTCCGGGAATGGATCATTTGAACACTCAGAGATTTGACCGGTGTCCTTACGATAAGTATATACCTCTTTTTCAACCTTTTCAGTACCATTGGTTACGCATGTGAGAGAGTGTCTGGTGATAATCCCGACCTACAATGAAATTGAAAATATCGAATTGGTCATCCGGAAGGTATTTGCCTTGCCGCTGCCTTTTCACGTCCTGATTGTGGATGACGGTTCGCCGGACGGCACGGCCGCGAGGTAACCGAATTGCAGAGACGGTATCCCGACCGCTTGTTTCTGGCACAGCGCCGGGGCAAACAAGGACTGGGCACCGCCTACATTTTTGGCTTCCGGTACGCTCTGCGCGAAGGGATACCCAATACATATTTGAGATGGATGCCGATCTGTCTCACAACCCCGCGATCTGTTAAAGCTCTATCACGCCTGCCACGATGAGAGCAACGATCTGGCCATCGGTTCCCGTTACATCAACGGCGTGAATGTAGTCAACTGGCCCATGAGCCGGGTACTGATGTCTTACTTTGCCGGACGTTACGTGCAGTTTATCACCGGTATGCCCGTCCGTGATGCAACGGCGGCTTTAAGTATTTACCGCCGCCGGGTACTTGAAACCATCGACCTGAACAAAGTACGGTTTGTGGGTTATGCATTCAGATTGAAATGAAGTTTACCGCGTGGCGTTTTGGTTTTAAGATCAAGGAAGTCCCCATTATCTTCACCGAAAGGGCCCGCGGACAGTCCAAAATGTCGATCCGGATCTTCCGGGAAGCCGTGTTAGGCGTGATCGAAATGAAGGTCAACAGCTTATTCAAGCACTACGTACCCGTCCGGAAAAATGAATCCGTAAACGCTTAACCAGCCAGACCATAGTACTGCCATTCTGTATGCCGGACCTCAGTCCGGCATTTTGCTTTGGGAACCACACTTTCCGGGGTTGACGCTACAATTGTTGTATTGATGCAAAGTCGCAGAGTTTCAGCTTCCCCATCGAGAATAGTGCCCGAAAAAACCGAAACTGATGCTGGAAGTCATTAAAAAATGAGTAGTAAAAACGTATTTTAATTTGGAAATTGTACTAAACATATATTAAATTTCACCGTTATCATTTAGTAGTATTTCAATCAGCCCTATATGAAGCAATTTGCCCGTCTATATATTGACCTTGATAGTGCACCTAGCCCTGAGGCAAAAACTGCAATGCTCCGGAGCTATTTTGGAAAAGTTATTGGCAGTGACCGGCTATGGAGTTTACGCCTACTCTCCGGGCGCAAACCCAAACGGATGGTGAACCCCGGACTGCTGAAAAACTGGGCACTGGAAGTAACCGGGCTTTCACCTGGCTGTACGAAGAATCCTATCAATTGGTGGGTGATGTGGCCGAAACCATCTCCCTGATGCTTCCCCCCCAGACACCAGTCCAACAAGACACTTTCGCACTGGATGACGTTCCTGCTTTCCCTGGAAGAATTAAATGAGTTTCAGAAGAAGGAAAGCATTATGGCTGCCTGGAGCGAAATGGACCAGCCTATGAAAAACTTCGTGTTTCTCAAACTGCTGACGGGAAGTTTCCGGGTGAATGTGCCCCAAAATTTGATCGTAAAGGCCCTGGCCGATTGACCGGTACCGAAACGGCAGTGATTACGCATCGTCTTACGAAACAGTGGCATCCCGACGAAGTTACCTTTGAAGCCCTGCTTACCGAAGAAAATACTCGGACCGACAGGCAAGGCCCTATCCTTTCTGCCTGGCTTCCACCCTGAGGGAGGCCTGGAAGCGGTAGGGGATGTAACCGAATGGCAGGCCGAGTGGAAATGGGACGGCATCCGGGCCCAACTCATCAAGCGGAATGGCGAGTTATACATCTGGACCAGAGGTGAAGACCTCGTTACCGATAAATTTCCGGAATTAGCCGCTTTGAAGGACTATCTCCCCGATGGAATCGTGCTGGATGGCGAGTTGCTACCTTTGCTGACGGGAGGCCGTTGCCTTTTGAAGCATTGCAGGCGCGGTACAGCCGTAAAAATATAACGGCTAAAATGATCAAAGAAACACCGGTAGTATTTGTAGCCTATGACCTGCTCGAATGGGAGATGCAGGATATCCGCAAACAGCCCCTGCAAGTTCGGCGGCATTTGCTGGAGCAGCTCACCGACTCAGTAGCCAATCCCTCACTCACCTATTCTGACTGTATCACTTTTTCCTCCTGGGAGGAACTGATTGCTCTTCGTATCCAGTGCCGGGAAAATTTTTCGGAAGGACTGATGCTGAAGCGTAAAACCTCTTCCTACCATACCGGGCGGCGCCTAGGGTGATTGGTGGAAGTGGAAAATGGAGCCCCTTACGCTGGATGCGGTACTGATGTACGCCCAAAAGGAGAAGGACAGCCGGGAAATACGTTTTCTAGATATACCTTTGGTCTCTGGGATGGTGCTCAGTTGATTCCATTCACTAAAACGGAAGGCGGACTGACCGAATCCGAAATCCGGGACATTGATCAGTTTATCCGGCAAAATACGCTTGAAAAATTCCAGGCCCGTACGCACCGTTAAACCCGAACTGGTGTTTGAGATTGCCTTTGAAGGTGTCTGTCCGTCGGCGGCACAAGTCAGGTGTGGCCGTGCGGTTTCCGCGCATACTCCGGTGGCGGCACGATAAGCCTACCGCAGAAACAAATACCCTTGCAGATTTGCGTGGCTGGCTGAATCTGGCGCAGTCCGCTTCCGTATAAAGGACAGTACGATGGTAAATGCTGAATTCTAAATGTTAAAGGATATGGGTATCAGGTAAAAAGTACTAATTTCCCTATTGACAATTAAGAATTCAACTTTTTTAGAAATTGTTAACACCTCATCACAAACGAAGTTCGCCTTTTGGGCAAATCCTTTTCTCAAATCTTCCCACTGGCTGGCCCGAAAACTCTCGTTTTTGTCCCCTGCCGAGAAGGACTTCCAGACCACAGGAATGTAACTCCCTCTCTAGAGGAGAGGGACCAGGGGTGAGGTATTAAAACAACATTTACCATTACCATCGTCCGTCCTTACCCTAAATTCGGTTTTATGAAATCCTGTCGTATCCCCGTTCTGGTTACTTCCCTGTTCCTGCTGATTTATACCATCAGTCCACATATCGGGGTTCCCCATCAGTACATTACAATTGCGTACGTAGTGTCTCCGTTCCTGGTCATTTGGATGGTACTCAGTGTACTGATCCAAGGAGAGCCGCCGCACCGCACGTTCGAAGAAGGCTTCTGGTATGATGATGAATCGGCGCCCCGTTCCGTAGGTGGTACAATTTCGTCCAGAGAATAATAGACGCTTTCTCAAAAGACTGAATTGTCAATAGTATTTTCTACGGTATAATTTTTCATTGCCTAAGCGCAATACCATTGCTTCAACGGAGCAGATTGTTTAGCTTGAACATACCTAACCTGCTCCGTTGCTATGCTACGTTCCTGCTCCCTTTTTATTCTTATTCCCGCTATCCTTATATGTTCTTTCACTGCTCTGCCGCCTAAGAAAGCAACGCCGCTCTTTAATGGTAAAGACCTGACTGGCTGGAAAATCTATGGTACGGAGAAATGGTACGTAGAGAACGGGGAACTGGTCTGCGAAAGCGGCCCGGATAAGGAATATGGCTATCTGGCTACTCAAAAATCCTACAAAGATTTTGAACTGACCCTGGAGTTTAAGCAGGAAGCGAATGGCAACAGCGGCGTTTTTTTCCGGTCATCCATTGAAGGCACTAAAATTACGGGCTGGCAGGTAGAAGTAGCCCCTCCCGGTCATGATACGGGTGGGATTTACGAATCGTACGGCCGTGGTTGGCTCGTGCAGATTCCCGCCGAAAAAGAAAACATTCTTAAGCCCGAAGGGTGGAATCAGATGAAAATCCGGGTAGCCGGTGACCATGTTACTACTTGGCTCAACGACCAGCAAATGGTTGACCTGCACGATGCCAAAATTGGGGCGGCCAATGGCGCTATTGCCCTGCAAATTCACAGTGGCGGCGGTATTAAAGTACGCTGGCGAAACCTGAAGGTAAAGGAACTGAAGAAGTAACACTACAATGAATGAAGGATTGCGTATCTATCTTCCTATTCCTATTAAACAGTTAGGGTATAAGCAATTACGAACATCGAATAACGAACAACCAACATCCAATAAGTATAAATCCGGTAACTGGGGCGGAACGGTGCCGCCTAGCAGCCACCCCGCCGGGCGGCATTCCCCAGCATAAACTCAACCAGGTTCTGGTCACTGGTAAGTCCCAGTTTTTTACGCAACCGATGCCGGGCCATTTTCACGCTTTCCGGTGAAATACCCATTAAAGACGCCATCTCTTTCACCGATAAGTTCAGCTTCAGCAAGGCGCATAGGCGTAATTCGTTAGGGCTCAGAGAAGGATATTGTTCTTTCAACTGACCGAAAAAGTCTTTGTGAACATCCTCAAAATATAGTTTAAACTCCTCCCAGTCCTTATCCAGGTTAAAACTATAATCAATAAGATTGACCAAACGCTTAAATTTTGGCGTAGTAGACGGCTGGCCCGGAACAACCTCTTTTATGCACACCTACTTCAGGTTGCTGCGGGACCACGCCGTAAAAGTCTGAAATTCGTCAAGCAATAAACATTCAATGCTGACAGGAATCAATCCTGGGTTACGTAAAGCGTGATCCGGGATTGTTTTTTAGTAAATCTGCTTTCAATAACCTTAGAAAAACTTTTGTTCCTATACCTGCAACCTCGACCTAATAAACTGCATCTAAGGGACGTATGCCATTTTGGGAATGCTTTTGCTCCAATAACCATTCATCCTGCAAGTCTAACCATTAGTGTAAAACACAGTACTAAGTAATACAAGGTAGCATAGATTTGAATCTGTAAAGCACACACTCTCACCTTTATTAAACTTCTATTTATCGTGAAACAATTACTGCTAATTGTCTCTATGACCCTGCTCGTCCTGCAAACAGGCCTTGCTCAGAGCCCCGCTAAAGGCAAAGTAAGCGGAGCAGTGAAGGACGGTGCCGGCAAACCGATGGAGTTTGTCACCGTAATGCTGCTGAAAGCCCAGGATTCTACCCTGGTAAAAGGAGCCGTGAGCAATGCCGCGGGAGCCTACGAGTTCGAAAGTATTCCCGAGGGCCGTTACCGGATCTCGACTTCACAGATGGGATACCAGAAAGCCAAGTCCGAGCCTATCACTATCGACGCCAGTCACCAGGATGTAAAAGTAGCGACGCTGGTCATGCAGGAAGAAACCAAAGTACTAAATGCGGTAACCATTACGACCAAAAAGCCCTTTATCGAGCAGGAAATTGACCGCACTGTCGTCAACGTGGAAAACAGTATTGTATCCAGCGGCAACAATGCCCTGGAAGTGCTGGAAAAGGCTCCCGGTGTGACCATTGACCGCCAGAACGACCAGATTCAGCTCAAAGGCAAACAGGGCGTGATTGTGATGATTGATGGCAAACAAACCTATCTTTCGGGGCAGGACGTGGCTAACCTGCTCAAGAATACGCCCAGCGACAACATCGAGAAGATTGAGATCATCACCAATCCTTCGTCCAAGTACGACGCCGCCGGGAATACGGGGATTATCAACATCCGGATGAAGAAAAACAAAGGCTTCGGCACAAACGGAACACTAACTGCGGGGGCAGGCTATGGCCGTTACGAAAAAGCCAATGGCAGCGTACAACTCAACCACCGGGAAGGTAAAATCAATGCATTCGGTAACTACAGCTATATGTACCGCAAGTCTTTTCAGGAAAATGAGTTGAACCGGATTATCCCTTATAACGGTACCGTAACCTATTTCGACCAGGTTTCCCGGCGGCCTAACAAGTTCAATGGGAATAACTACCGGGCTGGGCTGGACTTCTTTGCCACCAAGAAAAGCACCTTCGGCGTACTGGTTACTGGTTTCCTCAACGACTGGCGTCAGTTTAATGCTTCCAACTTTACCGAAAAGCTAAATGCAGACCGTGAATTGGTCCAGACCCAAGAAACCGGCGTGAGTGTGAAAAACCAGTGGCTGAACCTAACCGGAAACCTGAATTACAAATACGATTTTGATGGCAAAGGCCAGGAACTGACGGTAGACGCTGACTATTCACGATACAACGGCGATTCTTATAATGGCTTAAATACCTCCTATATCAATTTCGATGGACTAGTTAATCCGGCAGACAAGGCAATCCGGAATAACATGCCGTCTACGATTGATATCTGGGCTTTCAAAACTGATTATACCTTACCAACCAAAAAAGGCAAATGGGAAGCCGGTCTGAAAACCAGCTTTGTGCTGACCGACAATAACTTGTTGTTCGACGACCGGCAGGAGGATGGAAGCTGGCAATACAATAATTCGCTGAGTAACCAATTTAAATACAAGGAAAATATCAGTGCCGGCTATCTCAATTACGCTACCCAGCTAGACAAGAAAACCAAGCTTCAGGTAGGTTTACGGGTAGAACATACGAAGTCCCGCGGCCATTCTGTCACCATCGATAGCATGGTAAACCGGAATTACATCAACCTTTTTCCAACGTTCTTTCTGTCGCGGCAACTCGATTCCAATCACGTCTTGAACCTGTCGTATAGCCGCCGCATTGACCGGCCTAATTACCAGGATTTGAATCCGTTTAAGTTCTACCTCGACCCTATTACCTATCAGGTAGGCAATCCTTATCTGAAACCTCAGTATACGCATTCAGTGCAGTTGACCCATACCTATAAAGGCGCCTTTTCCACGACCTTAGGCTACAGCCATACTACTGACGTCATTGTGCGGGAGGTTCCCGGTCAGATTCCGGATAAGAATATCACGTACGTTATGGCGGCTAACCTGGCAACCCAAGACAATGTGAATCTGACGGTAAGCTTTCCCGTGCCGGTGCGTAACTGGTGGACCATGCAGAACAACTTTACGGTGTTCTATAATAAGTATAATTCTCCCTACCTGGGTTCGCAGTACAATGTCGATGTAGTTGCCTGGAATGCCTACGTGTCTAACAACTTTGTACTGGGCAAAGGCTTCTCGGCAGAACTGGCCGGTTGGTACAACTCCGCGGGTCTGTACGGATTCTTCAAGAGTTTGCCGCAGGGAGCCTTTAGCGTAGGATTGCAAAAGCAGGTGATGCAGAAAAAAGGTACGCTGAAGCTAAACGTAAACGACCCGTTCTGGTGGAACCGCTTCCGGGGGTCAACTAATTACGGCGACATTAACTTCAAGATCAAGTCTAACTGGGAAAGCCGCGTAGCCCGGGTTACTTTCACCTATAAATTCGGCAACCAGAACGTAAAAGCCGCCCGTCAGCGCAGCACGGGTACCGAGGCTGAACGTAACCGGGCCGGCGGTGGAAGCAATTGATCTGGGTGACGGAGCTAAATAACTTTATTACGCAAAAAGCCCCTGATGAGATCATCAGGGGCTTTTTACAATATTGAAAACGGTTGCTCCGTGGGCAGCGTTACGACAAACATAAACCATCCTGCAGCAACAGTAAGTAGGTTAAAAATCCAGTAAAATTTTTAGGTTCTCTTCCAGTTTCAAAAGCTTTGCCGTAGGAAGAGAACCCATCTGAGTGACTAAACGAGTGTTGTCAATGGCCCTGATCTGATCGACAAGGATATCAGAAGAATCTGCATTTCCTGCTTCCCCTTTAAGTAAGTGCACCCTTAAAATGCCCGCTTTCGTAGTGACCCGGGTAGTGATTGGACAAACTACCGTAGAAGGGTGGCCTGCGTCATTAAGCAGATCGGTTTGAATAACTACTACCGGCCGTATTTTACCGGGCTCAGTTCCCCGGGCAGGGTCCAGGTTAGCCCACCATAGCTGTCTCCGCTTAATCATTACTCCCCTCCAGTTGCTCAAACTCGCCTAATACTTTCATGCTTTCCTCCCGGCACAGGACACTTTCTTCGGCCAGCTGCCTGGCAAGGATTTCTCTTTTCATCATCCGATTATAGTATTCCAGGGCCTTATTAATATACCGGTTCCGGGGAGTCTGGAGGGCCTTGGAGAGTTCCTCTACTTCCCGGAAAAGGGCATCATCTAGTTTTAAAGGAACGGCTTTCATAAAGACAACTATACCAATAGTATATACAGTATCGATATACTAAGTTAAGCTATTACTGGTTAGTTCGCCAAATAGCTGCCTGAATAAAGACGGAGAATTCCTGGCCGTTGACGAAGATAATTGGTCCAAGTTACGGAGCTATTGATACGGTATCAGGAGCTTTTTGCGTGAGAGGCATTCTTTTTACAAAAGATTGAATTTGGACTAATAATCTTACTTCCTGTCCCTCTCCCCTTTGTCTCCGGCTGGAAGAGCAGCCATTACGAGTAGTTATATTGGCGTATTCATCAAGTTACTATTACATATTCCTCCTGTTTTACAACAAAAACTACTTTTTCCATCTCAATGAAAAAATCCACAGTCTACTGATTGCGGCAGGTATCTTCCTAAGCGCCTGTCAGCCCGAGAATGAATCTGAATCTCCTTTGACCATTGACGAGCTTAAGGGGTACGTACAGAAAGGGCCCTTTGTTAGTGGAACCAGCATTACGGTATCCGAATTAAACGGCAACCTGGGTCAGACCGGAAAAACCTTCAGTACGACCATAAAGGACGACCAGGGGGCTTTTTCGCTTCAAAACCTGAAGCTCTCCTCTAAATATGTTGAATTACGGGCCAATGGGTTCTACTTCAATGAGGTAAGTGGTAAGCTTTCTACTTCTCAACTTACCTTATCAGCTCTGGCCAATGTGGAAAATGCATCCAGTGTGAACGTAAACCTGCTTACGCACCTGGAAAAAAGCCGGGTGGAGTATTTATTAGGGACGGAGAAAAAATCATTTGAGGAAGCTAAGAAACAGGCGCAGCAGGAAATCTTAGCTACTTTTAATTCAAGTTGCGT
Source organism: Cytophagales bacterium (assembly GCA_030448185.1). GTDB lineage: Bacteria > Bacteroidota > Bacteroidia > Cytophagales > 172606-1 > CADCTQ01. The sequence continues at coordinate 139,847 of JAUJNL010000001.1, read as the reverse complement.
ACTAGTCAGGGTTCTAAACAGGTACCCTCCAGACAGGTATCACCTCCAGACAGGTATCAATGGAAAAGGCCAGGATAAACAGGAATACTTTCAGGAGGAAGCCTTGCGGAGTTACCGCATGAATTTTACGAGGAAACAAGTTAGTAATCTGACTGAAAACGGCTTCAACTGGTTTACGAAAGGTGTTCTTGAGAAACTTCTCGTAGGGTTGGTCGGGACGCAGTGAGTTCTTTTTGCGATGGGTTTTTAGATAAATCTGGTCACACTCCGCATACAAGTCTTCCTGCTCGTAATCTGTATAGGCACTATCGGCATAGAGCTCACTGCCTTCAGGCAAGTCCAACTGCATAGCCTGAAAAGCAGTACTATCATGAAAACTACCGGCAGTGATAAAGTAGTCTACTGGCTGGTTATCCCCGGTGACCATGAGTTGTACCTTGAAACCGTAGAAATATTCCTTCTTGGCTTCATTATATCCGTGGTACGCCTTGCCTTTGAGCAGTCGGCAGCGGGGAATGCGACAATTCCGGCAAACGGCTACCGGAAAGGAATCAATTACATAACGGGCAGTCGTATTGAGTTCTTTCAGACTAGCTCCCAATGCCCGAAAAATAACTACTAAAGTAGCTTCTAAGCGGTGCAATCGACGATTAAATCCGGATTTGTCAATCATTTTCATCCCATAGTGTGCTTGCATATACTGACAAGCAGTAGCTTGATTGCCATGAAAGTAGAGTGCCGCGACCAAAGCAGTAGTAGCAATTTCTGCATCGGAAAGTTTACAATGCGCCGCTGTTTTTCGTCCCATTACTTTAAACAAATCGTCCAGAAAACAATATATTGCTATCGTCTTGTCATTCATGGCTTGAGTAGGTTGAGAGCGTGAGATACTCCTAATTTACCCCCTTGTTTGACAAGACTGCTTTCTCGCAACTTGAATTACTTTTAATATCACTAAGTCTGACATAGCGAATTCAGAACGGTTGAATATTGCCGGAGAGGGAGAAGATAATGCGATTCTACTGGCGATTTCGGTGATTTTACAGGCCAAGCGAAGCGAGTCCGAATTAACCGAATTACTCTCTAAAATAAGTCTGGATATTGAAAAAGATGGTGTACTGGACAACCAGACGTTACAGTCTGCTCTTATTGATGAAGCCACTTTGCTGGACACTGATATTGTTTACAATAACGTCAAGAAGCGCTACAACGACTTGGGACTAAACATCACCGTGGGCGATTTTAAGAAGCACATTGCCAATTTCATCACTAAGTCCTCTTTTACCTTCACTAAAAAGATCGTATATCCGGCCACTGGTTCCTGGGGCGTCAATGTATTATCGGATACAACCACCAGGATAGTAGTGCCTAAATCAACTGGCTATCATTGGTATCATAATCCTGCTCATAATACAACTTTCAGCTTAAGTGCCATTGCTCCGGTTGGTACCACTGTGCGGGTTAAAATAACCACCTTAGCCGTGCCAGATAGTCCCTATGCTTCCTTTGGCTGCTCACCTAACCCCTGGCAAATAAATTATAAATACGATGCTCCCACTGAATTAACGCTGATTGGAAACGGAGAAAAGAGCGAGGCCCAAGTCACCGTTAATCTTCGCAATGACGCCATGAAAAGGCGCATTGAGATTTACGAGAACAATGCAACAAAGCCTACTTGGGTAAGAGAAGTTACTTTTATTGGCGATAATAGCCCTTTGCCGGGTGAAAAGATTGAATATCCACTTGACCAAGCTACCTCCAACGGTTCTAACCTACTCCATGCAGCAAGTCAAAATTACAATTCTAATTATTTGGCTGCACAACAATATAGTATGGTAGCATTAGTGCCGCTTGGTAATAAGGTTAAGTTCGTATTACGCTCAGTGCAACCTTATCAATAGTTTATGAAAACGGGAATTGGAAACAGGTAAGCCATCAAGTGGTCAACGGACTGGATGTTTATGAGTTTGAGGCAGTACCAACAACCTCTCAGAAGGCACATAACAACATAATAATAAAAGATTACAGGGCAGATTCATATTCTCCAAACAGAGCGAAAATAGAAATATTTGAAAACGGCAATGACCAACCCACCTACAGGAAAGAATATGAATGGTATTCGGGGTAAATTATAGAACGGAAGCTTTCTCGAATAAGCTACCTTCGATGTAGGCGGAGAGGCAGTTTTAATAACAAAGACAGTTCGGCTCTACTAACAAGCCGTTTTGAGAAAGCTCTGAAAGCAATATTGTAAGGAGTAGCTTTTTAGGAGCTACCTTTTCCGTGTAATTCAAATCCTTACTAAAAGTCTCCTCCAGTCCTTTCAGAGCCAGTAAAGCCACAATCAGGGTGAATATGCCCACGGCTAAGGCACTGTTTACGGCTCCCCAATAGACTTTACCCTGAATGAACAGCGCCGTCAGCGGGATGATAGCACCCCGCACGAAGTTAGGTACTGTGGTCGCTACGGTAGCCCGCAGGTTGGTACCGAAAAGCTCCGCCGCAATGGTGATAAACAACGTCCAGTACCCGTTGGCAAAGCCCAAACAAATACAAATGGCGTAAAAGATCGACGTGTCTTTGACTGGAACTAACAGATACACGCCAATAAAGCAGGCAGAAAGCAGCATAAACAACAGAATTACCTTTTTCCGGCTCCTGACGTACTGACTCAGAAAGCCGCTGACAATATCGCCCAGCACTTGCCCCGCAAAAGCCAGCATCACGGCCTTACCCGCATTCACCGGTTCATTGAGGCCAAGTTCCTTTCCCAATTCCGGGGAAAAAGTAATGAGAATGCCGACCACATACCAGATCGGCAGGCCAACCAGAATACTTCGCAGGTATTTGGCAAAACGGGCCTTATTATTAAACAGCAGCAGGATATTGCCTCGTTGTACAGCCTGCTCTTTTACCTTAGCAAAAATGCCGGATTCAAATACCCGGAATCGCATAACCAATAATAACAGTCCTAAACCTCCTCCGATGAAATAGGAAATGCGCCAGTCGAAAAAATCGGCTACAAAGTAGGCTAATATAGCTCCCATTACGCCCATAGTTGCCACCAATGTGGTTCCGTAGCCCCGTACTTCTTTGGGCAGGATTTCGGAAACCAGGGTAATACCTGCTCCTAACTCACCGGCTAAGCCTACCCCAGCCACGAACCGCAACAGGGCATATTGCCCAATAGAAGTAACGAGTCCGTTGGCGATATTAGCCAGGGAGTAAATAAGAATGGAGCCGAACAGCACGGAAAGCCGGCCTTTTTTATCCCCCATAATTCCCCAGAAAATACCCCCAATCAGCAAGCCGGCCATCTGCATATCGAGCAGCAGCACGCCATTCCGTAACAGATCATCGCCATCCAATCCCAAGGCCTTCAGACTCGGTACACGTACAATACTGAACAGAAACAGGTCATACATATCTACCAGATAGCCCAATGCAGCCACCAGTACTGGAATGGTAAGTAACTGCCCGGAAACCGTTTTTTTGGAAACAGGATGATCATTCATAAGAAGGAAATAAGTAGATGTGCTAATTAGATTATGTGCTGATCATTTCCGATCAGATTTTAATGGAGGTCTTGGTACTTATAATAGCAGGTGCTTGAATTAGCAAGGATAATTAATTATAAGCGGGGCAACGTCAGGCCGCCATCTACCATAATGACCTGGCCCGTGGAGTACGGAAAATCTCCTTTAGCCAGGGCAGCTACGGCTTTGCCCACATCATCGGGAAACCCCCAGCGTTTCTGTACGCAGAGTCCCCCTTCAATAAGCCGGTCGTATTTTTCGGTCACTCCGGCGGTCATGTCGGTTTTGATGATGCCGGGTCGTACCTCATATACCGGTATATCAAACTCTCCGAGCCTTGCTGCAAACAGCTGGGTCATCATGCTAAGGCCGGCTTTGGCTACGCAGTATTCACCCCGGTTCACGGAGGCAACGGTAGCCGAGATAGAAGAAATATTAATGATACATCCCCGGAAATCGGCCTGCTTCCGCCCCTGGTCGATCATCCAGTTGGCGGCTTTCTGCGACAAGAAATAAGGTCCTTGCAGATTGGTGGACAGCACATACTCGAAGCTTTCTTCGGTGGCTTCCAGCAGGTCACGCCGTTCTTTAGGGGCCACTCCGGCATTGTTGACCAACACATGAAGTCTCCCGTAGTGGTTTGTAATCTGGGCCAGCATGTTGATCCGGTCTTCCCGGGAAGCAATATCGCCCTGGCAATAGATCACATCCCCGCCCTTTTTTTTGAGGTGTTGCACTACTTCGGTAACGGCTTCGGCCGGACGCATGCCATTAATGGCCAGATCAAAACCGGCCTGAGCCAGGTGTTCGGCAATGCCCAGGCCAATGCCCCGACTGCCACCGGTGATTAAGGCTACTTTTCGCATAAAATTCACGGTTTATTAGACATTGGTCATTGGAAAAGAGGTATTGGGTAATGGGTACTTGGTCATTAGTCATTAGTCATTAGTTGTATTGACATTCAAGGTTATTTCGACTTGTCGGGTCGAAAGTCCCCCTTCGAAGGGCAGGGCTGTACAGTTTAGTTATAACAACCACTGAAATAGGGTTTTAATATTGTGCGCATGGAGATCAATGGCCGTTTTGACACATTTATATCCTTTTAGGCGCATTAAGTTCAAGGCAATATTTTTGAGCAAGGATACATTTTTGGCAGCCTGTTTGTGAGCAATCTGGTTTTTGTCTTCTCCCATTGTGACATCTTTTACGTAGTGTAAGCGATTCTCCACTGACCAGTAGGAACGGATAAGTTCTCCAGCCTGAGCGGCTTCCTGCATGTTGCGGCTCAGGATATAGTAATGGGTCTTATCATAGGTTTTGCCTTTTCTTAATCCCCATCGTCTCAGCACGAGAAAGCAAGCAATACCTACGTACGTCTGCTGCCAATGCGGGGGAGCTTTATAAAGCTGTACCCTCCGATGTTCGAGTCTGCCCCGGTTCTTGTGCCGGCTTTCATGGCTATCAGTAGGCTTTTGGGCAAGGGCTTCCTGCTTGATAAGTGTTAAGAGCTTGTCTTGATTGCCTTTTACCTGAATCAAGTAATCATTGCCGGATTCAACAATCACGGCTAGTGTTTTTTTTGGCAATGCAGCGCATCCAGCGTGAGCATAGCGCCTTTTAGATGCAGTTGTTGGATTAACGCTCTGACCACTTTTGCTTCATCTTCCTTGCCATTATGATAAGCTTCCAGGCTATGCACTAAACCAGACTGATGCGAAAACACCTGGACCATGGCCACAAAGTCCTGGTAGCTTTTATTATAATCACTTAAGGTAGATTTCAAACTCTTTCCATCCAGGGAATAGTTTTCTACCGGCAAGTGTTGACTTTGCATCCAGGCTTCAAACTGCTGCTTGACGGCTTGAAAATCCACTTTGCCTAGTAAACTACTAATCGTTACATGATTAGGTACGCCATGCCCAAAGCCAAATAATCTCACAAATTCCCAGGCGTGTCGTTGCATAAAACGGGCTAGTTCCCGGTAGCCATACCGTCCACTCAAGTTACCCATGATTACCATCGCCAGCACCGCTGGTAAAGGGTGCCGACTACCAGCCCGACGACGTGGGTCAGGTATGTTTTCCAGATATGAGAGTAAATTTGTCCCCATCTCTATTGTGTTTTCATGCAAATCTACTAAGGTCCAATATATTATACATAAACTGTACAGCCCTGCTCTAGAGGGGGTAAGGGGGATGTTTTTTCGTCGAATCAGTGATAACAATCTTTCTTGTCAATTCAATTAGTCATTAGTTTTTACCATGAATGATTCTTTTACCCAATGGCTACTGACCAATGACTACTGACCATTTACAACTCTTCCACATTTACCCAGCAGCGTTTAGACCAGCTTTCGAGGCCTTTTTCGGCGAGTTGCACGCCTTTGGCTCCTTCGTACAGCGTCCAGGGGAAAGGTTCGTCTTTGACTACGTGCTTCAGAAAGAGCTCCCACTGTGCCTTGAAAGCATTGTCGAAAGTCTCTTGTGGTGGTACTTTGGCCCAGCCTTCGTAGAAGTTGATGGGTTGTTCGATATCGGGGTTCCAGACGGGTTTAGGTGTGTTGCCGTAGTGCTGAATGTAACACTCCCGTAATCCGGCTACGGCTGAACCCTTAGTCCCATCTACCTGCAGGGTCAGCAGATCGTCGCGGCGCACCCGAACCGTCCAGGAAGAATTAAAGTGGGCTACAATGCCATTTTCGAGTTCAAACGTAGCATAGGCGGCATCATCGGCCGTGCACTGGTAGGGTTTTCCCTGTTCATCAATCCGTTCGGGAATATGGGTAGCTCCGAAACAGGAAACGGCTTTTACCTTGCCAAAAACCTGGTCCAGGACGTAGCGCCAGTGGCAAAGCATATCGACAATAATGCCGCCATCGTCTTCTTTGCGGTAGTTCCAGGAAGGTCGTTGGGCGGGAATGCTGTGTCCTTCGAATACCCAGTAGCCAAACTCACCCCGTACCGAAAGAATTTTACCGAAGAAGTCGTTCTGAATCAGTCTTTTCAGCTTCAGTAAACCGGGAAGCCATAATTTATCCTGCACGACGCCGTTTTTTAGTCCGGCTTTCTGACAGAGTTCGTACAGTTCAAGGGCCGTTTTGGTATCTACGGCCGTTGGTTTTTCGCAATAGACGTGTTTGCCGCTTTTACTGCTTTCCGGACGCCTTCCGCCCGACGGCCGGTTGTCTGGGCATCAAAATAAATCTGGTTATAGGGATCAGCCAGGGCTTCGTCCACGTTCGTTGTCATTTTCTTCACTCCGGACTGCTGGCACAATTTTTCCAGCTTATTGGCATCCCGTCCTACTAAAATGGGATCGGGCATGATTGTTTCCCCCGCTCCTATCTTCACGCCGCCTTGTTTAATGATTTCAACAATGGAACGCATCAGGTGTTGGTTAGTGCCCATCCGGCCGGTGACGCCGTTCATAATAATGCCGATTCGGTGTTCTTTCATGATTGGGTTAAAGGGGTTATATGAAATAATTATAGGACTTTCGCAAATCATTCGAATTTAAGAGTAGGCTGAGCGAGTTGGGTTCGTAAGTAATCACTGAGTAACCCATGTTTGAGTTGATAGACCGTGGTTTGGCACTGGTAAGCAAGTTGTTTTAAGCGGACCCACACTAAACTAGCCGCAGCAATATGATTGCGTTGACTCCGGTTCAAGCGGCATTGGCACTTAGCAATGCCGGTGAGTTGTTTTTCTTCGCGGTGAAATTGCTCAATTTTCCAGCGATAGCTGCTCTCCTGTTGAGCGGCTAGCGTAGAATCTTGAGTCAGGTCATTAGTAATGAGCCAGTCCGTGCGGTCGGTAGAGACCACTACCCGAAACAGTTTCACCTGGATATCCAGAGGAAATTGATGGAGTTTAACCAGTTTGCCCTGCTCAAGTTCAGTAGCAGACCAAGTCAAACCACTTACCGGCTGGTAAGACTTGCCGGTAGTATCATCGACTTTGCGGTTGGCTTTCAGGGGACAATAAAATACTTTATGCTTGCTAATGAGTAGTTTCATTATCCCACTGGTAGCGTACCAGCTATCGATGAGCACGTAAGTAAATAAGACATCCCGATGAATGGCACTCAGTAGCATGTCGGCTACGTGGTCAAGTTTGGTCTTGCCATCCCGGTCAGGATCAAAGATGCGGTAGTCAATTACCCAAAACTGATCAGCGACTGGATCAAAATACACACAGTTCACCACACCAATGCCCTTGACAATGCCATGTTGATTCCCTGAGTACTGTCGCCTTACTCCCTGAATTTTAGTAGAATGAATCTTTTCCAGCACTACATCATCAAATACAATATACCCTTCCGGGCGACTCTTGAAGAGAGCACTCACCTTCTCCCACAACAACCGCGGCGTAAGACGTTCTTCTTTCAAGTAACGATGCACGTCATCATGAGAAAGATTGGCAAAGTGATTAGCCAAATTGGTGCATGTATAGTTGATCTGGCTGGAAAGCAAATACTGGCAGTACAGTTCTCGCGTTGTTTGCATCCTTCAAGTTAAGCTTCTTTTCAAGTTCTTCCCCTATTTTGCGAAAGTCCTAAATTATTTATCGTATGATAAGTAGATGTGCTAATTAGAATATGTGCTGATGTGCTGATAAAAGGTTGAAAATTAGATTATTATAAGATAATGATTTTATAATCAATTCCGTCCTAGTACTTAAATACAAATAGTAGAACGTATTTAGACCTTCCTTTGCACCTTATATTCTTCTCAGGAGGCGCTTACTTTTGTTAGCTTCGCTGATCCCTTCGGGATTGGCATTGCCCCAAAAAGCGGGCAAAGACACAAGTCTTTGAGCGAGCCGGTGCGAAAGAAAAAAGTCTAGGCAGAAAAAGCTTCCTCCCTCTTGCTCTCCGCGCACCCTGCTTTTGCCAAAAAGGCGAACTCCGCTTCGCTACGGTTCTGCCGGGCCTTTCCCTCAAGGCTTTTTTGTTTCTTTATTTTTCATTCTTCATTCGAGTATCCCTATTCTCTCGCGGGTGGATGGTGCAGCAACCGTGTGGCCCGTTCTGGCTAGCAGCGTAGGCCGGAGGCAAGCGGGCTCGGCCTTTTTCAAAGCGAGAGAACGGGCTTGGTTGCTGCTGCCCTTTTGTTTTGTTACTCGTCTTCCCACATTGCTGGCTCAAAACTTTCGTTTTGCCCTATTTTGGGCAAGCAAAATAAAAGTAAGTGCTTGACTAAAGAGATATTTATCATCAACAGAGAAGTTAAACCCACTATTTTATGAATGATTGAGGTACGCTTGGGTATTTCTTTCAGAAATACGGATTGGTCCTTAGCCCAGTGGACGTTGGAGAAAATTTCTACTTCGTTGAAGCCAGTAAACCCGGTTGCCTCCACCCAGCCCCGGATCTGCTTTACATTGATACAGCCCTCCCCCATCAAGCCGCGGTCAAGCAGCAAATCAGTGGTAGGTGTTTTCCAGTCACAGATATGGAAGGCGTACAGGTTTCCATTTCTGCCGCAGCGGGCAATTTCCCCTTCCAGATCCGGGTCCCACCAGAGATGATAGACATCCACTGCTACTCCTACCCAGGGAGAGTTAAGGTCTTCAGCCATTTCGTTGGCTTGCCGCAGGGTATTGATGGCAGAACGATTATCGGCGTACATGGGGTGAAGGGGTTCAATGGCTAATTTTACCCCGGCGGATTCTGCATAGGGCAAAAGGGCCGCAATGCCATCCCGGATCTGCTTTCTCGATTCCTCCAGCGGTTGGCCCGGCGCTGCGCCGCAAACCAGTACAATCAGCGGGGCCCCGAGGGCATGAGCCTCATCAATGGCCTTGCGGTTATCATCAATGGCTAATTGCCGTCCGGCCGCTTCGGTATGCGGAAAAAAACCACCCCGACACAGCGATACTACTGTCAGGTTATGCTCCCGCAACAGCTGACCTGTTTTTCGGATGTCGCGGCCTGCCAGGGCATCCCGCCAGACCGTAATGCCCCCGATACCGACCTGGGCAAAGTTCCGGGCTGCTTCTTCAATCGGCCAGGGCTTGGTCGTGATGGTATGCACGCAGAGCCGGGAAAGGTCCGTGAGTGATTTTGCCGTCATGCGATTGCCCCGTAGAAAGTATAATAAGGTTCGTTTTGGATGATCCGTTGCAGATAAAGGGCTACTTCCCGGGCATGATAATCACCCCACATACTGGATTCCCCATTCGGGATTTTGCTGCCTTCGGGAGTGTAATCCCAGCCATTGGGACGGTGGTAGATAGAATGTAAAATCAACCCTTGGTGCGTAGTACTGGTGCTCAGGTAAGGCTCCTCAAACAAGGTATTCAGCACCGTTAAGCCTGCCTGCCAGTATCGTTTTCCCTCATCCGCCTGGCCTTTTTGCCCTAGGTATTTGCCCAACCGGAGCAAACCTTGCGCCCCAATAGCGGCTGCCGAACTGTCTACGGGTTCATAGTTATTATAAGGGTCAGCGGGTTTGTGCAGATAATCTCCCAACTGGTGAAGATTCGGAGCACCGGTATCCCAATACGGGATGCCATCAACCGGCGTGTGTTCGATATAAAAATCACAGGTGGCCTTAGCGGCTTTAAGCATAAAGGTTTCAGTTGCCTGTCGTCCTCCTGAAGAAGATAAATCCTCATCTTTAAGCGTTGCCAGGCACTCCAGCTCTTCGGCAAAGCCGCACATAGCCCAGGCTAGTCCGCGAGTCCAGGTGGTAAAGCCTGAATACCCTTGCTGCGAATTAGGACTGCGAAAATTACCATCCTTGGTATTAAAGATACTTTCGTGAGCTGTCCGTCCCCAGATATCATAGGAGTCGCGGCCTTCCCCGTAGAATACGGAGTAATCAGCTGTGGCTTTACTATGCTGTAAAGCTCTTTCCAGTAGGTTGATCTTTACGTCGTTTTCCGCCTGGAATACATGCCCCAGCAAGTGGCTGACAACCAAAGCCCGACAAGAGCGGATGGTATCCACAAAGAGGGAATGCGGACCGTTGAAGGAATGAATGAAGCCACCACTTTTAATGGGTGTCCAGCGGCTGGCTTGTACGGCGCCGGAAATTTTGAGGGCCAGTTCGTAGAAATTTTTCTCCCATTCGTTGTATTCGGTTTTACCTTCCTTCATCAGGCGCAGCAGGTTGCCGTAGGTACTTACATTGTTGAATCCGTGGTCATGTACGCCGATGTGGCTGATGTGGGGCGCCATCACGTCCAGCGTTTTCTGCCGGCCCATCTGCAGAAATTCTTTCTCCCCGGTGGCGTCATATTGCAGGATAGCGGAACCGAACTGAAAGCCCTGGGTCCATTCGGTCCAGCCGCGGGTGGTATACTTACCCTGTACCGTAAAGACTGGAGAGCCTTTGCTTACGTCATAGTTTTTTTCGATGTGATGGATTTTTTCGCCGGAAAGTTGCCAGAACCGGCGGAGCTTAGATTGAAGGTCGGAAGGTTGAAGGTTGGAATTGATTTGAATCATCAGGTAAAAGAGAGTTAATGAGGTAATGAGGTTATGAGTTGATAGGTTTATGCGTTGATTTATTGTTTATCTTACTACTATTAGGACCCATTTTACATATGGTGTTTTACTGACTTATTCTTTACCTCAAAGTTACTTCTAAGGAGAGGCTTACTTTTTTTGGCATTGCCCCAAAAAAAGTAACAAAAAAAGGTCTAGGCAAAAAAACGCTTCCCCGCTACTAGCCTTCGCGCACCCCGCTTTTTTGCCGGGCCTTTTCGCTCATGGAATTTTTCATTTTTTGATTCTGTTCTTTAAATCCCTCTTAAGTAGTTGCCAGTCGCTGACTGGCAGGAAGTGGGAGACTTCCTATTATCTTTCCGCACAAGACTGAAGTCTTGCGCGAGAAGTTGAGAAGTTTTTTTCAAACATCGAATAACGAACATCAAAGAAACTTCTCATTTCATGCTGGCACTATTTGACCGGTGATCGAAGTAGAGCCAGTCCAGTCGGAGAATGTCTTTCTCATCCCGGTTCTTGCATCGGACAATCAAGTATAGATCATGCATTCCTTTGGTTTCTTTCACCGGAGCCGTTGCTTTTTGCCAGGTAGTAGCCTCCGGTGCGGAGCTAACTTCGGCCACGCTGACCAGTGGCCCTCTCAGCGAATCCAGCCGGGCTTCGATACTGACGCCGGCAACGGTAGTGGCATACTGATAAGTGATAGCTCCCACATCCGTCAAGTCAATAGCTTTAAAGAGGGCACTGGAGCCAGGACGCATATTGCCTGCATACCGGTTGTCGCCGTCCTCTATTTCCCCAAAAACTTTCATGCGGTTTACCTGATCATAGCTTTCCGCCTGAATCAGCGGTGTTTTGAGGGTAACCACGGCAGTCTGACTCAAGGGTTTTACGTTCTTACCTCCTTTGTCCTGGTAGGAGGCCGAAATCCGGTAAAAACCATTGGTTACCGCAGCATCCGGTTTGGTGAGGGACAAGGAACCTTTTACCTCGATTTTTTCGGGCTTCTGATCATCTCCGGACAAGGAAAGGATGTAATTCACCATCTGGGTAGCCGCTTTGGTGGAAAGCTGCGGGTGGGATACCATGACAAACTCCTTTTTCCAAACGCCACTGCCGCCCTTGATTACCTTTTCGGCTAAACGGTCCACCGCTCCCGGGTCGTTTTTATATCGTTGGGCTACTTCTTTATAGCTGGGTCCAATGGATGGCTGGTCGGGCAAATGGCAGCTTTTACAGTCACTGCCGTCAATGAGCTGCTTACCGGGATGTTGTATCTCATGTTGCTGAGCGGTCAGAATAGGCGAAAGATTATCGCCCCCGGCCGAATACGCTAAAAACACGTTTACCTCATCCGGTTTAATACTTCCCTCGGCCAGGCTGCCATCTTCCGGATCATGTACCTCTACCTGGTAGGCTACGGGAGTTTTCTCCCAGAAAAAAGTCCGGTTTCCAGCTACTGCAATAGATACTTCCGGAGGTGTATTGCCCACGATTACTTCCGTAGCCGCTTCTGATTTTTTACCTTTCGCATCCGTGACGGTTAGCTTACAGGTATAAATGCCAGGCTGCGTAAAGGTATAAGTTGGATTGGCCGTTTTGGCAATTACCTTTTGGGTACCAGCCGTTGAAACGGCCCATTGATACGCGAGGGGATCGTTATCATAGTCCAGCGTGCCTTTACTGGAAAACTGAACTGTAAGCGGTACTTTTCCCGCACTAACGGAAGTATTAATTTTGGCAATGGGCGGCCGGTTTCCCTTATTATAGGTAATGCGGCTTAACCGGGCATCCTTATTATTGCTGTACCAGCCAGAGCCGTATTCGAGTACGTACAGGGCGCCATCTTTACAAACTCCATATCCATAGGAGACGAAAACTGGGCGGAGGGCATAAACGGCTCAATCGATACCCGGTCTCCGTGCTCATCCAGCTTGACCACCTTTATCCAGTCCCGCATCCACTCATAGATGAAGAGACTGTTGTCGTAATACGCCGGGAATTTGACTTCTGAGGAAAGGGTCGGGTTATACCGGTATACTTCTCCCGCCATGGCCGACCGCCGCCTTTGCCTAGTTCCGGAAACTCCCCCGTATCTTCGTATGAGTACCAGATCATGGGTTTTTGAATGGGCGGCAATACCTTCTGGCCTGTATTATTCGGAGAATGGTTTGTAGGAGCCTGGGGATCAGGATAAGTGCCGATCTTACCGGTTGCAAAATCAACTTTAGGGTAGGCTTTATTATCGCCGACGAAGTACGGCCAACCGTAGTTTCCGGCTTTTTTAGCCACATTAATTTCATCATATGCCGCCGGTCCTTTTTCACCTGCTTTGTTCGCATCGGGACCAATGTCGCCGAAGTACAAATACGAATTCTTAGAGTCAACTGTAATCCGGAAAGGATTCCGGCTCCCATCACGTAGATCTCGGGTTTGCCCTTAGAGCCGTCCTTCGGGAATAAATTGCCTTCGGGAATAGTGTAAGTACCATCCGGCTGCGGATGAATACGGAGAATTTTTCCCGCAGGTCGTGGGTATTGGCCGAAGTTCGCTGGGCGTCAAAAGCACTGCGGTCAGGCCGTTCATCTACCGGGGCGTAGCCATCCTGTTGACTGGGATTGGTGTTGTCACCCACGGCAATGTATAGGTCCCCGTTCGGGCCAAATTCCAGGGAACCCGCCGAATGACAACATTCTTCGCGTTGCGTAGGTATTTCCAGCAGCACTTTCTCCGAAGCTAAGTCCAACTGATTATTCCGAAAGGTAAACCGAGAAACATGCTGTTTAGGCGTAGCGCCAGCGGGAGAATAGTAAAGGTAAAGCTGTCCGTTGGTATCAAAAGCCGGATCCAGGGTAATCCCTAACAGACCATCATTGTTACCCGAAAAAACGTCCAGTTTACCCACGGGGAGGGTTTGTTTGGTAGCCTGGTCGTAGAGGTGTATCGTGCCGTACCGTTCAATCCAGAACACATTACCCCCACTGGTTACGGCTATCTCCATTGGCTCTTTTAAGTCACGGGCCAGTACCGTCTTGGTAAACCGGTTTTCTTCCGGCGGTTTTATCGCTTGAAAGCAGTATTACTGCTATCAATATTGGTTTTTGGGTTCAGCTGGGAGAAAATGTATCCTCCCAGCAGTATAATGGGAATCAGACTTTACTGGCATTCAAAAACATACCTTTTCCGGTTTGTAAGGATCTGTTATGGGAAGCAGCGCTGACTACTGTAGCCAATCTCTAATGGTGTTGTTTGGCTGCTTATCCTATAGAGGGGAAAAGGTAATACTATTTATACTCAAATAAATCCAATGTTTTTTTGAGAAATTTTTAGAATTAATCTAGAGTAATCGGTTTAGAAGTGGTAATTTTCTTATAAACTCTATTTATTGAGTTGCCTGCTCCTATCTGCATTATAGCTCATAAGTAGATCACTAGAATTAGTTTATACTATTTTTTGTCATTCCCGGAGGGAACTCTCTCAGCGAGGGTGTACGACAAATTGCAGATCAACCATTAAACTTTTTGTTCGTGTTGTTCCGCATTTGCAATGCGGAACTGAGAAAAAGGGCATTTCAAATGCCCGGCTATACACATCCGCATTGCAAATGCGGATGAACGCTCTGCATTTTGTCGTACACCCCTCAGCGAAGCTAATCCTCTCAGTATAAAACGGTGACTAACTTAGCAGAGAAGATTCCCTCCGGGAATGACGGTCAGGAGGAACGTCTAAAGTAATTGTAAAGAACTACTTAGCTATATTATTTCAGGTTTGAAATGAATTCTTCTGGGTAATACTAAAACTATATAGAACTGTAACCTTTCTTGTTTCCCCAGGAAAATTCTTCTTCTGAAAGGAGTTTTTATTCGCCGGCTTTTACAAACTACTACTTGGGGCTTGAGCTGCATTTTTAAAATCAGCTATCTTTATGCAACTAAAAAAACAGTTGCAATAGTTAATGAGTAAGAAGGAAAAATTAATTGAACGATTCCAATCGAACCCTACTGATTTTACTTGGTCTGAACTGGAAAGCTTACTAACCTTTTTTGGTTTTACCGAAATTAAAAAGGGTAAAACTGCAGGAAAATGTTTAAAATACGGCGGCCTTTGCAAAACCCGGAAACCCAACAGGTAATCCGCTTACATAAACCTCATCCCGGCAATATTCTCAAACAGTATCAGATCAGGGAAATAAAAGAAGTTTTAGGATTATAAATGCAATAAAGAATATGGAAAATGTTTTAAAATACAAAGATTTTGTGGGTAGCGTTCAGTTCAATGCCCAGACAAAGTATTCCACGGCAAGATTGAGTACATTACTGATCTAGTTACGTTGAGGGAAATACTGTCGATGAGCTAGTAAATGGCTTTGAGGAAGCGGTAGAGGATTATATGGAGATTTGTGCAGAGTTGGGGAAAGACCCGCAGAAGAGTTTCAAAGGTTCCTTTAATGTTCGGGTAAAACCAGAAATACATCGGAAAGCGGCACTTCTTTCACTGGAAAGAGGCATTTCATTAAATCAGTTGGTGGAAGAGTCACTCTTAAAAACTGGTTGGTTAAAATCCAACCCAATTAGTTTATAAGCTTCTTATATAACTAGTGAAGGAGCCATTATCAAGAAGCAGCTTCTTCACTAGTCATATACAACTGATTCATGTGTCTAATATCAATTCCTTTGAGACACCATTAGGATGGTACCGTTTAGAAGTTTAACAGTATGCAGGTAATAGCAAGGGACTTTGAGACACCATTTGGCATCCTAACTCGAATCATTATGAACCAGAATCCGGCAAAACCAAGCGTGAAGGACTTAGCGAATCACACCTCGAATACTGAGGCATCGAAAATGCCCTACTTACCCCTCACCTGCCCATTACCTTTCACAATCCATTTATAACTGGTAAGTTCTTCCAGGGCCATCGGCCCGCGGGCATGTAGCTTTTGCGTACTGATCCCAATTTCGGCCCCTAACCCAAATTGGGCTCCATCGGTAAAGGCCGTAGACGTATTAATATACACGGCGGCGGCGTCCACCGCTTTAACAAATTTATCCGCATTCGTCTCGTCTTCGGCAATGATTGCTTCGCTGTGCTTGGAGCTATACGTAGCAATATGATCGAGGGCTTCTTCCAGGGGAACGAACCGCCCGGACAGCCATTTTCAGGGACAGAAACTCAGTGCCAAAATGTTCCGGCTGGGCTTTCTGCAACAGGTTGTCGGGATAATTTCCCCTTGCTGCTCGTAGGCAGATTCATCGGCGAATAGCTCCACTCCTTCCTCAGCCAGCGGAGCAGCCAGGGCAACCAAGTCGGGCAGACGGCTCTGGTGGATCAGCAGGCAATCCAGGGCATTACATACGCTTACCCGCCGGGTTTTGGCATTATGGACGATGTTAATGCCTTTGTTCAGATCTCCGCTTTCGTCAAAATACGTATGCACAATGCCGGCGCCAGTCTCAATGACGGGTACCCGCGAGTTGTTTCGGACATAGTCAATTAATGATTGTCCGCCGCGGGGAATAATGACATCTACGTAGCCAACTGCTTTTAGGAGTTCTTCAGTAGCGGTCCGGTCGGGGGGCAGCAGATGGACAATATTCTCATCTACCTTGTGCCCGGAAAGGACCTTTTAATCAAGGGGAAACAATGGCGGCATTTGAGTAAGCAGCATCACTTCCTCCTTTCAAAATACACGCATTACCAGATTTGAGGCACAGCGAGAAAACGTCAAAGGTGACATTGGGACGGGCTTCGTACACAATACCTACCACTCCTAAGGGTACGCTAACCTTAAAAAAGGACAGGCCGTTAGGCAAATTTTTGGTAGAAAGGGTTTTTCCTACGGGGTAATCCAGCTTAGCAACATTCCGGATATCGGCCGCGATTCCTTTAATGCGTTCCGGGGTAAGCATCAACCGGTCGTATTTAGGATCCGTCCTGCTCATCAGCGCCAGGTCCTTCTTATTTTCAATTATCAGAAAATCTATGGCATTGACGGCTTCATCCGCTAAATCGTTAAGTATTCCGTTAATGGTGAACACTTCCAATAGCGGAATGGTACGGCTGGCTTTTCTTACGCCAATAAATGCTTCCCTCATGGTTGGTTAAGTATGGTTAGGTGGTTGAATGGCTATATTGTTAAATTGTTGTATTGTTAAATGGTTAGATGGTCTGAATAGGAGGTAGAGACGCAATGCATTGTGTCTCTACGACTTCCTGCTAGTGGGAGACTGGCAACTACTCTTGGGCACAAGTAGAGCTTGCGCTAGTAGTGTCTAAATAGATGATCAAGTAAAATCATAAAGAACCAAACAACTTTCAGAAAAAGAATCATTCAGGCTAAAAACAATTCAACAATTCAACAATTCAACAATTCAACAATTCAACAAAGGACAATTTCTTATTCTATAATTCCTTCCTTCTGTCCTTCATTCAGAAACAGGTAATCGTAGTGGACCAGGGGTTTTTTGTCCTTTTCGCCCAGATACGTTTGTGCTACAGTAGAACTGTACTGTGCCATACCTAGGCCAATCATTTCCCCGTTTGTATCCGCAATTTTAATAATATCTCCTTTCTGAAAAGCGCCTTCAATCCGGGTAACGCCCACCGGAAGCAGACTGGTGGCTTTTTGAGTTTGTAACAACCGCTGCCGGGCTCCTTCATTAATGTACACAATGCCCTTGGCGTATCCTTCCGAATTAGCGACCCAACGCTTTAACTTAGATTGGTTGGCTTGCGGAACAAAGACGGTCCCGATAGGTTGGTTATCCAGAATAGCCGTAAGAATGCCAGGCGTTTTGCCATTGGCAATATGAACCTTAATGCCCACCAGGGCTAGTTTAGTAGCAATACTGCATTTGGTGAGCATGCCGCCCGACCGAAGTTAGATTTTTCGGCCGAAATAAAACTGGAAAAATCAGTCCGGGCGGAGTCAATTACGGGAATGACAGTGGCACCCGGTTCTTTCGGAGGACGGTCATAAATGCCATCCACATTGGTAAGTATAACCAGTGCATCGGCTCCCAGCATGGAGGCTACTAATCCCGCCAGCTCATCGTTGTCCGTAAACATCAATTCCGTAACCGAAATAACATCGTTTTCATTGATGATCGGAATGATATTGTTTTGCAGTAACGTTCCAGCACCGCTTCATGTTAAGGTAGTGCATCCGGTCCCGGAAGTCTTCCTTAGTGACCAATATCTGGGCGCACAGCAATCCGTGCGGCTGAAGCAGCTGGGAATACGTATTAATCAGCTTTACCTGACCAATGGAAGCCAGCAACTGCCGGCGGGCAATGGGGTCGGCACGGTCCGATACCTGGGTAAGGCTGCGTCCGGAGGCAACCGCACCCGAAGATACCAAGACTACTTCTACTCCGTTTTTTTTGGCGTGGGCAATCTGTTCGATCAGTCCTCTCATTACGGCCTCATCCGGCAATCCATTTTCTCCGGCAATGACGTTAGACCCGACCTTGACGACTATTTTCTTGTAAGCAGCGGCTCGCATAAATTCTACTAAGGCAGAAAGTGTGCGGTAAAAATATTAAATAAAGCTGTACCAATACTTCCATTCAGGGTAGTTGTTAAAAAGGTTAGCTTTTCGAAAGCTTTGTATTATTTATGTTTGCCAAATAACTCTGATACTAGCGTTAACGCAGCCCTGGAATAGCAACCAAGTCACCAAAGTTAACCTATGCAATTAGTGCGTTTGAGGCAATAAAAATCAAGATAGAAACAGCGAAAAATTGTAGATTAAGGGTATGAAGATACAATTGCAATACTTAAACGACCAAGAAGGGAATCTAAGGGCAGTTCAGATTCCGATTGAGGAGTGGGAAAACTTGAAAAAGGTTAAAGAAATATGAACAGGCATTGCAGGTAAAAAATGACCTGACAGCTGCATTCAAAGAAGTGAAACACATAAGAGCTGAAAAATTCCAAAACAGACTTTGTCTGACTTTGAATGAGTTATAAGGTTATTCCTACCCCTAGATTTAAGAAACAAGCCAAGAAGTTACTCAAGAAATATACTTCTCTAGCTGCAGAGTTGCATCTATTTGAGCAGGGTTTACTTGCCAACCCGTCTCAAGGTAAAAGTCTTGGGCACAATGCCTATAAAGTGCGAGTTGGAGTTAAAAGCAAGGGCAGTAAAAGTGGTGGATTGAGAATCATCACGTACGTAATAACGGAAGACTCGAAATTTACCTACTAACTGAAAACTCAGTAAAAGAGATAAATAGTTGAGTAGTATTCCTATAGTGAAGGGCAGTCGCTTGCCTCCGGCGAGTGACGACTATGGAGCAGGCGTCTCGCCTGCGGGAAAGAGGCAATACAACCTACTGGATAAGTTCCGTCTTCCCATAAAACGGGCCGGAGGCCCTCTGATAGTCGTCACTCGCCGGAGGCAAGCGACTGGTAAAATTCATTATCTCTATGATTATCAGTATTTTACAATGTTTACTGAGTTTTCAAAAATAACTATTTATGACAAATCAGAGCTTGAAAGTATAGAGGATAAGACCTTGAAAGAGATGATAAAAGAAATAAATGGATAAAAAGCATTTAAGGTCTCACATTTAAAATTTACTTGAAGCGTAATATAGCTAAAATAAAAAAGCCCCGGAGCCAGTGGCATCCGGGGCTTTTCAGTAATGTACTATTCTACTCTCATTACACCCTTCATCACCCGCCAGTGTCCTGGGAAGGTACATACGTAGGGGTAATCTCCTTTTTGGCCGGAGCCGTAAACCGGACTTTCACGGTATTGTCGGGGTCTACGAGTTTGGTTGCCGCCAGCACTTCCGGAATTTCCGGCACGTCGTAATTTTAGCTGCTGCATCCGGTTGCGTAATCATTTTGTCGGCGGCCTGCCCAATCTTGTCCATGGTTCCCTGTTTGCCGAGTACAAAATTATGCTGCATGGCATCCGGGTTTTCCAGCACCACCTCTACCGGCTTGCCGGCTTTTACGGAAAATTCCTTTTTGTCAAACTGCAAGGCTTCACGTACGACTTTAAGCCGGATTACCTGGACGTTGGGATCGGCCTGTTCGGCAGCTGCCAGTCCCCAGGTTTGCATCAAGCGAGCATATCTTTCCCGGTTGTCAGGGGAAATGGTACTAGCCAAACTTGTCAGGAATTTTTTATCGGCTTCCCGCACCGTGCCGGGCCGCTTCGGATTCCAGCCTTCCGATACGCCTTTCACTACTGCCTGACTGCTTTCGGCTCCCAGTTGCTGCGACTGCCGTAGCAGGGCCACTACCGAATCGACTGGGGCAACGGAAGTATAGCTGCGTGCTGCCCGTTCGATGGCATAAGCCGATAAACTCTGTGGTCCGCGGTAGGTAAGTTTATGGGTAAAGGTATTGTTGGTTTCATTGCCTTCCGGAATCTGGTTTTCGCGGTCCGTTACTACGGTTACCGTATAAGTACCGGCTTTTTCAGAGTTGAACCCTAAGTTTCCGGTCCAGGGGGCCGTTAGTCCCTTTTTCGATGGTTACTGTTTCTCCGGCCGGAATGCCTTCTTTATGGGTAAAACTTACCAACTCAATCGTTTGTCCCATGCCCTCAATCCGGATAGCCAGCGGGGTCGTCGTTCCGGTTGGAACAGCTGTACCACCCGCATTCTTTACATCCACCAAAAGCCGTACATTTTCCCGCACGTACGGAGAAGCCGGTTCTGTGCGTACTCCCGTAATGACCAAGTCTGGTCCATTGCCCGAGGATTGCGTATTGGCTACCGTTTGGGCAGGGGTATGGTTCATGCCCGTATGATTCCGGCGATTCCCCATCTCACTGTAAGACTGCCTGGGTTGCGTGCCCGCTTTCGCGGCATGTTGCTTCAGGTAAGCTTTCAACCCTTTACCTTCATTGCTGGTCAATACGCAGGCAAATGCATCGGGCAACCAGCGGTCATTGACCTCTTTCGACTGGTCAAGCCGGGCTAATATTGCTTTCTCTGCACCCGATGTCAGAGGCATTTCGCTGAAGGCCAGCAGGGTATTGAGTACCACTAGCGGCTCGGAATCATTCAAGCTATTGGCTTGTAACAACGCATCTACAGAGGAAGCGTTACGGGGCAGTACCTGAATAGCCGTTTTCCGGACACCGTAACTCCGATGCTTCAGCGCAGCGGTTGCAGCCTGGAGGGCACCCGCATCTGAACCATCTAAAGCGCCTAAGCCGTGCAACGTCCAAAGGGCATGAATGGCACCCGGATTGTTGCCAATCTCGTCCAGCGACTGGTTTTTAACTAACTCAATTAACTGCGGAACCACATCTTTCTGCCCTCTTTCTACCAATAAACGTTGCGCGGTTTGACGCCAGAACAGGTTATTATTCCCAAGGGCTGCTACCAGTTCCTGCGGCCGGTCTTTGCTCAGCGAAAGCGGTTGGTAAGCTGGTGCCTGTTTGTAGGCCACGCGGTAAATACGGCCGTGCGTATAATCCCTTAAATCAGTTTGGTACGCGTTACCGGGTCCATTTTCTGCCCCCTTTGGAGTAGGATTGTGCTGGATGATAAAGCTGTACCAATCGGCTACCCAAACGGCGCCATCCGGACCTACCTCAGCAAAAACCGGGGATACCCATTCGTCGGCACCCGCCAGCAGGTTAAAGCCTAAGCCTTCCTTGTCTTCGTAGTCCGTGCCGTTTTTCACCATAATATTCTGGTGCACAATGTGTCCGGTAGGCTCCGTTACAAAAGCTACGTTATTCCAATAAGCTTTAGGGAAGGCCCGGGCCGTGTAGAAGTTATGCCCGGAAGCCGCCGTAAAGCCCCCAAATACGTCTACCTGCCGAACTTTGCCGGTAATGGGCTTCATATCTTTGTGGGTATCGGTGCTGCGGCTGCCATTGTCTACGCCGGGGGCAGAATGAAAGTAGCGGTGCGGAATAGGCGCATACCAGCCGTGGGCATTGTTGGCCGTGGAGCCGAACAAATCACCCATTTCGTTAAAAGCGAGGCCCCAGGTGTTGTTGGAGGTGCTGGTCAGGTATTCCAATTTTGAGCCGTCCGGCTTGAACCGGTAAAAGCCTTGGCTGAATTTCAAGGAATCACTACCAAATTTTCCCTTGAATCCGGCGTAACCGACGCTGCCATAGATCCAGTTATCAAAGCCGTATTGGAGGTTAGACGGGCCGGCGTGGGTGTCAAAAGTGCCCCAGCCCGTAAACAGAATTTTTTTCTCGTCGGCTTTGTCGTCGCCGTTGGTGTCTTTCAGATACAGCATGTGCGGAGCCTGCGATACAATCAGGCCACCGTTGTACCGCACTAAACCCGTTGGTACACTCAGTCCGTCCGCAAAGCGGGTAAACTTATCGGCTTTGCCATCCTGGTTCGTGTCCTCGTAAATGAGAATATAGTCACTGCCGCCCTGCTCTTTTCGTTCATTCGGATAATCTTTGGTAATCAATACGTAGAGCCTTCCGCGTTCATCCCAGGTCATGGCAATCGGGTGCATTACGTCAGGTTCATGGGCAAACAGCCCGAGGGTAAAATCAGCCGGCACCTGAATGTGCTTCATGGACTCCTCCGGCGAAAGGGCCAGTTGCTGCATTTGCGGACCAGGACGGCCTTCGTAGTTCGGCAGCTTTGCCTCTTTGTAGGCAAATGGTTGCGGATTCAGGGCATCGTGGAGTTTTTTGACCTCGTCACCTACAGCCCATAAAATGCCCTTTTCCAATAATGCCTGAAAGCCGGGGTTATTCCAAGTCCGTTCGTCGTGACCGTAGGCGGTGTAAAATACGCGGCCTTTGCCATATGAACGGGTCCAGGTATAAGGTTCGGTTTTCTGACCGGGCTTGTCAGTGGTTTGGTCGGCTTCTATTTCCCGCTCCATCAGCACGTTGTTATCCGGTTGCAGTTTCTCGTGCAGATAGGTTTCATCTACCGATTTAAAGGGTTGAAGCCCGGCTACGGCCGGATGTCCAGGTTGGGTAATCGAGGCCTGAATGGTATCCATTTTATGCCGCCAGAACTTTCCACCAACCATTTTCACGTACTCTTCCGAATTGTGGAAGCAGAAAGAAGCGCAATGCACCGGAATAAATCCTTTACCGGAAGCCACGTAGTCTAGAAGGGCTTTTTCCTGCTGAGCCGGTAGGGTATCCCAATTGGCATAAATCAGCAGCCCGTCATATTTGGCCAGCGTCTCGGAGTTGAGGTCAGCCAAGTTGTCGGTGTAAGTGATGTTAATGCCTTTGCTGCCCAGCGCCGCCATCAGCGCCGGAACCCGTTCGGCAGGTTTGTGGTGGTTATTATCTCCTAAAAATAAAATTTCTATCCTTCGGGCTTTACCAGTGGTTTTAGATAGATTTTGTCCGCTGCCCGTCTTACTGGACGTACAATAGGTGAGCAGCAGGGAAAGCAACAGGCAAGACACCGCTGCCAGTGTGCTGTGTCTTGCCAAAAAGTTTTTATTGAGCAGATGCATGGGATGTCGAATGTTAGAAATAGTAAGAAGCGTCATTGCGAGGAACGAAGCAATCTGAACGGGTATAAACAAACATAAATCTTTGAAGCTACCGACACGCTTTGCAACCTTTAGGCTGTATAGATTACCTTCGGTGAGAATAGTTGCTTCGTTCCTCGCAATGACATACCTCGCGCAAGACTTCAGTCTTGTGAGGAGAGATGATAGGTAGAGACGCAATGCATTGCGTCTCTACGACTTCCTGCCAGTGGGAGACTGGCAATTATTTAGGGGCGCAAGTCTCGCTTCGCTAAGACTTGCGCCAGTTTTAAGCGGATTGTTGCTTGATTGACGCATTGGATAAGCAGCAGCAAACCCAATAGAGCAATGATAAATTTTGCTTGTATGACGTTCATTGCATAAGTGAGATTTAAAGTAATTGCCATCGATAGCGGCATTTCTGGCGTTCGCCGTCTTGGTACATATCGCTGTCCTCCGGTAGATCAACGATTTCTACTAACTCCGCCCCAATGCGTTCACAGGTTCGACGCGAAGGCCAATTGTCAGGATTACAGGTAATCCAAACCTCCCTGAATCCGTGCTTTAACGCAATCGGCTTCATTTCAAGGCAAGCATAAGCCGCATAATGTTGTCCGCGATAGGCTTCATCTACGTCGTAGCCAATGTGACCAGCATAGAGCAGAATATCATCTCGGTTACTTAACCGCAATCGAATGCCGCCAACCTTTGCTTGCGAACTTTTCTCAACGATAGCGTAATGCTCATCCGGTACTTTGCCGGTTAATGGATCGGCTGGAAAAGTGTCAATGAGCTGAAGGCTTACGGGCGACTGATTCATATTGCCGTAAAATCCGGAATCTGAATGATTTCTCCGCCTTTCATGGCTGATTCATGCGCCAGAATACCCACGCTGGTCCAGTTAGCCGACTGCGCTGCGTTCGGGAAGGGCTCCCGGTCTTCGACGATGCTCATGATAAATTCATGAACCATGTGCGGGTGCGAACCGCCGTGTCCACTGCCCTGGAGGAATGACAGGTGCTGGTTTTCTTCGATGTCGTAAACTCCTTTCGTAGTAAACAATTGAATAGGCTCCGGAAGCAGGTGCGCATAATCAGGCACTTTTACCTTGGCCGGAATTTCATGTTCGTCCTTCTTGGCAGTATGAATTACCGGATCTTCGCCTTCAATAAGCGGCCATTCGAATGATTTTTTGCTTCCGTATACTTCAAAACTTTCACGGTACTGCCGGGCGGTGTCGAACAGGGAACGGTACACGTAAGCCGCTAAGTCGCTGTCCTTAAACTTAATATGGGCACTTTCAATGGCGAAAGGCGAATTGTAGTGCTGGATAAGTTCTTCGCGGATGCGGCCCGAGCCAAAGCAGGAAACGTATTCGGCTTCCAGTTTCAATAATCCCGCTACCGGACCCACGCAGTGCGTGGCATAGTGCATCGGTGGCAATCCCGGCCAATAGTCGGGCCAGCCGTCCATGTCCTGCTGATGACTGGCTTTCAGGAACTGCACCTTACCCAGTTCGCCTTTCTCGTACAGTTCTTTCACGAACAGAAATTCCCGGCTATACACCACCGTCTCCATCATCATATACTTCTTACCTGATTCCCGCTGGGCCTCTACAATCTGCATACATTCCTCCACGGTGGTTGCCATCGGAACGGTACAGGCTACGTGTTTGCCGGCCCGCAACGCGGCCAGACTTTGGGACGCGTGCAGGTGAATAGGCGAATTGATGTGCACCACGTCTACGTTCGGGTCCTTAAGTAATTCGTCTAAATCGGCATACCGCTTTTCCACGCCGAAGGCATCGCCAATCTGCTTCAATTTGCTTTCGGTCCGCTGGCAAATAGCATACATAGCAGTGTGAGGGTGCCTTTGATAGATAGGTATAAATTCGGCCCCAAAGCCTAAGCCTACAATGGCTACGTTAATTTTTTTGCTCATGCTGATAGTTGATTTGCTGATGAGATTATGTGCTGATTTATGGAAATAGGTCAATTGTCAGTAGTCATTAGGAAAAGTGCATTCAGGTAAACACTAATGACCAGTCAACCAATGACTAGTTCACTATTGACTATTGACTGTAATGAACCGTTTGCTTACTTCTTTTTGCAGGAAGGCCAGGCCGTCGCGGGCCAGCTGGTCTTCGCTTTCGAACATGGCCCGCCATATTTTGGTGGCGGCGGCTAAGTCGGGCTGGCGACGACCAAAGGCTTCAATGGACAGACAGCCCTGATAATCAGTATCTTTTAACGCATCAAAAAAGGAGGTCCATTCTACGTGCCCTTTACCCGGCGTACTCCGGTCGTTCTCCGATATCTGAACATACGCTACTTCCGCAGCACACTTCCGGAAAGCATCGGCAATATTTTTTTCCTCGATATTGGCATGGAAGGTATCGAACATAATCCGGCAATTGGGATGATTCACGTCCCGGACAAAGCGGAGTACATCGTCAGTACAGCTTACCAGATAGTTTTCGAAGCGGTTAAGGTACTCGATGCCAAGCGTAATACCACCGCTTTTGGCGTACGCTGTCACCTGCCTAATTGCCTCAACGGACCAATTCCATTCTTCCTGTGTCGGACCCTTTCCAGTAAATACATTCAGGGCGGAATGAATTGGGCCGGCCAGAATATCGGCACCCAACAGCTGACTGCATTCGGTTAATTGCTTGAGCCGGTCAATTGCCTTTCGGCGGGTTTGTGCATCAGGACTTATCGGGTTATATGCTGCATCGCAATAGGTAACGGCGATGCGGTAAAGGCCCAACTGGTCGAAGTGGTGGGACCACTTTTTCCATTTGCTTTGGTCCGTGCTAAACATTGGCACTTCCATACCGTCAAAGCCCATTGCCTTCAGGTTCTCCAGAATGGGCAGCATGTCGTCCTCCATCTCAGTCGTCCACAGCAGCAGGTTCATTAGTAATTTCATACTCCAGATTTTAGTCAATACAATATTAGATAAATACTATATATTGAAGTGTGCCTCTTTTAACCATTTTTGACTGTATTTTGACCTAAAATTTATAATTGATTAAATTACTGGTTAATAAAAAGTATAAAACTCTCCAAAACTCTTCAGTACGCCGTTGGTACCCAATAAATAAGAATATCTGGTCGTGAATAAGTATTTTTGATTTATGAGTGTAGAAGAGAAATACATCAATCCCTTCACGGATTTTGGCTTCAAGAAGCTATTCGGAACCGAGTTCAATAAAGAGCTGCTGATTGATTTCTTGAATCAAGTTTTGGAAGACAAAGAACAGATAAAGGAATTAAGCTATCTCAATACCGAGAACCAGGGTAAGACGGAAACGGACCGGAAAGCCATTTTTGATTTATATTGTGAGAATGATAAAGGAGAGAAGTTTATCATAGAGCTGCAAAATGTACGGCAGGAGTATTTTAAGGACCGTAGTATTTTTTACGCCACTTTTCCCATTCAGGAACAAGCTCCTAAGGGAAGAGAGTGGGACTATTACCTGAAAGCGGTTTACACGATTGGTATTCTGAACTTTGCCTTTGCTGAGTCAAGTGATAAAGACCGCTACAAACGGGAAGTACAGCTACTGGATAAAGAGACTTTTGAAGTCTTTTATGAGAAATTAACGTTTATATATTTGGAAATGCCCCGTTTCAAGAAGCGGGAGGATGAGCTAGTGACTCATTTTGAGAAATGGATGTACGTGCTCAAAAACCTGCCCAAGCTGCAGGAAAGACCGCAGAAATTGCAAGAAAAGGTATTTGAGAAATTATTTACTGAAGCAGAATTAGCCAAATTAACTCTAGAAGAGATGAGAACATACGAAGAAAGCTTGAAAGTCTACCGGGATAATTATAGTGTGATGGAAACTATGCGAAAAGAAGCGCGGGAAGAAGGTCGTCAGGAAAAACAAATTGAGATTGTCAAAGAACTGAAAAAGAATGGAGTAGCTATTGAACTGATTGCTAAATCAACCGGGCTTTCTAAGGAAGAGATAGAAAAATTGTAAAAGTATGCTATTGACTGCCAATGGGCCTTTTGTTCTGTTGCAGGTGGCAGAAGCGGAAGGACGTTGTATAAGAATATTTTCGGCCTTTTTCTATGAGAGCTTTACTAAAAAAGTCCGTTTCTTCGATTCATTCTTTTATTGTCAAGGAGTTTTCGGACTCGTTTTTTGACCCCAACTGGCATTTTCACCCCGAATACCAGTTATTCTACGTGTTAGAGGGCAACGGAACCCGGTTTGTTGGTGATAGTATTAAGGCTTTTATGCCCGGCGACATGGTTTTCTTAGGGCCCAATGTGCCGCACCTCTGGCGGAGTGACGACTACTATTTTCATAAAAACAACCCTTTGCCGGCTCACGGCATTGTCATTTACTTTAAGGAGGATTTTTTAGGGCGTGATTTCTTTGAAAAACAGGATATGGCCCTGATTAAACACCTGTTTGAACGTTCTAATCGGGGCCTGGAAATTACGGGAGAAACTAAAAGCCGGATAGCCGATAAAATGCGGCAATTGGTCAACAAAGAAGGATTTGAAAGTGTGTTGAGCCTGCTGGATATTCTGCATACCTTATCTCTCAGCGAGGAATACCAGTATATTTCCAGTTTGGGCTTTACCAACGCCTATAAAGAGTCCGAAACGGAACGGATGCATAAGGTCCATGAATACGTGATGCAAAACTTCCGGCAGGAAATTTCGCTGGAAAAAGTAGCGGCTCTGGCTAATATGGCGCCTTCGGCTTTTTGCCGGTACTTCAAGGCCCGGGCCAATAAGACGTTCTCTGATTTTGTGAGTGAAATCCGCATTGGTCACGCCTGCCGCCTGCTGATTGAGGAAAAGCTAAGCGTGTCGCAGATTGCCTATGAATGCGGCTTCCGGACGATTTCTAACTTTAACCGGCAGTTCAAGGAAATCGTGAAGGAAAGTCCACTCAAGTATCAGCACCGGTATACCAAACAGGCGAAAAGTTGATGGGCTTAGGTGCTCATTAGAGAAGTTTTTTAGCAAGCACGACTGGTTGTACTCGGACAATAGCGCTACTGATTGCAGCAGTTTCGCTGTTTATACGCCGCTGACCTGAATATTATAAAAATCGTAACTTACTGTGAACAGTTTGATTATCAACGCTTAGCCAAGCCCCGTTGCCGTAATGGTTATCTGATTTCTAAAAAAGGCAGAAACTTTCCAGGTATCATTACTTCCCTCTATCCAACAACCAGATAACGAAGCGCTAATTATAAATTATTCGCATACTTCGGACAACCTTCTTGCAGAAGCATCGTACTTACTTTAGAAAGCCAATGAAAAATACTCAATTGGCCAGTTCACTATTTAACCAAACCTTAAACTATTTACTGCCATGACAATGCCAAGACGTTTTGAAGGATACGAAGAGAACAACAACGATAATAATACCAGCGCCTTACTCACCTTTATATTAGGTGCAGCCGCCGGCGTAGCGGCTGGTATGTTACTGGCTCCTTTCTCAGGTCAGGAGAGCCGCCGTAAAATAGCCGATACAGCTAATGGTCTGGCTGGTAAAGCCGGAGATTGGGCAAATCAGGCAGGAACTCAACTTAATGATTTAAAGGCAAACGCCTCTTCTACTATTAACAAGGTGGTAGAAAAAGCGGAGCAAATGACTGGTAAGGCTAATGATCAGAATAGCGGCAATGCAACTAATTCCGCTAACCAGTCTGGAAACATATAAGGATAAAACGTTACCTCTATCAAAAAAGCCGCTGTAATAAGCGGCTTTTTTGATGATATCTTAATGGCATTTATCCGGGGAAGTTCCCGACTCAGATTAGAATAAGTTCATTACAAAGTTCGGGAAGATACCCAAGAGAATAGTCAGCGCAGTAGTGATAGCCAGTACCACTTGAAATGAACCGGGAACAACAATTTTATCGGTTGTTAAAACATCTTTGCCATCACTTAACATTACTTCTTCGCTGCTACCCTTCATATACATGGCAATGACCACGCGGAAGTAGTAGTAAATCCCTACGGCAGACATTAGTACGGCTACTACCAGTAACCAGACAAATCCTTTTTCCAAGGCATTCAGAAAGATAAAGAGCTTGCCCAGGAACCCGGCGGTGAGCGGAATACCGGCCAGCGAACACATCGCTACAGTTAAGGTAAATGCCAGGAACGGATTTTGTTTGCCTAAACCATTAAAGGAAGTGTAACCCTCCCCGCCACGCTGCTCATTCACCAACATCAGTACGGCAAAAGAAGTAATCGTAGCCAGAGAATAAGCCAGTGAGTAGAATAGAATAGACTCCCGGGAAGCTGGCCCCAGGGTAGTAATGGCAATCAGCAAATACCCGGCGTGGGAGATACTGGAGTAAGCCAGCATGCGTTTGAAACTACTCTGGTAGACAGCCGTAATATTGCCAATAAAAAGGGTCAGTACAGTTGCTGCGGCCATCATAACCCACCAAAAATTATAAACCCCGGTAAAAGAAACGGAAAGAATTTTAAATAAGGCAGCGAATCCGGCTGTTTTTACGATGGTGGACATAAAGGCCGTAAACAGGGTAGGAGCCCCGTCATATACATCAGGAGTCCAGAAGTGGAAGGGAGCCACGGAAAGTTTGAACAAGATACCTACCAGTACGAATGAAAGCCCCAGATATAGCAGTGGGGAAATGTTTCCGGCATTAGAAACCACGTAAGCCTTAATCCCACCCAAGCCAAAAGAACCCGTGGCCCCGTATAACAATGCCACGCCAAACAGGAGAATGCCCGTGGCAAAAGAACCCATCAGCAAATACTTCAATGCTGCTTCATGCGAACGGGGATTCCGTTTGTCGCTACCTGCCAGCACGTACATGGCAATCGAAAGCGTCTCCAAGCCGATAAACAGCATCAGCAGGTTTTCGAACCCAACCATCATAATGGCTCCTACCACTGAGAACAGCAAAATGGCGTAATACTCAGCTACAGGCGCCCCCTCCGTTCGGACGTAGGCCCTGGAAAGCGGTATGATAAGAACCGTAGAAAGAATGATGATGGAAGTAAAAGCTACCGATACATTATCGGTACTCATCATGTAATTCAGAAAATAGAATGACTTATTCCAGTCCAGCACGACTGCCCCTAAAGCCGTCAGTAAAAACAGAATAGTAACCGGTAACAACCAGGACCGGGATTTGAGAAACCCCAGGAACAGGTTGAGGATTCCGAAAACGGATAAAAGAATGAGGGATGAAAACATCTTTATTGTTATGAGGTATTAGGTACTGGGTATTAGGTATTAGGTTTAGGTATTGGGACGTAGTTTTCTAATTAATCTTTGGGATTAATATAATCGTTCATTTTTTTGCTAATACTTATTACCCAATACCTGATACCGAACATCTACTGCTGCACTACCTGTTGCAATAGGTTCTGCACGGCTGGCTCAGTCAGTTTCAGGAACGGAGCCGGATACATTCCAATCCAGAAGACCATGAATGCCAGCGGAAACAGGGCGATTTTTTCGGTTAACGTCAAATCACTCATCCCAGCTGTCAGTTCATTTTGTTCGCCGAACATCGTGCCCTGAAACAAGCGGAGCATATACACGGCGCTTAAAATAATGGTTAGTCCGGCTACGGCTGCGTACCACGGATTGAAGGTAAACACCCCGTACAACAACAGAAACTCACCAACAAAACCATTGGTCAAAGGTAGGGCAACGCTACCCAGCAGCAAGATCATGAAAAACACGGTCAGACTTGGAGCATTCTGCGTAATTCCCCCCATTTGGGCCAGTTCACGGGTATTAATGCGGCGCCCAATGATTTCAGCGATAAAGAACAAGCCCACTACGTTAACTCCGTGAGCCAGCATTTGCACCACGGCTCCCTGCATTCCTTCCGTGCTTAAGGAGAAGACTCCGGCGGACATTAATCCTACGTGGGCAAAAGAAGAATAAGCCAGAATCCGCTTAATGTCACGCTGCCGGATGGCAATGATTGAACCATATACAATGCCGATGACCGACAGAATAATAGCAGTGGTCCCCCACTGGGCTACTCCTGCCGGAACTACCGGTAACAGCCAACGAATTACGCCATAAATTCCCATTTTCAGCATAATACCCGCTAACAACATGGTTGCCGGAGTAGGAGATTCCGCGTAGGTATCCGGTTGCCAGGTATGGAAGGGGAAAACTGGCATTTTAATCGCAAAAGCAATAAACAAAGCCCAGAATAACCACGCTTGCGTACCAGTAGTCAGGTCCAGGGCGTAAAAAGCTTCCAGGCTGGAGGAATGCGTTCCTGGCGTCTGGAAAT
This sequence comes from Cytophagales bacterium, assembly GCA_030448185.1. Taxonomy (GTDB): domain Bacteria; phylum Bacteroidota; class Bacteroidia; order Cytophagales; family 172606-1; genus CADCTQ01. The sequence goes on along the minus strand of JAUJNL010000001.1, from coordinate 108,136 downwards.
AGAGGTAGGTCATAGCCAGCAGCATAAACAAGCTGCCGAATATGGTATAAATGAAGAATTTAAACGTAACGGCTATTCTCCTTTCACCACCCCAAACGCCAGCCAGGAAGTAAACCGGAATTAGAGCGGCCTCCCAGAACAAGTAAAACAGAAAAGCATCCGTAGCAGTGAACACGCCTACCAGTCCCGCTTCCATAAATAGAATTAAGGCGTAGAAAGCAGAAGGATTTGCATAGGACCGGCCAAATGTAGACAGGATAATAACCGGAACCAGCAACGTAGTCAGAATCACCAGCAGCAGGCTGATTCCATCTATATTTCCTGAAAAAGAAATACCTAACGATTCAATCCAGGGATAACTGAAGGCCAAAGCGGGGTTAATCCCTGCCGGATTAAATTGAGAAACGGCATAGAGGGTAGCGACCAACTCAACTAACGAAAGCAGAAAGGCAAACCGCTTTACCGTTTCCCCCTTCAGCAGTAAAGTGATCAGGCCGGCTACAATCGGAAACGCAATCAGAAATATCGTAATCATGTATCTTAAAGAATAAAGCCTCTGAAATTGAACAACAGGAGTACGACAATGCCAATCACCATAGCAAAGATATAAAACCCGATGGCCCCCGTTTGTAACCGCCGTACTACGCCACTAAATGCCTGTACGGCTTTGCCCACCCCATTGACAATCAGGTCAATCACAAAGAATTCGAACACCCCGTACAGGAAGTCACCCAGCAGCATCAGGGGTTTTACAATCAGGTTGTTATATAATTCGTCGATGTAGTACTTGTTGTATACCAGGTTTTGCAGAGCAGGCAGTCGTTCTCCCTCCGGCGCCGGAACCGATTTGCGGCTCACGTATAGCACGAAGGCAATGACTAATGCAATTAAGGCAGCTCCTACCGATACACCCATCAGCATATATTCCGTAGAATGAGAAAGATGCGTTTCGCCGAAAGATTCCGGACGAACCCGCCGGGATAAGTCATAGAGCGGACTCATAAAATTACTCAGCCAGTTGTGACCGCCTAAAGCCTCCGGAATGCCAATGAAACCGCCAGCTGCTGAAAGAATAGCCAGTACAATCAGTGGAATAGTCATAGAAGCCGGAGACTCGTGCAGGTGATGTTTCTGTTCGTGTGTTCCCCGGAAACTGCCGGAGAAAGTCAGAAACAACAGGCGGAACATGTAGAAGGAAGTCATCATCGAACCAATTACGGCCAGTACCCACATAATTGGGCTGTGTTCGTATACGTGCATTAGAATCTCATCCTTGGAGAAGAAACCCGCAAACGGAGGAATACCGGCAATAGCAATCGTTGCAATCAGGAAGGTAAGGAAGGTAACAGGCAAATATTTGCGCAGACCACCCATGCTCCGAACGTCTTGCTCATTACTCATCGCGTGGATTACGCTGCCGGCCCAAGGAAAAGCAGGGCTTTAAAGAAAGCATGGGTAATGACGTGGAACATGGAGGAAGAATACGCCATCACGCCCAGCCCCAGGAACATATATCCTAACTGACTGACTGTAGAATAAGCCAATACTTTCTTAATATCATTCTGGAAGATGCCGATGGTAGCCGCCAGCAATGCCGTAGCTAACCCAATCACCGCAATTACTTCCAGGGTAGTTGGGGCTAAAGTGAACAGTACGTTGGAACGAATTACCATATAAATACCCGCCGTTACCATCGTTGCCGCGTGAATCAGGGCCGACACCGGTGTTGGACCGGCCATAGCATCCGGCAACCAGGTATAGAGTGGAATTTGGGCACTTTTACCCATAGCGCCCACAAAAAGCAACAGGGTAATGGCGACTACGGCGGTATCATTGATGCCAAAGGTATCCGCGGCCTTGGCAAAAACTTCACTGTATTCTACACTTCTAAATGCAGAAAAATCATGAAAATGCCCAGCAGGAAGCCTAAGTCGCCAATGCGGTTCATGACGAAAGCCTTCCGGGCCGCCAGGTTGTAATTGGGATTCTTATTCCAGAAACCAATCAGCAGGAAGGAGCATAAGCCAACTCCTTCCCAGCCAATAAACATCATGGGATAGTTGGAACCCATTACCAGCAGTAGCATCGAAAACAGAAAAAGATTCAGGAAAGCGAAAAACTTCCCAAAGCCTTCATCATGCTTCATGTAACCGATGGAATAGATATGAATGAGTGAACCAACTCCCGTAATAATCATCAGCATTAGCAGCGACAACTGGTCAATTAGAAAAGAGAAGGAAATGCGCAGGTCACCGGCGCTGATCCAGTCAAAGTAACTGACTGTAATAGGCTTGCTGCCGCCACTCAAAAAACCATTGAACAATACCAAAGACAGTACAAAGGAAGCAATGGCTGCCAGTGATCCAATAATTCCTACGGATCCCTTAGGCAAGTGCCGGAATCCTAACCCGTTAATAATAAACCCGATTAGCGGAATTAGGGGAATAAGCAGACAAATAAGTGTGTATTGCGAAGAATCAGCCATGTTGTTGATGTGCTAATTTGCGGATAGGCGTATGAGTTGAAAATTGACTCTTAAATAAAGTATCCTAACTTGTATGTTGGAGTAGTGCGTAAAAGCTTTAGGGTTCGTTAAAAAGCTCTAAGTTATCTACTACCATTTAAGACGGTTCAGAATGCCAATATCTACACTTCGGTTATTCCGGTAAATCATCACGATAATGGCTAAACCGACCGAAACCTCCGCTGCGGCAACGGCCATGATAAAGAATACGAATACCTGTCCGGAGGCATCGGAACGGTAAGCAGAGAAGGCAGTTAATAACAGGTTAACGGCATTCAACATTAGTTCCACAGACATGAAAATGATGAGGGCATTACGGCGGACAAGTACACCTACAATTCCGATAACAAAAAGCGCCGTGCTGAAAAAGATGTAGTGATTGAGGGGAATGGTTCGAATAACACCCGGTATTTCTTCCATGCGTTGAATTTCTATAAAGAATTACTCCGAAAAAGCGGCCAAAGTTATTCAAACTTTTGTAATTGCCCGGATGAATTTGCACGCAAATCCGAAAGGCAGGCAGTAACTTTTTGTGCTGGTAAGTGATTATTTTATCTAAATAAAAAACCTCGTGAAGCTGATTCTCACGAGGTTTGCTTAGTTTCTCAGAAGTTCCTTTCGCCTGCTTCCCGTTTTCCTAACATTACGGCTCCCACCATTGCCACTAGGAACAAGATCGAAGCCAGTTCAAACGGCAGCAGAAAGTCCCTAAAAAAACCTTACCTAGATTCTCTACCAGGCCAATCTGGGAATTATAAGTCGCAGGGTTGTATGAACCGGCATCAACGCGTCTCAGGGCTGCAACCATAACGACCAGCAGCATACCTCCAGCTACTACCGCGGCTAGTTTACTGGCCGTACTTTTCTGCGGTTCAGCATCCTCCCGCAAGTTCAGGAACATAATCACAAACAGGAATAGTACCATAATGGCCCCAGCGTAGACAATTATGTTTACCGCAAACAGAAACTGGGCATTGAGCAGAAGATAATGTCCGGAAAGGCAGAAAATTGTGAGAATCAGGTACAATACGCTGTAAACGGGGTTTTTAGAGAAGACCACCAGCAGCGCAAATAGAAGGGTTAGAAAAGTAAGGAAGTAGAAAGTTTTATCCGCCATTGAGGTTATATTTTATAAACTATGTATTCGTCATTGCGAGGAACGAAGCAATCTTTTTCGGAGCTACCGGCAAGATTTCCGACCGTTAGCGTGTCGAGATTGCTTCGTTCCTCGCAATGACGGTTTTAGATGTCTGCTAATAACAAACAGACATTATCTCATGTACCAATCACGATTTAACACCCGTATATTTTTCAATACCGGTAGAGGCCCGGTCATCCATCTTTTCTACCAATCGGTCTTTGCCGAAGATTACTTCATCCCGCTCAAAGAAGGCCGGAGCTACTTTATCGGGTTGCAGGAAAATGGCGGCCTTTGGGCAAGCCTCTTCGCACAAACCGCAGAAAATGCAGCGGAGCATATTAATCTCATATACGGCCGCATACTTTTCTTCCCGGTACAGGTTTTCCTCGCCTTTCTTGCGTTCGGCACCAGTCATCGTAATGGCTTCGGCCGGACAGGCAACCGCACACAAGCCGCAGGCCGTACAGCGTTCACGACCCTGTTCATCCCGCTTCAATACGTGTAATCCGCGGAATACGGGGCTGAACTCCCGTTTTTGCTCGGGATATTGAATGGTTGGTTTTTTGCGAAAGAAGTGTTTGATCGTCGTTCCGAGTCCACCGGCTATCGCGGGTATATACAGCCGCTCGGCCAGAGTCATCGGGCTTTTATCAGTTTTCCTCGCTCTATTGGTTAATTGCATAATAAGTCAAAGAAAATTAGGCTTTTGAATAACTTTGCGTTTGGGCACGCTTCTTATTGGCCACGGCACCCTGCACTACTACCACCAGTACAATAATTACCACCATTACCCAGCTCATCAATTTGGTGTTTAATAATAAACCGGCACCGGTTAGCAATATGTTCAGAATGGCAATGGGTATCATGCTCTTCCAGCCTAAATTCATTAGTTGGTCGTATCTGAAACGAGGCAGCGTCCAGCGAACCCACATGAAAAAGAAGATAAAGAAGAACGTTTTTCCAAAGAAAACAATAGTGCCAATCAGCGTAGCGACATTATGACCTGCCACAGCTCCTAAACTGCCCGTTAAGGTTTCTCTCACCCAATCCATACCTGGGTAGTTGTAACCACCAAAGTATAAAGTCGAGATCACGGCGGAAGAAATAAACATGTTAATGTACTCGGCAAACAGGTAAAAGCCCAGTTTCATACTGCTGTACTCCGTGTGGTAGCCGCCAATCAGTTCCGTTTCGCACTCTGGCAGGTCAAATGGTGTACGATTACACTCGGCAAAGGCGCAAGTCAGGAAGAGGATAAAGCCTACTGGCTGATAGAGAATATTCCAGTTCATACCGTGCTGCTGCTCTACAATCGTACGCAGCGACAGTGAACCCGACATCATCAGAATGGCAATGATAGAAAGGCCCATTGCCAACTCGTAGCTGATGTTCTGCGAAGCCGCCCGAATAGCCCCTAATAAGGAAAACTTATTATTGGAAGCCCAACCACCAATCATAATGCCGTACACACCCAGCGAAACTACCCCAAATACGTACAGCAAGCCTATATTTACGTCGATTCCCTGCACCATTACTTCTTTGCCATCTACCAGAATCGTATCACCGAAAGGCACCACCGCACTGGACATTAGCGCCGTAATCATGGCGAGACAGGGTCCCAGGATAAACAGCCAGGTACTGGCCTGACGCGGAATGAATTCTTCTTTGAAGAACATTTTTCCAGCATCAGCAATAGGCTGCAGCAATCCAAAAGGACCAGCCCGATTGGGACCGGGACGGTCTTGCAGGAAAGCAGCCACCTTGCGTTCCGCGTAGGTAGAGTAGGTCGCAATCAGCAGGGTAATGCCGAAAATGACCAGAATGATAAGGGATTTAACTATTAATATGGATAACTCCATGATATTTATAGATGCTAAAGATGCTAAATGTTGAATGTTAAATTCTCAATTCTGATTTTTTAGGAATATTATTCGCTAACTGTTAATGAATAAAGGAGAAACAAACAGATATTCATTTTCATTTACCATTAAGCATTTAGAATTTAACATTTCTAAAAGTTACTTCTTCTGAATCCGCATGTCTACTGCCGTTGGCGCTTCCCCTTCGGGCAACTGCTTGGGCAGGTCGTCAATAGGCTTATAAGTGCTGGCTACTTTATAGATGTAGTCAGGCACCTCTTTCTTCACGTAATGATTCTGCGAAATCACCGATTTGCCGTCGATTTTACGGGGTCCTTCAATTACCCAGTCACTGGTCTTTTTCTTATCAAAGCGGCAGGTATTGCAGATGAATTCACTTACCTCGTTCCACTCATTTTTACGGGCCGTTACCCGCAGTACGTCATCTCCGCGGTACCACAATACTACCTTGCCGCAGCACTTCTCGCAGTCACGATGGGCATCTACCGGCTTGGTGAACCACACCCGTTGCTTGAAACGAAAGGTTTTATCGGTTAAAGCGCCTACCGGGCAAACATCAATTACATTACCGGAGAAGTCGTTGTCAATGGCCTTCTCAATATATGTACTGATTTCGGAGGCATCGCCCCTTCCCAATACCCCATGAACCCGCTTGTTGGTTAGCTGATCAGCCGTGTACACGCAGCGGTAGCAGAGAATGCATCGCGTCATGTGCAATTGGATGTACGGGCCAATATCTATTTTATCAAACGTGCGGCGTTCTTCTTCGTATCGGGTATTGGATACCCCGTGTTCGTAGGCAAAATCCTGCAAGCTGCATTCCCCGGCCTGGTCACAAATGGGGCAGTCCAATGGGTGATTGATGAGCAGAAATTCCACGACTCCTTTGCGGGTTTCCAGCACTTCGGGATTAGTCGTGTTTTGCACTACCATCCCATCCTGTGCCGGCGTAATGCAGGAAGCTACCAGTTTGGGCATGGGGCGTGGGTCTTTGGCCGAACCCGCAGCCACTTTTACCAGACAAGCCCGACACTTCCCGCCACTTCCTTTCAAAGTAGAATAGTAGCACATTGCCGGAGGAGCTACATCTCCCCCGATCTTCCGGGCCGCCTGTAAAATGGTCGTTCCCGGCTCTACTTCTACCTCTATATTATCTATTGTTACTTTAAACATTACTTTCTCGTCAGCCATATCAATGCTTCAAAATAAAATTCCAAAACAATTAGCTTTTGAACTTGGAATATAATTCTATAAATTCTTCTAAACTCAACTCTAAATCTTACCGGATAATTTTCCGCATCAGTCTTACGGGTAAATCCTCATTTCCGTGAACAGGTATGGTTGTTACCCTACCGTCTTTTGACTTCATCCGGTGGTGAGAGCCGTTTACTCTTACTACCACAAAGCCCAGCCATTCCAAGAATTTAATCCATTCTTTTCCGGATAGTATCGGCAGTTTAGGCATGAAGGGTAAGGGCTATTTCCCGTAGTCCAACATACGTATTCAGCGTTTCTACTCCCTCTTCTTCCACACACATTTGTACTACTTCCTTTAAATTACCCAACGCTTCGTCAATGGTTTTTCCATAGGTATGACAACCTTTGAAAAGTGGGCAACTCACAATGAAAACCCCGTTTTCATCCATTTCTACCACAATTGGCAAATGTATTTGTTTATCGGTTTTCATCGGAAAAGTGAGTTTAATGAATATCTATTATCTAACGTCTTATGTCTGAAATCTAATATTATTCTCAGACTACACTAATACCGCTTCTTGCCGGTACACAGCGCCTTTTTTAGTTGCTTCGTGCGGATGCTTGATATGCCATTCGAACTCATCCCGGAAGTGACGGATGGCACTGCCGACCGGCCAGGCGGCGGCATCACCCAGCGGACAAATCGTATTACCTTCAATCTTCTTGGCAACGTCCACCAGCAAATCTATATCATGGGTATGACCGTGGCCATACTCAATCCGGTGCAATACTCTTTCCATCCAGCCGGTTCCTTCCCGGCAGGGGCTGCATTGCCCGCAGGATTCATGGTGATAAAAACGGCTGAAATTCCACGTATTGCGGACAATGCACTGGTCTTCGTCAAATACGATAAAACCACCGGACCCCAGCATGGTACCCGTTGCAAAACCTCCGTCCGACAACGATTCGTACGTCATCAGGCGGGATTCGCCATTGGCCGTTTTGACGATCAGATTAGCCGGTAGAATCGGCACGGAAGAGCCACCAGCCACTACAGCTTTCAGTTTTTTACCTTTCGCAATACCTCCGCAGTATTCATCGGAATAAATAAACTCTTCTACCGGAACGCCTAATTCAATTTCGTAGACACCCGGTTTATTAATGTTTCCGCAGGCTGAAATCAGCTTGGTTCCGGTACTCCGGCCAATGCCAATTTTAGCATATTCTTCACCACCATTGTTGATAATCCAGGATACGGCCGAAATTGTTTCGACATTGTTCACCACGGTTGGGCAAGCGTACAAACCGGATACGGCCGGAAATGGCGGCTTATTCCGGGGATTGCCCCGCTTACCTTCCAGCGATTCCAGCAAAGCCGTTTCTTCTCCGCAGATATAAGCTCCTCCACCCGGATGCACATACAAGTCCAGCGAGTAGTCAGTACCCAATATATTCTTACCTAAAAATCCTTTAGCGTATGCCTCAGCAATTGCCTTTTCCAGTATACGAATGACGTACAGCATTTCGCCCCGTACATAGATGTAAGACGTTTTGGCACCCAGGGCATAGCTGGATACAATCATGCCTTCAATCAGCGTATGGGGAGAATTTGCCATCAGGTAACGGTCTTTAAACGTACCCGGCTCACTTTCGTCCGCGTTGCAAACCAGATAACGGGGCTTGCCTTCCGGCTTGGCGAGGAAACTCCACTTCATACCCGCTGGGAAACCAGCACCGCCCCGGCCCCGCAAACCCGATTTCTTTACCTCTTCTACGGTTTCTTCGGGTGTCATTTTGAGAGCCTTCTCCACGGCAGCGTAGCCACCGGTTGAGCGGTACACGTCAAAAGTCTCAATACCCGGTTTATTTATATGTTCGGTTAATATTTTTATAGCCATTAGTTATTCACGGATTAAACCCATCCGCTGATTTATAGTATCGTCTTACTTTACAAAATCATTTAAATCGTACCCAATAGACTCGCAGAACGAAGGCCAGTCCGTCATCTCGCCGACGCCATACTTATATTTGCGCCAGTTTTTGGAAATGTAATCGTATACAAAGCCTTCGGCAATTTCATAATCGTTACATACTTCTATCACCTTCGCAAAATCTTTCTTCGCACCCGCTTTTCCCGCTATCTCAATAAGCACAACGTTCTGCTGCGACTGATTATCGAACAAAAGTACGTCAGGCGTTGGACTGGTTTGCGCTTCGTCTACCATCACTTCGGGGAAAGGCTCATACGCAATCTTCCCGTCCACGAATAACAGCCCCAGGCCAGCCGTTAGTTTCCGGATGATCCGCTGGTGCTCTTTGGTAGCATTTACTCCTATATGCGTGATGTCAAGCATAGCCAATTGAGGTTTAATTCCATTCAGTTTCTACCAACTCGTCGAATTTTTCGGGATTGAGGAACTCGTAATATTTATGGATGCCGCCTTCCCGCTTAAGCCGTACTTGCAGGCAGGGAGCACCGCCGCAGGCAGCCAGACATTCCACGGTTTTCAGGGTAAACCGGCCGTCAGGCGTGGTTTCGTTGATTTTGATGCCAAACTTATTTTCAATATGCTCAATCAATTGTTCGGCACCCAGCAGGCAGCAAGGCCCTGTACGGCAAACCTCCAGCACGTACTTGCCCACCGGCTGCAGTTGGAACATGGTATAAAATGTAGCTACCTCATATACTTCAATCGGTTGGATATTCAGCAGGGAAGCTACATAGTCCATTACCGGTACGCTCAACCAGTTCCACTCATTTTGGGCCAGGTGCAGAATGGGGAGCAGGGCTGATTTTTGACGTCCTTCCGGATAACGTTTGATTATTTCCTGCACCTTCTGTAAGGTCTCTTCAGGAAATCGTACTTGGGTTTGGGTATGGTCAATCATAAAATCTTACAACAATTAAGCATCCAACTCGCCGGCAATTACATTCAGGCTACTTAGAATCACAATGGCATCCGAAAGCGTTGTGCCAACGACCATTTCCGGGTAAGCCTGATAGTAGATGAAGCAGGGACGGCGGAAGTGCAGACGGTAAGGAGCCCGGCCACCATCACTGATCAGGTAGAAGCCCAACTCGCCGTTGCCGCCTTCCACGCAATGATACACTTCACCCGCCGGTGCATCGATCTCCCCCATGATAATCTTGAAGTGATAAATCAGGGCTTCCATGCTCCGGTACACCTCCTTCTTGGGAGGCAAATAGTATTCAGGGGCATCCGCGTAGTAAGGGCCTTTCGGCAGCTTGTCCAATGCCTGCTGAATAATGCGCAAACTCTGCCAGATTTCCTCGTTCCGGACCATAAACCGGTCGTAGGTATCACCATTATGGCCTACCGGGATATCGAAATCAAAATCTTCGTAAGAAGAGTAAGGGTTCATTACCCGGACATCATAATCTACGCCGGCGGCTCTCAGGTTGGGTCCCGTAAAACCGTAAGACAATGCCCGCTCCGGGGTAAGCGGACCTACGTCAACCGTGCGGTCCATAAAGATCCGGTTCCGGTTAAACATCCCCTCAAACTCTTTCATTACCGCCGGAAAATCCTTTAAAAATTTGCGGAGTTTAGCCTCGGCCCGGTCGTTAAAATCACGCTCCATGCCACCAATCCGGCCCATATTGGTCGTCAAACGGGTACCACACAGCTCTTCGTAAATATCGTATATCTTTTCCCGCTCCTGAAACAAGTATAAAAAGCCGGTAAAAGCGCCTGTATCCACTCCAAGAATACTATTACAAATCAAGTGGTCAGAAATCCGGGCTAGTTCCATCATAATCACCCGGATGTACTGAGCCCGCTTGGGCACCTCAATTCCCAGTAGTTTCTCAGCCGTCATGTGCCATCCCATATTGTTGATGGGAGAAGAACAGTAGTTCATCCGGTCAGTCAGCGGGGTGATTTGATAAAACGGACGGTGTTCGGCCAATTTCTCAAATGCCCGGTGGATATAGCCAATCGTCGGTACGCCCGACACGATCTTCTCCCCATCCATCTGTAGAATGTTCTGGAAAATACCGTGCGTAGCCGGGTGCGTAGGGCCGAGGTTAAGGGTCGTTAACTCGTTTACGTACTCGGGCAAGGCTTGTCCTACGTCAACTTTGACACCGGTTTCGGTACGGACAGGTTTTATATCAGGTGTTACTTGAATATCAGACATGAGGTAGTAATCTGTTTAACTAACACAAGGTTGCCATTCGGTATACTCCGTCCGGCAACGTTATTTATCGGCCAAACTTGGCATCGTCTTTATCGCGGCGGGTCTGGTCTTCCAGCGGATACTCCTTCCGCATCGGGAAGTAATCCATGTCTTCCATATTCAGAATCCGCATCAGGTTCGGATGACCGCGAAAGACGATCCCAAAGAAATCAAAGGTTTCGCGCTCCATCCAATTAGCTGATGCCCACAAACCGGTTGCCGTCGGAATCACCGGATCAGCGGCTGGAATGAATACTTTAATGCGCAAACGGAAATTGTTGACCAAGCTATGCAGGTGGTACACTACGGCAAATTCGTTACCGGCTAATTCGGGATATTGCACACCGGTAATATCCGTTAGAAACTGGACTTGAAACGTCTGGTGGCTGTATAAATACTGGAGAACATCAATAATATTTTCCCGGGTAGTGGTCAATGTCAAAAAGCCGTAGGGCTCGTGTACATCAAAAATGGCATCACCAAAACGGTTGTTGAGATCTTCGAATACCTCTTGATTGGTCATCTTTTTAGGTTTTCCGGTGTACAGTTTCCAGTTCCTGGTTTCCGGTTGGTTTTGTACACTTAACTAGAAACAGAAAACTACAAACTAATAGACCAGCAACAGTAAACTATTTAATATTATAAGATTCCAGCAGCGCCTGATACTCAGGGGAGTTACGGCGGCGCAAAGACTCATTTTTAGCTATTTCCTGAATCTTCATCAGCCCCTCAATAATCTGCTCGGGACGGGGCGGGCAACCTGGCACATACACATCAACTGGGATTACCCGGTCAATGCCTTGCAACACGCTGTATGTATCGAAAATACCGCCGCTGCACGCACAAGCACCTACCGACAACACCCAGCGGGGCTCAGCCATTTGCTGATAAACCTGCTTCAGAATCGGTCCCATTTTCTTGGCAATCGTTCCCATTACCATCAGCAAGTCAGCCTGCCGGGGAGAGAAACTTGGCCGTTCAGAACCGAAACGGGAAATATCGTAGTGGGATGCCATCGTAGCCATAAACTCAATCCCGCAGCAGGACGTGGCAAATGGCAATGGCCATAGTGAATTGGCCCGGGCTAACCCGATTACTTTATCAAATGAGGTGGCAAAAAACCCCTGTCCTTCTACTCCTGCCGGCGCCTCCGCCATATTTATTGTACTCATAGTTTTAAGGCTTTTGTAACTGATTATGTAAGTTGGCTTAACCTAATTTTTAACCAATAATTTCTTAAAATCGTTCTCTGTTTAGCAACCAAACCGGTTATTCCGGAATAGTTTCCAACCAATTCTTATTGATAACGACGAAGCCATATAACAGTTTCGTTACTCCCACTTTAAGACGCCTTTTTTAATTACGTAAAAGAAGCCGGCCAGCAGTAAGCTCATAAATAGTACCATTTCCACAAATCCAAACCAGCCTAACTGCTTAAAATTAACGGCCCAGGGATACATGAAAATGATTTCCACATCAAACAGCACAAATAAAATAGCGGTCAGGAAATACTTGATCGAGATGGGGGTACGGGCATCGCCTTGTGGTTCAATCCCGCATTCCCAGGAATCATCTTTGATTTGGCCGTGGCGCTTGTTTTTGAAAACTTTCGGAATCACCAGGTGGGTTACTACCATAGTAGTAACCACGAAACCTAAGGCAAATACAAATTGAACAACAATGGGAAGGTAGTCCGAAGGAAGATATGCGTGGTTTTCCATGAATAAAAATCGGTTGGGTTAGAACAATTCCAAACAGCGGAATCTCAACTAATTACAAGAAACGGCGCAAATATAGAGGATATACCTAAGGTAATCATAAAAAATAAATACAAATTGTCGCGATTTCTGTCACGGAAGATGTCCGGTAATAATCACCATTTCGAAAAAAATACGCTGCTTACCCAGAATTTCTGTTTCTTTTTTACCTTTTTCTAACTTCTTCTTCGATAAGGTTTTAGGAACTGTTTCATTAGGCAGATAGTTTCTATTTACATACATTTGCGGCCTATTTAGCATGATGGTTATCCCAACTTACATACTGCGGAGTCTTTTCAGTCTGTTAATGCTGATCACATTCCTCTTAGGGGGATTGGCCGGGAACTGTCTGACTGCGTTAAAAGCGAAAACTTCAGTTTGGGAAAAGAAATCTGACGGATCAGCCCAAAAGGAAACGGTTGTTAAGCAATCCGTTTCATCAGAAGCCGTTATTTCATCAGCTGTTTCCATCAAGTTTCTTCAGCCATTTGCTGACTTTTTTGTGCGGCAGTATGTATTGCTCATCAATACCGCTACCATTACTGATTTTGGCTATCCGGTTTTCCGTGACACCTACTTTGCCAACATCTTTTCCCATTTTATTGTTATCAATGCCCCCTAGGGCACCGTTTTCTCTTTTACGGCTATTTTTTAGGCTGTTCAGGGTAATGTTTTTTTCTGTGCTCTTATTTCATAAGAAACTGATTATCAACTAATCCCGATAGGCTATCCACAACTGATACATAAACCTGCCTTTTTCATAAGGGACTAACCAGGCTTTAATTCTACCATTTTCTCATTCAAATAATCACTCATTTATTATTCTATATGCGCAATAGAAATTTTCTCCTTTTTCTGACGGGGCTGTTTACGCTCATCTGCCTTTACTACCTGTCATTTACCTTCATTTCCCGCAATATTGAGAATAAGGCAACCCGCTTTGCTACTAAAAATGGCAAAGTAGATCCATCCAAGCGGCAGGCCTACCTCGACTCAGTGTGGACCGAAAAGGTTTTCCTTGGTTTTACGTATCAGGACATTAAGGAGCAGGAGGTAAAGCTCGGACTTGACCTGCAAGGCGGCATGCACGTAACCATGGAAGTATCGGCGCCTGACGTGTTACGGGTGTTGTCGGGCAATAATCCTGATCCTGACTTCCAGAAAGCATTAGCCGATGCCCAAAAGGCTTTAGGCACCCAACAAGGAAGCTACAGTGAGATTTTTTATGATGCTTTCAAGAAACGGGCCCCTAACAAAAGCCTGGCCGGCATCTTCGCCAATAAGACGAACCAAAACCGGATTACCTTGCAGTCTTCCGACCAGGATGTATTGCAGTTTATTGAAGCTGAGCTTGACCGCACCATTGATCAATCCTTTGAAGTATTACGGAACCGGATTGACCGTTTCGGGGTAACCCAGCCCAATATTCAGCAACTACAGGGCACCAACCGGATTCAGATTGAATTGCCGGGAATTGACAATCCGTCCCGGGTACGGAAACTGTTGCAGGGAGCCGCTAAATTGGAGTTTTATGAGGTATGGGAAGGCAATGAATTCATTCCTTACTACATTGCTCTGAACGATTACCTGCTCAAGCAGGAGAAAGCCGGCAAGCCAGGCGCTACCGTGGCAACGGACAGTCTGAGTGCCAAAGCTGATCCATTATCCGCTGATACGGCAAACAATGCGCAGTCAGATCCCCTGGCCGCCGATGATAACCTGAATGCAGATACCGCCAGGAGAACGGCCAATAATCAGGCAAAGAAGGATACGGCGGCCAATGCTTCGCAGAGTTCGGTACTGGCCAATTTGTTTGTGCCGGCTGGTAACGACTTAGGCACCCGGGTAAAAGATACTTCCAAAGTAAATGCTTTGCTGAACCGCCCCGACGTAAAGGCGCTGTTTCCGGCTGATATGGCTTTTGCCTGGAGTGCCAAGCCGCTGGAGGGTACGGATGTGGTGGCCTTATACCCCATTAAGAAAAACCGTCAGCAAGGTGCCCCACTAACCGGGGAGGCTATTATTGGTGCCCGTAATGATTTCGATCAATTTGGCAAGCCGGAAGTAACCATGCAAATGAACGCCAAAGGCGCTAAAGCCTGGAAGCGCCTGACTGGTCAGAATGTCAACCGCCGCATTGCCATTGTGCTTGATAATGTAGTCTACTCCGCTCCGGTGGTACAGGGCGAAATCGCGGGAGGAAACTCTTCCATCACGGGTAACTTTACCATTGAAGAATCAAAAGATCTTGCTACGGTACTGCAAGCCGGTAAAATTCCCGTACCTACCCGTATTGTGGATGAAATCTTTGTGGGGCCGACTTTAGGTCAGGAATCAATCAATAAAGGATTGTTATCCATCGGCGTTGGCTTTCTGGTAATTATTGGTTTTATGATTGCCTACTACAGCAACTCCGGTATGGTGGCTAATATTGCCGTACTGCTCAACGTACTGCTGATTCTGGGCCTGTTGGTTCCGTTTGACGCCGTATTAACACTGCCCGGTATTGCGGGTATTGTACTGACCATTGGTATGGCGGTAGATGCCAACGTACTGATCAACGAACGGGTGAAGGACGAACTGCGGGCCGGACAGAGTCTGCTCAATGCGACCGTAAATGGATACCGGCTGGCTTCTACTTCCATCTGGGATGCCAACATTACTACCTTCCTGGCGGGTGCGGTACTGTTCTTCTTCGGCAGCGGTCCCATCAAAGGGTTTGCGACTACGCTGATGATTGGTATTGCCACTTCCCTATTCACGTCGGTTTACGTTACTCGGTTGATTGCCGAGTTGCGTTTACGCCAGGGCAAAGCGTTTAAATACACCACTGCCTTCTCTAAGAACCTGTTCAAAAACACGAATTTTGACTTTGTCAGCAAGCGTAAGATAGCTTATATAGCTTCCACCTTATTCATTCTGGTAGGGCTGATTTCCATGATTACCCGTGGCTTTGATTACGGCGTTGATTTTCTGGGCGGCTGGACGTATCAGGTCCAATTTAATGAATCGGTATCTTCATCCGACATACGTCAGGCCTTGGCCGGACCACTGCAAGGAGCACCGGAAGTAAAAACGTATGGTGGCGCCAGCAAACTGCAGATTACGACTGATTATCTGATTGATGATCAGTCTGAGAATGCCGCTGAACGGGTAGACCAAGCCCTGCGCAAAGGGTTGGATACGATCAAGCCTAATGGGTACGAAATTGTGAGTAGTGCCAAGGTAGGTCCAACAGTAGCCAAAGATATCCGCCGTTCAGCCATCTGGGCAGTAGGCATTGCCATGAGCTTTATCTTTGCTTATATTCTAATCCGGTTCAAAAAATGGCAATACTCTTTGGGTGCAACCGTAGCGGTTATTCACGACGTACTGGTCATCCTGACGGTATATACACTGGGCAAGGACCTGTTGCCCTTTACCGTAGA
This sequence comes from Cytophagales bacterium, assembly GCA_030448185.1. Classification (GTDB taxonomy): domain Bacteria; phylum Bacteroidota; class Bacteroidia; order Cytophagales; family 172606-1; genus CADCTQ01. Next base: position 92,009 of record JAUJNL010000001.1, on the reverse strand, counting down.
AATTGACCAGAACTTTATTGCGGCGATTCTGACTATTGTCGGTTTCTCGGTGAACGATACGGTAGTGGTATTTGACCGGGTACGCGAATTTTTCAAGGAAAGCGCCCTGACGGATGATCCTGGAAAAGTGGTAAACAAGGCGTTGAATGATACTTTCTCCCGCACGATCATTACCTCTTCTACCGTATTCCTGGTCGTATTGATCCTGTTGCTGTTTGGGGGTGAAAACATCCGCGGATTGTCATTTGCGCTGTTGGTAGGAGTAATTACAGGTACCTACTCAACGATTTACATCGCTGTGCCATTCGTAGTAGATGCCTACCGGAACCGTAAGAAGGAACAGTTAGCTACAGCGACTGCCGTTAAATAATTTGAGTTTATCAGTAAAGCAAAGCCCCTTCACCGATGGGTGAAAGGGCTTTGCTTTATATAGAGTTGGCAGAAACAAAACGCCCGAAACAATGGCTTGTTCCGGCGTTTTAGGATAAAATTAAAAAGTTAAAGAACTATAAGTTAGAACTGCATTTCCAACTCGTGCCAGATCAAAGCAGCAGCCCCTAACACTGCCGTATTGGTGCCCACTAGTCCGGAGGCCATTAGCTTTACCTTACCCTTGAAAATAGGCATCATCTGGTTTTCCATATGACGGTAAACGGGTTCAAATAGAATTTCTTTGGCCTTAGTCAATCCACCAAACAGGATGATTGCCTCGGGGCTTAGCAAAGCCATTATGTCGGCCAATTTCATCCCCAGGATTCGGCCCGTATACTCAAAAGCTTCAATGGCAATTTTATCACCCCGCAGCGCAGCTTCGGTAATGTTGCTGGCATCCAGGTCATCGAAGCTGATCCGGCGCATTTCGCTGTCTTCAGCATGATCAGCCAGTAGTTTGTACACGGTCCGGCGAATACCGGTGGCTGACACATAGGTTTCCAGACAGCCCTTCCGGCCGCAGCCACACATCCGTCCCTGCGGATTTACAGTCACATGGCCTAGTTCCCCCGCAAAACCATCATGTCCATAAGCCAGCTTACCATTTACCACAAAACCGCTGCCCAAACCCGTACCTAAGGTTACCACCAAAAAATTTTTCATCCCTTTGGCCACGCCAAACTTCATTTCCCCTAATGCGGCAGCATTGGCATCATTAGTGAGTTTGGTTGGCACCTTATAATGCCCCTCCACCCATTGGACTACTGGCGAAACATCCCGCCAGGGTAGGTTGGGCGGGTACTCAACGGTGCCTTTATAATAGTTCCCATTGGGGGCGCCAATGCCTACTCCAACCAGTTTCACCCGGTCCCGGATTGGCAGCATAGTCCGGTCTACTGCCTTGTACAGCCGGTTTAAGAAGCTATCTACATCGTCTTCTCCCGTGGGTACTGAACTATCAGCCAGAGAAACGCCATTCCGGTCTACAAAGCCTATTTTGGTATTCGTGCCACCAATATCAATCCCTAGTGCAACTTCAGTTAGAGCCATATAATATGATTACAAGTTAATAGTTAGCGAGTAGTAATTATATCGTTACAATTAAACCGGGTATCGTTCAAAAGTGGGGTGAAGTTAAAAATAAACCCTCACAGAGTAAACTCATTAAGAAATTATTGGCCAGAAATTGGCTGGTTCCGCATTGTTCCTCTTTATTGTCATCTCCAAAGGTAAAGAAGCATCAATATTCCAGCAGAACTGCCTTAAATAAAAAATCCCGGTAGCCACCTGTCAGGTACCGGGATTGGGTAAAGGGTATAAGCTGTATTAATTATCGGTATGCGTAGGCTGGCCTTTTTTTGCGGCAGTCTTCTAACCCGTCATGCGCTTTGGCATTCGCTGGCATCGTCGGCATCGTATCCACTCTTGTTAATGGATTTCTTAATTTTGGCTACATCCGTCTTTTTTAGGATTATATACCACTGTGGCTACTTTGGTATCTACATCCAAAGTGGCACTTTTTTCACCCCCTTCTCATAAGCCAGCTGTTTTTCAATGTTGGCCTTGCACATTTTACAGACGGCGGAGGTTTTTATCTGGGCAGTAGCTTCTTTGCCGTCCTGCGCGAAAGAGAAGCTGACACTAAAAAGGGCAAAAATGATCAGGGCAATTGCTTTTTTCATAATTGGGTTTGAATTTATTGTGCGAAGTTGTTTTGTATTTAATTATGAAATATGGCCGGTTCCTTCTAGTTTACCATTCAATCCAGTCCAAACCATCTATTTCTCAAAATGCTTGTCCCCGGCTTACCAGCGTTAATCCGTGTTGTTTGGTAGAAGCCGCAATCCAAATATCATTCTCTGGTATATAGGCTTGCCCTTTTGTTTAAGTAACCGTTTTATCTGACCATAATGCATAGATGTTTCTTTATCACAAATGAGTATTTCAATATCTTGGCTCAGTTGATCAATTTTTGAAACGTTAGCCTCAACTTTAGTGGAATTGTAGGCTCCATAATATAATTCTCCAATTACGGTAGCTGATACAACCGTGCGGGTAGCTTGCTGTATTTGCTCAACGATTTTTGTGTCGCTTTGGCAACAGGCCTATGATAATATTGGTATCTAACAAGTAATTACCATTCATTCCCATCAATTGTTGAACTATCCTTAAGAGCTTGTTTCATCAAATCCAATTCAGCAAGTTCAATTGAGCCAGTGTATTTAAGCAGCGGGTTCTTTAAGGGCTGACTTGCTCCAATTAAGGCATTAATGAATTCCAGCAACTTTAATTGCTGATACTCGTCCAGATGGCCGATTGCCTCGGCTACTTGTGGATTAATTCTGTTTCTGTTCATCATAGTATTTTAATGATAATCTATTTACACAACTCATCCCAAACTTCATACTAGTGCGGATAGATTCTTGGTCACGCATTCATCAAGCGAAATTTTCATTAAGAATCTGAGTTGAGCTGAATAAAATCTTTTGAGAAAGCTCTAAAAGTTTTAGTACTTGTTCGCAGTTAATAGATGGAAAATCTTCTAAAAATTCCTCTATTGTTTCTCCGGTTTCCAAGTAGGCAAACAAGTTCTTGATTGGAACTCTGGTTCCGTCAAAAACCGGCGTTCCACCCAGAATGTCATTATCAATATTAATTACTTTCATCGCCGCGATTTTATTATTCTTATTTATACTTATAGAAGGCATGAACTTGGCCCTGTGCTTTAGCCGTAAGACTATCAGCTCATGCATGATATCGTAGGAAGTTTTTAATTATTTCTAAATCCAATTTTTTAGAATCCGCTGAACTTTCGAAACCTCTTTTGTCGAAATTAAAAATATCAGCAAGAGCCATCTCTTTATCAATTGAATTATACCCCCAAGATTTCAATAATTTATTTGTTTTTTCCTTTGATAGTGGTTTAAATTCATAGTTAGCTATCATCCTACCTTTACGAAGCAGCGCTTTGTCCACTCTCTCAATGTTAGTATTAAACGTACAGATAATCTTAATATTCAGGTAATCGCTAAAAAGCCCATCGGTTAGCTGGAGAATGGTGGATACTACTGAGCTTTCACTCTGATATTCTCTAGTAGTTATTACTTTTTCTGCATCTTCAATAATTAAGATGCAATTTCTATTCTGCAATAAAAATGAAATAAAATCGGGATTAAGCAAGTCCTTTATAAATTCATTCTGAATGAAAATAAAGGCCTTCTTATTATACTTGGAAATCAAACTTTTTATATATGATGTTTTACCAGTTCGGGTACCCCATGAAGTAATATTAAACCTGCTTTATCTTTAGTCATTGCCTCCATGATTATGGAGTGTATTTCCTGAAAATCATCGTTATAAAGCTCTTCAATATTTAATTTCAGTTCATTCGTCGGGACATCCTCTGTAAAAAATATGTACTATGACGGTACAATACTTTAAAAACCGGGGACATGTTGACGCCCACTTTAGCTCGAAGGACACTATTCGCCGAAATAACCCACCTTTCAAGATCTGGATCGGTGGCATCATATAGAAAGGTACTGACTAATTCATCGTTTTCCAGTGAAATCCATAATACAAGTTTCTTAATTTCACTCTTCAACAAATATTGATAAGGATAATCATTGGAAGAATCTGCATTTTTTGCATCTTCTGTATTCCAGTTTTTAAAGACTTCCTTGATCCTAATATCCTCGAAATCAATAGCAGCCATGACAGCTTCCATATTTTCCCTGCTTTCATTCAGCGGAGTTTTAAATCTGAGGTGAGAGGGAAGCGTGTTGAAACAGATGGTAAAATAAGAGGACCGTTCAAACTCATTACTAGAATCAAAGGCATTGATTAGCTTAGGCATTTTTAAACTTTTTATTTCAAATCAAGATTTTTATAAACTGGCCTTATTTGCGGGATAACTTCCTGTGCAATATTGAATTAGTCACAAACCCACTTCTCATTCTCCCTCCTACTTTATCTTTAACCGCATTCCTGCGTAAATCATTCGCCCGTAGATGGGTGCCCAAATCAGGGAAGCATCAAAGTCGGGACTAAAGGGCTTATCCGCAGCTACGATGGGGCTGGGTTGTTTAAAGTTGCCAAGATTTTCTCCCCCTAAGTAAATATCCCACTTCCGGAAAGACTTAGTCACTTGGGCATTAAACAGGAAATAAGCAGGCGAATAGGTTAAGGGCCTTACCCCTTCGGCATCCGTAAACTTGGCCGGAACCCGCTTGGAACCAATCCATTGCGTAGTAAAATCAAACTTCCACTTATCAAAGTTAGTAGCATAGCCCACATTAAATAGAGCCCGGTGCTGACTGACGAAGGGCCGGGGCAACAGTTGTCCGCCTAAGGTGGTTTTCACATCATAAAACTTATAGGCCAGCTTCACATCCATGCGTTTAACGGGCTGGTACTGCACTTCTACCTGCGCATTGTTGGCGTACGACTTCCCTTTCAGGTTGTAAAATGCAATTTGCCGCGGGTCGCTGTCCATGTCCACCACTAACTGATTCACAAAATCCGTGCGAAACAGATCAAGGCCCAGCGAACCATTCTTACCAAATGCCACAAATTCCTGAGTCAGATTCAGGCCGTAGTTCCAAGCCTTTTCGGGCTGCAAGTTCTCTTTTACCACCAATTGTCTCGAACTCACCAGTACCGAGGTATTTTCTACAATCGGATTCGGTACCCGGAAGCCACTGCCAGCGGAGGCGCGGAGAATAGTAGTCGGCGTAAGGGTATACTTCAGGTGCAGTCGGGGCGTAACAATAATGCCGTACAAGTTGTGAAAATCAGTTCGTAAGCCGGCTACTGCCGTAAACTTCTCGGGAATCGTGTAGGTATATTCCCCGAAAACACCAGGCACCGATTCGGTACGGGTGAAGGAGGAGTCACGGAAAGCTTCGCGGTAGTTGTCCAGCAGGTAGCTGGCTCCTATTTTTACGGCATGGTCCGTAGTGCCAATAATGGTCTGGTAAATCAGGTTGGCATACAAAGTTCGCTGCTGGCCGCGATAGCGGTTATTCCCAAAAAATGCGTCCTGTTCGTGATTCACTGCGGAGGTAATCAAGCCCAGTCCCTTGTAAGGCGTATTAGGGAACAAAATACCCGTTTTGCTGAACGTTTCCATCCGGCGGGTCGTGCTGCCAGTTCCATAGGGAGGCTCCGGCATTACGGACATGTAGTGGCCCATGTGCTCATCCCAGATTTGTTGTGGCTCCATAGTATGGCTTTTGTCATAGTAGGCCATCTGGCCACCTTTCCGGTTTTCATAAAGGGCTTTTACGCCAAACTGCGCCTGCAATCGGTTACCGTTGTACTTCCAGCGGCTAATGCCGTTGTACTGTGTAAACATGGGTAGGTCCAGAAAACCATCCTTATTACGGTCCATCCGGCCTAGTTCATCGCCCAGGCGGCTCGAATGCAACAATACGCCGGTACTCCACTTTTTACTCAACTTATGGGCTGAATTCAAATTGAGTTCGGCCCGGCCCATATCGTTCAGATAGGTATTCAGGTACAGTTTTTCGCTTTTCTCGGGCTTCTGCAATTCCACGTTGATCTGACCGGTAATAGATTCATATCCGTTTACTACCGAACCGGCTCCTTTACCCACATCAATGGACGAAACCCAGGTTCCTGGTGTATAATTTAGCCCGTAAGTAGTGGCTAATCCACGGATAGAAGGGATATTCTCAGAATTAATCTGCACGTACACACCATCCAGCCCCAACATTTGAATCTGCTTGGCTCCGGTAATGGCATCACTGAAGGAAACATCGACGGAGGCATTGGTTTCGAAGCTTTCCGAAAGGTTACAGCAAGCCGCTTTTTGCAGTTCTTTCGCCGAAATCGTTTCTACTTTTTGAGGATTTAGAGAGGAAATTTGCGTACCAAAAGTGCGGGACTCTACCACTACTTCCTTTAGCGTAGCATTGGGCATCAATACTATCTCAATCACCCATTGGTCGTGTACGTGAATCGTGTCACTCTGATATCCGACAAAACTAATCACTAATGGAGCATGGGCAGTTGGTTTAGTGATGCTGAAACGGCCATTGGCATCCGTAGTGGTGCCTTGCGTGGTACCAGACCAGTAAATACTGGCACCCGGCAATGGGGATGTTTGTCCGGCACTACCCCCATCCCGCACCGTACCGGTAATGGTTTGTGAAAAAGCGGCAATCCGCATGAACCCGCATAGCAGGAAAGCTATTCCGGGAGGAAAATATGGTTTCATAAAGAGTTTTAAATGAATACACTACGAGGATAAAGCCTTGCTAAAAGGCAATAAAAAAAGCCAGGGCCCATGCGATTGGCACCACCAGGGGCAGGCGTAGGTGTTCACTAAACTCTAAGCGTACAGTGTTTAAGCAACAAGGAACGACCCGACTCAGGCGGGGAGGAATTGGTGTAACTGCAGGCTGTCTCGCTTTTTTGCACCAGGGCATTGAAAACGTGAACAACGCTGTCGGCTACTGTAAAATAGAGATGGGAGAAAAACTTGGAAACGCTGTCGGATAAGGAAACGAAATCAATATGCAGATAAGCCGTATTCAATTCGCAGCACTTATCCTTCTGAACCGTTACTTGGGGCTTACTGACTGGCGCTTTAGATTTTTTAGCGCAGCAGCCCTGATGCTGATCCGTCGAAATGGACTTTTTACCACTCACAAAACAGGTATGTTCCACCAAGCCCATACCTGTATTGAGGGTAAGCATCACCCCAATCATCAGGAAAGCTACTATACGGGAACAAACTGCCTTCATAGTTTGCAAATATCGCTACTTAAATCAACAAATTCAACCACTAAAAGTTCGGTCAGTCTTACGGCTGGTCTTTACATTTTATCTGGAACGCGTTCAGGAGGTTCCAGCCATTTCCTGTTCGACTACTACTAGGAGCAACGCTTAAGAGGCTGTACGCCTTAGTTCTTCTCCTCAATTCTTGCGGCTAGCTTCTCGTCATCAATGCCATGAGGAATAAAAAAGAGAATGGGCGGAATGATAAAACAAAGATAGGCCAGCAGAATATGGACATACGCTAATGGAATAGCGAGTAGATAAGCTACTGTTCCAATATAGCTTCTGGTTTTACCTTGCAGGGATGCAGTGTAAATCTTATAAGTCAAATTCTGGTCTTCGTCTTTATGGATTAGTCCTTGTTTCAGCGTATAAATACGCATGATCGTCAAGGATAAGGTAGTCATGAGCATGATAAATCCATATATAGCGGAAGAGGTAGGCAGCCAGGGATTGGCCCCCATTATCCCTGACGCAAAGGGAATCAGACTCATCCAGAAAAGAAAAAAAAGGTTTAGTCCCAACAATGGCTCATTGGTCTTTTCCAGCAGATGAAACATATGGTGGTGATTCGTCCAGAAAATACCCACCATCATAAAGCTGAATACGTAGGCCACAAAATAAGGAGCTAGTTCAGTCAGGTGGTGCAAAATATCCCGCGTGCTTGCTTCCTTCTGTATATCGGGAAGTTTCAGTTCCAGGACCATGATCGTGATTACAATAGCTATGACCCCATCACTGAATGCCTCCACCCGGCTGGTTCCGATTTTCATACTATTACGTCTCTATCCTTTAACTTAACTCCAGCCGGGAAGTTGTCATTAAAAACAGTATAAGACCTGAATAAATAGACCAAATTAAAAGTAGTCCTTTCAAAACACCTCACCCTAAATCATCTTTTTACGAGAGGAACCCGTATCTCTCCTTCTCCGCACCAATAGCGGTAAATACCCTGCGAAGCCAATAGACTGAGCGATGAGAGGCTTCTTACAGAAAATTCAGTTTGTGACGGAAGTACGTTTGTACCAGCAGCGCAACTTTGTGTTGGTCGGGTACCCGGATACGTTCCTGCAGGATGCGTGAAGGCGGAAGCTTTTTGATTTTACTGAACAGCGCCTTGTAATATATATATGCCAGGTACACGCCCCACTTGGCTCCCTGGGGCAACCGGATAATTCCCTGGTATGCAGCCTCAAAATCAGCCTGGATATCGTCTTCAATGGCACTTTTGGCGTCGTTGGTAAAGGAATCAAAGTTGACTCCGGGAAAATAAGTACGGCCCCGTTCGTAGTAATCACTCCGGATATCGCGCAGAAAATTTACTTTCTGAAAGGCAGCGCCCAGCCGCCGGGCCGGTTCCCGAAGCCGCTGGTACATCGCATCATCTCCTTCGCAGAACACCCGCAGGCACATGAGCCCTACCGCCTCTGCCGAACCATAAATGTATTCCTCATATCCCTCGGCATTATACTCACTACGCTGCAAATCCATTTCCATACTGGTCAGGAAAGCGTCGATTAGTTCCCGGTCAATGCCGTATGTATGTACCACCATCTGAAAGGAGTGCAGCACCGGGTTCAGACTGATTTTGTCTTCGATAGCCTTATAGGTATCCTGCCAGAAATGATTGAGCAAATCGTGCTTGTTATAATCGTGGAAGGTATCCACGATTTCATCAGCATACCGGACAAATCCATACACTCCGTAGATAGGCAGCCGGTATTTAGCTTCCAGGGTTTTGATGCCCAGGGTAAACGAGGTGCTGTAATGCTGCGTAATAAGCTTGCTGCATTTAAAAGTGGTTTCGCTGAACAAATCCATAGTATGTACCTTGATTCTCTTAATTATTAGGAGTAGCCTGATTACTTATTGCTGGATGCCGTAAGATTATAAATACTGCTATAAATGCTTACAGTCTACGGCCTGCCCTGGCAGCTGCTTGTTGCATTTAACCTTTTACCGGCACAATTGTTTTTAAAATGGGAGAAAACGGCCGGAACCCCGCCTCTCCAGGTTAAAACCCGGGGTCATTGATTAAACCAGGACTATTTATTTTCTGTCGAACAATCTCCATCACCCGAACTCCTTAACTACTTCTCCGGCCACTACCTGCCCCGAAATCAGGGAAGGCGGTACGCCGGGACCCGGTACGGTCAGTTGCCCGGTATAAAAGAGATTATCAACCTTCCTGCTTTTCAGCGAAGGTTTCAGAATAGCAGTTTGCATTAACGTATTAGCCAGGCCATAGGCATTGCCTTTGAACGCATGATAGTCACCCACAAAATCACGGTGAGCATAACTGCGCTTGTATACCACGGCTTCCCGGATCGATTGACCCGTCAGTTTTTCCAGCCGATCCATCACTACCTGATAGTACTTCTCTCTGACTTCTTCGCTATCGGCCAGCGCTGGCGCCACCGGAATCAGGATGAATAAGTTTTCACACCCTTGGGGTGCAACAGCCGGATCGGTTACAGAGGGAGCCGACACGTAAAACAGTGGTTCGGTCGGCCATTGCGGGGTTTCATAAATTTCCTGGGCATGCAGACCGAAGTCCGCATCGAAGAACAGATTATGATGACGCAGCCCTTGCAAACGTTTATTAACCCCAACATAGAAAATCAGGGAAGAAGGCGCCAGCACCCGTTTGTTCCAGTATTCTTCACTATAGCTTTGCTGACCCTTTTCCAATAACTGACTTTCAACGTGGTGATAGTCTGCTCCGGCAACTACTACTGCAGCGTCGAACGTTCCTTTATTGGTTATTATCCGCCGGGCTTGTCTGTCGATGACATCGATGCCCGTTACTTCACAGTTATAGTTGAATGTAACGCCTTTCTCCTCCGCAAATTGCGTCATTCCTTCCACAATTTTGTGCATCCCTCCCATTGGGTACCACGTGCCAAGACTGATATCAGCGTAATTCATCAGGCTGTACAGAGCCGGTGTATTCTGTGGCACGGCTCCCAGAAACAGTACCGGAAATTCCATCAGCTGCAGAATCTTAGGGTGCTTAAAAAACCGGCGCACATGCGTGTAAAAAGATTGAAATACGTCCATCCGGATGGCGCTAATCAGCAGGCGCGGATCAATAAATTCCGTCACGGACCGGCTGGGTTTATACACAAACTCCTGAATTCCCACCTGATATTTGTAAGCGGCCTGTTTCAGAAAGGCGTCTAGTTGCTTACTGCTACCGGGCTCCACTGAGTCAAATAGATCCCGTAATGCTTCCATTTGAGCAGGCACATCAACCAAATCATTTTCACCGAAAACAACCCGGTACGAGGGGTCAAGCCGGATTAAGTGGTAATAATCGGCGGGTTTTTTGCCGAATTGGGCAAAGTAGGATTCAAAATACATCCGGCATCCAGTACCAGCTGGGCCTCATGTCGAAGGTGAATCCCTGCGCCTTGAATTGCCGGGCTCTTCCGCCGGATGACTCATTTTTTTCCAGCACAGTCACGTCAAACCCCCGCTGTGCCAGATGAGTCGCCGCCGAAAGTCCCGCGAAGCCAGATCCGATTACGATTACTTTTTTTGCTGCAGCCACTGATAGAATAGTTTCTGGTTGTTAGTTTTTGGTTGCTGGTTGATTGTTTTTAACTATCATTTTGTGGTTATCAGCCTGTCTGCTCATGGTCAGAGGTACCAAATGTAAACTGTAGCTCAGCAACAACAGTGCTAAACCGGCAACTGGAAACTAACAACTATAAACTGGAAACCAAAACCACTATTCTAAGGAATGAAAAAACTACCCAAACAACAAATGGTTTGGGCAGTTTCTGGTGGACTGAGGTCTTGTATTTAACCGGTCAGGAAGCGTATTGATAACTTTCAAGGTGTTGCTTGAGCTCTTTCCGCGCCAGATGAATCCGGTTCTTGACGGTTCCAATGGGTATTTCGAGCTTCTGCGCAATCTCATGGTATTTAAATCCCCGGAAGTACATCATAAACGGAATGCGGTACACATCCTCAATGTCACCCAGCGCCTGATCAATTTCCTCCTGCGTGAAAGTAGCATAGGCCATATTCTGAATAATTACCGAAGGGGAATTGATATAATGCAAATTGCTGGTGGTATCAATGAAGGTATTACGCCGTACCATCCGCTGGTAATTGGTGATAAACGTATTCTTCATAATTGTGTACAGCCAGGCCTTCAGATTGGTACCTTCCGAAAATTTTTCCCGGTTGATAAATGCCTTCAGCAGGGTCTCCTGCAGCAAGTCGTTGGCTTCCTCGTGGTCTTTGGTTAGTCGCATGGCAAATGGCTTGAGCGACTTCGATGCCTTATTAATAGAATAAGAAAACTCTAAAGCAGTCATAGGGCTATTTGAGTATTGGTGTGACCAAATATACGGATGCCTGGAGAAAAGGGATAATTTTTGTTTAACTTTTTTTTTATTTTATTAAACAAAAAATATAAGTAAAAACTTTTCACTTATAATCCTTTTAAAAAAGAAAAGAGCTAGCTGAATAGTGTCTAACTTGAGTCTTAAGGCTCATTCATTAGTAGTAACTGTACTACTATTGGGCATCCAACACTTAGCTCCACTTAGCTCTATCCGATTTCGAACAACTGGCGGTGACCTGGCGCTACAGAGCAGATCTTTGCCGTATTACAATAGCTAAGGCTTAAAAAGGCTGCTCCTGGAGGGTTAGCAGGGCATCTTTAGGAATTATAACATGAATCAGATATACTATCAGAAACTGCCAAACGGACGGGGCAATGGCAAGTGTGGATTGCGAATCGGAAAGGTTTACCTAAACAAAAGCACCAAGTTTAGTTATTTTGTTTAAGTAAATATAATAATGAGTTAAACAGTCAAATTCAACTATAACTTCCGGACAATGGGATTAAAGGCTTTCGAAAACACCATTACCCGGTCACCGGATTGTAAGCCGCGGGCCTCATTTTCGGTTGCCACTACTTTGATTACGGAGTTTCCGGTAAGGATTTCGAGGATGTAGACCATATCACTTTGTTGAATACTTAATATTTCGCCGGGCAGCTGGATTTTACTGCTGAATTTTTGCCCGAATACTGCTGAAGGAGTACCGGACTGGATGATACTACCCCGCTCAATGTGAATGACTTGGTCCGAAAGGCGGTAGATCTCCGTTAACTGATGGCTTACCAGCAAAGTAGTGGTGTGAAAGGCCTTGTGTAACTGGAAAATCTCGGTTTGCAACTGATGGCGCATTTCGGGATCCAGGGCGGAGAGGGGTTCGTCCAGGAGCAGTATGGCGGGTCGGCGCACCAAAGCCCGGATCAGGGCTATTCGTTGTTGCTGTCCGCCTGACAAGGTAGCGGGTTTACGGCGGGCTAAGGATGTTAAGGCAACTCTTTCCAGTAAATCATCAATGAGTGGGAAGTCTTTGGGACCGGCAGCGGCGTAAAGCAAATTTTCCCGCACGGTCATGTTCGGAAACAAGGCATAATCCTGAAAAACAAAACCAATTTTTCGTTTTTGGGGAGGAAGGTAAATTTTACTTCTGGTATCTGACCACACTTCCCCGTTAACCCCGGATGAAACTTTCTCTCCGGCTGGATTAGTCCCGCCAGTATTTTCAGCAGCGTTGTTTTGCCCGCGCCTGATTTACCGTAAATCGTGCAGAAACTGCCGGTTTCCCGATTTGAAAATCAACGGCCAGATCCGTTTGCCCTTCCGCCATTAACAGTGATTTCCGAACCCGAATTTCTAGCATGCCGTTTGGATTTTAAGTTTCTGGTTGATGGTTTGTAGTTTCGAGTTGTGGGTTTATGAGTATCAGTTTCCTGCTACTGATGTGCTAATTCAACAGCTAACAACCTAAGAAACCCTTTTGAAGTTTCGTCCCCTTCTCCTGTTGAGAAGAGGTGAAAATCGTCCTATTTGAAGTCCCTCTCTAGAGAAGGGATTTAGGGTGAGGTCTTAAAACAGTAAATCCAAAACTTTAAACCCTCTTTCCTATTAATCAGATACACCGCCAACAATATACCGAAGGTAATCAGCAGCAAAATCAACGAATAGATGTGAGCCTCGGCATAATTCAATAATTCGACCTCGTTATAGATTGCAATGGAAGCTACCAGGTTTCGCCGGGAATATTTCCCCCAATCATTAGCACCAGCCCGAATTCGCCGATGGTATGCCAAAAGACAATACGGCTCCCGTGAGCAGGGCAGGTTTGATATTGGGTAGCAATACCCGGAAAAAGGTAACCCGCCTGGATCTTCCCAGGGTGTAGGAAGCTTCTTGTAAAGACTTCGGTAAGGCTTCCAGCCCAGTCTGTATGGGTTGTACCATAAAGGGAAGACTGTATAGAATGGATGCTACCACCAGCCCTTCAAGGAAAACACCAGTTGCAAACCGAAAGCTGCGGAAAGCCATCGGCCTAAAAATCCATTGGGGCTGAAAGCCAGCAGCAAATAAAATCCTAATACGGATGGGGGCAATACCAGCGGTAAACTAATCACTGCTTCCACTACGGGTTTGAGCCGGAAGGTGGATCGGGCCAGCCAGGCGGCCAGTCCCACGCCGATCACCAGCAGACAGCCGGTAGTCACCAGCGCCAGTTGTAAAGTAAGCCAGAGGGGCTCCCAGTCTGGCTGCATGGAATTTCAGGTTTATAAGCTCCGGTTTCGGGATTGAAGTTGCCAGTTTTGGGTTGTTAGTGGATGGGTCTACTGCGGTTCGGCGTAGGTTGAGGCCGATGCGCCTTTTAGGATTAGCTGTAAATGAAAACAGGTAACTAAAAACTAACGGAACAACCATACATAACGGTATGTCCGCTGCGCTTGGCTATGAAGCCTTAGTTGTTAGGTATCGTTTTTTCTCTTTCCTTTTTTCTACTTTTTCCATTTTTTTATTTTTTTAATGATACTTAACGAACTAAAAACAGTCGACGGCGGGCCGATTGCAGTGAGGCAATGCGGTAAACAGAGCCGGTGATTGGTGTAGGTGGTGTTAAGCTCTGTATTTTGACTCTTTTAAGTAGAATTTACTTTCAGAAATGCTAAATTGTAAAGGGTCAAATTCGTGATTCAATACAATGAAATCCACTTTTGATGGTGAATATATTTGGTACCTCATCATACGATATGTACTGGGTCTGATCATGCTAGCTTATGGTTTAATTAAAATCCTAGGCATCCAATTTATTCTACCTGCTCAGGTGTATGCATATCAATTAAAAGAGTTAGATGGAGTTACCCTAACCTGGGCTTTTTTAGGCTTCTCGACTTGGTTTTCTAGCTTGGTAGGAGTATTTGAATTGGTACCCGCCTTATTATTGCTTTTTAAGAAAACAAAGCTGCTGGGAGCACTTCTTCTTTTTCCGGCTTTATTGACTGTTTTTCTAATAAATAATGCTTATGGATTTTTGCCTTATATGCGGGTATTTACTGGGGTGCTGTTAGTGATAGATATGATATTAATTTCGGCCCATTATGAAAAACTTATCCAAGTCTTTAAAGAGTTGATGCAGTTTCAACCTACAACTAAATCATCTGAATTAATTTTTAACGCTATACTGGTAGGTTTAGTCATTTTTTCAATCATTTATTATTTTATATAGAGCCTAATGGCTCAAACATCCACGCAATTGGAGCTGGTACGCGGCTGGACTTGCAGTGAGGCAAGACCGGTTGTCGGGCTTGGTATTATAGATCGTTATCTTCTCTTTATATTCTTTTGTTGGCGTTGTCTTCTTACTTGAATATCAGCGCAGTCAGATTCGGCGTACAGTACGCTTTCTCGATTATTCACTACCTCCTTGATACACAATCCTGCTTGGTAACCTGCTTCTTTTAAAGCATCCACAAGCTGTTCTGTTATAAGTTCAGTCCAAGAAGTAGTCAGATTGAATGAATAGCTTATTTTTTCGTCGTTCACTTGGGGAATTGCCTTCACAAAATCAACTTTCGCATTTTGCAGGCTTATTCCCGCCTCCCGTAGTGATTGATGAATCAAAGGCGCGATGTCATTATCCCACGTTACATCCAAATTTTCCGCTCCATTGTAACTACTTAACAGCAATACTGGAAACTCTATCTTTATGTTCATTCCAATGACCTATAACGGAACATGAGCAACCGACGGCATCGCTTCATGCGTTAGCCCTGTGCTTGGGCGGCGGGCTGACCGGCTTGCTTAGTGTTGGCTGCCGTACTTATTGTGATTCTTTTTTAGAGTCCAAACATGCTCCGCAGTCGGTTATCAACTTCTGGTACTAATCGTGGTGGTAAATGCCCTAACTGCCTTTTTATTAAACTTCTGGGAACGGTTACGATGCGATGCAATTTGATTACTGAATCTACTAATAGCCCCGTCACGGGAAAGTCACCGTCCCGTTTCTCCAAAAGTAATTCCGTTGATTCTAATTGGACAGGAATCTGACTACTAATAAAAGCAATCACCACATGTTTGTAAAATCCCATTTCTTCAGTAAGACAAATGGCGGGTCGAACTTTGGTGCCGGTAAAATCATCGAAAGGAAACGGCACTAACACAATCTGATACTTAATCATGGAAAGGTTTACCGTCGCTTAGGGAATAAATGTCTTCTTTTTCCTCGTGTAAAAAGTCAAAAGCCGAGTTATGGGAAATAGCCTTGAGCCATTCCTGCTCTTCAATCTCTACTTCTTCTGGAATTAACACAATGACTTTCACGGTTTGCTCTTTCAATTCTAGCGGTGTATCCAAATGTAATACTCCCTCTTTATCAATTTTACCGGTTGTTTCTATTGCTTTCATTAGTATTATCTTTCTGAGTAAAATACGAAAAATTCTTCTCTATGACAGCCAACGCATCAAAACTACACGACGGCGGTCCTGTTGCGGTGGAGCTTTGCGGTGAGGCAAGGCCGCTGACCGGCTTGGCTGGTGTTGGTGGTAGTTCTTATTCAAATCCTAATTCGATTCCTTCAATTACTAATTTTTGATTCCTAGCGGCTTGTTCATTGAAGGCAATTACAAATTCTTCTCCACCTCTCAAATATGTAAATCTCCCTTCAGCTTCGTAATATTCATCAGGTTCAACTGCTAGAATATAAATCTTGCGTTCATTTTCAAATTCTATGCGTATTCCATGAGGAAAAATCCCCATTGATTTGTCCATAGGAACCATTACCTGTCGTTCATTAATCAATCTTGGAACTTCCCACCCGTCATCATCCAGCCATATGATATTGCATGATTTTATTCTCACATTTATCAAATCTCCCCATTGAGGGCCACATGACATATCTTCCTGACCTTCAATATCACTGCTTTCTCCTACTTCTTTGAAGTCTATTCCAAAAGTGCCGCCAAACTCAGAGAAAGTATTTGAGTCAAATAGCAGCACTTTTCTTCCGCTTTGCATACTCAATTTTATTCCTCCAAAAGGCACATGGTGACAGTTTCCTTGTTCAATCAACAAAGGTTTTTCCCCTTCCCAATTACGTGAATAATGAACTTGTGAAACTGCATCTCCCGTGAGACTATCAAAAGCCTTGGTCAGTTCAATTCCTTGTTGCTGGAATTTTTCCCTGAATGTTCGAATTGACTCTTTTATGTTTACCATTTCAATTACCACCAACAATTATACTCCCGAAATAGAGTTTCGGGAGTATAATATAAGGAAACACCCAAAACTAACCACCCGTAAGGGTAACTTCATTGGTTTTGACCAAGCCCTCCACCTGGTCGCCGATCTGTAGATCAAGTTCCTGCACGGACCGGGTGGTAATAATGGCAACAATCAGCTCCCCTTTGAAGTCCAGCGTTAACTGGCTAAGCACTTTGCCTCGTTTGACCTCATTCACCCTGGAAGCAAAGCGATTACGCAGACTCAGGCCGCCGGATAGATTTTTACCAATTGATACTTCCGTTTCCTTGAAAACCATCACTACCGGGTTACCAACCCCTACGTAAGTGGCGGTTTCCGGCGAATCAATGACCAGGGCCGAAAATAGGTGTCCCATTGCTTCAACCGTGACCAGCGAGATGGCTTCTGCCCATTCAACGGCTACAACCGTGCCTTTGAGCTGATTCATGGCCGGTTTTCGGGAGTAGTGTAACCGTACTGCGCAAAGATAGCTTTGGCCGTTTTACCGAAGAGGAAGTTATAAAACAGGTGAGCATTCTGGTAATTGTGTTTCCGGATGGCCTTCAGAACCACCGCACCCTGGGCAATGGGCGGGCAGAATTTAGCATCCAGCTCCATCCAGGTGCCTTTCTCTTTCAGGGTTGACTCCATTACCACGGACTTGGCCGTGAAGCCTACTTCTACGGCCCCCGAAATAATATACTGGTTTACCTGGGCAACGCTTTCTCCGTAAACCAGCTTGTCCTGGACGGGTCGGTAAATTCCGTAGTTATTCAAGGCTTTAATGGCTGCTTCCCCGTAAGGCGCCGTTTGCGGATTGGCCACCGCTACTTTCCTGACCGATTCATGCGCCAATACCCCCAATGCCTTCCGACAAATCCAGATTCTGGGTCGTCCACAGCACTAAGCTACCATAGGCATATACCCTCGGTCTGGTTTCAATCAACCCTTTCTTAAATAGCGCATCCGGGTATTTCATGTCGGCCGACAGAAATACATCAAAGAGCCCCCTTGTTCAATCTGGGCGTGTGACTTGCCCGATGAATTCACGATCAACTCAAGTTTAATGCCGGTTTCTTTCTCAAAAAGCTTCCTGTAAGGCTTCCGATACAAACTGAGCATTGGCGGATACCGGCTACTCTGACCTTTTGGCGTGACTGGCTAGGGTGAGCAGCACAATGGGTAAAAAAGTAAAAAAAGACGAATCATCAGGGATTTGCTTGGAGTTTGCCGACTTCAATCGTTTTGACCCAGCGTATATGCCAGGGGCTGATAATCTTGTCGGCGGCACTAATCAGTACAAATTTACCATCCCCTGTGATTTCGCGGCCATTTTTCTCGAATATTAGATAAACTTGTTCACCAATCGGACTACTGTACAGCTCATTCCACGAAAAAAGCACCCGATAGTTGTCGCTGGCGGTTATCAGAACATAATAGCTGCCCCGTTCCTTCGGTTGGGCATTTTGAATGTTGGCCTCGTCCAGCAAATCTTTTAGCCGCACACAACAACAGTCGAATGTTTTCCGTACCCCACAACCAGCGTGGTTAGTTACCTTAGAATCTTTCCTTCGATAACCTTCGCTTTTTGCGGAAAGCAATCGTTAAAGTTAAAGGTTCTCCGCCTTAAACCTCGCAAACGAACTTCATTGGTAATAAAGTTTGTATTGGACACGGCTCCCGGTTGGGCAAGCAACCAAGCCGGGAAGAAGGCGATAAGCCAGCAGGAACAAAAGCTTTCATTTTTATGGAAGGGCAAGTAGCAATTGAATAGTCGTAGGCCGAAACTACGAATCAGAAGAATTACTGCCTAATCGAGAGGAAGGGTAAACTGGAAAGTACAAATCAACTTCAGGCTCCCAGCCATTTCTTGAAAGCAGGGGCCCGTTCACGGCTGACCAGAACCTCAGCTGCCGGTTCGGGATACAGGTTAATTTTCAGCTTGCCATTAAAGTACGATGAATCGTAAGGATGAGACTGGAGCTGGGCAATAAACTGCCGGTTAAGCCGGAAAAAAGTAACCAGGTCCAGCATGGTTTCCAGTTCGTCGAGGTTATGGTCAACGGTATACTTATTGTTTTCTTTCGTGAGGATAAAGACGTATTTGTCTTCAGCCATAAAAAAAGCAATGTCCTCCGCGGGTACAAATACCAGTTTGTCCGCAAAGCGAACCAGAAACCGGTTTTTAAACTGCGGCTGCCCAGATTGCAGCGACTGCACCAGAGACCGGAGCAAGTTAGTGTCCAGGGGCTGGGCAAAGGGAGCATTAAGCTTCCGGAATTTCTGGAGGCTTTGCTTTAACTCTTCCTTTTCAATAGGTTTCAGCAGATAATCTACACTATTCACTTTAAAGGCTCGTAGCGCATACTCATCGTAGGCAGTGGTAAAAATAACCGGAGCTTGTACATCGATCTGGCTGAAAATTTCAAAACTCAACCCATCAGCCAGTTGAATATCCATAAAAATCAGATCGGGCGTCTGGTGGGTACGCAACCACTTTACCGCCGACTCCACACTGTCAATTACTTCCGCTATTACCGCGTCCGGCTCGATTGCTGCAATCAACCCACTTAAACGCCGGGCTGCCGGGGCTTCGTCTTCGATGATCAGGAGGCGCATAAGTCAGAACCGTTGATAGAAATGATAAAAGGAAAAGAGGATAAGTTAAGTACGCAAGTAGGAGTTAAGAAGTAGGATGATAAATGATTGCTAATCAGCTTCTGATGCTTATTGAATATCGAAACATTTTTGCCCGGCTTAAGGGATGGTTAGCTCAAGTACTGATGGTACAGTAGAGTTTGATCGGTATTTGCTTGCTGCTGAACCATCTCATCCTTTCATCACAATCCTCAATGGCGCTGACCATTTTTTTCTACCGAAAGCAGCGGCAATATGACTATAAAGTTAGTAGCAGTTACAATTACCTCTACTGCCTTCTGACACAATATTTTATACCGCCCGCTGATATTGGCCAGTCCGGTTTGGGTAGAGTCCGGCACGCTGTTTTTGCGTTGCAAGTTGTTCTTCACTACCAGTACCTCGTCTTTTTCTACGTATAAGTCAATGTGCAGCGGCTTTTCCGTTGACACGATGTTGTGCTTAATCGCATTTTCCAGCAGCATCTGGATGGTAAGCGGCGCTACGTATCGGTTCAGGGCGTTGGCCGGAATGCGGATGTCTACCTTCAGATTTTCCCCAAACCGGGTTTTCAGCAGAAATAAGTAAGCTTCGGCAATTTTCATTTCTTCGGCCAGCGTAACCAGTTCCCGATCCTTATTCTGCAGAATATAACGGTATACATTAGAAAGCTTCTGCACAAATTCCACGGCTACTTCCTGATTCTCAGGGATCAGGGTGATCAGCGTATTGAGGCTATTGAATAGAAAATGCGGATTTACCTGGCTTTTCAGCGTTTCTAGCTGCGACTGAATGTTTTCCCGCTTCAGTTGTTCCGCTTCCAGAATAGTATTCTTCCAATTAGCGAAGAAATACCCTGCTTCGTTCATGGAAACCACGGTCAGGGTAACCAGCAAGCTGGGTTTCAAGGCAAGAAGGCATTCCTCCCAGCTAAAGTTCCGGTTACCAGTAACCACATGTAGTACAATGGCGGTGAGGATTACTGCAATGACGGTATAGGCAATGCAGATGGCAACCTGAGCCGTAATCCGCTGCCCGGTTTGCCTGTGATCGGGGTAGCGCCGCCTTAATTTTCGGATAATGACGAGGTTGCCTTCCCACATGATAATGGTATACACGACCGAAAAGGCGGCGCTGATCCAGAAGTTGAGGCTGCCCGGATCATCCGTAATATTAAAGAAATAGACTACTGCAATGCCGATCAGCACATGAGCAGGGAGTCGTTTGAGGAAAGCCTTCATGTAGAACAAATATAGGGAAGAAGGGAGAAATGAGGAGATAGAAGTGAAAAGTGGTAGTGGCAGTAGCAGCGGCAGTTGACCGGAGAAAAGCAGTAAGAAGATTACCCTGACTGCTTTTTTCTTAGCCAACGAACAACTGTAAACCGGAAACTATAAATTGCTACTGCCGCTGCCACCGCCGCTTATAATAGCGGACCCAGAGAGCCAGCAAAGGGGCTCCGATTACGGTAGGCCAGAGCCAGCGGATAGCCTCCGGAAGAAATCCGAGGTTCACGGCAGAGAAAGCTGAAACTGCCGCGATGTATGAGCCTACCATTCCATTCATGTGGCGGTACCACCAAGCCATGCGGTCCGGTGAAGGGTTCCGGAAGGCCCGGATTTCCATAAACGAAAAGCGCAAGCCAATCAGCGAAAAGGCTAGCGAGATATAGCCGAACGCGTGATGGGACTTTAGGCTGAATAAATGGCTTCCCCAAGCAGCCAGGCCCAGGTAAAACAGGATCATGACCACGGCTAAAATCAGGTCGACCTTCCGGGAAGCCTCCTGGTCTTGCGCCTTACGCCGGGCCGCCGCCCGGTAACCAATCAGTGATAGATGGAAGCTGAATACGGCCACCAGCAGCAGGAATATATTCGTTTTAATAGTGGTCATAACCAAGGCAGAAAGGGCTACCGTTACCATGGCCCAGAAGAATACCCGCCCCCAGCGAATATGCGCCGGACCGCCTTTTTTGACGATCAGAGCCACCGGAGCAACAAAAAAGGCAGTCATACCAGCCGTAATATGAATGATGCGTAAAATCAGATAAGTTGTTTCCATGAGTAAATGGTGTGCTGTACTACCCGAAAATACCACCGGACCGCATTAGGCAAGCCACTAAAGCCGACGAGGCATAAAAGAACGGAAGTGAGGCGCACGAACAAACGGATGAGCCGGGGCAGAGAGAAGTGTATGCGTATATGAGTGCAGGAGTAAATAAGCTATATCTGTATGAGAGATCACCCATCCTCTCTTGTACTTATAAACTTCTAAACTCATATTATTTACCTGGACACCCTCCCCGCCATACAGCCCCTGCTGACTAAGATGCGGGAACTTAGGAATCAGGCCGAAGCTAATTGCCCGTAACAGTGCCGGTAAGGCGAATGGCGACTTCCCAAACCAGGACTTTTCGTCAGCTTTTTACCGTTCAAGGGATTGTTGAACACGTGTCTGAGCCCAACTTCCGGGAAGGCAATTGGTAAGCCGAAAATAGCGCCGTTTCCGTACATCATCTTAACCCCAGGCAGCTATTCTGGATAGAAAAATTATTAATGGCAAACACTTGCAACATTATTGCATTTATGAGTTTATTTGCAACACAGTTGCAAATAAACTTTAACTTACTATGAGAAAAAAACCATTACTTACTGCGGCATTGCTAAGCCTGATGCTCGCCTTTAGTGCTTGCCAGCCTGATGATGACGGAGCCCAACCCAAGGATCAGCGGGAGAATCAGTTTGTCCGGGTGCTGGTTGCGGATGATGCCAGTACCAACTTATTCCTGCTGGACCCCCGAAACGAAAAAATGGAAACGTTTACGGGACAGTTTGCCGGTAATAATCTGTACCCCACTGCCAGCGGACGCTATGCGGCGGTTGTTAACTACGCTAATCACTTTGTGCAGTTTTTCGATTCGGGCATTGAAGCGCACGACGACCATGCGCATCTGAAAGGCACCTCTAAGTGGGCCCTGCCTACTGCCACTGCACCTAAACCTTCGCATTTTTACGCCTGAGGAAATCACATGGCCCTGTTTAATGACGGAGACGGCTCCCTGAGTCTCACCAGCGAAGACCGTCTGCATCAGGAAGATAAAACCAGCCGTAATTGTAGACCAACCCCATCACGGCGCGGTGGTCCTCTTCGCCAACGGCACGATGGCCGTAACCCAAAAGATAATTCGGTGGCTGGCGCCCTTCCGGAGCGGGTAAAAATAATAGACCGCAGCGGCAAAGTACTGCATTCTTCTACCATCGCTACGGGCGGTATTCATGGAGATGCCGGAGACGGAAAATGGGCCTTATTCGGCTCTACCAGTGGTATTTTTGAAAGTAAGCAGTGAAGGAAGCCAAAGCTTAATCACTTACCGGTAAATTTTGGAGCAAACTGGTTGTCAACCATTTATTACGGCAAGGAGTGTAAAAAATTTATGGGGTACCAGGCCAAATTCGGCGTATATTTTATTGATCCGGAAAAAGAACGCTATTACACCGGTTATAGACGACGCAGCGATTGTATCCGCTCGTTTTGATGGAAGGCAAAGATATATTGGCACTCAAGAGTGACGGCACGCTATTGCTTTTCGATGGCCTTACGGGAATGAAAAAAACGGAAAGAACGTTACCCCTGGTTTTTCCCGCCGACGGCAAAGGGAGGGCCTTCGTTTACCGCCAGCGGCAATACGTATACGTGACCAATCCCGAAAGGGGCGAGATGCTGATGCTTACCCGGCAGGATCTTACCAATTACGATACCTTCCACCATGCCCGGCAAGCCGGAAAGATCACGCTGATTGAGCTGATCTTGACGAAGATTCCGACCACCAATAGTACCTGAGAAGATTACAGTCTAAACTGTCCCAACCGGATTATAATCCGGTTGGGACAGTCTTTTTTCAAAATTAATCAACATAAACTTAAAAGAACCGAAGGTTTTATGAAGTTGCTATTCACTTTTTGAGTATAGACCCGCTGCCTCGGTAGCCTGCATCGAAGGTATGCCGCTGCAGAGAAGACCAAAATCTCACCCCTTTTGCGTCGTGTCAATTTATAATAACCCTTCAATCGTGAGTTCCTCCAGGTAAGCATCCAACGGAGCGGTTTTTATCGATGAGCCCATATATCAATGACATCGTTAGTATCTTTATGATACAGGAGTTCGGCATAATAACACCATAAGACCGAGAACAGCAAACAGATATGATGCTCACCACTCCGGTAGATTAAGAAATGCCCGTATACAAAAATACACCCAGCCTTCTGGCTCAGCGGAAGCACATTAAATTCTTCAGTAGAAATCATAAGCGGCCGGTAAAAAGAGAAAAATAGTAAACCCGGCACCTATTTCTAACCTGGTTTACGACAGTTTAAAAAAAACTTTATGATGATTGTGCCAGCACTATGCCTCTTTTATTTCTATCCGGAGGACGTTCTGCCTTACTGATAAGGGTTACTACGTACCGGAGTACAGCATTTTACAATAAATTACGTGTTACAATAAATTAAAATATACTTACGTACTTACCGCTACCAGCCTTAATCAAACATAAGCCAGTTTACGCCGAAAGCAAGTGTGCGGATCTGTCCCGGGAAATAAGGCGTGACGAAATAGCCCGGGGCCGTAAATCCCTGGTTGACGTGAGCAAACTTTGCGAACAGCCGGACCCGCCCAATACGGGCATTGGCAAATACATCAACCACCGGATACGCTTTAAGCGGAAACTCATTCTGCAAATGAAACTGACCGATAGCCGGCATATACGCATCACCATAGTAAGTGCTCCGGTAATGTACCTCCGCTCCTAACTGCATGTACAGTGCTTTTTTGAACAAAGCCCCTTCGGCATACAACCTTGAAGTCAGAAACAATTCCGGTATCCGGATTACATCAGGTCCATTACGCAGGGTGTAAATGAACTCATTCTCAAAGTGAAATACCTTCCAGGAATAATTAAGGTTTACCCCGGCATACACCAACTGAATGGCATCACCAGCCTGCCGTGCCTGGGAAAGTTCATCAAAGTAGACGTAGTTGTTCAGATTGATCAGCGTCAGGGAAGGCATTAACTCCAATCCTTTCCACTTCAAAATAAGCTGTCCGAAGATCTGGTTGGCCTGGGTATTGCGGAAATTATTATCCCAGTAAAAAGTATTACTTAATACTTTCTGCTGAAGCTGAGCCGGAGAGTAGGACGTGCTGTAATAACTACCCCGGAACCAGGGAGACTCAATGGTGCCGCCCAACCGGTAATCCTTCACCAGCATGAGTTCGCCTTCCGCATTCAGCCGGATATTTTTTCCGAACCGGTACTGCGTCCATAAACCGATGAAAGCCTCTGAGTTGGCGTTAGTACTGCGCTCAATATCCAATGGAATAAAAGGAACGTATCCGACGTGCCAGGAACGGTAGCGTCCGTATAGCCGGTAATCCCAGCCCGCTAATGTGCCTTTGATCCCAAATTTATTTTCCCATACCTCAAATTGCGTTTTCTCCTGCGTGAGGGAATCTGAGTAATAGCCAATACGAGCAGTATCCAGAACAGTATAATTATAAGGGATAACACTGAAAATATAAGGGTAGAATGGACGTCCCATAGTAGCTACTAGCTGAGCGTTTTTGGGGTCCCTGTCTATATACGCATACCGCTGCATCTGCCGGTCAAAGATGTGAAACAACTGAAACCCTTTGGCGAAACTGTACTGGTGGTAGAGATGGTAGTTCATTCGCACTTCCGACGTCCGGGCAGATCGCAACTGGGCGCTGGCATTACGGGAAAAATCTATCAGGATTAGGTCCTGGTCCCCAAAATTCAGAGGCTCATCCAGTATGCCGCCCTGGTCATAGGAAGTATGGTTCAAATGCGACAAGTGCGCCAGCAACTGGTAGGCGCTATCTTTAGAATGATAACTGGTATGAAATACAAAGGCGTGATGATCCGTACCCCGATCTCCTTCCCGGTTCGGATTAAAAGCAAATTGTTTTCCGGCTGTAAGACGCTGGTAATCAAACCCGGCATTCCAGCGGGGCGTAATATTGCGGCTGAAGTCTACCCGCAGCAACTGCTGGGCCAGACCACCCTGCACGTAATATAAACTCGTATAAGGCGAATGGGTATCGAAGTAGCGGACGTCATCCGGATAGTAAAAGTACGGGTTGTACGCATTGATACCGGAATAGACGCCGATCTGAGCCGGAGGTGTATAGAAAACCGGCCTAAGCGCGGTACCCAGATTGCCGAGATCAGCATACCGGTTGCCGCTCCGGTTGATAAAGTTATAGTTATGAAAATGGTGCAGCAGCGTATCAATCGTGTAGGACGTATCCCGGCTGGCCAGCATATCACGTTCCAGGAAAAATCGGGTAGTGGTAGGACCATACACCTGTTTGGTGGAATCATCCAGGATCTGGGCCTGCGCAAAGAACGAGATCAGCAGCAGGCAACCGGCAAGAAGAAGGCTTCGGTATGTCACGCCGCAAAAGTAACAAATATGAAGCCAACCGGCCGTTGGTTTTCCCGGATAAGTAAATGAATTGGGCAGGATGGCGGCAAACCGGTAATAGCGGTGTTACTCCCCCAGATCTTTCCGGATGCGGTCTTCCAGTTGCTGAAGCCGCTGTTTTAGTCCGGCCCGGTCCAATAGGTTGGTTCCCCGGGCAATTTCCCGGTATAACTCGACCTCCACGGCCAGTGATGGGTCAGTCAGTATTTTCTGCTTAAAGAGTATCCGTTCCTCGGCGCCCAACCGCCCCATAAGAAAGTCTTCTATCTCCTGCATACGCTGATTATTTTGCGGTAGCGTTATTTTGTGTTAGATATGACGGCTAAGAAGCAGCTTTTACTTAAACGTAGCGCTAAAACAACTGTTTACCCCTACTGCTTAATGATAAATAGAATTAAAGGTGAATACAAGCCCTAAGCCGATACTATTTGGAGATTAGCAGTTTCGGCAATATTCGATAAAGGTCACATCTGGATTGGAAACTAAATCTTCACTTGGCGCCAAATTATCAGTACATTCTTTACCTGCACTTCATCTTGTATCTCTTTTTTGCTATTTGAGTGATTTCCCCGTTCCGGGCAATCTTAAAGGATGTAACTGTGGAATCACAAGCTTGCCCTACCGGTCTTTCGTCTAAGTCCAACTCAGCCTGTATAAGCACTGAATCATTACGGATTACACTATGGATTACTCTTCCTTGTCCGGCATCAAAAAACGAAGAAGCTACTACTTGTTCATAAATTAAAGTGCCATCAGGGGTATACTGTAAACGTAATTTTATTGATTCCGGGTACAACGCTTACGTGGCACGGTTACTTATACTCGTGGTAACGGCATCATCCCGAAAAGCATGGCAATGCGTAATGACTTTATGATTAAACGCGGCTTGCCCGGTCAGGAAGTATACTTCAATCGGAATGTAAAAAAACGGAAGCCTTTTGGTTACCTCAGCCAGGCCCGGCAGCCTGTACCGGACGTAATCTTTTTCGGTGGTCACCAAGGCCCTGGCGCCAGATCGTATAAACTCAGTCTCAATCCGGGACAGGTCAGCCGGCTGATACTGATAATGATCCGGAAAAGCCAGGTGCTTGAGCAGGGTAAATTTTTGACTGATATACGCTTCCAGTGGCACTGCATTGGCCAGGCCAGTAACCAGCATTACAGTATCATCCAGGGTGGTGGTATTTCCGAAGGCGACTGGCGCACCGTAACGGATGCCCGTAAAAAAAACGGGAGTATGGGTGGCCGCATACCGGCGAACCTGACGGGTTATCTGGGCCTGCTGCGCACCGGAAAGATCGGCGGGGCATTTGGTCACTATAACCACATCAGCCCGGTGGGCTCCACTCCGGTTTTCACGCAGCCGCCCGGCCGGCAGTACGTAATCCTGGTAAAAGGGACGGTTGTAATCAGTGAGCAAAATTGAAAAGGAAGGTTTTACGCTACGATGCTGGTAAGCGTCGTCCAGAAGAATAACCTGAGTTTCCGGCTTGGCCGCCACGATCCGGGGAATGGCAGCAGCCCGTTTTTCACCTACCGCTACCATCACTCCGGGCGAAAACTTCTGGTATAGCTGCAAAGGCTCATCCCCGATGCGTTCGGCAGTGGAAGTTGTATCGGCAATGATAAATCCTTTCGTTTTACGGCCGTACCCGCGGCTCAGCGTGGCAACCGGATATTGCTTTTGCAGCAGCCGGATCAGGTACTCGGTATGGGGCGTTTTGCCCGTACCGCCCACGCTCAAATTGCCCACGCAGATAACCGGTAGCGGGAAACGGTGTGATTCTTTCAACCCTTTGTCGTATAAAAAATTCCGGACGGCCATGATTGAAGCGTATAACCAGCCCAAAGGCAACAGCAGCGGACGAAAAAACAGCAACAGACGGGACATCGGTCAGGAAGAATCAGTAGAACGCGGTATTAACTCAGGAGAACCAGGTAAGGCCAGATTTTATCAAAAATACCTAATCTCCCCTGCATTTGTGAGCAGATTCACGCCTATACCCTAAATTTGCGGACTATCTATAATCCACAGAAGCATGGCACGAATCCTTACCGGCATTCAAAGCTCCGGACGGCCGCATTTAGGCAATATTTTGGGCGCTATTTCGCCAGCCATCCGTTTATCGGAACAGCCGGGCAATGAGTCCTTCTTTTTCATTGCCGACCTGCATTCGCTGACTACGATCAAAGACGCGCAGACCCGCATCGACAACGTAAATGCAGTAGCTGCTGCCTGGCTGGCTTTTGGGTTTGACACGGGAAAAAACGTGCTGTACCGTCAGTCGAGGATACCGGAAGTGTGCGAACTGGCCTGGTATCTTAACTGTTTTGCCCCTTTCCCGATGCTGGCCAATGCGCATTCATTTAAGGACAAATCAGACCGGCTGGCTGATGTAAATGCCGGTTTATTTACCTACCCGGTACTGATGACTGCTGATATTGTGCTCTACGATGCCAATTTTGTGCCGGTAGGCAAAGACCAGCAGCAGCACCTGGAAATGGCCCGCGACATTACCACTACATTCAATACCCGTTATGGTGACGTATTTGTGCTGCCCGAAGCCCGCATTGATGAACAGGTAATGACCATTCCGGGCATTGACGGCCAGAAGATGAGCAAGTCTTATAATAACTACATTGATATTTTCCTGCCGGAAAAAGAATTGAAAAAAGTAGTGATGTCCATCGTGACGGACAGTACTCCGCTGGAAGCGCCTAAGAATCCGGATGCGGATAATGTATTCAAATTATACGCCCTGCTGGCCGATAGTACTCAGACGGAGGAAATGCGGCAACGCTACCTGGCCGGTGGCTATGGATACGGCCATGCCAAAACGGCGTTGTTCGAATTGATCTTAAACAAGTTCGCCAAACAGCGGGAAGTATTCACTTTCTACATGACCAATCTGCCGGAACTCGATCAGCAATTGCAGCGCGGAGAAGCCAAAGCCCGGGTAATCGCAAGGGAAGTGTTGGGAAGGGTTCGTAAAGTACTGGGATACTGAAAAATACCGGACCCCCGATAAGAACAGATCAGGCTTTTTTTATTTCTGGATGGACACGGTTTAAGAGCCCATATCCATCCGGTAGCTTCCTTATGCTTTCCTGGATAGGCTTAATACACCGGATAAAAATTGATTTAACCGGATTGGATCATTACATTGAGATTCCCTCAAACCTACTTACTATGATCCACCGTTACACCCTGTTTGTCCTGCTGCTTGGCGGGCTGATTTCGGCCTGTACCAGCCGGAGCCATTTTTCTGCTAAGACTACCCGCTTTGACCTGCTCATTAAAAATGGCCGCGTAGTAGATGGTACGGGTAATCCCTGGTATGTGGCCGACATCGCCGTAAAGCGCGGCCGGATTGTCCGGATAGATCCACACATTGAAGGAAAAGCCAAAAAAGTAATAGATGCCCGAAACCGGATTGTCTGTCCCGGCTTTATTGATGTACACGGACACGCCGAAAACGTATATCAGAACTCCAGTGAACGCTTTACCCGTATGGGTGTCACCACGCTGATCACGGGCAATTGCGGCAGTTCGGTCACGAAGGTAGATTCTTTCCTGAAACAAATCCGAAAAACGCCTGTTGCCTTAAATATTGCCACTTTAGTCGGGCATAATTCCGTGCGCCGCAAGGTAATGGGAGAAGCAAACCGGGCTCCTACCCCCCAGGAATTGGGGCAGATGAAAGTCATTGTGGAGAAAGGCATGCGTGATGGCGCCGTGGGTCTTTCCACCGGCTTGATTTACGTACCCGGTACCTACGCTACTACCGATGAGGTATTGGCTCTGGCCAAAGTAGCTTCCTTGGCAGGCGGCGTATACGCTTCCCACATCCGTAATGAGGCAGGTGCCTTGCTTGAGGCCGTGCGGGAGGCCATCCATATAGGCCGGGAGGCTCGAATGCCAGTGGAAATTTCGCATTTCAAAGTGAGCAGTAAAGCGATGTGGGGCAGTAGTCCGCAATCAATCCAGTTGGTACGCGAAGCCCGTCAGCAAGGGTTGCCCGTTACCGTGGACCAATATGTTTATACGGCTTCCTCTACCCGGTTATCCAGCATCATCCCATCCTGGGCACTGGCCGGTGGAAGTGTCGAAGCCAAAAAGCGAATCGAACACCCCGATACCCTCGTCAGGATTATAGAAGCAATGAAGCAGAATCTGCTAAGCGGCGGATCTGAAAGTTACGATTATGCCGTAGTGGCTAATTACAAGACGGATACAACGCTAAACGGAAAATCCATCCTGCAAATTACCGGGCAAGTGAAGGGAAAGGTCGACTTGGACAGCCAGATTGCCCAGATTTTAGAAATGTACCTGAAGGGGGATGCGCAGATGGTGTACCATTCCATGAATGAGCAGGATGTAGAACGTATTTTGGCGGAACCTTTTACGATGATTGCTTCTGATGCCGGACCCGGTGAGTACCGTTCCGGCGTGCCACATCCCCGCGGGTATGGCAACAATGCCAGGGTATTAGGGCGATACGTACGGGAGAAAAAACTCATTCCGTTAGAGGATGCGATTCGCAAGATGACTTCGCTTCCCGCCCAGACTTTCGGGTTAAAAGAGCGGGGTTTACTGATGGAAGGCTTTGCCAGTGATATCCTGATTGTAGATGAGAATACCGTCACGGATAATGCCACGTTTGACAAGCCCCACCAGTATGCTACCGGAATTGATTACGTAATTGTGAATGGGCTTCTTGTTATAGAGCATGGCGCCCACACGGGTGCCCTACCGGGCCAGGCCATCAGGAATAAATAGGTGTTACAATACAAAACGTTTCCGGGGAGAACCCCGGAAACGTTTTGTATCTTGATTAATACTGGGGTATTCACCGACACATCCTCTCTCAGCCCGTTAGCTTATCAATCCCTATAACTTTACTATCCGTAGCTGCGAGGAAGACTTATCGGTAGCTATACGGATTGTATACAAGCCGTGAGCAGCTTTTGATAATTGGGCACTCATTTGTCCGCTCAACTGCGCAAGCGTGCCCTTGCCGGAAAATAAGGCTCTTCCATTGCCGTAAAACACAGTGGCATTGTAGATGGTGCTAGCGGGCAAGTTGTTATCAGCGGTTAAGGTTATCACTCCACTGGTAGGGTTAGGCGAAGCCGTGAAACGCTGCAACCTCTCCGATGCAAATGCAGTAGTAGTGGTAGTCTGCAAGTTTTTGTCTACAATCATCAGATTATACGTTTTCGATGTACCGGCAATCACCTCTTTGCTAGTGGCAGTAATAGCGAAACTGATGAGCAGGTTATTCTTTTTCACCGCATCCTGATCTGGCGTGATGGCGAAAGTAGCTGATTGGCTGCCTGCGGGTATGTTCAGGGTGAAACTTCCTTTAGACCCATCCGGATTAGTCGTGTAGTTGCTACCATAGACGGCCTCGTTGTCATTAATAGCTACCGTAACGGTTTGGGCAGTAGCTACCGGTGAGGTCAGGTTCAGGGTAATGGTATGAGTACCAGCATCTTCCTGTATAGAGGCAGCGGCTGAAGCAAAACCGACCACCGGAAGGTACCCGCGTCCAGTTAATGTTACGATTTTGATGGCCGCACCCGGGCTTGCCAGAGTGATGATTGAACGTACTACCCCGGTATAAGTTGGCGCAAACCGTACATAGATGCCACGTGGATATTGACCGGAATTCAATTCACTCAGGCTATACGTAATCGAATTACCATAATTTACCTGATCTTTTGACAGACTGAACGGCGTACCAGCGGGTAAGGTGATGCTTACATCGCCTTTGAGGCTAACATTCATAAAGGTAAAGGAACCGCTTGCAGTAGTACCTATTAACAGATCTTTAAATGGGATTGATTCCTTTATATCGGTAATGGCCGGTGTGCCGCAATTTGACGCCGGAGAGGCACCGTTACGGGGAGCCGGTGCGGCAATATTGATCCAGTTCAGGCACCCATTGCCACCTCGCATAGCGGCTTGCATATTGGTTAAATTAATGGCACTGGAATTACCACAACGGGTCTGTCCGTACGCTAAGTCATTGATGACTTTCGAACCGCCGGCAAATCCGCAGGACATCGGCCGGCCGGCTACAATGGCCGTATCACCCGATGTTAAGGCAAGCCAACCGGCTGCTTCACTGATGTCAGTTGTGCCTACGGCATTAGGAGTGGGCAGGTCAATGGTACCGCTGCCGGCGCCAGCCAGCTTTACTAAGTAATAATGGCCCGGCTGAATCACGCCGGATAGTTTAGCGGCAACGGACCAGCTTACGTAAGTAGGATGCGCATACTGAATAGTCCAACCATTGAGGACTACTGGCGCAGTACCGCGGTTAAACAGTTCTACAAAATCATTTTTATAAGCAGATCCGGTTGTGCCGCCTCCGCCATATACCTGGCTGATTACTACTTGAGCAAAGAGAGGAGAAGTTGAAACTGTACAAAACAGCCCAACAAGCAGGAGCAATGTCTTCTTCATGGAAAAATGGGAACGAAGGAAAAAGTTTAGAAACGTTTATTGGGAGGTTGCAGCAGTGATTTGTTTCTAAATGGAGGCTTTAAGCGGTTTTATGGTTAAAGTAACTTTTACAGGAACCAGTAATAAAAAAATGCTTAAAGTGTTGGTTGTAATATGTTCTTGCCGCAGTGGAATTCGCAGCAAAGATATATATATTTTTGTTGTTAATGTAAGTATTAGCCATGATTTTTTATTTTTTTAAAAAAAAGCTCCAAATACAGAAGAAACTTTCTCATGTATTAATACTTGAAAATAATGAAAAGGTAACCAGTAATGTAATAGAGATTTTTGACGAAAATATTTCTGATACGGGCCAATTCCTGCTTTGGTTGCGGCATCCAGACCCTATAAGCCAAACCAAAATAGCCTTATTGCAATAAAAAGGCTGATTTTACCGTGTTACTCCTGATTCGTGAATTTTATCATGTGCTTATGTAAAAAGCCAGTTTTCTGACTGGTAGAAGTCAGAAAACTGGCTTTTTATTCAAAGATTCCCGCAACAGGTCAGATAAATAGTGAGGGGTGGTGATAGATAAAAAGGTCTACAATAAGCTACTGTAAGGCCTTTGAGCGGATTGCAAATCCGCCATTTCCCCGGTTCGGCATGGCAACTATCTCAGCGAAGCTAAATGCCGAACAATCATCGGGTTGGTAATCCGATTTATGCCCCCCTCAACTAGTATAGCGTAGAGAAGCATTTTTTTCGAATGAGTACCTATCATTTCTGCTGATACCCATCATTATTCACCTCCAGCCAGTGGCCGTCGGGGTCCTGAAAATAAATCTGCTTGACGCCATCCACCCTTACCGTGGGCGCTTTGGCAGTGCCCGGCCAGTTAGTATACTCGATTTTATACTTATCCAGAGTAGCAATTACCTCCTCGATGGAGGAGACACTAAAGCAAAGGTGATCATTCTTATCATGTTTGACCTGCTTTTCGGCTCCCTGAATCAAATGTAACTGGCTACCCGGATCGAGGCGGAACCAGGTATGCTTGCCATCTTTAAATGGCTCGGGTATTTGTTTAAGCCGCAGTATGTTTTCGTAAAATGTAGTGCTTTTGGCCAGATCATTTACGTACACGGCGATATGATTCAGTCTCACTAGTGAGGGAGCCGCAGCAGTATGGTTCTGGGCAAGCAGGGCAGGCAATGGAATTGCCAGAAAATACAGGAACAGGGAGAAGAAAAAGCGTTTCATAACGGATGGTTGGTGGTTGGGGAAAATACGTTAGTTCGGTAATGGCAAGTATACCGGATTAGAACTGATCTTGAAACCGCCCGGCAACGCTAACTGTTGCATACCAAAGGGTCAATGAAAACAAAAAGGCTGACCACAACTGATCAGCCTTTTTAAAAGTTATATTAGTGACCAAGGGAAATTAGGTATTAACTAATTGAAAACCTTCTTTTCCCATTTAGCCTTTAGCATTCACCTTTTAGCATTCCGAAAGGTGAACTACTTTACGGTCTTCATTACTTCCGTTACCTTGGCAGCAGCATCTTTCAGCAATACGGCCGAAAATACTTTCAGGCCGGACTCATCAATAATGCGGGCTCCTTCTTCGGCATTGGTACCCTGCAGACGGACGATGATGGGTACGCGGATGTCACCGATTTTCTTGTAAGCTTCCACTACGCCGTTGGCAACCCGGTCACAACGGACAATACCCCCGAAGATATTGATCAGAATGGCCTTTACATTAGGGTCTTTCAGAATGATCCGGAAACCAGCTTCTACCGTTTGGGCATTGGCGCCACCGCCTACATCTAGGAAGTTAGCCGGTTCGCCGCCGGACAACTTGATAATATCCATAGTTGCCATAGCCAGTCCGGCACCATTCACCATACAGCCCACGTTGCCATCCAGTTTTACGTAGTTCAATCCGGCCTGGCTGGCTTCTACTTCCAGGGGATCTTCTTCAGTAATATCCCGCAGGTCGGTATAATTGGTATGGCGGAAGAGGGCGTTTTCGTCCAGATTTACCTTAGCGTCAACGGCCAGAATTTTATTATCAGAAGTCTTTAGCACGGGGTTAATCTCGAACATGGAAGAATCCGTCTCCACGTACGCTTTGTACAGTGCCTGCACGAACTTTACCATTTCTTTGAATGCCTCGCCTTCCAGACCAAGTTTAAAGGCCACTTTGCGGGCTTGGAACGGTTGCAGGCCAACCATCGGGTCAATCCATTCCTTAATGATTTTTTCGGGAGAATGTTCCGCTACTTCTTCAATATCTATCCCGCCTTCGGTAGAGGCCATAATCACATTACGGCCTTTGGTACGGTCGAGCAGAATACTCAGGTAGAATTCTTTCGGCTCGGCGGGACCCGGATAGTACACATCCTGTGAAATCAGTACTTTGTGCACTTTCTTTCCTTCGGGGCCGGTCTGGTGCGTTACCAGTTGCATGCCAAGGATACGTTTGGAGAGTTCCCGTACTTCCTCCAGGTTTTTAGCCACTTTCACGCCACCACCTTTACCGCGTCCACCGGCATGAATCTGGGCCTTTACCACATAAAAGTTGGTACCCGTCTGTACGTGCAGTTGGCGGGCAGCTTCCACGGCCTCTTCGGGCGTATTGGCCACGATGCCTTGCTGAATGCGGACTCCGTAGCCTTTCAGGATGTCCTTGCCTTGGTATTCGTGAATGTTCATGTAAACTAAGGGATTAAATTCCGGATTTATAGCCGACAGTACTAGGTTGTACTCGCTTTTACCGGGGCCAAATTAATCAATAATCCCTTTAAAGAAAAAATGAGGCGTTTATTATTTGCAGAAACTACGCTCTTTACAAACCTTCTTTTACAAAGTTGTCGAGGTACTTATACCGTTCCGTAAGGCCTCCTCCGGTAGCAATGGTAGCCCGGCTCAGTACGCCGTTGGTGTCATCAGTTGCCTGGGTTAAACGGGGAAGTATATTTTTGATTAACTGCTCCGCAAAGTACCGGGATGCGTCTAAAGGCAATTCGCAGGGCAGATTGTCAATAGCCATCACCGAGATATGATCCGGGTCCGAAAATGCAGGGTACGTTTCACCGGTACACCGGTCATAGTCATAGACCGGGTCCGGGATGGATGAGGATTTTATCGTGCAGGGAATAGAGCCATCAATATCACAGGTCACGTCCGCTACGACGCGGGTCCGGAAAGAAGTTTTCTGCATGTCTTCTTTCGTAAATAGCACCGGTGCCTGCGGGTGCCAGTAGGCCGTAGCAATTAGTATATCGGCTACCTGCGTAAAAGCCTTAAAACGGGAAATGTATTGCTGCGGATGCCCGTGAAAATGGGCTGCGTCCCAGGGTTGGCCTTCCCGGTGCTGATGATAGTCCTGCGAACGGAGTACGGCAAATACGGGTTGGGTAAAGTCTAGGCCTAATAATTCGTCCGGGCTTACCTGCCGGATTCCCATTCCCTGCAGTACTTCCAGCGCTCCTTTTCCTACTCTTCCGGTTCCGGTAAGTACGATTTTAATGGGAGGCAACCCAATCTTTTTGTATTGGGTCTCCATCTCCGCCTGATCCCGGCATTCGTAGGCTCTTTTCAAATCGTATAAACCATACTTCTTGCCGAAGGTCCAGAAGGCGTTATAAGTGCCCACTATTCCGGCATAGCGACCAAAGGCAATCAAGCGTTGCCCGGCTTCGTCCGTCAGGCATTCGTAATCAATAAGGGTAATTTTTTTTTCCAGAACCGCTTGCAGCAGGCGTCGGTTGTGTTTCTGCTTTTTGATGGTGTGCGAAAAGAAGAAATAGGTTTTACCGGGCAGCAATGACAGGACCGGCACTTCTTTGATTCCCAGCAGCACGTCGCATTGGTTCATATCCTCGCTGATATGGCACCCGGCAGCTATATACTCGGTCTCGGCAACACATCGATGCGGGCTAGGCTGGACAAGCACCTGAATACCGGGATAGCGCTTCTGAATTTCGGCACACTGATCAGGCAATAGGGCTACCCGCCGGTCAGGAGGGAGTTTTTCTTCGCGGAGCAGGCCGATAATCATAAGGGTCAGGTAGAGGTGCTAATTAGATTTAGATAATGCGTAATGTGCCCTTGTGCCGACAAACAGTTGACTTTATAGTCTATTCTGCCCAATGGTTATTGCTAACCGGTATAGTACAGAGGGAGCCGGGGCTACGCTGGGCGGCTCAAAAATAAGCAGATTTATTTAGCTCAGGGGTTTTCCGGTATAGCGCCTATGTACCTTACCTGCCCACTTTCCTATGGCTAATTGGGTGATCCTATACACCTCTGAGCTTATAACAGAGGAAATACCAGCACAGAAAGGGCCGATCTACGAAAACGGGTTTCGTTACCGGGATAAGTATTAGACAAAGATCTTGTCAAAACAATTATACATGCACTACGCCGGTCAATGATAACTGTTCAATCCGGCTAAGATTTTCCTCTACAATACTATCGGGCACAAAGATAAATTTCTTGTCATATACTTGGCCATTGATAAAGTAGCTGACCCAGTATTCATTATTCAGGTGGAATACGGCCGGATCAATGCTTTCAATCAAGGCATAATCATGAGCAGCGACGTCACCGATCACGTGACGTAAGGTGGAAGTCTTTTGTTGTTCTTCGCCATTGAATCCGTATCCCCGGGAAGTCACAAACACATTATTAATGGTGACATCATTTTCATTCAGCAGATATACTACCCAGTCAAAAGCAGCATCCGAGTCTTTTTGATGGACAACCGCTATTTTTACGCCCTCAACGGGCAGGAAAGGAATATCTTTTTTCATTGGTTAAAGTCCAGTTCTATTGGATAAATTATATTACCAGCATAGTTAACGGGATTCTGGAGGATGAAAGTTCCGTTATTTCCATTTCAAACAATGCAGCCAGGTGCTTTACCATTCTCCCTTCTACCTCTTTCATGGGTACCGGCGTACCTAATTCACGGGCCATTGACGTAACTGCTTTATCAGCGATGCCGCAGGGGACAATATGATCAAAGTACAAAAGGTCCGTATTGACGTTCAGGGCAAAGCCATGCATCGTTACCCAACGACTAGTTTTTACGCCCATAGCACAAATTTTCCGGGGATTTTCCCTTTTCTCATAATCGAGCCACACGCCGGTCAGTCCGGGAATGCGGCCAGCATCGAGGGTATACTCAGCCAGGGTAAGAATAACCGCCTCTTCCAGCAGGCGCATGTACCGGTGAATATCCGTGAAAAAATGGTCGAGGTCCAGTACCGGATACCCCACTAATTGCCCCGGCCCGTGGTACGTAATATCACCCCCGCGGTTGATCCGGTAAAAGGTAGCGCCGATTTGAGCCAGTTGTTCCTCACCCAGCAGCAAGTGCTGCTCTTTGCCACTCTTTCCAATCGTATATACGTGCGGATGTTCACAGAAAAGCAGGTAGTTGCCGGTAGCAGTCTGTTCGTCATACGGCAAGTCACGGTTCCGGATTTTTCGGGCCACCGTCTCCGCAAACAACTGCTCCTGATAATCCCAGGCCTGTTTATAATCAATCAGCCCTAACGACTGAAATTGGACGCTCTTGTTCATAGCATTCTAAAAAGACAAAGCTAAGTATATGGATTAACACCTCACCCATGAACTATGTTCGCCTTTTTGAGCAAGCTCCTTCAATTGTCCACTGTCAATTCTACATTATAAATCTACGCTTTTGAAAGTTCGTCCTGTAAATAATCAGCCACCTGGGTATCAAGTACATCAGCGCCGTTTTGCCCGGCCAGGTAGAATGAAGTCCAATCGAATAGGTGAATAAGATATACGCATTGCTCAAGCAGCGAATCGCCGTACCGCAGCAATACTTCTACAATAGCGGCAGCTTTGCGGGTAAAGATAGGGCGGCAGCAATTAATCCGGTGCCGTACCCGCGGATGATCAAAGTCAGTCTGCACCAGTACGACTACTGATTTATCGATAATCTCAACTGGATGCACGAAACCGGTGAGCTCATTGTGATTCATCTCCGGCAACACATTTACGTGAGCCAGTTGCTTGGCATTTTCATTGATCTGTTGGCTAAACCGGGCCAACACGGGGTATAAGCGGCTGTCGCCGTACAAAATGGGCAGATGTCCGGTCAGGGCCTCGGCCAGTTCCTGAGCCCCATCCCGGATAAACGCCTCCCGTTCATCCATCAACTCAACTGCTTTACGGAGTTGTCCGACGAATGCATCATCCATTAATCCATACCGGTTTAACAGGAAGAGCAATTGAACCAAATGAAATCCGAGGAAGGCCCGTTTAGGGGAAGTATTGTCGGGTAACGTGGCCAGCGTCAAGCCTTTTTCTGTAGCGGTCTGGAGCATTTTCCCCCCAGCGGTTATTAGAGCTACGGTAGCATCTTTCGCCAATGCCTGCTCCAGTACCGCTATAGTTTCTTCCGTGTGGCCCGAAAAGGAAGAGACAATCACCAGCGTGTGCTTATTGACAAAACCCGGGAGCGTGTAGCTCTTAATCACCATTAGTGGCACTGATAGCTGGTCAACTACCAGCGAGGCCACCAGATCGGCGGCATTCCCCTCGGTTCCTACTCCGCTCAGCACTACATTCCTGATTTCGTAAGCGGCCGGGGTAAATCGAATGTGCTGCCCGTATTCAATAGCCTGGAGAATCTGCTTGCTGAATCCTTCGATAAGTTGCTGCATCAATGCGGTAAGTGGTTTTAATGGTAAATTGCCCAAGAGCTTTCGATAATAAGTGGGGTAGTCACACAGATGCCAAAGAAGGGCAATTTAATCATATTATTAGCTGGCACTCAATATGAGCCATAATCTGGAGTTAGGCAACCAAGGAGAAGACTGGGCGGCCCAATGGTTGCAAGACCAGGGCTATGAGGTCTGGCTCCGCAACTACCGTTACGGAAAAGCAGAGATTGACATTATTGCCCGTAAGGAGAAGTTGCTGGTATTTGTGGAGGTAAAAACCCGTACCAACGTATCATTCGGAGATCCGGAAATAGCCGTTAGTCGCGTCAAAATTGGTCATATTAAGAAAGCTGCTGAACATTTTATTCATCTTAATGACTGGCCGCATGACATCCGTTTTGATGTAATTGCCATTTCCCTGAATGGCCAGCGGGAAATCCGTCATATTGAAGATGCGTTTTATTAGAAAGTCGTCTCAAAATGGTCACTTTCCTTATCATACTTATCAAAACAGTAGGTATCGTATTAATTTATCCCTTAGTACACTGTTAAGCAAGTGAGTTTAGAAAAATGATTGTTGGTGAAAACACCAACAATGGCAATCAGCAAAGCCGTTGTTGGTGTTTTCACCAACAACTAGAGCTATTAACTTATTTAATGAACAGTGTACTTAGTTATAATAAACCCCGAAAGATTTCTAAATCTTTCGGGGTTTGCTCTGGAATTGGTGAGACATACTATAATGCTATATTCTATGCCTCCGCAGTTGCCCTGCACGTTAACCGCTTCATATTCTATTGACTGGTGTTAGCGGTATCCGGTGAAGCAGGGGCAGGCTTTTAAGGAAACGGTCTTTAAGGCGGTTCTTCTCGGCTTCCAGCTTTTTGCGGGCTTCTTCCTTGGCCCGGCTTCTGCTTCTTTTGCTTTTTGCTCCAGTTCCTGCTGCTTCTTTTCGGCTTCAGCCCTGAGGCGATCCTGCTCGGCTTTAACCCGGGCTTCAGCCTCGGCCTTCAGTCTGTCAGCCTCGGCCCACGGGCTTTGGCTGCCGCTGAGGCCTAGGCTCTAGCCACTTCAGCGGTTACTCTTTCCTTAACAGCTTCTTTGGCAGTTTCCGCGATAGAACCGCTGGTGCTACTGCCCGCCAAGCCAATTTTCGGGTTAGTGGCGGTACCGCCTACATTTAGATTCAGCGTAATGGTTTCGGCGTTTTGGACCGCCTTGCCCGTAAGTGAAGCTAAGGCATTGTTTACCTGTGCCCCGATGACTCCCGCCGGAATATCCATTTTTACCTTGTAGTCGAGCGAACCGTCAATACCATTGCTGCCGCCTACGTTCATTTTATAATTTGAAACCTGCACGTCAAACGGCTGAAAGTAAATACGGCCATCCTTTACTTCTGCTTTTAGGATGATGTCACGTAGCTGGGCCGGAGTCAGGTCTTTTAACCGGGTTACGCTGGCCAATGAAGTAAGTACCGGGGCATCCTTAATGATAGCCTGAGCCAGTTTAATGATGCCGCCGCCGGTAAGGGTGGGATACAGTGGCATCATATCCTGACCTAAACGGCCGCCGATTTTAAAATCAGTCGAGAAATCACCCTGAATATACTGCGCCATAGGCATCAGGGCCTTTACCGTATTAAAGGTCTTGTAGGCCTCCTGCACGGCTACACCGGCAATATTGAGGTCAAAATCAAAACTCGGCTTGGCGATGTCTTTGCTGTCATACACCCCATTGGCGATGAAATTCCCACCCAAACTATTGAAGTTTAATTTTTCCATCCGCACGGCGCCATCCCGGACAATGATCGTACCGTTGAGGTTATCCAGCGTCATGTTGTCATACAATACCTTGTTGATAGACGAAACCAGGGTAAAGTCGATGGTTTTGGGCACTTCAATGACGCTGAGTGGTTCTTCTTCGGTAGTCTTGGGCGCATTGGGGTCATCAGTCATCCATTCGTTTACGTCAAATTGCTGCGAACGGAAGGACATATTGCCCCGGATGGTCTCATTCTCCCGGAAAATATACTTGATGTAATTGGTCAGCGACCCCGTTACCGAAACGTCACTTTTGCCCAGAGAGCCGTCAAATGAAGTAATATTGATCTGCTGCGGCGTGAAGTTCATACTAGCCTTGCTGATCTTCATTCCCTGGGGCAAATCGGTGCTGGTGTAGGTGAGGTTACTGATTTGTACCGCGCCACTGGTAGGTAATTGGTCGTACCGTTCGGCTTCCACATCCGACATCTTGCCCTTGGTCTCGATATTCCCCTGCACCCGGCCCGTCAACGTCATGCCTTCCAGCGGGTAGATTTTGGTCAGCTTGGTCAGATCAATGCCCCCTTTGGCATTCAGATCCCAGGTATAATTATCCAGGTTCTCGATGTAGGCATTCGCGGTCAGCGGCTCCCCTTCCAGCAGCATCCGGAAGTTGCTCACGTTGATTTTGGTATCGGCCATCTGGCCAGTGGCATTATTTACCGTGGCATTAAAGTTCAGTTGCTCAATCGGAGCCGGAAAGTCTTTTGATTTCACGTAACCATTTGCCAGGCTCATCA
The DNA here is from genome assembly GCA_030448185.1 of Cytophagales bacterium. Lineage (GTDB taxonomy): Bacteria > Bacteroidota > Bacteroidia > Cytophagales > 172606-1 > CADCTQ01. The sequence goes on along the minus strand of JAUJNL010000001.1, from coordinate 50,338 downwards.
CGGCATTCACCGCTGGCATTTTCTTCAGCGAATCACTATACACGCCCTTAGCTTTCAGATCCAAGTTATACAAGCCCTTTAGCGTCAGGCCTTCCATTGGGAACATTTGCGTGAGTTCGCCCAGATTGAGTCTAGCCAGAATGTTGGCGTCAATATCGTAATTGGTTAATCCTTTTAACCAAACACGGCCATCAACCGGGTTTTTGCCAAAGTCAGCGTGAAACTTCTTGATGTCCACTACGGTGTTTTCCAGGTTGCCATCCGGATTGTTCACCTTCATGTCCACGTTAATGTTTTTCACCGCGGTCGGAAGGTCAGTATACTTCATCTGACCCTCTTTCACCTGAACATTCAGGCCAAAACCGGGCATTTGCTTATCGTTATAAGTACCCTTGGCAAAACCGTCAAAGGCCACATTACCTTCCGCAGTCAAATCTTTAAAATCTTTCGTATACACGCCAGGCACCAGAGAAAGCAAACTTTTGAATGTATTTTCCTTTGCCTTGAAAGTCAGGTCCAGATTGGTATTGACCGTATCGGGCAGCGCTACGTAGCCGTCAAAGCCAAAGGCAAAATCATTGAGTTTTACCGTATTTTCCTTAAAAGTATACTTCGACTGGGGCATATTCATGTTCAGCGTCATATCAGCCTCCAACCGCTTCTTATGCAAATATTCGGTGCCATCGTAGGCAACCGTGAGTGAATCAATGGTGGTGCGGGTGGCCAGGTCGTAGATATCCTGGTTGATATCGCCGCTGCCGGTATGGTTGAGGTTTATTATTTTGGCGTACAGGGGCAGGGTGCGGTCATCGTAGACCACGTACCCGTTCTTAATCGACCATTGGTCTACCTGGAGGGCAAACTCAGACTTAGTAGTATCCACACTAGGGCTTACTTCTGTAGTGTCGGGAATGTAGATGTCGTAATTGGCCTTGCCATCCTTCAATACCTTTACCTTAATGCGTGGATTTTCGAGGTCAAGCGCTTTGATCTTGATCTTGTCGCCGCCGATCACACTCATAATATTTACCGTGACTTCAAAGGAATTAGCCGAAATAAGGGTGTCACCCCGGAAAACACCTCTACCTGCTACACCAAAACGATCCAGGGTAGCGGTGATATTCGGAAAATGCCGGAAAATGCTCACGTCAAAGTCCTGGTAATATACCTTAGCGTCAACCCGCTTGACAATTTCCTTGTCTACCTTAGCTTTGATCTCATCTTTATAGATCACGGGCAAAATCATAGCGGCTCCTAGCAGCACAACTACAATACCTAGTATGATTAAAATAGCTTTTTTCATATGTTTAATTATTTTCGACTGCTACCTGATTTTGTCTCCGGCAGCTTAGTTTATGGTCAGTCTCTGGATTTTTCTTGTAACCGAATGAGTTGAATTATGATCAGCAACCCTATGCGCAAAAACAGCTGCAAATTAGAATTTTCAAAAAACAACCATCAGCACAAATACTCCTCTTTCCTTACCCGTCAAAAACTTGGCCATTCTCATTTAGTAGATAGCCCCTAAAATGCTTTTTATTTGATTTTCGGCTATTACACCTTACACCAAACTATTTTTACGGATAAAATGCTGCAATAGTGACTTGGAACTAACATAAACTGTCTTCTTGTGCACGTGGAAGGACCAAAGAAAAAACTGGAACAGAAACAGCAATGAATATTCCGGTGCTTTCTCAGTATAGCTGGCCTAACTTCTTCTAAAGCAGCTAAATACTTTTTAGTTTATATTAAATATTGTTAAATTTAAAATAAATACTTTTGTTTTCGTTTTACTTATGATCGGTAAAGAACACTCATATACAAGTGAAGAAGCCATGTGGCATGAGTTTCAGGGAGGGTGTACCCAGGCCTTTGCCAGACTGTATGAGTATTACGCTGATTCCTTGTACGATTACTCGACCCGCTTTACCAGTGACCGCGACTTGATCAAAGATTGCATTCATGATCTATTTGTGGAGCTTTGGCGCAGCCGGTCCAATCTGAGTGCTACCACCTCGGTACGGTATTACCTGCTGGCTTGCATCAAGCGAAAGGTGGTACGGCACTTGGAGTTGAATCAGCGCAATATAAAGGGTGAAGCCTCGCTGCTGGAAGGTAAATCGTCCGCGGACACTGTTACGCCGGAAGTCCGTATTATTGGGCAGCAAGACTTGCAGCAAACGGAATACGGACTTCACCGGGCTATGGACCAGCTTACCAGGCGGCAACGGGAAGCTATTTTTTTGAAATTTTATCAGAATATGCCCTATGAGGAAATTGCGGATATTATGGGCGTAAATGCCCAATCGGCTTACAATTTGATTTTTAATGCCCTTCGTACCCTAAAGAAACATTTAGCAGTTGAAAACATAGCGTTACTTCTGTTAATGACCGTTATGCAGGGGAATTTTTAGTAGCGAAATGAATATCTGTACTTTTAACTTTTTAATCTGCTACACCTGCAATCCGACGTTTGCAGCCTGAAACTTTTAACAGTATTCTGGTTTATGGCTTAGCGGATAGTATAAATACAGCATAGCCTTCGACTTCCAATCCTTCCTAATTTTCAAATAAAATTTTTTTCTAAAAAAACGAGTAGAAATCGATTGCATAACTCTTTAGGGTTATATAAATTGGACTTTATTCCTGAAAAATATAAAACAGGATGGAAGATAAAAATTATTCAGCGGAAGAATTATCACTGGAACGATCCTTCCGGGAATGGGTGCAGGCACCATATGATCCGGAAAGAAGCGCCTTTTGGGAGAACTGGCTCCGGGAGCATCCGCATAAGCAGACAGAAGTGGAGCAGGCCCGCCAACTGGTGATTATGGCTAGCAGCAATACTGGACTACTGCCGGCGGCTGAAAAGCGGGAGTTGTGGACCCGGATCGGGCAGACGCTGCAGCAGGAGACACCTACCCGGAAGTTAGGAACGCGCTACTACTGGCTAGGAATAGCGGCCGCTGTCACCTTGCTACTGGTCGCAACTACATTCTGGTGGATCGTGTACGGACGGCAGACAACCGTAGAAACGGCATTCGGAACGATCCGGCAAGTAAGGTTGCCCGACGGATCGGCAGTAGTTTTAAACGGTAACAGCCGCCTCCTTTATGCACCGGTCTGGTCTACGGACCAACCGCGGGAGGTGTGGCTGGAAGGAGAAGCCTTTTTTAACATTACCCATCAGCAGACTCCCGGCAATGCCCGCTTTTTGGTTCATACCGGGAAAATGACGATAGAAGTATTAGGCACACAATTTAACGTCTCGCAACGGGCGGGTATGTCGAGGGTAGTACTTACGTCCGGCCGGGTAAAGCTGTCCGTTCCAGATCAGGAAGTGGGGCTGACCCTTAAGCCTGGTGAGGTCGCAGAGTATACCGACAAAGCCCGTAAGCTCACGCAGAAAGTAGCCGACCCCCAAATGTATACTTCCTGGAAGAACCGGGAACTGGTGTTTGAGTCTACGCCCCTGGCCGAAATTGCTCAGATACTGCAGGATACCTACGGCTTACAGGTTCGGTTCGAACAGAAAAATCTGCAGGAACAACGCATATCGGGTACCATTCCCAGTGATAATATCGATATGCTGCTGACTGCTCTCGAAAAATCTTCTAATCTGAAAATCCAGCGCAATGACAATGACATCCTTATCAAGAATAACTGAATCCTTAAACAATCCTTCACCCATGAAAAAAGTTGTACGACAAGTCGGCAAGTGGATGTGCCTGGCAGCCGTCTGGGGCCTAAGCGGGAACTCCCTGTATGCCCAGCAATTCGCCATGATAAAAACGGATCCATCACCCGTGCAGGGGAATAACGGGCAATCCTCGTGGTCACTGAAACAGATGATCAGCGAACTGGAATCGCGTTTTGACGTGCATATTATATACAATATCAAAGCCGTTGAGGACAAGCAGGTTTCCAAAGACTTTGCCCCTGAAGCAGGCATTGAAAAAACCCTGAATAAACTGTTGGAACCTCATCAACTGCGGTACGAAAAACTGAAAGACGGTGTGTTTGTGATTGTAATGCCCAAAGAAGATACCCGTGCTTCTGGGCAGGGTACCACTGATGCGGACCAAGCCACTGCCAGCATGCAATCGCTGCTGGGCAAGATTGCCTACCGGTTTGATAACATATCATCTGCTACAGCCGAGCAAACGGTGAGTGGCCGCGTTACTTCTGCCGATGATAACACTGCCCTGCCGGGGGTAAGCGTGGTGGTAAAGGGCTCCACCACTGGTACAGTTACTGATGGAGAAGGGAAATATAGAATTACCGTTCCGGGTCCGGAGTCGGTGCTGGTATTTTCCTTTGTGGGGTATTTAAATGAGGAAATACCCGTTGGCACTAAGGGAACGATTGATGTAAAGTTAGTTACTGATATAAAGGCATTGAGTGAAGTGGTGGTAGTGGGGTATGGTACCCAGAAGAAGAGCCAGCTTACAGGGGCTATTGCTTCCGTTTCATCAAAGGAAATATCAGAATTACCTATAACAAATGCTCAACAAGCGCTTCAAGGTAGGGTTCCTGGTGTAGACGTTGTTTCAAATGGAAACCGGCCAGGATCGGGAGTAAGTGTACGAATTAGGGGACGCCGCTCATTTAATGCTGGTAATGAGCCTCTTTACGTTATTGATGGAATACCGCTTGTAGGAGATATGAACGATATTAACCCGAATGATATTGAGTCAATGGAGATTCTGAAAGACGCCTCAGCAACCGCTATTTATGGGTCACGGGGAGCAAATGGTGTAGTTCTCATTACTACCAAACGGGGTAAAGCAGGAAAAACCGCCGTTAGCTATGATGGTTACTATGGTATTTCTAGCTCAATGGGTAAAATCGATATGATGGATGGTGCTCAATTCGCCGAGTATGTACGTGAGTCTAGGAGAACCACTGGCAAATATCCAGAAGGAGTAAGTGAACAAGCCGACAAAGCTTTGTTTAATCCAGTAGAATTTGAATCTATCCAACTGGGCCGATGGTTTGATTATCAGGACATGATTATCAGAAATGGCCATCAGCAAAGCCACCAATTGGGGGTACAAGGAGGCAGTGAAAAAACGACATTTGCCTTAAGCGGCAACGTTTTTAACGAAGTAGGTATTGTGCCGGGCCAGGACTTCAACCGGTATACCTTCCGGCTTAATCTTGACCACCAGCTTACTAGCCGGATTAAACTTGGTACTTCGACCCTTGCCGTGTACAACATCCGTAATGAAGGCTCCGAAGGACGTGCTATCGGTGAGGCTTTATCCAACTCACCTTTGGCGATGCCTTACGATGAGAATGGCAAACTTATTTTCGTTCCGATTCCTGACGGGCAGCGTACAAACCCACTTAACGAAATTGTGCCCGGAGCCTACATTACGGAAAACCGGAGATACCGCATTTTTCCAAGTGTTTACGGCGAGTTTAAAGTAATAGATGGGCTTACTTACCGGGTTAATTTCGGACCGGATAATCAATCGCGCCGATTTGGCCGGTTCCGGGGTAGCTTAACCAATGAACGGAAAGGAGGGGATCCAACCGCCCAGTCGGCTAGCTGGAATACGTTCGCTTATACCTTAGAAAATGTGGTTAATTACAGCAAAACGTTTAATTCCGTTCATTCCCTAAATGTAACAGGGTTATACAGCATCCAGAAACAGCGGGAGGATTATCAGTTTATATCTGCGCGGGGCGGTGTCGAATCACAGGAGTTCTATAATATCGGAGCAGCGCCTTACGTGGAAGGTTACGGTACCTACCTGGAAGAATGGGCTATTTTGTCTTACATGGGGCGAGTGAATTATGGCTTCAATGATAAGTACCTACTCACCTTGACGGGCAGGGCCGACGGATCTTCCCGTTTTGCGCCCGGACGTAAATGGGGCTTTTTTCCTTCGGTAGCATTGGCCTGGAATCTGACTAAAGAGAACTTTATGCAGGGACTTGGCTTTATTGATAACTTAAAATTAAGAGTAAGTTATGGTTTAACCGGCAATACCGGAATTGACCCATACCAGACGCAATCCAGAATTTTTAGAACTACCTACGCTTTCGGAAACCAGGGGGCTTATGGTTACCGGCCAGGCTTATTACCGAATGAGAACCTGACCTGGGAAAAGACAGCAAGTGCGAATGCTGGCATTGACTTTGGCTTTTTCAAGGGCCGGATTTCCGGTTCATTGGATGTATACCAGCAAAATACTACCGATTTGCTGATGGAAAGGCAATTGCCTACTTCCGGGGGGTATGCCTCCATTCTGGAAAATATTGGGGCTACCCGCAATACGGGTATTGAGCTAGGCTTATCTACCGTTAACCTGGATATGGCAAATGGCCTCCGGTGGACTACTGACTTAAGTTTCTATTCCAATAAAGAAGAAATTGTGGAGTTATACGGTGGCAAAAACAACGATGTGGGGAACCGATGGTTTATCGGCCAGCCTCTCACCGTGTTCTATGATTATAAAATGGCTGGCAGCTGGCAATTGGATGTAGTTGACCAGGCAAAACAATACCAGCGTGAACCCGGTGAAATCAAATTGCATGACCTGGCTGGACGAGATGCTGATGGCAATCTTGTACCAGGTCCCGATGGAAAAATCAGCGAAACAGACGACCGGGTCATCTTAGGTTCCGATATCCCTAAATGGACAGGTGGTATTACTAACCGGTTCGAGTTTAAAGGGGTTGATTTTTCTTTCTTCATCTTTGCCCGTCAAGGTAGTATGATCCGCAGCCTGTTCCATAATAGTTATAAAAACTTGTTTGGCCTTTATAATAAACTTGACGTGGATTACTGTACGCCGTCGAATCCGACAAATGCTTATCCTATACCTAACTAAAAGCAAGAGACGCCCCGTAATGCCTCAGCTATGTCCTACTTTGATGGTTCCTTTGTGAAAATACGTAACATCTCCCTGGGCTACAACTTCCCTGAAGGGGTGGCGAAAAAGCTGAAGATGCAGTCTTTGAGAGTATATGTGAGTGCCCAGCAGCCCTTTATTTTTGCTCCTTATCGTCAGAAGTACAAAGGTATTGACCCTGAAATGGCTAGAACGCCTAGTAATAACCGAGAGCGTACTGCCGAGATTAACGCTGATACACCCGCCAGCCGTTTAATACTGTTTGGTATCAATACTAAATTCTAATGCTGGTTTTATAAATAAACTTGATAGTCATGAAAAAGATACTTTTAATTGCTCTAATAGCCTTTACCCTTCCCTCCTGCAATAATTTGCTTGAGGAGGAATCTATCTCGAATGTTACGGACAGTTATTTAAATACGGTTTCGGGTTTTGAAGCTGCTGTGAGGGGACTTATACCCTCTTCGTAGCTGGTATGGCAGCGAAGAAGGCATGAGCCTCTCCGTATTCGGAACCGATATCTATACGGAGGGCAATGATGGAAGCTTTAAAGCCGTAAACCGTTATAACAACGATTTAAATGGTCGTACAGGTATTATCAGAACGATTTGGGACAATTTCTATCTTGGCATTAACTCGGCGAATGCGGTGATTGGAAGAGCTGACCTGGTTCCTGAATTAGACGAAAACACGAAAAAGAAACGGGTAGCGGAAGCAAAGTTCCTCCGGGCTCATTATTACTTCTTACTCGTGCAAATGTTCGGGCCCGTACATGTCTCGCTGGAAGAGACTAAAAGTGTTATTACCACGGCTAACCGTACCCCTGTTCCTGAAGTTTACAACATTATTATAAAAGACCTTGAGGAAGCTGCTCAAAATCTGGATGTAAACCCAGCTGAATACGGCCGGGCTTCCAAACCAGCGGCCGAACACTTACTGGCAAGAGTATACTTAACGCGTGCTTCCGCAGTAACTAAGCGGGCCGAAGATTATCAAAAAGCCGCCGAGTATGCCCAGAAAGTGATTACCGAGTATAAATTCACGCTGCTGCCCGACTTTGCCAAAGTTTTTGAACAAGGTGCCGGGGAGATGAACGAAGAAGTGATTTGGGCAGTCCAGTACACTAGTGATCCTTTGAGCAACGGGCCAGGTAACCGGGCACACTTATACTTTTTAATGGAGTATGATAAGATGTCTGGCATGGACCGTGATGCAGCAAACGGACGACCGTTAATACTTACCCGACCAACTGGAGTGAACCTCACCACTATATATCCGGAAAATAACCGTATTAATGACTCTAGATACGATAAAAGCTTTAAGCACGTATTCTACGTAAATAAGCCGGGAACTTACAATTTGTATGGGAAGAGAGATGTAAAAATGGCGACAGGAGATACAGCTGTCTGGTTGCCGGGAAAGGAAGTGCCTAAGGCAGTGGTGGATAGTAAGCCTTACTCAATTATTACTCCTAAGGGAGAAAATGGGGCTATAAAGTATGATGCGAAGTTATATCCTACCTTAACCAAATTTCTTGATCCTCAGCGTCCCGACAAGACTGCGGAAGCCGGCTCTCGTGATTTTCTGGCTTTCCGTTTGGCAGAAACATATTTAATTGCCGCTGAAGCGTCTATGATGCTGGGAAAAACAGCTGAGACAGTCAAATATATAAATGCCGTACGTACCCGTGCCGCCTACCCTGGTAAAGAGGAAGCCATGAAAATTACCGAGGCAGATCTTACTTTAGATTTTATCCTGGATGAAAGAGGACGGGAGTTGATGGGCGAACAATTCCGCTGGTTTGATTTAGCTAGGACTGGTAAGCTGGTGGAAAGAGTAAAGAAGCATAATCCTGATGCAAATAAATTTATACAAGATTTCCATATGCTTAGACCAATTCCACAGGATCAACTGGACCGAGTGACTAACAAGGAAGAGTTTCAGCAGAACATAGGTTATTAAACGATTTCCTACAAAAAGCCCCTGTTAAGCAGGGGTTTTTTTAATGATGGCATTTTCACAGGACTTTTTCTTACTAAACCTGCTACAAAAATTATTTCAATAAATAGTCCTAACTTGTCAAAAGAAAATGGTATAAATATTATATTGCAATCGATTACGTTATTAGTTTTACTTTACTTTCTAACGAACACTTAGAATCCTCATGTCAAACCAGATTTCCAGACGGGAATTTTTAACCAGAAGCGGAGCCTTATTGGCAGCTTCTGCGCTTACTTCCACGGTTTTTGCCCAAAGTCCAGCCAAGAAGCCGCTTTACTCCATTGGCTGTTCGGCCATCACCTGGGGCGGTAATGATGTCCAAGCCATCGGGGATATTGCTTCCCTTGGCCTGCGGGGCATTCAGCTGCGGGCCAATACCTACAAAGACTATAAAGACAAGCCCGACGAAATCAAGGCCCTGTTAAAGCAACACAACCTGCAATTGGCTATGTTTTCCAGCGGCAACGTTAACTTGGACCCGGCCGAAGAGAAGACCCAACTGGAAACCCACGTGAACCATGCCCGGTTTGTAAAGTTCCTGGGTGGTAAATCCATGCAATTAACCAACAGTGCCCGGCCCAAAGACCGAATGCCGACGACCGAAGAGTTGAAAAAATACGCCCAATTACTCAATGAAGTAGGCAAGCGAGCCGCAGATGAGGGTATCCAGGCGGTTTACCATAACCACATGCACCAATTGGGCGAAACGCCGGAAGAAGTGGATGTGATTGTGCAAAATACCAATCCTAAATACATTAAGTTACTGCTGGATATTGCCCACTACTGGCAGGGTGGCGGCGACCCGGCCAAGGCGGTGCGGCAGTATAAAGATATTCTCTATGCCATGCACCTGAAAGATGTAAAGCGGCCCCATCCCAATAAAGCAGATGATGCCAAATCCTATCAGTTTGTAGAACTGGGACAGGGAAAACTGGATTTGCCCGGTGTCTTCGCGGCCATGAACGAAGTAGGTTTCAAGGGTTGGGGCATTATTGAATTGGATTCTATTCCCGACAAATCCCGTACGGCCAAGCAGTGCAACCAAATCAGCACTGAGTTTTTGAAGCAGAAAATGGGCTTTAAAATATAAATTTTATACCTCACCCTAAATCCCTCTCCTGCCCAGAGGGGCTTTATGATTCGACGATTGTAACTCCCCTCTCTGAAGGAGAGGGGCAGGGGTGAGGTTCAAAAAGCATTTTACTTCTAACTACGTTGCCTTTCAACCTGAACACTATATGAACAAAAAACAGATTTTTCTCCTGACCGCAGCCTTCGTTGGTTTGCTGTCAGCCTGTACCCAAACCAAAGATACCCGTGTGGCTACCGATATCGACACTGGCAGCAGGGTTACTGATTCAATTAATTTGCAGACCAGCAGCGGCAACACCGATGCTGACCAGATGGAGGGAAGTATGAATAGCCTTACCGAAACGGAAATGGCCGAAGGCTGGAAAATGCTCTTCGATGGTAAAACGACCAAAGGCTGGCGGGGAGCTTACAAAGATAAATTTCCTGAAACTGGCTGGCTGGTAGAAAATGGCACGATTGGGCCGGTGGAGGCAGGCGGCGGCGAATCAAAGCACGGAGGTGATATTGTGACGGTTGACGAATACGACAATTTTGATCTCCGTTTTGAATTTATGCTCACTGACAGCGCCAATAGCGGGGTTAAATATTTTGTGGTAGAGCACCAGCCCAAACCCAAAGGCTCAGCTTTCGGACTGGAGTTTCAGGTATTGGACGATGACAAGCACCCCGATGCCAAAAAAGGCCGGGAGGGAAACCGTACCGTCGGATCTCTATATGACCTGATCACGGCTCAGAATAAAACGGTAAATCACATCGGGCAGTGGAATGAAGGCCGCGTGGTTTCGCAGGGCAGGCACGTAGAGCACTGGCTGAACGGCAAAAAAGTAGTAGAATACGAACGGGGTAGTGAAGCATTCCGGCAATCGGTAGCCAAAAGCAAGTATGCCGCTCCTGCGTATAACACGCATGGCAAGTTCGGAGAAGCGTCCCGGGGGCACATTCTGCTCCAGGATCACGGAGACCGGGTTATGTTCCGCAATATCAAGATTAAAGTACTGCCTAAGGCAAAAGCATAAATAATTATGTTCAATTAACTGCGTTGAGCCCTTCGGGGTTGGCGATATTCGATGTTTAATATAGAAATATTTTACTGCGTGTTCAGCGGTCTGGGCAACTGGTAAATAGGAAAACAGCACGTTAAAAAAGCCACGTCAAACATAGAACATCGCCAACACCCCACGGCACAACCCCGTTAAAAGAACATAAAAAACTCAAACCACAAAACATCAATCAATTAGCACATCAATCTTTATTACTATGGAACCACATAATGACGCTTCCCGCCGGGGACTTCCTGAAAAAGGCTAGCCTTGGCACAGTAGGTCTGGCAATGGGCATGAACGCCTCCAGCTATGCCCGCATCATCGGCGCCAATGACCGCGTACGCGTGGGCATTGTTGGATTTTCAGACCGCTTCCGGTCGTCTTTGCTGCCCAGTTTTATGGAGCATGCCAAAGGAATGAATTTTGAATTTGTTGGTGTCTCAGACATCTGGAGCCGCCGCCGCGATGAGTGCGAAGCCCACCTGAAGGAAAAAGGCTGGTCACCCAAGAATTTTATGAAAGTTCGTAATAACGACGAACTCTACGAAAAGAAGATTACCGATGCAGTCATTATCAGTACGGCTGATTTCCAACATGCCCTTCACTGTGCCGACGCGGTACGGGCCGGCATGGATGTATACGTAGAAAAGCCTTTTGCCGAATCTTTGGAAGATGCCCGCATTGCGATGAAAGCCGTAACGGAAACCGGTAAGATTGTGCAGGTTGGCTCCCAGCGTCGCAGCGCCCCTAATTACCACGCCGCTAACGCATTTATCAAAGGAGGTAAGTTCGGGGATATTTCCATGGTAGAGATGACTTGGAACGTAAATCAGCCTGGTCGCTGGCGCCGTCCCAAACTAGTCGCTGAAATCCGCAAGGAGGATACTGATTGGGATCGTTTCCTACTGAACCGCCCGAAGGTTGAGTGGGATCCGCGAAAATACCTGGAATATCGTTTGTTCTACCCTACTCTTCCGGTATTCCTGGTCAGTGGATGTCACATCAGATTGATACCGTGCACTGGTTCTCGGCTATGATCACCCACGCAGCGTAGTAGCCAATGGTGGCGTATATGTATGGAAAGACGGCCGGGTAAACGCTGATACGTTCACTGCCGTGTTTGATTACGGTCCCGATGAGGATAAAAACAAAGGCTTCCAGGTGATGTATCACTCCCGGATGCACAACTCGGCTGGCGGCACCAAAGAGTACTATTTCTCCAATGCGGGTATGCTCAACCTGGATACTAATAAAATTACTCCGGAAGGCGGGGATGAGGGAGAAAGAAGCCGCCGAAATGGGAATGAAGGCAAATCTGCTCCCGAAATGAGCCTTTCCGAAGTGCTGAAAGTAGAAACCTCAGCCAATACCGGCGCTGACCCAATGACTTCGCTCCATATGCGTAACTGGATGGAATGCGTACGGAGCCGTAAGGAGCCCAATGCACCGGCTAAAGTAGGATACAATCATTCAGTCGCCAACATTATGGCTACGGCGGCCCTTCACTCCGGCAAACGGGTTACTTTCGACTCCAAAAAGCAGGACATTGTATTGAGCTAGTTCCTATTTAGCGGCGGTTGCCAGGTTTTGGTTTAGCGTTTCCGGTTTTCAGTTTACGGTTGTTGTAAAGTGAATGCTTTACTGATCGTGCAGGTATAAACTGGAAACGCTAAACCAGAAACCGGCAACTGCTACTCAAACCACGCAAAGCATGAGAAAAATTATTTTTGCTACTGCCCTTCTGCTGGCTTCCGCTGTCGGATTCGGGCAGCAGAAAACGGCAGCCGGAGACTACGTGCAACTAAAGCATAATGAGGCCGCAAACGGGTAGACGTAATCATTGACGGCAAACCTTTCACGTCTTATATCTATCCTGGTCCGGATGTCATTAAAAAACCCGTACTGTTTCCCATCCGTACGGCGCAGGGCACATCCATTACCCGCGGCTATCCATTGGAGCCAAGGGCTGGTGAACAGGTAGATCACCCACATCACGTAGGCATGTGGTTCAACTATGGCGATGTCAATGGGCACGACTTCTGGAATAACTCCAATGCCATCGAAGGAGACCATAAGGGTCCGTTTGGCACCATCGTCCATAAGGAAATCAAAACGGCCAAAGGCGGCAAAGACCGCGGCGAACTGACGGTTACTGCCGACTGGCTGGACAAAGACGGCAAGACCATGTTGACTGAAACCACTACCTATTATTTCAGTGGAACTGGTAATCAACGCATTATTGACCGGAGTACAACGCTGAAAGCTGCTGGGCAGGACGTACTGTTTAAAGACAATAAAGAAGGCGTAATTGCCATCCGGGTCCGCCGGGAGTTGGAGCATCCTTCCAATAAACCCGAAGTATTTACCGATGCCAGCGGCAAGGCAACGAATGTTCCCGCCATGAATAATGAAGGCGTAAGTGGCCATTACCGCAGTTCGGAGGGTGTAGAGGGTGAGGATGTCTGGGGCAAGCGGGCCAAATGGATGAATCTTACCGGTAAAGTGGGCAATGAGAATATATCCGTAGCGATGCTGGACCACCCGCAAAACGTAGGGTATCCTACGTACTGGCATTCCAGAGGGTACGGCCTGTACGCAGCTAATCCGCTGGGCTGGAAGGTGATGAGTAACGGCAAAGAGGAATTGAATTATAAACTACCGGCCGGAAAGTCGGTCACGTTCCGCTACCGGGTTATTGTTACTTCCAGTGAAACCACTGATAATCAGCTCAATGCTGAAGCCCAGAAGTTTGCGAAAGTAAAGTAATACGGTTTCGGATACCGGAATGCGAAACGTAGTTCAACGTAGTTAATTTCCGATAGTTTTAAAACGTAAATCAATAAAAACGCCTGGCTATGAATAGTCAGGCGTTTTTGTTTTGACTCTTACCTTACATTAGAGGTACTTTATCTGCCGTCTAGCGTCTTATTCATTACAAATACTTCTCTTTAATTACCTTCACCGTTCCGGCTATATCCTGCGCTGCTACCGCTTCGCCAATAGCAGTAAATGTCCACCGATTGCCCCCTACCCGGTTCATTTTAGCCATTACCATAGAAGTAGAGCCTTTGAAGGAGGAATCACCCGAAAGATCATAGCTGGCAAATACTTTAGAAGGATTGTGATGCGCCCCTTCGATGATTCGTATTTTAGAATAGGGAATAGTAGAGAAGTCTTGCTGCTTAAAGGAATTCAGATAGAATACAATTGTTTCTACATCGGAAGCTATCTTCTCCAGATTAATATAGATAATCTCATTGTCCTTATTATCGGCAGAGCTGTCACCGGTACGGTCGTCACCGCTGTGGCGGATGGCCTTGTCATTAGAAGTAAGTTTGCGGTAGTACACCGTGTCCTTCTCTCTTTTCTGAGCGTCGAACATGGTTACCGAACCATCCAGATCAACTGCTTCACTCTCACTAAGTAGCCCAAAAAATGCCTTCTTCTTAATTACGCCCCAGTCCAGACCAATACAAACGTTTTTAAAATCTTCTCCATTTTTTTCCAGGGAGATACTTGAATTTTTCTTAAGATTAATCATTCGTTTTTATCGCTTTTATTTAGGAAACAAACATGTCCAGCAATCCTTGTAATTCGCTTTGAGTACCTTGGGAAGCAGCGTGAAAGTGCCACTCACTGCCCGACTTCCGGATGCGTCCGAAGATAACGGCGTTCTCCGTGGCATGAGAGGCATCCAGATCATAGCGGGCTATTTCCTTCTGGTTGTCTACGTCCACAATGCGGATATAAGCATCTTTCAACAGTCCAAAACTGTGTCTACGGCTGTTGGCGTCGTGAATAGACACGCAAATAACCAAATCCTGAGCGGCCGGATTGATATTTTCCAGATTGGCCAGAATTACCTCATCATCGTCATCCATGGACCCGGTACGGTTGTCACCCAGGTGCTGCACCGATCCGTCCGGTGATTTCAGATTATTGTAAAACACGAAGTACTCATCTGAAATAATTTTATTATTGGGCCCCAGCATAAAGACTGACGCATCCAGATCGAGGGTAAAAGATGACATTTCCCAGCCTAGCCCAACCATTACTTTATTAAGTTTGGGCATTTGTTTGGTAAGGTTGATGGAACCTCCTTTTTTCAGATTGATCGACATTTTTGGTGAATTAAGGGTGAGTTGATAGTGAATTATAAATTTCTTTGACGATAACTCCTTGTGCGTAAGTAAAAAGACAAGCTCAATTAATTACAGGTGATTTGAGCCTCATCAGCCCATCAATCTATTATTCTTTCTTCTTAAAGAAATCATCCATCTTTTTATTCAGCTCCTCTTTAGGGCTGGGAGGCAAAGCCTTCAACTCGTGCGTATGGGTGCCTTTGTTGAGTTCTTCGAACTTCTGGTGGATATCCGTTATCTTTTGTTGTTCCTTTAATTGTTTCTGCTGGGCCATATCTAACCTTAGTTTTTCCATGTCAGACTGTACGCTAATCGAATTTTCCAGCTGCCGGAACTCTTTCTCCAGCTTACTTTTGTCACTGTTGATCTGAGTAAGGCTTTCAGCTTCTGCCTCAAGTTGGTTAATGGAGTTCTCTTACTTTTCTATATTGGAAAAAGCGGAGCCATTCAAACCACCCAGCGTTTCGGCGATGTGCTTATGCGCTTTTGCACTTTATGCTTTCGCGATATAGATGGATTGTTTGGTTTTTACTTCCTGAAGTTTGAGTTTGTAATCATCCAGCTGTTCTCCTAATTGGCCTACTGCTCTGGCAGCGTTCTCCGCCAGCAGTTTGTATTCTACTTCCTTCTTGTCGGCCAGGGCTTTCTGGGTCAAAGCTTTCTGGGCTAAGGCTTCATTGCCGTTCTGCATGGCGGCAGCCGCTTTCTGATACCAGCCCAAGCTCTCCAACCGGAACTGTTCGTGGTCCCTTTCCAGTTTCTTATGATTAGCCATGGCTACGGCCAGGGCTTTGGTTGCCTGGGCAATGGCTCCTTCCAGTTCTACGGTGGCCAGTTTAATCATTTGCACGGGATCTTCTATCTGATCCAGGGCGTCGTTAGCTTTAGCTTTACCAATGTTTAGTACTCTTTTAATCAGATTAGACCACATATGTATATACTGTATTATTTGCTGCATTCGTACTTACGATCTCTGTAAGAAGCCACGAGCTACCGGACGATTATTGATGGTATTTCTTATTCTTGGTAACCTTTCGTTCCTAATCATATTTTGGTTTGTGACTGACAGAACACTTTTATTATTGACATAGTTATCCTGATTATCAACTCATTACTGTACTACTCAGTCCTACGGTCAGTCTCCTCCCAAGCCCAAAAAGTATGATTTATTAAAAGTGAGGACAGAAGCGCAAAAGAAAAAAGTAATAGTAGTCAGGCCTGACCAGTGTAATAAATAGGAGAAAAATCGGGTGGGAGCATCAGCGCCTTTATCGCAGTCAGATTAGTTTAGATCAGTGAGGCGTATGGGAGACCATTTGCTTTCGTAGCATAAAAGCAAAATCCGTCCTTTACCATAGAAATCAGAATGACTAAACAGGCACAATAGGTTTAACTGAAGGGTAAATAATAAAAAAACCTGCCCGGTGAGGCAGGTTTTTATCTATAGACTTGTTTTACTTTGTGTTTCAAACACTTATGTATTTAAGGCCTCTAACCACCCCTAACCCCTCCTTTCAACAAGGAGGGGAATTACAGGTTTCTACTCACAATTTCCCCTTTGGTAGTCAAGCTCCCCTCCTTGGATAAGGGGGGCGGGGGTGGTTGATGCTGCAACTTATTGATAATCAAAATAGAACAAGTCTTATGACTAATTTACTATAATTAAGCGTTGTTAGAGAGGTAAGCCGCTACTCCTTCAGGAGTGGCTTGCATGGCTTCTTTGCCTTCTTCCCAGTTGGCCGGACAAACTTCGCCGTGTTTCTCTACGTATTGCAGGGCCTCTACGATCCGCAAGGCCTCGTCAATATTACGCCCCAGAGGAAGATCATTGACCACATAGTGACGGATAATTCCTTCCTTATCGATCAGGAAGGTGCCCCGGTAAGCCAAAGGGGTGCCTTCAAAAGCCAGCTTACCTTCCTCATCATACACGTATTCGCCGCCTAATACGCCGAAGTTGTAAGAGATAGTCTTGGCTACGTCAGCTACCAGTGGATAGGTGACTCCTTCGATACCGCCGCGATTTTTAGGGGTACCGCAGCCAAGCCAAGTGGGTGTTTTCAGTGTCAGTGGAGCAACCTACTACGGCTACGCCTTTCTGCTCAAATTCAGCCAGTTTCTCCTGAAAAGCGAGAATTTCGGTCGGACAAACGAAAGTGAAATCTTTGGGATAGAAGAAGAAGATAACGTGTTTTTTACCAACGTACTGCTCCAGGGAGAAATCTTCTACAATTTCTTCTCCATTAATGACAGCAGGAGCTACGAACGAAGGCGCTTTTTTTCCAATCAGAAACATGAGGTTTTAACTAGGTTATGGTTAAATGGGTATTAGGTATTTGGTACAAGAAAGAAGGTACATGCTACAGAAAATTCATTTAGCATTTAAAATTCAACATTTAGCATTCCTGAAAGGGAACTACTCCACGATTACCTGTTCAGTTGGATTGATTTTCTCCGCATTGATTTGAACACTGATTTCCTTGATTTTCAAATTGCGGATGTTTTTATGTTTGAAGTAATCTTCAATCCATTGCTGTAGTTCGGGGTCGGTAAAATCCACGATCTCGCGGGTATTCACGCAGTAGATGTGACTGTGGGCATCAATGCGGGCATCGTAACGCATTACGCCATCGTCAGTCATGACTTTGCGGATCAGGTGACAGGAAACGAAAGTTTCTACAGTTTTATACACCGTACCTAACGATATACTGGGATTATTAGGCTTTACGTGATCGTAAATTTCGTCAGCAGTAGGATGGTGCCCCAAGGTGAGGAGCGCATCGAGAATGACAATACGCTGCTGCGTAAATTTCAAACCTGCTGTACCCAGACGGGCTCTGATATATTCGTAGTTGGGTGTTGATTTCAAGATAATAATTATTATCCGTTGATAAATATTATCTATACAAAGCTATAATATTTCGCCATGAAAGGCAAAAAGGAATTGAAGTAATTTAAGACAAGAAAAAATAATAAGCCCCATAACACGAAATCAACATAATTAGACAAAAATTAAATTGTACTAATCAAATAAAAAATTGAATGAAAAAACATCATACTATCTACTTCAAAAATGCAATCCCGGAGCGTTCGCCGTAAATAGTATCTTATCACAGAAAATGAATAAGAATCAATAGTACTCTTATGATATTACATTCAAAAATTATTGAATTTTACCCGTACTCGGGTGAGATAGGATGTAACGCTTCCTTTACTGGCTTACTCAACCCCAAGACTTTTAAAAGAACCACACACTTTCATCTAACATTTGGACGCTACGCTGATGCTTTCTACCCTGCTTATAGCTGTTTTTATTATTGGCTACCTCGCCATTGCTTTTGAACACAACATCCGGATCAATAAAACAGCCTCGGCCCTGATTACCGGTGTGCTTTGCTGGACCGTTTATGTTTTGCTTACCAGTCAGGACGCCGGCAAGGTAGTGGAAGAATTATCGCATCACCTGGGAAGCGCTGCTGAAATCCTATTTTTTCTGATGGCGGCTATGGCTATTGTGGAGTTGATCGATGCCCACCAGGGATTTAAAGTAGTAACCGATAATATCCGGACCCGCAACAGCCAAACGTTGCTGTGGGTACTCTCCATTATTACCTTTTTTCTATCGGCGGTACTCGACAACCTGACCACTTCTATCGTAATGGTATCGCTGCTCCGGAAGCTGGTAGGCAACCAGGAGCAGCGCAAGTTTTACGCAGGAATGGTCATTATCGCGGCTAATGCGGGGGGAGCCTGGTCGCCACTGGGTGATGTTACCACCACCATGCTTTGGATTGGGCAACAGATTACTGCTCTGAATATTATTAAAGAATTAATTGTTCCAAGCCTGGTTTGTCTTTTGGTGCCTTTAGTGTTGGTCAGCTTCCGGATGAAAGGAGAAATAGAGCCTTCCCTAGCCGAAAATGGAGAAAACGGTGAAGCCCACAATGGCCGCAAAATCATGCTGGCCGTAGGAATAGGATGTTTATTATTTGTACCGGTATTTAAAACGGTTACGCACTTGCCGCCTTTCATGGGAATCTTGCTGAGCCTGGGGGTAATCTGGATTGTGTCAGAAGTGATCAATAGTAATCTGGACGAAGAAGAACGTAAACCCTATACGGCGATGCACGCCCTTTCGCGGATTGATACGCCGAGTGTACTGTTTTTTCTGGGCATCTTGATTGCTATTGGAGCCCTGGAGGCCACCCACTTACTCAAGAACCTGGCCGAGTGGATGAACCATAGCATTGGCAATCTGGATGTCATTGTAATAGCAATTGGCCTGGCTTCAGCGGTGATTGACAACGTACCCCTGGTAGCCGCTGCTATGGGAATGTATGACCTGTCTACTTATCCGACTAACGCCAAGATCTGGGAGTTTCTGGCCTATTGTGCCGGTACAGGTGGCAGCGTACTCATTATTGGCTCGGCAGCTGGAGTAGCTGTAATGGGGATGGAAAAAATCGATTTTATGTGGTATCTGCGCCGGATCAGCCTGTTAGCCCTTTTAGGTTATTTTGCGGGAGCATTTACCTATATTACCATCTACGCAATGCTGCATTAAACCGATTTATTTTCCCTTAAATACTGGTTTTCTTTTTTCGATGAAGGCTCGCATACCTTCCTTTTGATCCTCGGTAGCAAATAGTAACGAAGCGTTTTTGCGCTCTGCATCCAAGCCTTCCTCCAGATAGGTTTCGAAAGTCTGGTTGATGGAATCTTTCGCAAATTGTACGGCCAGCGGTGCCTGTTGAGTAATCAGTCCGGCTAGTCGCAGGGCTTCCTCCAGGTGCATGCCCGCAGGCACTACCCGGTTAATCAAGCCCCAACTTTCTGCTTCGCGGGCTGAAATAAATCTCCCCGTCAGAATCAACTCCATGGCTTTGGCCTTACCAATGGCCCGAGTCAGCCGCTGGGTACCTCCGGCGCCGGGAATAATGCCCAATTTAATTTCCGGCTGCCCGAACTGGGCGTTTTCAGCAGCTATAATCATGTCACAGGTCATAGCCAGTTCGCAGCCGCCACCCAGGCAATAGCCCGATACTGCGGCAATAGTTGGCTTTCGTATTTTCCTGATCTGCGACCAACTATCCTTTTGTTTGTATTGCAGCATCTCAACGGCATTCTTATCCACCATTTCTTTTATATCGGCTCCGGCAGCAAACGCTTTATTATTTCCCGTGAGTATAATTACCCGAATGGCTTCATCCTGGTCCAACTCCTGCAAAGCCGTAGCCAGCTCAGCCACTAATTGGGCATTGAGGGCATTTAATTCTCCGGGCCGGTTCAACTCAACCAGCGCAATGTAAGGTTTGATTCCTTTGTGTACGATAACAAATTCCATCTTAAATTAGGAGATAAACAATTGGGTAAAAGAAGTATCCAGCAATTAAAAGTAAGAATAATAATCGTTAGAAGGGCCTTCCTGGTTTCCCGCCTACTTTATTAATTTATCGAGATAAACTACCAATTAATTAGCCAATAGGTGGAGTTAGTCGGTTGAAAGGAGCAAAAAAAAACCTTTCAGCAGAACTGAAAGGTTTTTTGAAATAAAATGAGTGTTAAACAGGTGTATGAATAATGTTCTTATTCACTATTCATACTACTCAGGTAAGAAAAGGTAACCAGAGTTATTTAAATTTTTTTCTAATTTCCTAAAAAGTTGGTAAGGAGCCCATATTTATTGCCGATTTCCTTTAAGCTTGTTACTACGGGCGGCAGCAACGGAATACCATTTTCAAGCCGTTCTTTCTCCAGTATGCGTTCGGGACCACCCGGAATCAATACTGACTCCGCCCCGTCTACGGGCCTTGCCTGCCGGAAGGTACGGATCCAATTATCCATGTGTTTTTTGAATTCATCGGCCGGACGAAAGGCATCAATCCGCATAGCTCCCACAAAATGACCAGTCCCCAAACCTACCAATTGTGCCGCTGAGGCCATGAAACCTGCCGTGGCAAATGGAGGTACCCAAGGCCCGTAATTAGCTCCGGAGAGTACGCCGGAGAAAATATCGACCATAGCGCCCAAACAATATCCTTTATGACTACCCCGTTCGCGGTCACCGCCTAAAGGCAACAGCGCCCCACCGTTGCGTACGGCATGGGCATCAGTAGAAGGATTGCCCTCTGCGTCCTGCGCCCAGCCAGCCGGAGCCGGCAGATTCTTCCGCTGCAGCAATTCGAGCTTTCCATAGGCAGCAGTGGTAGTGGCAAAATCAGCCAGAAAGGGGGGCTCTTCTCCCGCCGGGACCGCTACGGCTATGGGGTTGGTTCCTAATAATTTATCCTTGGAAAACGTCGGTGCTACCAGAGGGCCGGCATTGGTCATGGCCCAGCCGATCATTTCGTGCGGCACCGCCAGCATGGCGTGGTACCCGGCAATACCGAAGTGGTTGGAATTACGGATGGCAACCCATCCAGTACCTACCTGTCTGGCTTTTTCCATCGCAATGGCCATTGCTTTGGGTGCTACCACCAGCCCCAGTCCGGCATCCCCATCGACTACGGCCGTGCCCGGAGTTTCGTGTACTACTCTGATAGTAGGCGTCGGATTAACGCGGTTCAGGTCGGCCAGGCGGACATAACCAGGCAGCCGGGCAATACCATGTGAATCAACTCCCCGCAGGTCAGCGGTGACTAAAATTTCGGCGGCCAGGCCGGCATCAATCTCCGGGCAACCCATTGCCAGAAAAACGGCTTTGGCAAATTGCCGGAGGTCATTGTGGGAATACATTTCTTGGTTTACTGTTTCCAGTTTAGGGTTTCCAGTTTTTAGTTTTCGGTTGTTGGTTATATAGTCTCTTGCTTCCCAATATCCCACATGCTACGGGCGAGATGTTATGCATAACGTTTCAACAACATTGCCAACCAAATATCGTACATCGCCCATCGAAAATCCAACATCTACCTTAGTAGCGAATCCGGTTCTTTCGCCAGGGCGTTGTATACCATTTTATCCATAAATCCGGGAAACCACTTATTCAGGAAAACGGTCATTTTGCCTTGCGTAGTCAGCACCAAGTATTTTTTTCGTTTCTGAACCGCTCTTAAAATATGCCCTGCTACTTCTTCCGGACTCATCATCTTCTCCTCGTCCCGCGGTGATTCGCCCTGCGCGGAGCCGTTTTTGGATAAAGCCACATTCCGGATGTTGGAGGCGGTGAAGCCTGGACAAGCAATCAGTACATGAACGCCCCTTTTTAGCATTTCGGTGCGTAATACCTCCAGAAAGCCCTGCATGGCAAATTTTGAAGCTGAATATCCGGCCCGGCCCGGTAAGCCCCGGAACCCGGCAATAGAAGATATCCCTACTACCGAACCCTTATTTTGCAGAATCTGCGGCAGGCAATACTTGGTAGCATACACCGTGCCGTAGAAATTAATATCCATCACCTTCCGGATCACATTCAGATCAACTTCTTCAAACAAGGCCCGCATAGAAATACCGGCATTATTAATAAGAATGTCGATGCGGCCGTATTTCCGGAGAGTCTCGTCCACCATTTTGCGGTTATCTTCCTCCACACTCACATCAGCAATAACCGGTAGCACCGCTATTTGTTGCTTTGCCAGGTCATCCGCCACTATTTGCAGATTGGCTGCATTCCGTCCGGTAATTACTACTTTGGCCCCGGCCTTTCCAAAGGCTTGGGCGCAGGCCTTACCGATTCCCGACGAAGCTCCCGTGATGATGACGACTTTATCCTTCATACCTAGACCCAATTGATCCGCTGCTAAGTTTGTAGGCAGGTGGGCAAATCATAAATTGATGTTATTTTGTCAGGGCAATTCTACGCAATCTTTCCAAACCATGAACTTACTCAAAGCTCTTTTACAGCCACTTTCCAAAGCAAATGACTTACAAATTGTGGGTTACATCGAAGCCAATCCCGGACAGTTTGAGGAACTGATGAAGCTGTTTTTTGCGGGACCTTACCGCATCACGCAGAGGGCTTCGGGCATTATTAACTACTGCGCGGAAAGAAACCGATCCTGGGTACAACCCTACCTTGGACGAATGATCCAATGCTGCAAAGGCAACGTTCATGACGCGGTGAAACGGAATACAGTACGTATTCTGCAATTTGTACCCATCCCCGAGGAACTAGAAGGCGAGGTCCTGGACTTATGTTTTGACCTGCTGGGCAAATCAGGAGAAGCAGTGGCTACGAAAGCTTTTGCCATGACGGTAGCCGGGAATCTGTGCCAGAAATACCCGGAGTTGGCCCTGGAATTAAAAATCCTTATCGAAGACCGGATGCCTTATGAATCTCCGGCATTTACCAGCCGGGGTAGGAAGGTATTGAAGAATATAGGAGTGAGAAGCGAGGAGATAGAAGTGAGAAGTAAGAGGTAAGAATTATGGAATATGGAATAAAGCACAGTTGTTTGGCTTTGCCGAGTGAAAACTATTGCAGGGGCATATGCCATACGCCCTTCAAGCCCGTTTTATTAGACGGCATTGCGGAACTAAGTTCCTGATGCTAAGAAGTCACGGAACAAAGTTCCGCGCCAGTATAGCAATTCAAGTATATTCTTACTTCTTACTTCCTGCCACTGCTCCTGTCTCCTCGCTTCTCACTCCTTCCCTTTCAGCACTTGCACACGCAGACTGCTGGGCTGGGATGCGGAATGATAGACGCGGTGCGTAGCTTTGGTAAAATCAGCCTCGGTGGCCTGATAGATATTGTCCACGTACTTTTGCGGGTTACGGTCCACCAACGGGAACCAGGTACTCTGCACCTGCACCATGATCCGGTGGCCTTTCTTGAACGTATGCAATACATCCTGCAGTTGGAAAGAAACGTCAGTTATCTCATTAGGTTTGAGAGGCTCCGGTTTTTCGAAGCTGTTGCGGAAACGGCCCCGCATCACTTCGCTACGTACCAACTGCTGATAATTAGCCAATACGATATTGTCGTTGGGCAGGTACGGATGGTTGGGTTCATCAGGGGGGTAGACATCAATGAGTTTCACCACCCAGTCGGCATCGGTGCCGGTAGTGCTCACTTTCAGTTTAGCCATAATTTCTCCGCCTAAAGTCACATCTTCCGTAAGAACATCGGTCTGGAAAACCAGCACATCGGGCCGGCGACCAGCAAATCGCTGATCTTCAGACATGTAATTGAAAGGTGTAAAGCCTAGAATGGTAGTTAGGTCCTCGGTGTGCGGAACGGGCTTGACCGGATCGCTGATAAATTGGGCAAATCCCTCCCCTTTCGCGGCTTCCGTTGAAAGTTTACCACCTTCCCCAAAGAAGAACTCAGTCGTTTGTGCCGATTGAACCGGCCACTGGTCAAATTTCCGCCACTCTTTTTGACCCGTATCAAACAGATACGCTTCCGGTAAATTTGTTTTGCCATCTCCGGAGCCTTTCAGGAAATGCCCGAAGAAAGGCGCTTCGATTTCACGCTGGTAAAACGTGGCAATGCTGTCGCCAAAATAAATATTGCTGTGCACCGTATGTCCCGTCTCTATTGACCAGCGGCCATGCCCAAAAGGCCCCATGACCAGCGTATTATACATGCCTTGGTTGTTCTTTTCAAGGCCTTTGTAAATGTTTAGCGGACCATACAAGTCTTCGGCATCAAACCAGCCGCCTACCGTCATTACGGCATGCTTAACATGCTGAAGATGCGGCAGGATGCTTCTTTTCTGCCAGAATTCATCGTAGTTCGGATGCTGCATGATCTCCTGCCAGAAGAAGTTATCCGCGTAGTACTGCTGCGCATTTTTCAGCGGACCAAGGTCATAGTAAAACTGGTAGCCATCGGCGGTTTTCGGGTCAATCATCTCCGAACGCCACCAATGCTCCTTGGTCGGCTTTTCGTGCTGGATACCAAACACGGGGAAAGTCAGCAGGTAGTTCTCGATGAAAGCGCCGTTGTGGTGAAAATCATCGAAGAAGAAGTCCGAAACGGGAGCTTGCGGAGAGGAGGCTTTAAGCGCCGGGTGAGCGGCCACCGCACCGGCAATCGTATAAAAACCTGGGTAGGAAATGCCCCATTGTCCGGCCCGTCCGTTGTTGTTTTTAACGTTTTTCAGCAGCCACTCAATCGTATCATACGTATCCGAACTTTCGTCTACCTGCGATTTGCTCTTTTTGTTCGGAATGTGGGGCGTCATATTGGTGAAAGTACCCTCTGACATATACCGGCCGCGTACATCCTGGTATACAAAAATGTATTTGTCCCGCATTAGCGTAGCAGATGGCCCCAGCTTTTTGGGATACTTTTCGGTACCATAGGGACTCACGCTGTAGCAGGTACGCTGCATCAGAAACGGATATTTCCTGTCCTTGGAAGCATCTTTGGGCACGTATACGGCGGTAAACAGCTTCACGCCGTCCCGCATGGGTATCTGGTACTCGTACTTCTGGTAGTTCTCCCGGACAAAGAGGGAGTCCTGATTCAGGTTTTGGGCTTGCAGCGGCAGGTAAGCCCACCAAAGCAAAAGGGCACAGCGAATGCCTACTCGTTTTTTCATGGAAACGGGGGTTGACGGATTGGTAAATAGTGTTGTCTCGGGGCGTAAGATACAAATCCGCCTATAAAAAGTCTGGAAGGCTGGCCCTTCAGGCTTTAAGATTTTTGGGCATGCTTCAATAGGGGTGAGAGGGGAAACAAAATAGTAGCATCGATTAAAAGGGAACGCCCCACGCTACCAGATGCTAACAAAGGGACAAAAAAAATCCTACGCTGGAGACGTAGGATTGTTAAAAAATGAAAGTTAAAAAAATACCTTTTTTATCAGGTGATTATTCTTTTAAAGGTTAAAGGGTGCTCGTAACACACTCAACTCATGTGACAAAGGTCGGACAGTCCTTAGTATAAATCAATACGGCATTTGCCCTATTTTACTTTCAGCTTTTGCCAAAATTTTATGTTATTTGTTGACATTGGGTCGTAAAACTGTTTCCTCGTTATTTCAATTTCAACGATTCGCCAATCCAATCCCACAATTCCGTTGAAATCAACTATCACAAATTCATTTGCGTGTATTCTCAGGGCTCTGGTGTATTTTCGCTTACTTGAGCAGGCTTCATAAGCTAGTCACCTTAATGGGTATATACAATGGCTAGTAGCTATTAATGAGAAAATGCAATTCTTACAACATGAAAAAGTTTTTAGTCATCCCTTTGGTTCTGCTAGCTGTACTAGTTAATGGACAAACTACCAGTCAAATCCCTCAGGCTAGCATTCCACCCGCCTACTTTCTGGACTCTGTCCGGGTTAATGCACTGCCTGTATTTGACCCTAATAAAATCGAAAGCATTCGTGTTGCAAAGAGCTTAATTACGGATGAATCATTCAAAACCAAAGGTCAGGTTTATATAAACACCAAGCAGCCAGCAAACTTTTCTTTTTTAACCTTAGAGCAGGTGGCTGTCAGGTTTGCTAAGACAAAAGGGCCCTGTTTATTTATGATTGATAACGAGATTATCAAAGACATCCAGAATGTAAGTATAGATTCATCCTACATCTTAAAGTGCGAGGTAACTAATACTACTTTAACAGTTTAGAAGTTAAACCAAAAGGGGAACAATAGGGTTTTACCTAGAATGAGAATGAGTTAAAATTAAGTGGATTAGGCGAATACGTTAGTGAGTATCAAGACTTATTCCGGGTATACCGGCGGTCAAATGAGCAGCGAGTAAAGGAGTAGTTAGAGGGCTTGTTTCTGGCAGGCAAACATAATATAGAACGCATGACAGAACGGGTAGTTGGAAGCCGTTATCATCGGTTGCAGCATTTCATCAGTGATTCTGCCTGGGAACATGGACCAGTACTGCAAGCAGTAGGCCGGATATAAGCCAGCTACTGAAAAGTAAAGGAGGCCTTCAAGGCTTGATTATTGATCAGGTTAAACGCATTAAAATCATAATATATTGAAAATCAATAGATTATATAATAAAATTTGGCTTGTCTAAAGCATATATCATTGACTATCAGACCATTAATGTTTTTGATGCGTTTAACCTGATTATTGATGAAGAAGGACATGTAAAGAAAGGCAAAGAGTCGGTAGGTGGTGGCTCGGCAGTATTTAGGGAGTATCGGCAAGGTTGATAATGGACAAGTGAGTGTATTTGCCGCTTTGAATCAGGCAAGATGCGGTAGCGATGGTAAATGTGCGATTATTCTTACCTGAGCAAGTGGACCAAGGATAAAGCGATAAAAGAGAAAGCGTTGATTCCAGAGAAGCGCAGGTATATCAACGTGGCGTGGGAGTTAGCCTTAGAGATGATTGATGAAATGAAGGAAAGTAAGCTATGATTGGGTAAACGGGGGATGGTTTTTATGGTAATGCCCAGGGGTTCCGGCAAAGGCTTACAAAAACGTAAAAAGCCTTTTTGTATTGGATATTCAACAAGACCAACAGAGGTATTGACTTTATCCAGCCCCGGCTTGCGCTGACTGGTCGGGTAAAGGCAGAAAACCTATCCGGTATAGTAGTACGCAAAAAGCCTC
The DNA here is from genome assembly GCA_030448185.1 of Cytophagales bacterium. Lineage (GTDB taxonomy): Bacteria > Bacteroidota > Bacteroidia > Cytophagales > 172606-1 > CADCTQ01. Next base: position 22,725 of record JAUJNL010000001.1, on the reverse strand, counting down.
TTTCCGGTACGAGAACTGCTTGCCCACAGCCAGCCGCAGGACTGGAAAACGTATACTTTCCGTCAAGGCAGTAAGGGACCAATGACGCGTAAAGTGTACACGCAAACTGTGTACGTATGGCATCCACTTGATGAACAGGAAGTAGAAAAATATACCCTTTGATTTCATCTAAAACTGATGGAACCGAAGTAAAATATGCCCTGGCTAATGATGCAGATAATCCTTTCATCCAACACTCACTGAATCAGCCTTATTTCTTTAGACAAATGAACCGCTACTGGGTGGAAAGAGGCATTCAGGATGGTAAAGATGCCTTAGGCGAATGACTACCAGGTACGTTCCTTTAGAGCCTTTTATCATCATATTACCCCCTTACTATTATGGCACTCCACTATATACTTATCCAGAAACTCAACCATCAGCAGGATTTGCCTTTATTGTCTGTCCCTGACATCAAGTTTGCCCTGGCTATGACTTCTTACCCAGAAAAGTATCTTCCCGCGAGCAGGTCTTCTTAGCTATTCAACAACGCCATAAACAGCGTCAATATGATATTGAACCGGCACCAAACCTAAACTGTCAAAGTAGTACTAAGACGAAAGAACTATTGCATTTACAAAATACCTGCCCGATAACCATCATAAATATTAAGACGAGGAGTAATGCTAATCTTGAAAAAGAAAAGGAGATTCGCATTAGAGGCGCTGAAGCAAGGCTTCTGAAAGATAAGACTCACTAACTCTGCGCCCAAAGGCTTGGCTGGTATCTGATTCCTTCGATTGCTACTGATCTGGGCTTGCTTAGCTGCTTTTAATGTCAAACTTCTTTTCACTAGCGACCATAATAGCAAAGAAACTCGTAGGTTCACCCTTCCAGGTTTCATGGTTTTAAATTTTGCTCCAATTGTGGAAGAAATTGCCACTTAAATTCTTTATCAATTAAGTCGATAGCTAATCAGTCACTGATTCTGGTACACTTTGTCTTAAATTTCAAAAGCATCAGGTTTGACTTGGGAATTGTTATCCAATGCAGGTTATTAGGAGTGTTGAACAGACTACAATGAGTATATTGGGTTTTAATTAAAACAGGTATAGTGTTCTTTTTCCGCATTAAAAGTTATTCTCTTCCAATACCTTGGTCCACATACAATAGGGAGGTTGAATCCAATTAAGGTCTTTAGAAAATCGACTTTGCAGCAATGTACTGTCACAGCTCCTGCCCCAGATTTTATCTTTCCTAAGCTCCAGGTACTGCTTTTTTGAATGAATAACCAATGTGTCGGATTGTTTTGATGGGGTTCCACACCATTGCGCTACATCCTCAAAAGGCAATTCGCTTTCACCACTGGCAAATCCCTTTTTATTGGCAATTCAAAGTTGAAAATCTACTTGGTCTCAGAATTTATTTAGGAATAGTAATCCAGTGGAATTGGGCGAATTTAAACGGGACAGCGGTTTATATTGCTTGTTAGCTCATAGGTATACGTGTTTAAGGCTTGGTCATGAGTCACTTTTTTTTGAAATGTAGGCTGCTCACAACCTGTTAACCTGGTTCTAAACCCCACTAATATTTGTTTTGTAAAATCAATTTTTGGAGTGGATTATAAGTACATTCCTGAAAATAGTCTAATGACTTCGGGAACAGAACTTTGTACTCTTCCTCATTTTGAACAATGAAAGAGTTTTTCTGATTAGTAATGACCACGCAACCAGCTTTATATCCTGATAGTCAACATTTTAGGATGAGTGATTGGCGCTACTAAAAGGAGCAGCCATAAATAGAGAGCAAGCATTATTCAGTAATTTGAACAGGTTAATCTTGTACTACTTATGCAAGATAAAGATAAAATAAAAGCCTGTAAGATACATCTCCCGGGCTTACTTTATGCTGTCTTCTGTCCACTATCTTCTAAATTATAAAGAATCTACTTTGTCAACTCCACGGCCCGCTGGATAAAGGCGTCAGGTCGGAGCCAGTAAGCATGCGCCTGCGAAAGCAGGGCTAAGTCGTAGTATGGCGTACCAGCCGCTTTTGTTCCTCCTCGCTGGTGGCGCTCAGAATTTTCTGCGTCAGGTGGTGGTTGGCATTAACGACCACATTGTAATTCATGGGAAACTCACCAAACATGGCCATGCCGCCCCCACCGCCGAGATGCGACATGTCTTTCATGCGGCGCATAAACCTGTTGAGGGTAATAGTCACCGGCAACTCGTCTACGGGCAGCGATTCCACGCTGAAGGTTAGCTTTATCGTTTAAGGTATTTTCAAACAGGCCTTTCAGTTTGTTCTTCGTCTTCGTTCAGTACACTTTCTGCCGCGTCGCCTTTGTCCACAAGTTTGTCAATGATGTCGAATCCACCCGCTTCAGTTGAACTTTGTCCAGCTTCCGCTCCAGTGTACCGATAAAAATGGCTATCTACGCCGTTCATCAGCAGCACGTCATAACCGCGCTTCTTGGCCGATTGAATATAAGTATCCTGTTTGCCCGGATCGGAGGTATAGGAACACTGCATTACCGTCCTTATCGAAACCGTTGACCTTCATTTTCTCCCTGTACTCCTCAATGGTGGCAAACTGACCGTCCACGCTCTTAGCAGGCAGAAATCCTTGGTTTGTCGTAAAACTTGTCGTCGGCAATCATGCCGTACTTCACAAACAGCCCGATGTCGCGCGAACTTCTGCTCGAAGCCCTGACGGTCATTCCTGAACAATCTCGCCAAGCTTGTCGGCTACCTTCCGGGTTATGTGGGCATTGATTTTCTTTACGTTGGCATCAGCCTGCAAATAGCTCCGCGACACATTTAATTGAATATCCGGAGAGTCAATCACGCCGTGCAGCAGCATCAGGAATTCGGGCACTACGTCTTTACCTCATCGGTAATAATACCTGCCGGGAGTAGAGCGAATCTTGTCTTTGTGCGTAACGTCATTCTTCACCTTCGGGAAGTACAGAATACCCGTCAGGTTAAAGGGATAGTCTACATTGAGGTGAATCCAGAACAGCGGATCTTCAGAAAACGGATACAGTTCTTTGTAAAATGCCAGGTAATCTTCATCCTTCAGCTCAGTCGGCGACTTGGTCCAGAGCGGAGATTTATTATTGATGACTTTGCCGTCAAACTCAATGTCAACGGGCATAAAGCGGCTGTACTTCTCCAGAATGCCACTGATGCGGGATTTGGTCAGGAATTCTTCGGAATCTTCCGCAATGTGCAGGATAATGTCGGTGCCCCGTTCTGCTTTAGTAGCCGGCGTTATTTCAAACTGCGTATCGCCGGAACTCACCCAACGGGCAGCTTCGGCATCTTCCTGAAAGGACCGGGTAATGATCTCTACTTCTTTAGCTACCATGAAAGCCGAGTAGAAGCCTAAGCCAAAGTGACCGATGATCTGCTGCGCTTCTCCCTTATCCTTGTATTTCTCCACAAATTCACGGGCTCCGGAAAAGGCAATCTGATTAATGTATTTCTTGATTTCTTCGGCGGTCATCCCGATACCATTATCACTGATCGTAATGGTTTTGTCGGCTTCATTCAGCGCCACAGTTACTTTCAAATCACCCAGTTCGCCGTTAAACTCACCAATAGCGGCCAATTTCTTCAGTTTCTGGGTAGCATCCACGGCATTGGAGACGAGTTCCCGCAGAAAGATTTCGTGGTCGGAGTACAAAAACTTCTTAATGATGGGGAAAATGTTCTCGGTGTGAATCGAGATGGTACCTTTTTCTTCAACGACTGCTGCCATAGTTTTTTAGATATAAGAGATTAGATGGTACAAGATTAAATCAATTGATGCTAAACGCGCATTGACGCAGCTATCTGACCCGCTCCCTATTTTCAAATTGCTTGCCACAGATGAATGTAACTGACAAGGTGGCAGAATAAGATTATGGTTGGCGTAATCCAGTTGGGAAAAAAGAAGCAAACCCAGCTTGTATAAGCAAGGCAAACTTATACTTAGGAATTTATTTTAACACCAATAAGGTAATAAGGGAAAATTGGCAATAAAAATCTAAAAATTGAGATTATTGGAATAAAGCTACTATTATCAAAGTATTTTGAGTGTATTAATGTATAAATCAACAGGATAAAACAGGATAAATATTACAAATTCGGTTTTATCCCGGATAACATTATATAGATTAGTTAACCGCGCTGCTTATTATTGCAGTTTGTACGTGATTGTGCAGGAGAATCAAACTACCATACCAAGCTATGAATCTGATAGAATACTGGCAAAAATTCTGGAACCGGTTTATAAGGTTTACCCACCTGGACTTGGTCAGTACGCTGAGGGCTAACTTGCAAAAACAGGGTAAAGGGGCCGTATACATGAACAGAAATACCAGTTTTTATAAGAGTAAAAGCGGAGAACTTATTATAGCCGATACTGCTAAGCTACATTTTAACGCTTACTGGCACCGGAAAGACCCCTTCCCTTCCTCTTTAGTGATTGGAAAAAATGCCACATTACAGGTGAAAGGTAACTTTCTGATCTTCTCGGGTGCTAAGGTTTTCGTGAATAATAGCGCAACCCTGGTACTGGGAAGTGGCTACATCAATCATAACCTTAATCTGAACTGCTCCCTAAAAGTTGAGATCGGGTACAATACCTGCATCGCGGACAATGTAACGATCAGGGACTCCGACAACCACGAAATTATTTCTCATAGCCATCTCAAAACGCAACCCATCAAAATTGGCAATCACGTCTGGATCGGCATGAATGTAATCATCCTGAAAGGGGTAACTATTGGAGACGGCGCGGTTATAGCCGCCGGAGCGGTGGTAAGTAAGGACATTCCGGCAAAATGCCTGGCCGGTGGCGTCCCCGCAAAAGTGTTGAAGGAGAATATTGAGTGGCAGTAAGGGCTAATCTTGGTAAGGCCGGCCATAGCACTTACACACCGATGTTATTTATGGGCAGTTTAAGAAATCTTTTATTCCGGTAAAGAAAATGCATTTATGGTTAGTTAAGGGAAAATACGCTACCACATAATCTGGTATTTATCGGAATTATGATTGCTTTAGACACGGTAGCCAAGCTATGAACAGCGGATGAAGTAAGCCATGAACTGGAAAATCTACTTCGAAGAAACCCCCTCACCCTGCGGCAGTTTGTTAAGGATTATACACGCTGCCGGGTGAAGGCCTAATCAGGCCGTACTTAATTCACCTTTTAGTTTTTTACCTCAACTTCCCTACCGGTTTGGCGTATAAAGTAAAACATTACGCAGCAACAATTCAGTAGCTGCCAATCATGTTTTACTCACTAAAGAAACAAATCATGGGACTCTTTGATTTTCTTAAAAAAGGCGAACAAAAACCAGCTCCAAAACCTGCTGCTCAGGCACAGCCCAAACCACAACAGGCTCCGGTTCAACCACAGGCCCAGCGTCCGGCTCAGCCAGCGCAACCAACCCAGCCGCAAGGCCCCCGTTTTGAAATGTACACCGTAAAAGAAGGCGACTGGCTCTCTAAAATTGCCGGCCGGTACTACGGAGATGTACATAAATGGTCAAGAATATATGATGCCAACCGGGACCAGATCAGCGACCCTGATAAGATCCGTCCGGGTATGGTGTTAAAGATTCCTTTAGATTAATTGAAAAATTTCTCAAAACAAAGAACCCTATTCTGCTTCGGAATAGGGTTCTTTGTTTTTATTTGCACCAAACTGCACCACTTATATCCGACAGGAAATGGTTACCTCAGTTCCGAATAGCCCGATTGTTTCTAATAAAAGGATTCTCTCCCTGGCTTTTGTGAGTTACCTCCCAGCCATTGTATCGCTGTTACTTATTCTTACATTTTCCGTGAACGTTCCCTTCTGGGATGAATGGGATACCTACGGAAATGTGTATTATAAAGTATTACAGGGCAAACTTAGTATCGCCGATCTCTTTGCTCAGCAGAACGAGAGCCGGCTACTGCTCCCCAGATTGATTATGTTACTGCTATGGCAGTTTTCAGTCTGGAAACCCATACATATCATGGTTGTAAGCTGGCTTTTGATGGTTGGCACTGCTGCAATCATCTTACATTTCCTTCGCGTATCTCTGCCCGCTTCATTGCCCGCTTCATTTTCGTCCAAAGTTTCTGTTGTTTCAGTGATTGGGCCCATTCTGCTCACGGCTATTCTTTTTTCACCTGCCCAATATGAAAATCAACTCTGGGGGCATCAGGTGTGTATGTTCCTGTCCATCTTTATGGTAACAGCAAGTATTTGGCTGAATATAACCGACTTAGCCTACTCGATTAAGTTCGCCGGATGTGCTGTTTTGAGCCTGCTGGCTACTTTTTCCTTTGCCAACGGCTTGCTTTGCTGGATCATTGCATTTCCGCTCTTTAAAATTTGGTTTACCCAATGGCCTGCTTTAACTCCTCAAAAAAAGAGATTGGTGCTGGTCAGCAGCCTCTTGTATGTAGTACTGGCAATTATTGTTTTCATATTTTACTTCAAAAACTTAACTGTCTCCCCCCCGCATCCACCGCTTAGTTTCTTTCTAAAAAATCCCTTAACCAGTATCAATTTTCTGCTAATCTGGGTAGGTTCTCCGTTTCCCCTGGCCACTGATTTTACGGCAACCCATGTACTGACTGCCCGTATGGCTGGCTTCGGCGTTTTACTGGGATTAGCTTTTGCCTTGTTTGGAGCTATAAGGCAGGGAGTACTGCGTAGAAAAGAAGTGTTTAACACCTATTACCCCTGGCTTTGCCTTACTGCTTACGGGCTTGCTTCCGGACTGCTCACTACTAAAGGGCGAGCCAGCTATAATTTAGAATTCGCATTAGCTTCCCGGTATACTTCCATTGCCATTTGGGTTACCATTGGTCTTATAGGATTTATATATATAAATCGGTACCAATTGCAGGCACAAGGCAAAAAAGCAAGCGTGCTGCTGACTGGCCTATTGGGTTTGCTAGTGTTGGTAACGGTTTATTCCTGGATTTTGGGCATAAAAGATATGTCCAGATGGCAACAAAGGCAGCAGCAAAACCTTTTTTCCTTGCGACTGAGCCGCCTTTCTCCTAACAATCCTTTGTTAGCCCAACTGCATCCTTCTCCCCCAGTTATTATGGATCGTATTAATTACTTCTTTGATAAGAAAGCTCTTCCCTATGAACCGGTCGGCGACTGGGTTCAACAGAAAATCAGCAATCCCGATGATACCGCCGCCGGAGGCTTTATGGTGAATAAAAACCAGGAAAGCAACCTGCTGGAAATAAAAGGCTGGCTAGCTCCTGCAGATTCGCGGTTGTCTCCGTCCGGAGTAATTATCTGCTATATCCCTGCTGCTGGCAAGCCTGCAATCCTTACCGGACTGGTTACGGTTAAATGAAATAGGCAGCAAATAATTCCCGGTGCTGGTCAAGATTTGTCTTGTCTACTCTTTAGAGGATCTATTGAGCGGCCTCCTTCCCAGGAAGGCAAACTGATAGCCTTGGCAATAGACGAGAAAATGAAAAAAGCACTTCAAATTCCTTTGCTTCAAAGGTGATTTTAGTTTTTCATTCCGTCATTCTCTGCTAATGTCATATGATTTTATTCTAAGTTTGCAGGAAATATTTGATTGAAAGGCATTTTCTATATGTTAAATCGGAGAACTCCAGTTAAAGAACTAATCCAATCTGCGGCCTTGGTAGGCACTGAGGTGCACGTGAAAGGCTGGGTACAGACAACCCGTATTGGCTCCAATGTAGCCTTTATGATGTTGAATGACGGCTCTACGATTAATCACCTCCAGATTGTCGTGGATGCCGGAAAGTTTGGCGAAGAGTTTCTCAATAAAATCAAGAATACCGGCACGTGCATTGGCGTAACGGGCAATCTGGTAGAGCTTCACAGGCCGGTCAGAAAGTGGAGCTGCAGGCCACGGATATCGAGCTGTACGGCGAAAGTGACCCGACCAAGTATAAGCTGCAAGCCAAAAGGCATGGGTTGGAATTCCTGCGGGAAATTGCCCACTTACGGCCCCGCACTCGTACGTTTGGAGCGGTATTCCGAATCCGGCACGCAGTGGCTTTTGCCGTTCACAAGTATTTTAATGACAACGGTTTTTACTACTTGCATACGCCCATTATCACGGGTTCGGATGCGGAAGGAGCCGGGGAGATGTTCCGGGTAACCACGCTGGACCCCGTAAATCCGCCCATCAATGAGCAGGGAGCCGTAGATTACAAGCAGGATTTCTTCGGAAAAGCCACCAATCTCACCGTTTCCGGGCAGCTGGAGGGTGAACTGGGAGCCCTGGCTTTAGGCAAAATCTACACTTTCGGACCCACTTTCCGGGCGGAAAACTCTAATACAGCCCGTCACTTGGCCGAATTCTGGATGATTGAGCCCGAAATGGCCTTCTACGACCTGGAAGACAACATGAACCTGGCCGAAGATTTCCTAAAGTACCTGGTCAGATATGTTCTGGAAAACTGCCCCGACGACCTGGAATTTCTGGAAAATCGTCTGCTGGAAGAAGAAAAAAACAAGAAGCAGGAAGAACGTAGTCCCATGCCGCTCCGCGAAAAACTGCGGTTTGTGCTGGACAACCCCTTTGAACGCCTGACCTATACCCAAGCCGTGGATATCCTGATGAAGTCCAAACCGGCGCAGAAAGGACAATTTGCCTATCCGGTAAGCTGGGGCACGGATTTGCAGTCGGAACACGAACGGTACCTGGTGGAGAAGCATTTCAAGAAGCCGGTGATTCTTTCCGATTATCCGAAGCACATCAAGGCCTTTTACATGAAGCAGAACGACGACGGCAAGACGGTGCGGGCCATGGATGTGCTGTTTCCGGGCATTGGGGAGATTATCGGCGGTTCGCAGCGGGAAGACAACTACGAAAAACTGCATACCCGTATCCAGGAGCAGCACATTCCGGAGGAAAGCCTGTGGTGGTACCTGGAGACTCGTCTCTATGGTTCAGCCCCCCACGCCGGTTTTGGCCTGGGCTTCGAACGGATGATTCTGTTTATTACGGGCATGACCAACATCCGCGACGTAATCCCATTCCCCCGTACCCCGCAAAACGCGGAGTTTTAGGCGAACACGTTAGATTTTAGACGTAAGACATTAGACAAATATAAATCACGCAAAGGCGCAAAGTATGAACGCACAGGTCGCAGAGAGAATCACTTTGCGGTCTTTGCGCTTTTCTTAGCGTCTTTGCGTGAAAACTCTTTTATCATAAGTATCATTACAATCATTTGCATCAACGGTTCAGACAATGGAGTATAATTTCCGGGAAATAGAGAAAAAGTGGCAGGCACAGTGGGAGAAGGACCAGATATATAAAGTCACCAACGATACGGGCAAGCCTAAGTACTACGTGCTGGACATGTTCCCGTATCCGTCGGGAGCCGGCTTGCACGTCGGGCACCCACTAGGCTACATTGCTTCCGATATCGTAAGCCGCTACAAGCGGAGCCGGGGCTTTAATGTGTTGCACCCGATGGGCTTCGACTCTTTTGGGCTGCCTGCCGAACAATATGCGATTCAGACAGGACAGCATCCTGCCATTACCACCGAGCAGAATATTACCCGCTACATCGAGCAGCTCAAAAACATCGGCTTTTCCTACGACTGGAGCCGGGAAGTCCGCACCTCAGACCCCTCGTACTATAAATGGACGCAGTGGATTTTTAGGGAGTTGTTCCAGGCGTGGTACAACCAGGAAACCGACAAGGCTGAACCTATCGCCAAATTGGTAGCCCAATTTGAGCAGAATGGCAATGCCAATGTAAAAGCGGTGTGCGACGAAGATACCCCCACTTTTACCGCCCAGGAATGGAAAAACTTTGACGAGAAGCAAAAGCAGGATATTTTACTGAAATACCGCCTGACCTATCTTGCCGAATCGGTAGTAAACTGGTGCGCGGCCCTGGGAACGGTGTTAGCCAACGACGAGGTAAAAGACGGCGTATCCGAACGGGGTGGCTATCCGGTGGAACGCAAGAAAATGAAGCAGTGGTCCATGCGGATTACCGCCTATGTCGACCGGCTGCTGCGAGGCCTCGACGACATTGACTGGCCCGAGCCGCTGAAAGAAATGCAGCGTAACTGGATTGGTAAGTCGCTGGGTGCCGAGCTGGATTTCAAGGTAGACGGCAAAGATATTACCCTGACCGTTTTCACGACCCGGATTGACACAATTTTTGGCGTTACCTACCTGTCCATTGCCCCCGAACACGAACTGATTGGGCAACTTACTTCGCCGGAGCAAAAGGCCGCTGTGGAAGAATACATCAATATTGCCGGTAACCGTTCCGAACGGGACCGGATGAGTGACGTAAAAACGGTCTCCGGCGTATTTACGGGTAGTTACGTCATCAATCCGCTGAGTGGGGAAAAGGTGCCCTTGTGGATTGCTGACTACGTACTGGCGGGTTACGGTACCGGTGTGGTGATGGGTGTGCCTTCCTCCGATGACCGGGATTACCGCTTTGCTAAACATTTCGACCTGCCGATTATCTGCGTCATTGAAGGCACTGAGGAGTTGGAAAATCCTTGTGAGGTGAAATACGGCAAGATGATTAATTCCGGCTTCCTGAACGGACTGGATTGGGCAGCAGCCGTAGAAAAAGCCATTCAAAAGGCCGAAGAACTGGGCGTGGGCAAGGCCAAAATCAACTATCGGATGCGGGATGCCGTATTTAGCCGCCAGCGGTACTGGGGTGAACCGGTTCCCGTGTATTTCAAGGACGACCTGCCGCATTTGCTGGATGTAGATGAATTGCCGCTGGTATTGCCCGAAATTGACCAGTACAAGCCTACTGAAACCGGGGAGCCGCCACTAGGACGGGCCAAAGGCTGGAAATACCAAGGCCAGTACGAATATGAACTCAGTACCATGCCGGGCTGGGCCGGTTCCAGCTGGTACTTCTTCCGGTACATGGACCCGCACAATGAACGGGAGTTTTGCAGCAAAGAGGCGCAAGCCTATTGGCAGAATGTGGACTTATACATCGGTGGTTCGAACACGCCACTGGCCACCTGGTTTATTCCCGCTTCTGGAACAAATTCTGTAATGACTTCGGCTACGTGACCGTGGATGAGCCATTCAAGAAGTTGGTGAATCAGGGATGATTCAGGGCATTTCAGCTCTTGTATATGATTATAATATTTACCGGCTAACAGCTCATAGCATAGCAACTGTTGCTGGACATGGAGGTAATAAAGAGAAAGTTAAAGCGCCTCCAATATTTATTTCGAAAGGAATTAGAGATAAGCTTGAATTACAAGATCAGCAAACAATCTCTTATGTAAATCCAATTCTTAATAAAATTACTAAGGAGCAAAAAGAAATACAGCCTGATTTGGTAGGTAGAATAGACTTTAACCATACGGTACCAACTTACCCTATACATACTGATATTAACTTAGTTGAAGGACTGGGTTTAGTTGATGGTAATCTTCTTAATATAGAAGCTTTTAGAAAATGGCGCCCTGAATATGAGAACGCAGTATTTATAACTGAAGAAGATGGTAAGTATATCTGTGGAAATCAAGTAGAGAAAATGTCTAAGCGGCTTTACAATGTCGTTAACCCCGACGATATAGTAAATCGTTACGGAGCCGATACCCTGCGGATGTACGAGATGTTCCTAGGGCCACTGACCGATTCGAAGCCCTGGAATACCAACGGCATTTCCGGCGTGCATAACTTCCTGCGCAAGTACTGGCGACTCATGCACGACGAAAGAACCAACCAGTTCAATGTGTCCAATGCCGAGCCGACCAGGGAAGAACTGAAAGCCCTGCATAAGCTTATTAAGAAAGTAGCCGACGACATCGAAAGTCTGTCGCTGAATACTTCGGTAAGTGCTTTTATGGTGTGCGTCAATGAACTTACTTCGTTGAAGTGCAACAAACAGGCTATTCTGTCGGATCTGACGGTAGTACTTTCGTCCTACGCCCCGCACATTGCGGAGGAAATCTGGCATCTGCTGGGCAATACGACCAGCGTAACGCAGGCCCCTTATCCGGCTTACAATGAATCTTACCTAATCGAATCGGCCTTTGAGTACCCCATTTCCATTAACGGAAAAGTCCGGGCGAAAATGACATTTTCAGTGGATACTGCTCCGGCAGAAATTGAGAAGGTAGTTTTAGAATCAGAGGCGGTTCAGAAATGGTTGGAAGGTAAGCCGCCCAAGAAGATTATCGTGGTGCCCAAGCGGATTGTGAACGTGGTGGTATAGATTGGTTGCTGGTTTAGAGTTGAAAGTTTCTGGTTGAAAAACGAATAGTTACCTGGTTACTGGTAGGGGCGAAAGATTTTTCGCCCCTACTTTTTTGCATCAATATCTTGCCGGAAAGGCATTTTTCATCTCGGATCCTATTCTTTCTTTTCCTTTACCCGCTGGAAATACAGCTTCGGACCATCGCAGGGCTGATTGTTTTCGATTAGGACATCCCTTTCAGGTTGTTGCAGATACGTTTTTCCTCTCGTACAACCTGAACTTGATTCTTCGTTGTCGAAGGATAATTCAATGTACTTTTCCCCGCTGAAGTCTTTCTGAGTGTATTTGCCGGTAGCTACTAAGCTATCAGTGCGGAATTTCCGGAAAGTGCTGTCTGATCGAAACTCATAGGATTCCTGATAGGGAAGAGATTTCGCATCAATCACTTCCCCAGTCCAGCCCGATTCAAGTTTAACCAATTGCCACTTCCCGAAGATTCCGAAAGGAGCTATCGGGGTACTGCCTGGATTACAACTGTATACCATTCCGCACAAAAGTATAATTGTCAAAATCATTACTGTCTTCATCATTACTCCTTGGGTGTTGTTCTATCCTTATTGACTCTCAATCGGGCTTATTGGTTGCATTATTGAAAGGAAAACATGAAAAGAGATATTTAAGGGTTACTTATTTCAATACGGGTCATCAATTCAAAATTCCCCAGAGAGATGTATCAGCGAAGTATCAGGGCATTGCCCCTTATCGTTAAAATACCGGCAGGACTGGTTCTGGCCCTTAGCGTATTTGCCCTCACCCAAAAGCTGTTGATAGGTCTGCTTTTTATGCTGGTAAGCCTGTTTGCTCTTACCTTTCAGGAAGGGATTCAAATTAATTTTACCGAACGAAAAATCAGAGTGTATACGGGTTTATTTGGCCTGAAAGCCGGTAAGTGGGACGCATTACCTGCCGTAGAACGCCTTACTTTCGTTCCCGTCCGTAACACGTACACCGTATATGGCAGCCGTACGGGTAGTTCGGCTACCTATGAGGAAGACGTTTTTGAAGTTCGCCTCTACCCAGACTTGTAGCTGAACTTTTATATTGTTTCTGTAGGAAAGTATGAGCCCTTAAAAAAAGATGCCCTACTCATGGCCCGGCAAACGGTACTTGAATACGAAGATTTTACCACGGCACAATAACTAGTAATAGGGCAGGATGTAAGACCTGCCCTATTTTTATCGCTGATCCAGTCTGTACTCAAATCTATCTTCAAACACCGGTTATGTTTTACTAAGCATGCATCAGCAGGAGTAAATTAAAACTGCTCCCGGTGGCATTCCGTGTCAAAACATCTTAATTCCCACGGATGCCTGAATCAATGCACTGCGCGGCTTGCCTAAATTGGCCCGTTGCAGGTTGGCGGCCCCCATCATAGTCCATTCGTAACGGGTATCCAGTGTAATAGCTCCTAAATCCACGCCAACACCGGCATGGTAGCCCATTAATATATCCTCCAGATAGTCTCCAGTCTTTTCGTTTTCATTCAGAAAATTCTCCAGACCCTGGCCACCAATCGTAAAGGAAGCCATAGGACCGGCAAATATGCGTAAGTTGAAGTTGCGGGTACTAACCAACCGGGCCCCTAACAATAACGGCACGTCCAGGTATTGTGAATTAACCTGATAAAGTCCTGGATCATAAGGGCCACCTATACTTTGTGAAAGGTCTAGCGTTCCGCCTTTGGTGCTGTATAGAAACTCTGGCTGAATATACGCGCGGCGAAGGTTAAACCGCATAAAACCGCCAATATGGTATCCCCAATTATAATCGGCATCCAGGCTGACCGGATTTTTAAGGAAGGTAGCATAATTCACCCCCACTTTAGGACCAAAGGTAAAAACGGGTACTGGTTCGCTCTTCCGGTAGCGGCGGGGTTCCCGTTCCTCACGGCGGCTCCACTTATCTTTATCATCATCGTGATCGCGCCGTTGAAGTTCCCAGTCACCGCGGCGCCCGGGGATTACAATAGTAAAGCGTCGTTTGTCATAGTCCCGGTCCCGGTCACGGCTATAATTCCGATCGCGTTCCCGGTCATCGTCATCGTCGTCATCATCACAATCAGACTTACGGTGGTTATCCCGGTGTTCGTATCGGTCATTGGAATGATCGTGACGGGAAGAACTACGAGAATGGCTAGAAGATTTTTGGCCATAGACGGCTAAGCAGCTGGAGGCCAGCAGAAGGGCAAATACACATTTTTTCATCATTGAACTGGTTGTTAGTTTGCATAAATGAAAACAGATAGTAAAATAATTTTGTTAACTGCCTTGGCTGATGTCAGGAAAATCAGACAAGGCAATACCGGATATGGCGATAACCCTATTGCCGCAAAATGAACGACGAAGTAAAGAGTCGCCCGGTGAGCGGATAGTTGCGCCCGGTAGAAAGATTATTTACTATAAAATAGAATCAGCTGTAAAACGGTTGTAATCCGGAGGATACCAGGGTGATACATACCGTAGATTATTACAAACAGGGCGTACCGGTTTGCTGACCAGCCTGTGACGGGAAGAGACTTAGTAAAAAAATATTTTGTTGGTACTGATAACTGTCTCCCTACTTATTAAGCAACTTCTTTAACTGGGCCAGTTCATCATCAACTTTGGTGTTTTGCTCCAGCTGCTTGATCTGGTAGTTGAGATCCGTATCAGCGGCATTGAGTTCGGTCATGGCCTGGGATTCGGCTTCCAGCTTCAGGATTTTTTCTTCATACTTATCGAACTTGCCGAAGGAATGATTGCCCATGCCGCTTAATTGTTTCGTTATTTCGGCCTGTGCCTTGGCATTTTTGCTTCGGGCAATCAGAGTAGCCTCTTTACTTTTGGCTTCGTTCAGTTTAGACTTGAGTTGTTCGATCTGCACTTTCATTTGGGCAGTAGTTTGTCTGGCACTTTCGTGCATCTGCTTGTACTGCACGGCCTGCGTTTCCAACTGATTTTTCTTAACCAAAGCTACTCGGGCCAACCGTTCGTCGTTCATCCGGAGCGCCGTTATGGCCTTCTGCTGCATGTCCTCGGAATCTTTCAGCAGGTCAGCGTATTGCCGTTCCAGGCGTTTTTCGGTTCCCATAGCCTGCACCAAAGCCTGATTGGCCCGGTCTACAGACTCTTCCATCTCCAGCACTGTCAGCTTTATCATTTTCTCCGGATCTTCGGCCCGTTCCAGGGCATCGTTCACGTTTGATTTAAACAAGTCGAGCAGTCGGCTGAGAAATCCCATAATTGTTCTGGTTAAGCGTAATGGTTAGTAAAGTAGGCATTTTCGGTACTAAGTCCGAATGGTTTGTGTACATTTATTGAGCAAAACCCTTCTGGTAACCCATTCCATTCGGTTGTAATAGGGTGTAGGACAAGTTTACTTTCTCGCAGATGTTCGCGGATTGAACCGCAGATTGACGCGGATAAAAGAAAGAATCTGCGGCAATCTGCGCCCTTATCGGAGTAAACTATTCTCAGCGAAGCTAATCTGCGAGAACTATTGTCTTTGACGAGCCTTTGGGTTCTCAGCGAAGCTACATAAGAAGTCTCTCAGCGATCTTGTCCTACACCCGTAAATAGTAAATGCCAAAGGGTAAATGTTAAATGAGTATCTCCGCACCGATATTCTCGTCTACGGAATCCTTCTATTTTAATGTAGCCTTCAACATTCTTTAACATTTGGCAGCATGCTTCTTAAGCGGCTCTTCCGTTTGCTCAAATCCAACCTGGTTTCTTCCGGCGAAAGACCGATTCGTCCGGAGCCGGCAGATTTTTCCGGTACTACCCAACAAGCGGACTACCAGCGCACCACTGCCCCTCCCCCGCCGATTATTAATTCCCGGGAAGCGGCCTATTATGCGGCCCTAGAAGTATCGCCGAATGCCTCTTTCGAAGAGATCAAACGGGCCTACAAAATGCTGATCAAAAAATACCACCCCGACCGGTTCGGTCAGGACCCGCAGAAGCGCCCCCACGCCGAAACGGTGACCCGTGAGCTGAATGAAGCCTATGCTTACTTTGAGGAGAAGTACAAGACATAAAATTTTGTCAAAAGAATTGGGAACTATCTTTTTTATGCATACATTTGTTAAAACAAATTAAGTAATAACATAATACCTCAGCATGAGTATTGAGAAGGAGATCAAGCAGGAGAAATTTGCGAACAGCCATCAGAAGGCGGTGGTGAACATTATCTATACGGGCAACTGGCTGCGGGACCGCGACCTCAAGGTGCTCAAACCTTATGATCTGCTGCCTCAGCATTTTAACGTATTACGCATACTGAAAGGAAAGCATCCGCAATCCTGTTCGCCGGGCGAAATCAAAGAAGTGATTCTTGACAAGGGAGCTGATGTAACCCGCCTGGTGGATAAACTGGAGAAAATGGAGTTGGTTACCCGGTTTCTTTGCCCGGGCAACCGTCGCAAAATGGAGATCCTGCTGACCGGCCGCGGTATCACCTTGCTGGAAGAAATAACGAATCAGATGAAAAAACAGGGCCGGGTATTTCAGGAGAATCTAACCGAAGCGGAAGCCGAAGCGCTAAGCCGTCTGCTGGATAAATTGCGGGGCTGATTTTTTTACCCAAATATTTGTTAAAACAAATTTAGTAAGCACAAATAATCCTTATTTCCCATTCTAAACAACTTCTACTATGAAAACGCAGACTGTTAATGTCTCTAAACCCAGTATCGTGAAGTTTCTGCTAGCCGGACTGATCGCCGGAGCTATTGCGGCAGCATTGAATAACTTGTATCATCTGATTTACAGTGGTATCACCGGCTTCAGCCTCCCGGAAGTCATCCATTTTGGATCTATCACCATAGCCTCGATTCTGCCCGTTCTGGTGGGCGCCCTGTTTTACTTTGCCTTGACCCGCTTTACGAGCAAAGCTACCCTTATCTTCCTGGTAGCTGGCGTATTGTTTACCCTCATCAGTCTGGGAGGGCCTTTTAACTTTCAACTCCCCAATGGCAGCCCGGCTCCCTCCGGTTTCGTGGGGCTCACCTTGCCGATGCACCTGATTGCGGGAGCAGCAGCCTTGTACTTCATTCCCAAATATGTTAACCGTAACTGACACCCATTGCACCCAAACCGAGACGCCCAATAATTTTATTCAGAAAGGAGTAGTACGACCATGACAAGTCCATCTTTTAAAACGATAACCCAACTGGTAACGGCCGAAGACCACCGGATGGGACCCATGACCATCAAACAGCCATTACCAGTGGCCGGTCTTAAACAGGTCAGTCCCTTTATTTTGCTGCACCATTCTCCGCTGAAGCACCAGCCCCAGCAAGCGCCCTTTTCGATTGCAACCGCATCCGCACCGGGGCTTTGAACCAGTCACCTTCCTGTTTGACGGTATCCGGCACCGCGATTCGCTGGCAATGAAAGTCTACTTCATTCAGGAGAAGTGCAGTGGATGACGGCCGGTAAGGGTATTATTCACAGCGAAGGACCTTCCGATGAATTTATCCGGCAGGGAGGCAAGCAGGAGCTTATCCAGCTTTGGGTAAACTTACCTGCTGCCAACAAAATGACTGAGCCCCGGTATCAGAACCTGCGAAAGGAACAGATACCGCTGGCAGAAGTGGAACGTGGTCAGGTGAAAGTTAAGGTAGTAGCCGGTGAATTTGAGGGAACCTAGGACCAGCGCAAACTTTTACGCCTATCACGGCCTTTATGGTAGAAATGCAGGCGGGTAGTCAGTACGATTTTCCGTTAAAGAACGGTTTAACGTACTGTACCTGCTTAACGGAGCAGGGACGATTAATGCCAGTCAGCTGATTGAATCGTATCAGTTAGCCGCCTTTTCACCCGAAGGCGAATCCATCCATTATCAGGCCAATCAGGACAGTCGTTTTCTGCTACTGGCCGGCGAACCGATTCCGGAGAAAATGGTGCAGTACGGTCCGTTCGTGATGAATACGCAGCAGGAAATCTTTGATGCCATCCGGGACTACGAGGCCGGACTGATGAGTGTGCTGGAAGGGCAATGACTCAAGGTAATTATGGGCAGCCCAAGGAAACGCTTCATGTTACAGCCTGCAACCTCCTAAGTTCAAATTGGGAGGTAGCCTGTAACATGAAACGTTTAGCGTTACCGAGCCGATTTTATTCCGTTCGGTATCATTATACTTTTGGGTACTTCCAGGGTTCGCGGTAAGGGGTTTGATGAATGCATTGGCTTCCTTGTCATTCACAAATGTATTCTTAGCATCATCCCAGTACACTTTCCGTCCGGTGCGGAGGCAATATTTCCTAAGTGGGAATTAACGGCTACGTTACGGGCCGTCTCTACGTCGCAGGCAGTTTTATTGCGGCTCTTAATGCAGTCAATGAAATTACGTACGTGAAAGAAAGGCCAGGTCCTTACCGCTGCTCTTTTGCTCAGGCATAGCCGGTATCACGTATTGCCCGTTATCGGTTTCCGGAAACAGACGCCATTTTTCGCGGTCTACTACCAGTGTTCCTTTCGTTCCAATAAAAGCCACGCCACAATAGTTGTTTCCGTACAGTCCGGCAGTGGCTCCTACGCCGTGTTCCCAGGAAATCGCGTAATCGCCAAAGTCATAGGCAGTCAGTTGCATATCGGGTGTTTCCATGGCCCCGTTAGGAAAAAGTACTTTCCTCCGCTGGATTGAATGGATTTGGGCGTTTTAGCCTGCATTCCGAAGAAAGCCATATCCAGCAGGTGAACGCCCCAATCCGTCATCAGGCCGCCGCCGTAATCCCAATGGTACCGCCACGAACCATGAAAACGGTGTTGGTTGAAGGGCTTTTGGGGGCAGCCTAACCACATATCGTAGTCCACTCCGGTGGGAGGCGTGCCATCCGGTACCACCGGCGTTTCTTTGCGATTGCTGTAATACAACCAGTTTTTAACCAGACTGATTTTGCCTAACTTCCCCGACTGCACGTACTCAATGGCCGACTTCCAGTGCGACCACTGCGCTGCCACTGTCCCACCTGCACCACGGTTGTATTTTTTTAACGGCGGCCACCATAATATTGCATTCCTCAATAGAGCTGGCCAGCGGCTTTTCTACGTATACGTCTTTACCGGCTTCACAGGCATAAACCATGTTGAGGCAGTGCCAGTGGTCAGGGGTACCGATAATCACGGCGTCAATGTCTTTGTTTTCCAGCAGCTTGCGGAAATCCTTGTACAGCGTGGCTTTCTGGCCGGTCATCTTTTGCAGGTCGGCGGCCCGGCTATCGAGTATGGTCTGGTCCACGTCACATAAGGCAATGCATTCCACTTCAGGCAGGCCACGTGTTCACGCAGATTAGACCAACCCATGCTTTGCAACCGGATCAAGCCGATCCGGACTTTTTCATTGGCTGATACGTACGGTTTTGCTAAAGCAGGTTGGGAAAGTGGTAAGGAGGAGGTTGCCCGGCACCGGCCACCAGCCGGGTTGAGTCACCGAGAAAAGCCCTTCGGGAATAACGGCTCATAAGGGATAGGAGAGAAGTAATTGTGTTAAGGTGAGTATAAGTAGTAATTTCCAAAGAAACCAGGATCTGTCTCATATTTATCTCTTCCTGCGCTGCGGGTAGCAAAAGCAGTAAGAGCTCAAGTTACATTCCTGATCTATGAGGAGCCGGTTCATAAAGCAACTCATTATCCCACAATTCACTTACCTTTCGACCTGTGAGTTTTATCATTTATCCGTAAGCTCACCTTGCGCAATGAGTGGGTTGCCTAACTCGTTTACCTGTTTACCGGATAATCAGGGTCGCCAGTCGAAAATGTAATAAGAGTGGTACCGTCGTATGCATTTATTATTATATTTGTCTTATTCTAATATAAATTGTTAAAAATTCTTTAAATATAAATATAAAGATATGGAAACGAAAGAGGCAACTGAACAAAAATATATCTGGCTGAAGCACTATCCGAAAGGCATATCACACGAAGTCAATCCTGATCGGTACACCTCGCTGGCTGAACTGATGGATGAGGGCCTCCGGAAGTATGCCGACTGGCCGGCATATGCCAATATGGGCAAACAGATTAGTTTTAAGCAACTGGATGAAATGAGCCGGCAGTTTGCCTCCTATTTACAGAATGACCTGAAACTACAGAAGGGCGACCGGCTTGCGATTCAGATGCCTAATCTGATGCAATACCCGGTAGCTTTATTTGGGGCATTACGGGCCGGTTTGATTGTGGTGAATACCAACCCGCTGTACACGCCGCGGGAAATGGAACACCAGTTTAAAGATTCAGGGGTAAAAGCCATTGTAATCTTAGCCAACTTCGCTTATAACCTCCAGAAAGTCATTGGTAATACCGACATCAAGCACGTAATCGTGACCGAAATCGGAGATTTAATGGGCTTTCCGAAGCGACTACTGGTCAATGCAGTCGTGAAATACGTGAAGAAAATGGTGCCGGCTTACCAGTTGCCGGGAGCCGTATCCTTTAATGAGACCTTACAGCGGGGAAGCCGTTCACCGTTCAGATCCGTGCCCTTATCCGGAAAAGATTTGGCCTTCATTCAATATACCGGCGGCACCACCGGGGTATCGAAAGGGGCCATGCTGACGCACCGGAATATTATTGCCAACCTGGAGATGAATTACGAATGGATGAAGCCCAAACTAGGCTCGGCCGATCAGAATATTATTATTACCGCGCTGCCCCTGTACCACGTATTTTCCCTGACTGTCAACGCCCTGACCGCCTTAAAAACGGGTTGGCTCAATGTACTCATCACCAACCCACGGGATATGAAAGGGTTTATCAAAGAAGCCAAGGCTTACCCCTTCACTATTATTACCGGCCTCAATACCCTGTTTAACGGGATGCTCAATCACCCCGATTTCGGCCAACTGAATCTGAAGCATTTGCAAATAACCGTGGCCGGAGCTATGGCCCTGCAAACGGCCGTAGCGGAGAAATGGGTCCAGCAGACTGGCTGCGTTCCCGCCGAGGGATATGGCCTTTCGGAAACATCACCGGTACTCTCCTGCAATCCCATTGATGGTACGGCCCGCATCGGCACCATTGGCCTGCCGTTTCCAAGCACTGAACTCAAGGCCGTAAAGGATGACGGCACCGATGTCTTACCGGGTGAAAGTGGTGAACTCTGGGCCCGGGGTCCGCAGGTGTTCCCTGGTTACTGGAACCGCCCGGACGAAACGGAAAAGGTTTTTGAGGGTGACTGGTTCAAAACGGGAGATATCGGCCTGATGAACGAGGACGGATTTTTCCGGATTGTGGACCGCAAAAAAGATATGATTGTGGTATCGGGCATGAAAGTGTTCCCCAGCGACATTGAGGAGGTATTGTCTAAGTGTCCCGGCGTGCTGGAAACGGCCTGCATTGGCGTTCCCGACGAAAAGTCAACGGAGGCCGTAAAACTTTTTGTGGTGAAAAAAGACCCTAACCTCACGGAAGATGCTATCCGGGCCTTCTGCCGGGAAAACCTGACTAATTACAAACGTCCTAAATACATCGAGTTCCGGGACGACCTGCCCAAGTCCAACGTCGGCAAGATTCTCCGCCGAATGCTAAAGGACAATGCATGATCGAATGTCGAAGGTCAGATCTGGGATTTCGGGCATAAGGAAAATAAACGACATATGTCGTATACACAAGTGTTAGGCACAATCAAGGATAATAAATGCTAGAAATTGGAACACTTATTTTTGGAATATTAGTCATTTTAGGATTTGCAAAAAAATTACGAAATGATACAACCCTTATAATCCTATTAGTTGTGACAGGAATTATTGGTGGAATAGGTATATGGATTAGAGACCCGGAATATGAAATACCTAAAGGGAATGAAGCTGATTTTCTTATCATGCCATTTGCTTATGTAGTGGCTTATAAACTTTTAAGAAAGCTATATAAAAGTATCTACAAAGTAGAGCCCACTTATAATAGAAGTTCATGGTATGACTATGAAGAAGGAAGAAAACAAAATTGGTTGGATCTACTAGTACATATTGCTCCCATCATAATAAGTGGGCTTACACCTTTAGTAATAGGTAAATTATTAAAATAAAAGCTTGTGCCTAACACCCTGCAAGCTGATAACCGCGGCGCTTGAGCGCGTTACCTCAACAGCAGCCAACGGTATACAGTTGCAGTTGATTCGTTATAACCAATTCAAAAAGATGAAAAGAGTCGCTTGGGTGATACTGTTGTTGGTACTGGTAGCATGTAGGAAACCAAGTCCAGAAATCAATAAAGGCCGTTTTACCCAGCTTTTTGAAGAAGCCGATACCGTATTACTTGTCAGTCACGAACCTACTGCTGGAGTAGTCATCTTTGATGAACAAACTGGCAAAGAATCTCCACCCGAACCTATCGTCGTGAACAACCGCCTGAATGAAAAGATTGTCAAAGAATCTTTTCAAGTGAGGGGAGCTAAAGTCACGCAATTAGGCATGTTACTGGAACGCCCTTCCATGGAATCTAATATCATTATGGGCAAATGTTTTATTCCGCACCAATCCAGTATTTTAGTCAAGAACCAACAGAC
>JAUJNL010000118.1 GCA_030448185.1 Cytophagales bacterium | reverse complement strand
GCCCGCTTTGAACACATCAATCGACTTGGAAAGTATTCTTTCCAGACCAGTCCCGAGCTGCAAAACAATCAGCTTCGTCCGTTAAGACAACCCAGTGTATAACTAAAAGATTAGTTTCTTAGCGTAACTCATTTACCTCCATGCTAGGAAAACCCCAACTACGGAACTTCCCCTTGGCTCACTCGGAAGCATTAATACAAATACAACCTAAAATCTTTACTGCGAGTAGGAGTAGAAGCATTGTTCTCATAGATTTCTACTTTGCCGTTATACCATTCAGAAATTGCCTTAGGAGCATTTTCAAAGCTAAGACGAGCAGCAACATTAGATCGTTGGGTTTCGTACTCTCACATCTCGGTTGTTCCGTTATTAGTATGGTTGAGCAGTTTCCAGTAGTAATTAACTCCTGGAACCAGCTTTCCAGCCTTCGTTGAAAATCTTACCCGAACATTGTTACCCTCAGGCACCAAAACGAGCAAATGCCTATACCCATTATTGTATTGCAAAGTTTCTGTATCCAGCATATTCCAAAGGCTGTAGTAATGGTTATAAGAAACATCATAGTGTTTGGCTGGATACTCAATCCGGGTAACGGAGGCAGGAAGACTGCTTTCACCTAGGAAGGTAATGCTCCTTACCTGGGTAGGGGTAGTAGCATTATTTTCGTATATTTCTATCCGTCTGAGGTCTGAGGTGTACCCTGTTAGTTGGACAACTATCAGCAAGAAATAAGATGGAATGCCTTCTCACTGATTTTGTACTTTTTCCTTAGCAGCCTGTAAATATACTTGTGTAGGCGTAAGGTAGTTTAGGGACTGGTGCGGCCTGTGGTAGTTGTATGTACGTCGTCAAATAAAAGCGGTCCTTCAAAAAGGCTGTTCTTCAGGTAGGAAAACATGAACCGAATCTGTACCAGGTTTGTATTCGTTTTCGCGGGCAAAATAACTCATCTTTGATTCAATCGGTCATGATGAAAATGTAGGAAGTAGCACTGATATACATCCCGTGGGCTTCTTATAGTTTGATAACTACATAGTAAAAAACTAACTTAGATACGAATGAAACACTTACTGCTGCTTGCCTTTTTTCTTATTGACGGGTGTTGGAATCCTGTCGACAAGCCTGCCGAAAAACCTGCCCGGCAACCCAACATTGTCTTTATTCTGGTGGATGAACTCCGCTGGAATGCGCTGGGCTGTATGGGCCATCCGTTCGTAAAAACGCCCAACATCGACCGTATAGCCAGAGAAGGCATGTTGATGAAAAATGCCTATGTCACCACGCCGGTTTGTTCGCCTAGCCGCGCCACCTTTTTAACCGGACAGTATGCACATACCAATAAAATAATTAAGAATACTAGATACAATGAAATGACTCACCAGCTGATCACCTACCCAAGGTTGTTGCAGCAGGCGGGGTACAAGACTGCCTTTATTGGAAAATGGCACATGGGCGACGACACGTCGCCACGGCCTGGCTTTGACCGCTGGATTTGTACACCAGCCAACAAAGTGGACAAACTAAATCCCACACTGAACGTGGATGGCCAGATGACAACTTTTAAAAGCCATGTTACGGATGTGCTCACCGAAGAGGCTGTTAAATTTATTAAAGCCAATAAAGACAAGCCCTTTAATATTTCTCTTTTTCATACGGCCGTACATGGGCCTTACATACCCTCAGAAAGAAATAAGTCGCTATTCAAAGACCAGCCTATTGAACGTACGCTGAGCGCCAGAAGCCCTGTGGTCGGCAAACCTGCTCTGGTTGGCAAAAACGGACAACCGCCGGAGGGAGACGAAGCCATCCGGAACCAATTGCGTATGCTGGTAGATATTGATGATGGCGTTGGATTGTTGCTGAAAACCTTAGAAGAAGAAAAGATCTTGGATAATACCGTTGTTATCTTCGCCAGTGACAATGGCTATTTGTGGGGCGAACACGGACAAGGACAAAAGCGCCTGGCCTATGAAGAATCAATCCGTATTCCCTTTCTGGTCCGTTATCCGCCTATGGTAAGGGCCGGTTCTACGTCTGATGCCCCGATCCTGAATATCGACTTTGCGCCAACTGTACTGGAATTAGCGGGCTTGCCTGTTCAACATCAAATGCAGGGGCAATCTTTGTTGCCTGTGTTGAAAGGTGGTAAATTAAAAAACCGCGAATCAATGCTATTTGAATATTATATTGAGCCTACCGGTATTCCTACCTGGAAAGCCGTACGTACAGATAAGTGGAAATACATTCATTACCCGGATTTGAAAGATAGTGATGAGCTGTATAGTTTACAGGAAGACCCTCATGAAATGAACAATCTGATTAATGAACCGAAGATGCAGCCGGTAGTGAAGGAAATGGATGCAGAACTGAAAAAGTTATTAGCAACCTATCCCTGATCGGTTAAGCCCTGCTATCAACCGGGGAGAGTGAACTGTGAGGTTTGAAACTTTACTTGGTTGATAGCAAGCAAAACCTCAAAGAAATTTTCTATAACACCAAACCTAAAATGCCCATTCCCTTTGCCCCATTAGTGGAAAGCGGGAATGGGCACATTATATTGAATTAGCCCGCTGAGTATACCGCTGGAAAATGGTTGAACGTCACTTTTGGTGAAAAACAGAAGGATTTGTTGTTAGGCAGGGATGAATGCTTGCTTGCTCTTGCCCGAAGCCTTTCTTTGAATTTCTGATATTCACTTATTACTCAATAAGTTATATAAAACTGATTTCTTAACAGGCTCTAAGTATGACGGAAGTCGAGTATCTAGACATATGCATTGAGTTAATAGAAAAAAAACAAAAACTAGGAAGTAGTAGGCATTGGACTATAGATAACTTTAAGAAATTGAGTAACTTAATTTATACTCATACTCATGTTCTTATTAGTGTTGATACATTAAAGCGTATTTTTGGAAAAAAAAGAACATCAAGAGCTTACAGTCCACATGTCGATACTAAAAATGCATTGGCTATTTTTCTAGGATATAGCAGCTGGGAGGATTTTAAATTAAATTTTGAGTCTGCTCCATTCAGCGATATTGAGAACGTACAGAATAAAGGGTCTGACGACAGTATAGTAGGATTAGCTAAAGTTGAGCCTACTCAAGCTCAACAAGGGTCTAATTCTATAATTAAGTTAAATTCAAAACAACTACTAGTTATTTCATTTTTAATTCTAATAATTTTTATCATTCTGTTTTTTTTTAATACGAAAGCTCCCTCCTCTTCCACTATTTCTACTGTAAATGAAAAAATATTTTCTCTTAAAGGTGAAAATCTAGTTGGCAAGGTACCGCATACTGCTGTAATTCATTATGATATTTCAGAGCTAGATTCTAAAAATGTTCAGATATCATTTGGTGATAGTACTATAACACCTTTACCTAGCTCAGAAAAAATAATTACTCATGTATACCGTATCCCTAATTATTATAGAATACAGCTTATAGTAGATGGCAAGAGAGTAAATACTGATATCAGAGTTCAAGTGAATAGTAGTGGCTGGAAAAGTTATTTGTTTTATGATAAAGATATTGATAATATAAAAAGTGAAATAAAAAATGGCATTTTACGAGTTACTTCTGAAGAAATATACAAAAATGGAGCTGATACAACTGAGGTTTATGCCATTACTTATAATAATATAAGAGATTTCGATGCTAGTGGGGACGACATGACATTTGAAACCCGTATAAAAAGTGAAGCATATGAAATTACGCGTTGTGCTACAACAGGAATAAATCTCCATGGAGACCGGGGGCAGAATTTTATTTTTACTAAGCCTGGTTGTATGGAATATGCCTTTATAAAATGCAGTGAGATGGAAATAAAGGGAAAATATACCAATCTTTCTGCCTTGGCTTTAACTATAGATAAATGGCATACTTATAAGATAAGAGTTAAAAATAAGAAAGCACAAATATTTTGCGATAATAATCTTATTTATACTATTGGCTATAAAGAAGATATTGGAAAGCTTCGAGGTATTATTTACAAATTTACCAATGGTGGTATCATTGATTTTGTCAGATTATATAATGGAGAAAATGAATTGGTTTATGAGGATAATTTTGATTAATACACTCCTATCCCGTCCTGAAATTGCTTTACACGAGGTCTCGTCCGGAAAAAAGTTGACAATGTTGGGTTGAGAGAAAGATTTAAAAGCTAATAACGGTTATAGGTTGAAAAAAGCAGAAATTCTCATTTTAATCCGTCCTTAACCTAGAGTTAATTGGTTACCTCCTTGACCAAGTTGTAAGCCTGTTCCTGTTAAATGCCTCTTCCTGCGGCATAATTTACCTGCAAAGGGAACAGGCGGGACGCTCCAGCTATTGCTTAAATGTTTAATCATTAGAATGTAGTGGCTTTTTAGGTTTACTCGTCCAGTGCTTTACCAAAGGCTCCTCTAGCTGGTGAGCCAGTGAAGGAGGCAAATAAGAGCAACTCATATGAGGTCGAAGCATATTATAACTAAGAATACTGCTTTCTACAGCCCGAAGGGCCTCCATCTGATTTTTGAAAACTCGATTCAACTTAAACTCGGTTTTTAAAATGCCATTGACTCTTTCAGCAATGGGCCAGCAGACGAACGGACCTGAAGCAGGGCTTCATCAGTCCATAGCATCGGGTCCTAGGTTCTCATAGGCCTCCCCGCTATCGGTCATACTAATATTAATACCGGCAGATTTGAGCTTTTTGACGTATTCAAAACTATAGTCAGACCTGACGATGGCTCGACATCGGGTCTGCTGTACCCCCCTATCGGAGACAGATCTGATGCTGACATCGTCGCAGGTCCGGTGAATGAGAGTATTGCCCTGCTTAGTACAGGTAGAAAGTGCTATTCCCAGCGCCTTTAGGCATCCCTTGTAAACAATAGCCAATAATCTTTTTCGAGTAGGAATCGGTAATAAGAGAGAGATAATTGAAGTCATATCCTACACAAATATAGAATGCGACACAACTTCTCGGAAAACGAGTAAGAATCTGAATATTAACAGCTTAAGTAAAACCATCTCTTAGCAGACCTTCCTGAAGGGCCCGAAAATTGTTGTATTATTTATAGATTTAGCGGCCTCATTCGGGAAAACTGATTGGAAAAGGCAATTTTCCTTCTTTTTAAAACGATTGAAAATCAACTTTTCCGAGAAGTCATTATGACTCTCTATATAAGGTATATCACTGGACCGAATTTGGTCCATATACCCAAAGTTGTTCTGTTTCATCAATCGAAAGGGCTTTGGTTAGATTGGATACTTTCCCAATAGATGATTCGAATGAGTCGTTTTAGGTGCACTTCTCCTCCGGCGGATGAGCAGGCGATGAGCCCGGAGTAACCGTGCAGACGGTCTCTACCCATTTTAATGCCACTTTTCCGTAAGGACTCCTGCAGGAGTAGATACAATTTCTTGGTTCCTAACCTCATTTCTCTCTTCTAATGGCGGCCACTAAATCGAGTACCAACATAGATTGAGCAATTCGTCCTTGAACAAAGGGTAGTCCTATAAAAGTAATGATGACAGGTGTTTTAC
This sequence comes from Cytophagales bacterium, assembly GCA_030448185.1. Taxonomy (GTDB): domain Bacteria; phylum Bacteroidota; class Bacteroidia; order Cytophagales; family 172606-1; genus CADCTQ01. The sequence continues at coordinate 14,289 of JAUJNL010000118.1, read as the reverse complement.
CCTCCTAAAATGGGAAGAGAGTGGCCCATAATACTGTAATTCCCCTCATTTTTTCAAGGAGGATTAGGGTGCTTATAGCCATCATTACTTTTATAGGACTACCGAACAAAGAAGGGTTTCTGGTGAAAAGCTTGCGGCTTAGTGGATCAAGATGATCCATTCAAACAATCTGCAAAGGCTCCCCGACGCCCACCTTGGCTATCTTATGCTGAAGCATTAAGACTGTTTGGTACTTATGCTATCTAATGAGATAGCATTGCTCCATCGAATAGAAATCTTGAAATCCTTTTGGACCCCAAATCCGGATCCAATGCACGCTTGTCGGCAGGTCCGACTTTGGTCTCAGGTCAAGCCACATCAATCATAGTATTAAGTGTCAGAATCATCAGGTTGGCATCTTGTAAGGCTTTCTCTAAGTCTTTATTGCGTTGTTGTAAGGCTTCTAGATTTTGTTTTTGCTTATCACTCATGGGCGGCAAAGGTATCAGCCCCTGCTCAATCTTTTTCCGATAAGCTGCAACCCAGTGATTGAGCGTATAGATACTATGAATGCCTAACTCCTGCATTACTTGCTTGGGATCATCCCCGCCGAACAAGACCCGAAAGGCGGCAATTTCTTTCACTTCTTCGCTCCTGCTGATAGCGCTCAAGCAATCCTCTGATGTAGTCTTCCATAATAACGATTAGTTTGAAAACCCTCAATCTATTTTAGGAGAAGACCGTTGGCTATTATAAATTATACTTTGTACTAAAATTGTTATATACTGAAATCGTGCTCATAGCGTGCCATAGTAATTTTGCAACCTCATTTACCATGTTACAAAGCTCTGCAAGACAATGTTTTATATATAAAAAACTATAAAATAATTTGCTTGCGAAATGCTTAAATAAATTTATAAAAAATATGGGTTTAATCCATAATTTAGGTTTCATAAATACAATAAACCTATTATTTATGAAACCGAGAATTACTTTATTTACGCTTCGTCTGATTGCAGGCCTTTTTTTTACAATCGATTTTTTAGCAGTACGTGCACAAGTAGTTCCCATTAAAACTCACGATTACCCTGTACCCAGTACTGGAGTAGTAAAGTATGTTGCCCCGGAACCCACCGGGAAGACTACTAATGCGGGTACTTTCTCCTCGCCTTGGACCTTAACTAAAGCCCTTACCGATGCACCGGCAGGTAGTGTGATTATATTAAGGGGCGGTACTTACCGACAGGTGGATAATGTCAAGATCGCTAACCAGGTAACACTACAGCCGTATCTAGCCGAGAATGCCTGGATCAAAGGAAGTCAGCAGCTTGCTTCCACATCTACTGCTTGGATTGAAACTACCAATGGAGCCGGAGGAACAGTTTGGCGTTATGATGGCTGGAATTATGCGTTTCCCAGTCAGGCGGATCCCAGAGATATTGATCCGCTTTACCCCTTGGCCGACAACCGGGACATGCTCTTTATTAACAATACTTCTTTAAAACAGGTGGCTACCCTCGATGAGGTGGCAGCTGGTAAGTTTTATGTGAATTATGCCGCTAATCAAATTTATGTAGGTACCAATCCCATCGGTCAGGTAGTAGAATCTACCCGCTATACCACTCCATTTCTATATAAAGATCCGGATACTGGCAAAGAGATTGCTTCACCTAATGGGCTTATCATCAAAGGGTTAGGGTTTGCTCACTTTGCCGATGGGGTACTCATTAAATCGCTTGGTTTACAATTGATGGATAACACCTTTGCCTGGAATGGGTGGGTAGGCGTTAGAGGCCAGGCAGAAAACGCACTTATCAAGGGCAATATTGTAGCCTACAACGGCAGGAATGGCATCAACTTTAAGACATTCACTAATAGTGTGCTTGAAGGGAACCAGGTATATGATAACAATATTGAAAATTATGACAATTCCTGGGCGGCGGCAGGGATTAAAATTATTACGACAAAAAATATGATCGTCCGAAATAACATTATAGAAAGAACGCGTAATAAATCTACCGGACTATGGCTTGATGTAAGCTGTATTAATGTTAAGGTGATCAATAATACATTTAGAGAAAATGGGGGGTTTGGAGTTTTCGCGGAGATAAGTAATAAGCCAATTATTGCCGGCAATCTCTTTGAAAACAATGGAAATTATGCCATTACCCTTTCAGATACGGATGAGTCAGAAATATGGAACAATACCATCATTGGGAAAGGCTTTTTTATTAAAGATACAGACCGCAAAGCAAGCGAGGCTGGGGATCGCCGCGAATTTGACCCTTTTATCGGATATATTCAGGCAAATGCAGCCGAATGCGATTGGATTACGAAAAACAACATCATAAAAAATAATATTATCTCTACTACGGATGAAACCTGGCTAGAGAACAAAAGTACTACTCCTGCCTTGCAGGTAGAAGCCACTGCTCACAACGGCTATTACCGCGGGGCCAGTACTAACACGGATCCAATCATTAAATGGGGTGCAAGTACGTACACTACGCTTCAAAACTTTAAAGATGCGGTAAGTGGCTACGAGGTAAATTCGAAGGCATTTTATAACCAAGTCAGTCACCCTTATTTTATCAGCAGCACCAATTACCGCTTGAAAGTAGGTTCGGAAGCCATTGACGCAGGGGCTGCCTTGCCAGCAAATGTAGCGGATGCTTTAGGCTGGCCAGCGGGTGTGGCTGTCGATATGGGCGCTTTCCAGAATCAAGCTGTTATGGCTACTGCTGATACCTATGGGGCCAAAGCTACTCCTACTACCCCTTATGGTACTTCTGAGGATATTCAGGTAAAGCTAGCTGAACCGGGTTCCTCTAAAGAGGCTTTCTTGAAGTTTACGATCAGCAACATTCCCGGTCCTATCGCTCATGCCCGCATAAGACTCTATGGGAAATTAGTGGCATCCGGTGATGCCTTTCCGGTACAGGTATTTGCCTGTTCCACTACGGGTTGGTCAGAATTTCTCACCTGGAATACAAAGCCAGCTGCTACCGGCCCTGTATTATCGTCTGCTATCATTAGCAGCACCACCAGCCAGTGGTTTGATTTTGATGTAACCCCTTATTTGAAAGCCCAGCAGGCTGATGATGCCACTGTTGTCAGCTTTGTATTGAAAGCCGGTTCCACTTCCAGCGTGCATGCCCTTTTCAACTCCTCGGAAGCCACCTCCAACCAACCTGAGTTAGTCATTGATTAAGCACGGCTGATCCTATTAATGCAGTAACGGCCTCTTCCAGGACGGCTAGCGAGGATACTAAAGCAGTGGGCAGCGAAAACGTAAGCCTAATAGCCACCACCCAGCTGTATCCCAATCCAGCAAACGACCATGTAAACGTAGGCTTTACTTCAGCCAATGAAGGGTCGGTAGTCATAACGGTAAGAGATATGAGGAGTAGAACCGTACTTGCCTACCGGGTGCCGCTAGAGTTGGTCTTAACGAGGTGAGCTTTGATACTTCAGTTAGCGACCGGGGTTTATTTCCTGGTCACCCGCATCAACGGCAAGCAGACAAGTCAGAAACTAGTCATCAGCAACTAGACTACTCAATCAGGATTCTATACACGGTTAGCTAATCTGTTTGGTTAGCTAACCCAATCTCATCTGAAAAGAACAATAGACTTTACTATTATAAACAAATCCTTAACAATTAACACATTCATTTATGAACTTTAAAAAATTTACCTGTTTACTCGGTCTGTTTTCAGTACTTGTTGTTAGTAGAACAGAAGCACAAAAAGTAGAATTAAAAACTACCAATTATGCCATACCCACCAGTGGAACGGTCGTCTATGTGGCCCCGAAAATGCTCCAATCCGGGAGCAGCTACGAATGCGGGCACTCTTGCCTCTCCGTGGACGATTAATAAGGCCCTTGTTTCTGCTCCGGCCGGAGCTACAATATTTTGCGTGGTGGCGAATACCGTACACTAAATGAAACCCCCCTTACTAAGCAATTTACTTTTCAAGCTTATCCAGGTGAAAAACCATTGATAAAGGGAAGTCAGCAACTTTCTAGCGGTTGGACCCGAACCAGTAATGCTAAGGGAACTGTTTGGCGGTATGATGGCTGGACGTATGAGTTTCCTTTTACCGGTGATTCAAGACGTATCGACCAAGACTTTCCTTTAGCCGGAAACGCTGATATGGTATTTATCAATAATAATTCCTCCAACAGGTAGTTTATTACGGGAGGTAGACCTTGATAAATTTTATATGATTATGCTAACGATAAAATGTATGTAGGTACCAATCCGGAAAATCAGTTGGTAGAAGCTACCCCGCTATAGGGGCACCTTTCATGTATAAAACTGCTACCGGCGCCCAGGTAACTCAGCCCAATGGGCTAGTCTTTAAAGGAATCGGCTTTGCCCATTTTGCCGACGGACTGGTGTTAAAGGTTTTAAAGCGACCTTCAATTACTAGACAATACTTTCGCCTGGAATGGGGGAGGCGGGAGCGAGTGGTGTAATGCCGGGTGCGATCATCCGGGGAAATGTGGTAGCTTATAATGGGGAACAAGGGATAGCAATTAATAACCTGGGCACCGGAGTGGTAGAGTATAACCATTTTTATGAAAACAATATAGAGAACTATAGTAATACCTGGTCTGCAGCAGCCTTAAAAATTATCGCTACTAAAAACTCAAAGGTAAGATATAACAAGATTGAAAGAACGCGTGGTAAGGCCACTTCTATCTGGTTTGATATCAGCTCCATCAATTGTGAGATTGTACACAATACCTTACAGGATAAATGAGGGATTAGGTGTTTTTGCAGAGATAAGCAACGGGTTTATCATCGCCGGGAATGTGTTTGAAAACAATGGTAATTATGCTGTTACCCTTTCCGATACTGATTCTACAGAGATATGGAACAATACCATTGTAGGCAAAGGCTTTTTTATAAAAGACACCCCTCGTAAGGCGGCTGAAGCCCATACCCGTGCTGAATTCGATCCTTTTATTTCTATATAAAGAACAATCTGGCAGAATGCGACTGGATTACAAATGCGAATATTTTCAAAAATAACCTGGTTGTCACAGCCAAAATGTGGACGGAAAACTCAGGTCCTGCCAACACGCAGGTGAAAGCAATGGATTATAACGGGTATTACCGCCCCGAGCCACAGTAACCCAAGTTATCAAATGGACTCCCAACCAATATAATGCGCTGGACGATTTTCCGGGGAGCACATCCGGGCTATGAGCTCCATTCCAAAGCATTTTATAACCAGGAAACCAACCATCCATTCTTCGCCAATTCCAGCTATCAGCTAAAAGCGAATTCAGTAGCCGTTAAAGGCGGAACCCTCTTCCGGCCAATGTGGCAAAGGCTTTCAGGGCTGGAAGGCAGGTGTGCCAGTAGATATGGGCGCCATCCAAACGGTAGCTCCCGCAGCACCCTCAACACTTGCCGCAACTACTCTTTCCTCAACCCAAATTAATCTTAGCTGGGGAAGATAATTCTACCAATGAAGCAGGGTTTATTGTAGAGCTGAAATCAGGGCAGACTCTACTTTTACAGCGATAGATACTGTAGATGCCAACGTTACCACTTATAGCAGAGCTGGCTTAACGGCTATTACCACGTATACCTACCGCAAAAAAGCCTATAACTCATCCAATCCGTCTACTTACACACCAATGTAGCATCAGCTACTACCTTGCCAAATCCACCCGCCGCCGCAAAGCTAATGGCCACCGTACTATCACAACGTACAATCAGCCTGATTTGGAGCGACAATGCAAACAATGAAGAAGGGTATAAGGTAGAACGGAAATCAGCAGCAGATTCTGTTTACAGGGTAGTGGCCACCTTACCAGCAAAACAGTACCTTCTACCAGGAAACCGGCCTTAGCGCTTCTACCTGTTACACTTACCGGATTACCGGCTTTAACCAAGGAGGCGAAAGCGCATCTAACGAAGAGACGGTTACTACCTCAGTAGCAGGCAGTGGTCTGCTGGGTACCTATTACAAAAGCAAGCACTTCAATGGGTCAAGCTTTAGCCGTGTAGATGCCACGGTGAACTTTAACTGGGGCACTGCTCACCGGATACATCTATGAGTCACAATACCTGGACGATAAGGTGGGAAGGCCAACTGAAGCCACTCATTCGGAACTCTATACCTTCAAAACTGTAACTGATGATGGGGTAAGGCTATGGGTAGACGGGAAATTACTCATTGATGACTTCACTGAAAAAGGCCTCAGCAGGAATACCGCTCAAGTAGCCTTACAAGCTGATAAGAAGTATACAATTAAGATGGAATACGTTGAAAATGACGGGGAAGCTCTAGCGCAACTTTTTTGGTCAAGCGCCGGCAGAAGAAATCCTGCCACAAAGCCAGTTGTTTCCTCAAACCAATCCACCATCAGGCGGCAGCTCTATTGCGGCAAAACCATGAAAAGCTAAGAGAAATGCTGGAAGTAAACCTATATCCCAACCCACGGCCAATCAAGCTACATTACGATTCAATGCCGGGCGGAGGAAGCAATACAAATAACAGTACTCAATATCAGCAATAGGGTAGTACTTAACCAAACCACATCGCTGCGGCAGGACTAAATGAAGTAAACCTGAACGTTTCTTCTTTTGTCACCAGGTAGCTACGTGGTAATGCTACAAGTTGGTACCAGGCTGTCTAAGTTGTTAGTAAACAATAATGGGATTGATAAGATCAATTCCATTACCTAAAGCCAATAGTTCTTTTACTATCGGCTTTAGGTAAACACTATAACTGATCTAACCAAAGCCTATCTCTTGAAATCAAACAAATCACCAGGAATCATTTTGCTTTTCTATGCACATAATATCAAAACTATTCAACTTTCTTATCAGCTCCTGCTAATTATAAAGGAACGGATAAGAAAGTTGGAATGAAACTACTGATAACTGGAAATTTGAGGGAAAATAATAGAGACTTTACCGATACTTTCTGCCCAAAACAGATGTACCTGACGGCAGTATGTTTTCCGGCTATGCCATTACTATGTGTATTACCTCAAACGAGCATCTTTTGAGGCTGAAAGCTAACTAATTCAACTCAACAAAATATGCAAACCAATTTTAAAATTTATTCTCAAACAAAGATCCTTTACTTTTTTGGTTTTCTTCTATTTGCATCCTTTTCCTTCTCTCAAAGAGTATCGGTGCACAGTTTGTAGATATGAAGGTTACCAATTATCCTATCCCTGCTTCCGATATAGCCGGGTCAACAGCAGTAGTAAAATACGTAGCGCCTGACAACCGAGTATTATCCGCAATCGCCTTTAGGGTCTGCAGAAAACGCTGGTACAATTACTGCGCCCTGGACGCTTGCTAAAGCACTGACTTCTGCGCCAGCAGGAGCTACAGTCGTACTGCGTGGCGGCATTTACAGAGACCTGAACAATCAGGAAGTCGCCAATAGGATTATTATCCAGGCCTTCCCGGGAGAAAACCCTGATAAAAGGAAGTATAAAAATTGATAGTTCCGTTTGGGAGGAGATTCAGATTGGAGGCAGGACCGTATGGAAGCTGGCACAATGGAATCAAATTAAATCCTGAATTGCCGCCTAACCGGTTTGTTGTGCCTGAATTTCCGCTGGCCGACCATCGCGATATGGTCTTTATGGACAATATCTCCTTAAAGCAGGTAGCTACGAAAGAGCTGTTGGCAGACGATAAATTTTGTGTAGAACTTGAGGAAGGCAGCGTGCCTTCCAATGTAAAATCTACCCTTTACGTAGGAAGAAATCCAAATGGAAAAATGGTAGAAGCGACCGTGCTGGAGAATGGTTTTAAAGCATCTTTGCCTAATGGATTAGTGATCAGAGGCCTAGGATTTACTCACTATGGGAAAGCTCCTTTGAACAGTACTTCCCAAAACCTGGTTCTTGAAAACAATACCTCTACCTGGAATGGTTGGTACGGACTTTCGTTAGTCAATTGCAGGGATAGCAAAGTGATAGGCAATACGGTGGCCTACAATGGGCTTATTGGGATGCGGTGTAGTGGTGTACATAGAATACTGGCAGAAGGAAACACGGTAAGATTCAATACTTGGGAACGCTTCAATGCAGCATGGGCAGCCTCAGGAATGAAAGTTATCGTTACCCTAAGGGGAAAAATCAAACAGAATAAGTTTGAAAATAATTTTGGTCCAGGCTTATGGTTGGATATTGGCTGTGATAGCATGTCGGTAGTCAAAAACTACAGCGCCGATAATAACTCTTTTGGCATCTACTCCGAGCATTGTCATAGAATAAAAGTAGCGGCAAATACGCTTTACAGTAACGGTACGGGGATTGGTCTGGCAGGTTCTACGTATAATAATGTAAGCTTCAATACATTCGTAGATAACAACGTGGCTTTAAATATCAGAGATGACGGACGGTTAGCGACTGATTTAAAGCCGGGTGATTTTGAGTATGCCTATATCATAGGCAATGCAACGACGGTGGGCAGAATTACAACGGGCCTTACGTATATTACCAAAGGAAATGTTGTCTCTAACAATATCTACTCTTCATCTGGCAATACTACCCTCTTTAGAGCCGACCAGAATACAGTGGCTAAGAACCCTGCGCGTTATGCACGCTCCGCCGATTTCGTAGATTATGTCAATTTCAATGCCTATTACCTGGGCGTGGCTACCCCAACCAAAATGATTACCTGGCGTCTAACTCCCACCGGTGATGAGGCAAGTATTACTACCTATAATTCGCTGCCAACTTTTAAAACGCAAACCGGGTTTGAAACCACTTCCGTTGGCGCAAATGGACCAGGTGTGCATCCCTATTTTACGGACGCAGCCGCGGGAGATTATAGCCTTAAGCCTACGGCACCGGTGGAGTTAAGAACGAAAAGAGTATTAGGTGACAGCATTGCTGATGCCCTGGAGGTGCCTCGCGGTACGCGCTGGCATATGGGGGCTATACAAGGGGGAGCCGGTAAAGAAGCCCAAACCATCACTTTTAATGTCTTACCTGACAAAACCTATGGTGATGCATCTTTTGATTTAACCGCCACTGCCACTTCCGGATTACCCGTAAGCTTCAGTGTATTATCCGGTCCAGCTGTCCTCTCAGGCAATACGCTGAGCCTGACCGGAGCTGGTGAAGTAACTATAAGAGCATCCCAGGAAGGGAATGATGACTTTACGGCAGCTTCTGTTGTAGATCGCAGCTTTACTGCTGCCAAGGCATCACAAACCCTTTCGTTTGGTGAAATACCGAATAAAATTTTCGGTGACGTACCTTTTATTCTTACTGCTAGCGCCAGTTCCGGATTGCCAGTAAATCTCAATATAGTATCAGGACCAGCGACCCTTTCAGAGAATACCGTTACCCTTACCGGGGCAGGAACCGTCACCATCGAAGCTTCCCAACCGGGCAATGGCAATTATCTAGCGGCTACTCCCGTGGCACAAAGCTTCACGGTAAACAAAGCCGCCCAAACCATTGCCTTCGCTCCCTTTACAGATCCTAATTATGTCATCGGCCAGTCGCTTGCGCTAGAGGCCTCGGCTTCTTCCGGGCTCCCCGTGAGTTACAGCGTAGCAGGACCGGCCAGCATTTCGGGCACTACCCTGACGATCACCGCTGCCGGAACGGTAACGGTAACGGCTTTGCAAAGCGGAAATGCTAATTATCTGGCGGCTACGCCCCTGCAACAAAGCCTTACCGCAGCTGCCGCCCCGGCCAACGGCACGGGCTTGTCGGCCCGCTACTTTAACAACGTAGACTTTACGGGTTCTTCCATCACCCGTACGGATGCTACCGTTAACTTTGATTGGGGCAGAACGGCCCCTGCTGCTGCTATTGGCGCCGATACGTATTCAGTAAGATGGACGGGTCAGGTGATGCCGCAGTACTCGCAAACCTATACGTTCTACACCCTCTCCGATGATGGGGTAAGAGTCTGGGTCGATGGCGTACAGCTCATCGACAACTGGACGAACCATGCCCCGACGGAAAACAGCGGCACTATCAGTTTGGTAGCAGGGCAGAAGTATACCATCAAAGTAGAGTATTACGAAAATCTGTATGGCGCCGTCTGCAAGCTTTTCTGGTCCAGCCCGTCCCAGCCCAAGCAAATCATTCCCCAAAACAGGCTTTTCCCAACTCCGACTGGGACGGCTACAACTACCAGGACGACCCTACAGGGAGCCGACGATCCGACCAAGAGTTTGTCAGTAAACGTGTTTCCCAATCCAGTCACTGACTTGTTACGAGTAGGGTTTGGATCGGAAAAAGAAGGAACTGTGCGGGTGTCTTTAACCAATGCCCTGGGTCAGCCGGTGCGCCAGTGGGAGCAAGCAATAGTGGCTGGGGCCAATCACTTAGCTTTACGGGTCAGTGGACTTAGCAATGGGGTGTATTTCCTCACGATTCGTAAAGAGGGTCGGCAAAAGATAGAAAGAGTCGTCATTGCGCACTAACGACGCTAAAAAATAGCCCTTATTCCTAAATCAGGTAGCTTTTTCGCTTATCAGTTTTAGGAATAAGGGCTGTATAGACTTATTGGTGGGGGTATGTTAATTATCACGAAAAGCTGCCACTTGTTCTCACCAAAATCCTACCACCATCTGGGTACAACAATAAATGAATAAGGCATTTAAATCAAGTTAAAATAGTTGTCTTGCCGCACCATTATTCTTTTTTTTAGCGGTTGATAGAGTTAGTCTCTGGTTTGAGATAGTTCTTAACACGGTAACTCTTGCCGGTGATTTTAAGAATGGTGGCATGATGGACAATACGGTCAATGATTGCCGAAGCCATCACAGCGTCTCCCAGAATCTGTCCCCAGTCCTCAAAGCTGCGGTTCGAGGTGATAACAACAGAAGCTTTCTCGTAGCGCTGGCGGATGATTTCAAAGAAGTCATCAATACCACTGACAGGTATAGTGATTCTGTTTTTCATCATAAGTAAAGCCCTCTCTTAATTGACCCGATTTCGTGGTCAATTGGGACGGTAACTACCTGGAAGCGTGACAAAGGCTTTGATGCGGGCTGATTCTAGTAATGCATGGAGCCGATGCATACTCGTAGCAGGTCCATTTAATCCTGATGCAAAGCCCCCATCGGCTACCACTCGTTTCATTGGCAAGCCTAACTGCGGTAGCTTACTGGAGAGTTTATCAACAATGGACATCAAATGGCGAGAATCCCTTTCGTCAGCATACTCAGCTTGCATGTGCGTGATTACATGGCCGTGTGTGTCCACTGCCCTAGAGGCTAAATAGTACAACCGACAAGGTTTATCCGGCTTTTGGGCCAGTTGGATCATTACGATCCAATGGCATCTTTGTCTACCAAGTTCCAATAAGTAGTATTACTACGGGTAGGCTTATTGGGCTTGGTGTTTACTTCAACGGCTGTAAAAGGCTGGTTTTGCAAGGGCTCTGTTTGGGTTGTTGCCTCCAGAGGAGTTTCCCCGGGCAATAATTGCCCGGCTCAGGCAGCCTTCGGCTGTAAACTGTCCATGGACGCATTGGCTTCTACAAAAGCCGCATCAATAGTTTGCGTATGCCCGCCTACTATCCCCGCCTCTGCACATTGGGAGAGTATTTTTTCAAAGCAAGCTTCAAATATCCCTGCGGGTAATCGCTTCCGAGTACGGGAAATAGTACTGTGGCGGACCTCAAGATAAAATCTTGATTTTAGGTCTAGGTAACCGTTCCCCTACCTTGTAATCGAGAAAATACAGGATGTCTAGCCGCAATTGACTGCTTTCAATAATTGCTCGGTCGGAATGGATCTTCTCAAGATGGCCTACCAGCAGTATCTTGAAGAATACCACTGGGTCAACCGATTTTTGACCACACTTGCCGTAATAAGGCTTCACTGCCTCATAGAGGAAGTGGACCTCCGATGCTCAGGATGTGCAGGTCCGGTTCAGTATCTGTTTTACCCGCCGGTAAAAGTTGGTCTTGCTAACTACCCTTTCTAAAGCAAGCGAAGGGCGGGTTTTTGGGCTAAATACGCGTTTGCCAATCATTGCTACTGCTGTTACTGTCTAAGCTAAACAGCCGCCGCAGCCGAAGTGTTGTGCCACAGCCACCAACGTTAAAGGTTACCCTGTTAGGGTAGCAGATAAGTCGAGGGTTTACTTTCTTGAAAGAAAACCAGCAGGTCGAAATCCTTCAACAGGCCGGTTTGCTTAAACTGATGGTTCTGCGCCTCCACACCTAGGGTACGAAAAGCAAGGGGTTTGCTTAGCCATCGGGCTGCTGCTTGTCCTTTCGCTTTTCTGAGGTCTACTAGGTAGAAAGGGTAAGGAACTTTGCCCAAATAATATTCATACGTGCCCAGGTAAGCCGGTTCAGCCGGGTAAGACTTCTCGGAGCCGTAGGTGGAATAGTGCCCTTTGTAGAAAGACGAGCCGATGGCTAGGTAGTCTTTGCCATACAGTTGGGAGAGATAGTAGCCCATGTTCACCGATTGGCCTTTGGAGACGTGATCATTGGCCGCCCACAGGATTACTTTGCTGCCCACACGAGCATGCGCTAGCAGCCACTCTACGTTCTGGACCATCCACTGCCTACGGTTTCGCAGCAGCGGCAAACCAACGCTTTGGGCGAGCACAATAGCATCCCGTTCCAGCAGGGCTAGTTCTTGTTGATCGAGCTGCTGGTATTGGTTGACCCAACGGTTTTTGAAGGTAGCAGCTAAGTTTACTGCTTTTTGGTGAGCTATCCTCCGCAAAGAATCCGGCAATGACGTTTGCTTGAGCAGACTTGTAATTGAATCCAGGCTTTGCTGCATTACTGGGTCGTGCTTTTGGGCAAAACGGCCTAGGTTCTCCAAGGCTACTTTATGGCTCTGCACATCGAATCCTTTGAACTGGACTTGCTGCTTATGGGTCTGGTTATAGGTCTTCATCCACTCGATCACCTGGAGTACTTCGCTCGTCTGCCAGCTCTTTAGGTACAAGGCGCTCACTACCTCCGGCTGGCTTCCCCCTTTCCCCAAGACGTACTGGTTGACCAGCTCGGCTTCCGGGGCGGGAGTCTCTAGGGCAAGGATGTTGAAATGCAGCTTTTCTACTAAAAACTGCACGAGTTGCTGTTTGAGCTGAAAAGTAGTGCCCGAGCCGTGCGAGTTCTCTCCAAGTGCCACAATCCGTGCCTTGCCAATGATTTGCTGTAAGCCTTTTTGCCGCGCCAGCGGTATTTGGGCTGGTGGTGTGGATAAGGGAATGGCTTGCTTTTCGAGCCAGGCTAATTCCCCAGCAGTAAGTTCACCAAGCGTCAAAGATTCGTCTACTAGTTGTTTTCCATCTATCCAAATGCTTACCTGGTCTAGATATACCCTACCCGTTCCGCTTACTTTCAAGCCTACCACAATGCCTTCTCCTTCACTAGAGGAATCAATTGTAAACGAGTAGCTAAACTCTTGCCAAGCACCGGTACCCTTAAGGGTTTGGGAAGCAGTGCCCATTGATCTTTTGCCGTAATCGTAGTGCATGAACTGAGCAATGCCCGCTAGAGAGTCACTCTTACAATAGCCTGTTATCTTGATCGTTTTACCCCTTACTTGGTCTACTGGGAACCGTAGGCCAGCCAGCAGCATGGGGCTGTTCTGAGCAAAGAACCCTAAACATCGCTTTCCTTGATAGGCAACCGTTGTATCTACCCGGATTGCTCCCTTCCCCCCTCCTTCGTTGATTTCCCATCTGAAGGGATACCCATTGGGAGTAGCTGCTTCAAAACTCAAGTTATAGGACGACTGCCCCTTCACGGGCAGCGTTAGCAAGAAGAGTAAACTAGCAATGCAGCGTAAAGTGGCTAAAGGCATAAGGCGAGGGGTAAGGCGAGATGTGTTCTAGCAGGTAGATGCTCATGAAGCAGTAAGGGTTGCACGAGTGCCTACGAAAACTACTGGTGCACCTGGATTTACTTTCGCTGCACTTGCTTCAGTATTATTATAATTTTTACCATATTCTCTTCAAAGTACCCTTACTTACGCGTGCCTCCAAGTCTAGCATAGGTGTGCTGCATAGCTAGCAGGCATCGAAAATTTTTCTCGCAAGGGAGGACCTTATTCAAGTAGAGCTTTAAAACTATTCACCCTTTATCGTAACGGTTTATGATAACTATAAGAAAGGAGAAAAAATACCACAACTCCCCGGCCCTCTCTGGAATGTCTCACGTCTGGAACCTTTTTCTTAACGGGTATTTTAGGAGCCGAAAGTTTTTTTCCTAAGTTTATATTCTTCGGGTGAGGCTCAAAATCTCTTTCCCTTTTTCCCTCCTGACATGCCTTTGCCTGAAAGCTTCATGTTTACGGATGTATTCTACTGACTTCTATCTGT
>JAUJNL010000117.1 GCA_030448185.1 Cytophagales bacterium | reverse complement strand
TGAATTGTTGAATTGTTGAATTGTTGAATTGTTGAATTGTTTTTAGCCTGAATGAGTTTTTTCTGAAAGTTGTTTGAGCTTTTTCCCAGCCATATAGCAATTCAGCCATACAACTATTTAACAATTTAGCCATATAGTAATTCGCACATCCTCCTATCGGCACATCAGCACATTCTCCAGGCTTCCTGCCGCAAAGCCAACCTCTCTCCCGTTAGTAACGTAAAATACAGGAACCATTACTAATCAAAACGAAAGAATTATGAAAACTGCCATGCAAAACGCAGAAATGCAGAAGGTAGCCGATATGCTTAAAGATATAAAATTTGCGATGCTCACCTCAGTAGGCAATGATGGAAGGTTGCGTAGCCGCCCAATGACCACTATTGATATCAGTCCTGATGGAAGTTTGTGGTTTTTTACCGATGAACACAGCGAAAAGACCAATGATTTATCCACCCATCCGCAGGTAAACGTAGCATACAGTGACATCAAAAACGATACGTACGTGTCGGTGACCGGACGGGCATCCGTATCGCAGGACCGCCAGCAAATGGAGACGCACTGGAGCCCAATGCTGAAAGCCTGGTTTCCCAAAGGATTGGATGATCCCAATATTGCTTTGCTTAAAGTTGAAATTGAAAGTGCGGAATTCTGGGATGTAAAATCAAGCAAAATGACCCAGTTGTTTGACATGCTCAAAGCCGCTGCTACCGGCACCTGCGCCGATGATCATATGGATACTGATCACAAAGAGATTAAAGTGATGTAATTGAGTAAACCTGAAAAGCCACGAATGCCGCAGTGAGGGCTACTTCACTGCGGCATTCGTGTTTAATTAAATAACGGTTGGCTATTACTTTTTAGCTTACTTTGGTTATTCGTTGTTGGTCAGTACTACGTGCTGCGAAACGGTAAACTCATAACTGGCAACAATCAACCAGCACTTAGAGACCTAACTCACCAACATAGCCGCGCCGAATACGCCGGCGCTATCGCCCAGCATCGGCTTCAGAAAAACGGTATCCAGACGGTTATTAAAAACATTTTTCTTTACTTCCTCCACGCCCAAAGTATACAGCAGATCAATATTACCTACCCCACCGCCTAACACCACTGCATCCGGATCTACGATGTTAATGACTACTGAAAGGCCAATACCAAAAAATCTAACCAACCTTTCGATAGTAGCCGTAGCATGAGGGTCAGTTCCCTCCTGGTACCGCCGGTAAATCTGGGGTAGCTTAAGTGCATTGCCGCTTTGTGACTGGTAAAAACGTTGCAAAGATGGGCCTGACAAGATCGTTTCAACGCAGCCAGTTTTGCCGCAATAGCACGGCCCACCGGATTCGTCCAGAAAATTATGGCCCCACTCACCGCCAATACCCTGCCGGCCATTAATAACGGCGCCATTTACGACCAGCCCCCCACCTACTCCCGTACCCATAATTACCCCGAATACGACTTGGGCTCCGGGCATTTGCCGCTGTACAATGCCCATTCTGGCCTCTGCCAGTGCAAAACAATTGGCATCATTCGCCATTACTACCGGAATGCCCAGTTTCGCTTCAATATCTTTCTTAAAAGGTTTTCCGTTCAGGCAGGTAGTATTGCTGTTTTTGAGGGTTTTGGTAATCGGATCCAGGGTCCCCGGCGTACCAAAGCCGATCTTTGCCGGTGCTTGTCCCGTTTCGGCTTTCAGTTTATCTACCAGCAGGACTATCTGGCCCAGGATGTGCTCGTAGCCTTTTTCGGATTCGGTCGGCACCCGCAACCGGCTGATTACTTCATCGTGCCGCAAAGCGTTTAATACGACCCCTTCTACTTTGGTGCCGCCCAGATCAATGCCCCAGAGATTTTGCATAACAGAACTTGATTTAAGCAAATCAAATCTAACGGATTTTGTACAGCTTTGAATAAGCAGCCGGTGTATTGTGAAGACACCCTATAACTCTACACTTGCCCAATAAATATATTTAGTGCAACTTCTGTTACTATTATCGTAATTCTCCGCCATGCTACCCGTTATAGAACACGCCGAAAACGTTACTAAAAGATCTTTTTACATGAAGAAAGAAGGTCAGAAACTAGCAGAAATGACCTACAGTAAAGCAGGGGAACATTTGATTATTATTGACCACACCGAGGTTAACGATGCACTCCGGGGAACCGGAGCAGGGAAAGCGCTAGTAGAACAGGCGGTGGAATGGGCCCGGGCCAACCAGATTAAGATTATGCCACTCTGTCCTTTCGCCAATTCGGTATTTCAGAAATATGCGAACCTGCGCGATGTGCTGAATTAACCAGCATACACGTTCCAGATTAGGAATTGGGTTTAAGGAAGTACGTTACTGATATCCACTAGGTACATCTGGCGGCCGTTGCCCTCGTGGGTAGAGTCAATAATAATTTTCTGTCCATCGGGGCTATAGCGGGGATGCAGATCGCAGCGCCATTCACCCTTGTAGCCTTCCGGGGATAAGAACTTGCCTAAATCTACCCGGCGGTCAGTAGGAATATGGTAGAGGTATAATTCCTGCATGCGGCCCTTGCAAAGGATAGGTATCGTTGAGCACCCATTCATTATGGTGATGCGGCAAATACGTTTGATGACCATTCACCAGCATCTTACTGGCTCCGATCCGCTGGTATTGACCCGTTTTGTCTTCCAGCAGATAAAATCCGGCTTCCTGCCCGGCTGGTTTAGTATAGGCGAAAATATGGTTGGGGTCCCGCCAGATGAAATGAGAAGTAAAGCCGGACGGGTCAATAATATACTGATCTTTGCCATGCATGTCGGCGGTAATCATGCGGGTAACAAAGCCACTGCCAGCCATTTTTTGCCGGTCTTCAATGATGGCCCGCCACCGGTGCAGGAAAGT
The DNA here is from genome assembly GCA_030448185.1 of Cytophagales bacterium. Lineage (GTDB taxonomy): Bacteria > Bacteroidota > Bacteroidia > Cytophagales > 172606-1 > CADCTQ01. The sequence continues at coordinate 17,779 of JAUJNL010000117.1, read as the reverse complement.
AAAGCGGCTGCCATCCGTATTCACCAACAAATGATTGAACCAATGATAGTTGTCCAGCACGGACTGGCCATTGTGCGGAATGGCTGCCATATCCGCCAGGGAAAAAGCATTTCGGTTGCACCCGTCTGCAAGTTCATTGTGTATAAGCCAATTTCCTTGGGTGCTTTTACCGAAGCATACGGGTCGGCTACTCCCGGATATCCGTAGCCGGGCCGCAAGTTCTGTATCCGGAAGAATTCAGTGCCAATAGCCCATTTTCCATCGGGGCTCAGGGCGTAAATAGCTTTGGGAAGGGTTCGCTGCTTACCCGTTTTTACGTTCAGGATACGGCTCACAAAATGATCTCCTTCCCGGTCATTCCAGATAATATCCGAAGCCGAACCGGGAAGCCATTGCAACATGCAACCCTGCTGCCATCCCCAAGCCCGGCTTTCGCCCAGTTCGGTCCACTGGTCACCTTTCTTCAAATCGACCATACCAATCCTGACCAGATCATTTTCAGTCGGGGTACGGCCTTCAAAGTCAGTTTGCATACCCAGGGCATAGCGGCTGGTGGGGTCAAACTGCAATTTATCGTAATAGCCAAAACCAATGGTACTTAGGTCCTTTCGTAAGGGCACGCACCGTAACGGGGATGGTTTCCCGCTTACTGGCTCCTGCCCTTTGGGACACCATTACCCACCCCGCAGCGGCAGCGCTTGCAATAAATTCACGTCGATTCATAGATTCAGATCTGATAGATAAAGTACCGTATTTGTTCTCCCAACCCGATGATTAAGGCCATCCGACGGTATTTGCGCAGTTGCATTGGGTTTACACTTAAGAGGTTGATTTATCGTAACTGTTTAGGTATTACAAGGAGTGGCAGTTAAGAAGGTGAATCCAGCAAGAGCGTTTTTAAGTTGCCCAAACAGGTTTTGTTTCTGCTTGCGGCAGGTAGCAATAAAGGATTGAATGCGGGCATAAGTAGCTGCCCCGTTGAATGGTACGGAAACAGCACTTTGAGTTTTGTTTTGGCTGGTCTTAAATCCCTTTCGGCTTGGTTGTTGGTAAAAGGCACCATCTCGTGTTGGGCAAAAGCCAGTACGGCGTCTTTATACAGCAGTCTTTCGCAGGTTTCGACCTTTGGTTTTTTTGGGTCTTGCTTTGTTAGTGGGCTCAGGCAGGGGTTCTTCCCGCAGACCTTGCTGGCAAAACTGCTCAGCGCCAGTAGGCAAAGTAGCCTAGTGCCTTGCCGGGAGTGTTGATACAAACTCAACAACAATTCTTTCAAAGCAGCCCAGCAGGAATCCGACTCAATCAAGGCCTGGAGTTCTCTCAGCAGATGCGCCCCACAAATGGCATGCTTACAATCAGTAAAGGTAAATTAAGCGCAAAAATCATGTACTGCCCAGCCAGTAAAATGAGCCAGTATACTGTTCTCTCCCCGTAAAGCTTTCTGCCCCCGGTGAGCGTCCACAAACAGGTATGTATTCCTCATTGGAGCAGGCATGCAACCACTGCAACTTGCCCTCCAGTTTCATCAAAATGAGCCAAAGCACTCTTTTCATTTGCTTTGATGACTTGCTCGCTTTGCTTGAGCCCCTCACTGACCTGGCTGTTGGCTCTCAGTGGCCGGGTTGATTGAAAACAAGTCAGCAAACAAAAGGCTTACTTTCCCAAACGATAGAGAGCAGCACGCCTAAAGCCAGCACACCGGGTCCGTATTGGACCGGTGCGCTCACTTGGGCAGGAAAACAGCCACTAACCTTTTGCCCCGCATCCGGGACAATTACAACGCAGGCGCCGGTATTCACGCACCAGTAGTTAATATAAAATACCTGCCTTGATTCTACCACCTCACCCAGTGCTGTCGCCAGGTTCTCCACAACTACATACCTCAGGCTTGCACTGATCGGCCAGCACCACCATCTGCAAAGTACGGCCACCCACCTTTCTGCCCCCTTGCTTTTTGTGGCCGGTTTTGGGCAGCCGGATAGCCTTCCTGAGAAGAGGGTTTATGGCTGTTACTGCTGTTTTGGGCTAATCGAGCCTTTAACTCCCAAGTTTCCTGCCGTAACTCGGCATTCTCCTTGTAAGGCCGTGTTTTCATCCTCTAGCTTTTCGATGCGAGCCAGCAGTTGGTAGACCAAAGCCGTTAGCGAGGATATGTCCTGTGGTAGTTCCAAGGCCTTCTATCTATTTAGGATACTTCTACGGCTTTCTCTTATTTTAGCTGTCTATTGCCTTACCTAAACAGTTACGATTTATCAGTATGGAGTCCGTAATTAAATCCGACTACGGCTCCAACTATTGATAACCACGTACACAATTGCGAATGGTATGGATAACATTGCCAGGATACCGCTTTCAGGACTTTTCAGAAACGAAACACACCGTAAAGAATTTAGTATTCCTCTATCAGCGACACCTAGGCGGCGGGAGATTAGGAAGTTTTAGTAAAATAAGAGCAGTTAAATTTCCAAAAAATTGTAAAGATTCACTCTATCTTATACTGATGATAAGTAGATCACTAGAATTAGTTTATACTATTTTTGTCATTCCCTGAGGATCTGGTATAAAACGCACTAACTTAAATAGAGAAGATTCCCTCTGGTCCGGGAATGACGGTCAGGAGGAACGTCTAAAGTAATTGTAAAGAACTACTTAATATAAAAAGGGATTACTCTTGCTTCCAGTTCCCTATCTGTGAAACATTACCGGTTACTTGCTTCCTTAGCCGGATAGATCTTATCGGTGCTACTTGTATTTCTGGTGGTAAGCCAATTCCGGCGATGACAAGCAGAATCGAGTTCTGGATTTTCTCATGCTCCATACCAGTCGTCTGGCAACCATTGGGAGATTGCCCGCGGGAAATGGCTTATTTGCTGAAAAAATACCGTAAATCCGTATCACCACACTGGAGTTTGTGGGCCAGCGTCAGTAGTATATGCAACTATAGTATAGCCCTGAAGATCTGGTTAAAAAGCATAATAAATGTCTGGCTTCAGGATTTATTTGTACCTTCCCTATAAAAGCCTTTATATTTAATACTACTTTAACACTTTAGATCATACGTATAACCTTTGGTTGTCTGGTTGTTCCGCATTTGCAATGCGGAACCCTTTAAAGCAGCATTTAAAATGCTGAACTCCGCCATCCGCATTACAAATGCGGATGAACATCTGCAATTTGTCATACACCTATCTAAAGTGTTAAAGTAGTATTAATCCTCCTTTGATCCAAAACTAGTACAACCCTTCAACCTCACATGAAAAAACACCTTTTACTCCTGTTGTTTGCCGGGGTAATTCTCTTTACTGCCTGTAATAGCAAGCCACAGGAAACTGCAACCCAAACCACTGAAGCCACTCAAACCGATACTGTTATGGCAACACCTACCAGCAATGCAGCTGCCCCATCAGATGGGAACACGCTGACCGATACGGAAAAAGCCCAAGGCTGGAAATCGCTGTTTGACGGACAGTCTACCAAAGGCTGGCATACGTACCTGAAAGATTCCGTGCAGGGCTGGACCGCCGAGAATGGAATCTTATCCACCGAGGGTAAAAGTGGCGACCTGGTTTCGGACGAACAATACGGTAGTAATTTTGAACTGGTAGCTGACTTCAAGATTGGAGAAGGAAAAAACAGCGGTATTTTTTATTGGGTGCAGGAAGACCCCAAATATAAGACTACCTACGAAACCGGTCCCGAATTCCAGATTATTGATGATAATGGCTACAAAGGTAAGTTGCAAGATGCCCAGAAAACCGGCGCCAACTATGATCTGCAAGCCCCCTCTAAAACCGTTGCTAAATTGGGAGAGTGGAACACTGCCCGTATTGTTGTAAACAAAGGGCACGTAGAACACTGGGTGAATGGCGAAAAAGTGGCAGAATATGATTATGATTCACCCACCTGGAAAGGGCAACTAGCTAAGAGTAAATTTGCCAAATGGGACTATGCCAAAGTTCGCAAGGGCCACATCGCCCTGCAGGACCACGGTGATCCCGTTGCCTTTCGTAATATCAAAATCAGGGAATTATAAGTAGGTACTAAAGACACTTTACGCATAAGGAACCCGATCACAGGTTCCTGGTGTTATTTTGGTCATAGGGTTACAAAATCATTTATTTTTTCTCTTTTTTAAAGTAATTGCCACCTTGCATGTCATTGATTCTAAAACATAAACTCCTCAAACCGATTGGTTTACTCAGCCTGCTGACGGCCATGTTAGCTGCCTCCTGCCAGCCATCCGGCAAAAAGCAGGAAGAAGATACGCAGGCATCCGTTTCTCAGGAAATTAAGACCAATGCCACCCCCACCGCTACCGCACAGGACACGATGTCTTGCCATAAGGTACCCAACCGGTTTGCTACCGTCAGTGATCCGCATACTGACATAAAAGAAGGAGCAGGCACCACCGCCGGCATGATTTGGATTAAAGGGGGCAGCTTCGCGATGGGCGCGGATAACGATCAGGCAAGAAAAGATGAGTATCCTAAGCACCAGGTAACCGTGGATGGCTTCTGGATGGACGCTACGGAAGTAACCAATGCGCAATTCAGCGAGTTTGTTAAAAGCCACGGGTTACATTACTACGGCTGAACGGAAACCCAACTGGGAAGAAAACAAAAAACAATTACCGGAAGGTACGCCTAAACCCGATGAAAGCGTATTAGTAGCCAGTTCGTTGGTGTTTACGCCCCCGGCTCAACCCGTAGCCCTCAACAACGTTGCTCAGTGGTGGAGCTGGACGCCGGGAGCTGACTGGCGCCATCCGGAAGGTCCCAAAAGCAGCATCAAGGGCAAAGAGAATTATCCGGTCGTGCACATTTCCTGGGATGATGCCCAGGCTTACTGCAAATGGGCGGGAAAACGGCTCCCTACGGAAGCCGAATGGGAATTTGCGGCCCGGGGCGGATTACAGAATGCGATTTACCCCTGGGGCAATGAACACGTAGAGAAGGGCAATCCCAAAGCCAACACCTGGCAAGGACGCTTTCCCGATCAGAATACGACTAAAGACCAGTACTATACGGCGGCTCCCGTAAAATCTTTTGCGCCTAACGGCTATGGACTCTATGATATGGCCGGCAATGTGTGGGAGTGGTGCAGCGATTACTACCGAAACGATTACTATCAGACCCTCAGCAAGCAAACCAATGTTAACAACCCCAAAGGTCCTGCTGACAGTTTAGATCCGGATGAACCTACTGTTCCCAAACGGGTACAACGCGGCGGTTCTTTCCTTTGCCACGATTCGTACTGCTCCTCGTACCGGTCTTCGGCCCGAATGAAGGCTTCGCCTGACACGGGGCTTTCTCATGCCGGCTTCCGTTGCGTCAAGGATAAGTAATACGATTTCGATTTTGAGAAGTGGATGTCGGGCTTGTGGGCTATCTAATAAGAAAACCTCCTGCATTGTCAGTGTATCGACGATACAGGAGGTTTTATATTAAATAAGGCAGAATTGCTACCGAAGCACTGTTATTGAAAACATTCTTTCATTTTTTCGAAAAAGCTCTTTTCGTCCTTGCCCGGCTTAGGCGCAAAATTAGGTGAATCACGAAAGCGTTCCAGAATAGATGTCTCCTCGCGGGTCAGGTTTTTAGGGGTCCAGAGATTGATATGAATCAGCTGGTCACCGCGGCCATATCCATTCAGGTCTTTAATTCCCTTGCCTTTCAGGCGTAAAATTTTACCGGCTTGCGTTCCCGGATCAATTTTTATTTTAACCTTTCCCTCAATAGTGGGCACTTCCACATTGGTTCCTAAAGCGGCATCCGCAAAATTGAGGTGCAGGTCAAAGATGATATTATTGCCGTCGCGTTTAAGAATTTCATCCGGCTCTTCCTCTATCACAATCAATAAGTCGCCGGCAATACCGCCCCGCTGCGGCACGTTGCCCTTGCCCCCCATGGAGAGTTGCATTCCTTCGCCCACGCCAGCCGGAATCTTGATTGGGATCACTTCTTCCTGCATCACGCGGCCTTCACCGTGGCAAACATCGCAACGGTCCGTTACAATTTTACCCTCGCCGTTACAAGTCGAGCAGGTAGCCGTTGAGACCATCTGTCCGAGCATAGTATTAACTACGCGCCGTTCCTGGCCAGTACCACTGCATTTGGTACAATTTTGCAGCGCCGTGCCATTTTTAGCGCCAGTACCGCTACAGGTTGTACAGGCTACGTAACGCTTGACCTTAATCTTCTTCTCTGCCCCATTGGCAATTTCTTCGAGGTTCAGTTTCAGCTTGATCCGCAGGTTAGAGCCTTTACGAACTGCCCGGCGTCCACCCTGGCTCCCGCCAAAAAAGCCTTCAAACGGACTACCAGAACCGAAAATATCTCCGAACTGCGAGAAGATGTCATCCATGTTCATGTTCCCGCTGCCACCATTTACGCCCCGGTGCCCAAATTGATCGTACCGCTGCCGCTTTTCAGGATTGCTCAGCACCTCATAGGCTTCCGCGGCCTCCTTAAACTTCTCCTCGGCAGAAGAATCATTCGGGTTTTTATCCGGGTGAAACTTGATGGCCATCATCCGGTAAGCCTTCTTGATCTCATCCGCAGCGGCTGTTTTGCTTATGCCTAATATTTCGTAGTAATCTCTTTTCGTTGACATGCCTGTATAAAAAATGAGTGAATGAGTGAGGGAGTGAATGAGGAAGATGAAGGTTAGAAAATTAACCACTCATTCACTCGCTCACTCATTCACTCAATAATTACGCGCCTACAATCACTTTTGCGAACCGTAATACTTTATCATTAAGGTAATATCCCTTTTCCACCTCGTCTATCACCTTCCCTTTTTTTCCCTCTTCGGGCACCGGTACCTGGGCAATAGACTCGTGCAGCTCGGCATCAAAGTCCTTTCCAATGGCCTCCATGGGCTTTAGTCCTTTTTGCTCCAGCGTACGGTAAAACTTCTGATAAATCAACTCCACTCCTTCCCGTACGGCAGTCACATCCTGCGCCGCAGTCATTGCTTTCTGAGCCCGCTGAAAGTCGTCGAGTACCGGGAGCAGGGCCTTAAGCAGGTCAGCTTGCGCCGAACTCAGGAATTCCGTTTTTTCCTTGGCCGTACGCCGACGGAAATTTTCAAAATCAGCATACAAGCGCAGGTATTTGTCCTTTGCTTCATTGAGCTGGGCAGCTAATTGCCCGGTAGGAGAAGCCGTTTCTTGCCCATCTTCATTTGCCGGGGCCTCAGCTTCAGTTTGGATTTCTACCTGGTTATCAAGGGTTTCTTTGTCTTCTACTTTATCTTTTTCCTGTTCCATAACGCGATAATTAACTAAATACTAATGAGAGCTCCTGGTTAAAGGAACAAAAACTGTCAGTAGGTAATTTCAGCAATCAACTATTTTCTTTGCCAACAACTGATCTGAAACCAGACAATTTTTTTGCCATCCGCAAAAATATGACAACTTGACACAAATAACTAATCTTACCGGCAAGGTTATTGCCCGCAGGAATCACCTGAATCTCGTACTTTTGTAGGTAACCCTTTATGGGAATGTTCGATGTTCGACTGGCGATGTTGGATGTAGGAAGTAAGAGGTAGAAGGTAAGCCTTTGTCTGTACAACGCCGTTTTCACACATCGTCAATCGAATATCGAACATCGCCAATCGAACATCTATGGAATACCGCTGGAATCTTAAACCTCTTCCGCCCGAAGCAGCTATCACCGAGCTGGCTGCTTCCATTAACGTAAGCCAGCCCGTAGCTACGCTGCTGCTTCAGCGAGGAATTCATTCATTTGAGGAAGCCAAACGTTTTTTTCGCCCTTCTTTTGATCAGTTACATGATCCGTTCCTGATGAAGGATATGGACAAGGCCGTATCCAGGCTGGAAGAGGCTATTGGGCAGAATGAGAAGATCATGATCTACGGAGACTACGATGTAGATGGCACCACCTCCGTGGCAATATTTTATAGTTTCCTGCAAACTATCCATTCCAACCTGCTTTTTTACGTACCAGACCGTTATACCGAAGGGTATGGCATATCGTCACAAGGGATGGACTTCGCCTATGAACAAGGCGTAAAACTGATTGTCAGCCTGGATTGTGGCATTAAGTCAGCTGACCAAGTTCGTTATGCCAAGGAAAAAGGGATTGACTTTATTATATGCGACCACCACCGCCCTGATGAGCACGTGCCCGAAGCCGTAGCGGTATTAGACCCAAAACAGCCTGATTGTCCTTATCCCTATAAAGAATTATCGGGTTGCGGAGTAGGATTTAAACTTTTGCAGGGTTTTTGTATCAAAAATGAACTATCCCCCGAACGGCTATATCCGCTGATGGACCTGCTGGCGGTGAGTATTGCGGCAGATATGGTTCCGGTTACGGGAGAGAATAGGGTAATGGCGGCATTTGGGCTCCGGCAGTTGAACCTGCTGCCCCGTCCGGGTTTAAAGGCATTGGTAAAAGTAGCCAGTCTGGAGGGCAGAGAACTGGAAATCAGTAATATTGTATTTGGACTGGGCCCCCGTATCAATGCCGCCGGCCGAATTGCCCATGCCAACGCCGCCATAAAAATGCTGCTGGCCCACTCGGAGGAAGAAGCCTTGGATTATGCCAACCAGATTAATTTGAATAACCGGGACCGGCAGGGCTTCGACAGCAATATTACCCGTGAGGCACTGGCCATGATTGAAGAGGATGAAGTGTTGAGGGTTGCCAAGACTACCGTATTGTTCAAAGAAGACTGGCATAAAGGCGTGATTGGAATTGTAGCCTCCCGCTGCATCGAAAAATACCACCGGCCAACCATTATATTAACCCATTCGCAGGGCAAACTATCCGGGTCGGCCCGTTCGGTTATTGGGTTCGATGTATACGAGGCTATTGCGGAATGCGCTGAGTATCTGGAACAGTTTGGCGGCCATACGCATGCGGCAGGATTGACACTGAGGCGGGAAAACTTTCCAGCTTTCCGGGAGAAATTTGAATCGGTAGTGGCCAGCCGCATCAAGGCCGACCAGTTGATTCCGCAGATCGAAGTGGATCTGGCCCTGTCATTCCGTGAGATCAGCGGCCGCTTTTACAGTGTAGTTAACCAGATGGCCCCCTTCGGACCGCAGAATATGCGTCCGGTATTTATGTCGGAGCAGGTATACACTGATTATCCGCGAATCATTAAGGAGCAACACCTTAAACTGCAGGTTTATCAACAGGGTACGCATGTATTCGAAGCCATTGGTTTTGGCATGGCTCATTATTTCGAGAAAGTGGCTCTTGGCGGGCCTTTCCGGCTATGTTACCAAGTAATGGAGAATAACTACCGCGACCAGAAGAGTCTGCAACTATTAATCAAGGATATAAAATTTTATGATTAGGTACTGGGTATTAGGTAACGGGTATTAGGAAAAAGGTCATCCAACGACAATCACCCAGTACCGACTACCCAATACCGATTACTTCATACCCAACATGAAACTTCATTCCCAGAATTTAGTCAAGCAATACGGTTCGCGGATTGTATCCAACAACGTTTCCGTGGAAGTGTCACAAGGAGAAATTGTGGGACTGCTGGGTCCAAACGGGGCGGGGAAGACGACTACTTTCTACATGATTGTCGGACTGATCAAGCCCAACTCCGGCAACATTTTCCTGATGACGAAGACATTACCCGCCTGCCTATGTATAAGCGGGCCAAACGGGGTGTAGGGTATCTGGCCCAGGAAGCTTCGGTATTCCGTACGCTTACAGTGGAAGAGAATATCATGGCAGTGCTGGAAATGACTACATTGCCCAAACAGGAACAGAAAGAGAGAAAATGGAGGCGTTGCTGGAGGAATTCAGTCTTACTCACGTCCGCAAAAATATGGGACGGGTGCTATCCGGCGGGGAACGGCGGCGGACTGAGATAGCCGGGCCCTGGCAGTTGATCCTAAATTTGTACTGCTTGATGAACCTTTTGCGGGGGTAGACCCACTGGCGGTGGAAGAAATTCAGATGATTGTAGCCCGCCTGAAAACCAAGAATATAGGCATCCTTATTACGGATCACAACGTAAACGAAACGTTATCCATTACGGACCGGGCGTATCTGCTGACGGAAGGAAAAATTCTTACTTCCGGAATACCCGAAGAAATTGTGAAGGATGCGCGGGTTCGCAAGGCCTACTTAGGGGAAAGCTTTGAGTTCCGCCGGAAAAAATTTTAAGATTTAATGAGGAAATAGAAGCGAGGAGCGAGGAGTAAGAGGCGAGAAGAATTTCGGATGTAGGGGCGTATTGCATACGCCCATTTTCGATGTTTGAAGAAGAAATCGAGAAGATTACTTTACTGCCTCAGTATCGCATAAGCCGGATAACTGGCGACCTTAAACGGGAAACCAGAAACTGAAAACTGCCGCTGCTACTGCCGCTTTTCTCTCACTCCTCGCTTCTTTACAAAACAACCCACTTATGGAATTATTGAATACTATACTGTCGTGGTTGATGAAGAAACGCATCGGCCAGCTCGAATACTTTATGCAGTATCCGCACGACATCCAGCAGGAACAATTTACCCGCCTGATTCGCACGGCCAAGGATACCGAATGGGGACGTAAGTATGATTACGCTTCCATCAAGTCAGTAGATGCTTTCCGGGAAAGAGTGCCCATCTCGACCTATGAAGACCTTTTTCCGCACATTGACCGCATGATAAAAGGCGAACAGAACGTGCTGTGGCCTACGGATATTAAGTGGTTTGCCAAGTCCTCAGGTACCACCAATGCCCGGAGTAAGTTTATTCCCGTATCCGCCGAGTCACTGGAAGACTGCCATTTTCAGGGCGGCAAAGACCTTATTACCCTGTATGCGCACAATAATCCCGATACCAAGTTTTTCCTGGGCAAGGGTTTATCCATTGGCGGCAGCCTGCAGCCCAATACCGATAGCACGGACTCCTATTTTGGCGATGTATCCGCCGTGGTAATGAAAAATCTCCCCATCTGGGCGCAGTTTATCCGTACTCCCAGTCTGGAAATCGCCTTGATGGATAAGTGGGAAGAGAAAATCGAGAAAATGGCCCAGGCTACGCTTCAGGAAAACGTGACCAGTATTCTGGGGGTACCTACCTGGACGGTGGTGCTCATGCGCCGCATTCTGGAAATAACCGGTAAGTCTAGCATCCTTGAAGTTTGGCCTAATCTGGAGTTGTTTGCCCACGGAGCTGTTTCTTTCACGCCTTACCGCGAACTTTTCCGCACGCTGATTCCGTCGGATAAGATGAACTACGTTGAGATTTATAATGCTTCGGAGGGGTTCTTCGGCTTGCAGGACCGGGCTGGCGCCGATGATATGCTGCTGATGCTGGACTACGGCGTTTTCTACGAATTTATTCCCCTGGAAGAAACGGAGCAGGAACACCCGCGTACCTTAACCCTGGATCAGGTGGAGCCGGATAAAAATTATGCCCTCGTAATCTCTACCAATGGGGGGTTATGGCGCTACATGATTGGTGATACGGTTAAATTCACCTCCGTGAAACCGTATCGCATCCGGGTTTCCGGCCGGACCAAACACTTTATTAATGCGTTTGGCGAAGAGGTCATTGTAGAAAATGCGGAAACGGCTATTACCAGAGCCTGTGAAGTTACCGGTGCAGTCATCAATGACTACACTGCGGCTCCGCTTTATATGGGCAATGGCAGCCGGGGCGGCCACGAATGGATTATTGAATTTGAAAAAGAACCTACTACCCTATTGCAATTTACCGAGGCGCTTGACCAAACCCTCCGTGAGATCAATTCGGATTATGATGCCAAACGGTACCAGGATATTGCCCTGCAAATGCCGGTGGTGCACCATGCTCCCGAAGGTACTTTCTACAACTGGCTCAAAAAGCGGGGCAAACTCGGCGGCCAGCACAAGGTTCCACGGTTGTCCAATAACCGTGAGTACATAGATGATATTCTCGGAATGCTGGAAGAAATGAAGCCGACAAAATAAGAATTGTTGAATTGTCCTATGTTGAATTGTTGAATTGTTGAATTGTTGAATTGTTGAATTGTTGAATTGTTGAATTGTTTTTATTCTGAATGATCTTTGTAAAAGAGTGCCTAAAGATTTTTCCCAATTCTGGCGCAAGGGCGCAAGGTTAACTTCGTTGAACCTTTCAGGTTTAATGAAGCGAGACTTGCGCCGATAAGTAGTTGCCAGTCTCTCGACTGGCAGGAAGTCGTAGAGACGCAATGCATTGCGTCTCTACTCCCTATCATCTTTCCGCACAAGACTGAAGTCTTGCGCCAAGAGTGGAAGACTGGTGCGGGATGTAAGTTTGAGCTTTTTTCAGCCATATAGCAATTTAACAATTTAACAATATGACAATTCAACCATTCATTTACGCAGCACCCATTGACCTAATAGATGCAGATTATTGAAGTAAGCAACCCTGCACACCGGAAGGAATTTCTTATGCTTCCGGTGAGATTGTATAAGAATGATCCTAACTGGATTCGTCCCCTGGATAAAGACATTGAGAACGTCTTCAATCCGCAGAAAAACAAGCATTTCGAGCATGGCGAATGTACCCGCTGGATTTTGCAAGAAGCAAAAGGACAGACCATTGGCCGGGTAGCAGCTTTCATTGACCGGAATACGGCATCTAAGATTGACCAACCAACGGGCGGAATGGGGTTTTTTGAATGCATTGACAACCTGTCTGCTGCCTCTCAATTGTTTGACACCTGCAAAGCCTGGTTACAGGCCCGGGGCATGGAGGCTATGGACGGGCCGGTTAATTTCGGGGACCGCAGCCAGTGGTGGGGTTTACTGGTCGACGGGTTTACTGAACCCAACTATGGGATGTTTTACCACCACCGCTACTACCGCAACCTTTTTGAAGCCTACGGCTTTCAGGATTATTTCCAGCAATACACCTACGCCCGGAAAGTAATGGAGCCTTTGCACGCGATTGTGATTAAAAAGGCCGAACGTATTTTTGCTAATCCGGAGTATTCATTCCGGCACATCGAGAAAGACCGGATCGAGAAATACGGCGAAGATTTACGCACCATTTATAATAAAGCCTGGGCTAAGCACGAAGGTGTGCAGGAGATGACCCGAGAACAGGTAAAGGCGCTGATGAAAGAGTTTAAGCCGATTCTGGACGAAGATATTGTCTGGTTTGCCTACCATCATGAGGAACCGGTGGGCTTCTTCATCATGCTGCCCGAAATGAACCAAATTTTTAAATACGTCAATGGCAAGTTGGATGCTGCCGGAATCGTCAAGTTTCTATGGCACCGTTGGCGCAAAACCTGCCGGAAGATGTTCGGATTGGTATTTGGCTTTGTGCCTGAATATCAAGGGAAAGGCTTGGAAAGTGCCATTGTGGCCGCTGCCGGCAAACATGTGCAGGTGCCCGGACAGCATTACGAAGATTTTGAGATGAACTGGATCGGCGACTTTAACCCGACCATGATGAAGATGGTAGAGATTATGGGAGGCAAAGCCTGCAAAACCCATATTACCTATCGCAAGCTATTTGATGAAACCAAACCTTTTAAACGGGCTCCGGTTATTAAGTAAATGTCATTTTTTACCATAGTTTGTAAAATAATCATAATTTTAAAAGATTTTAGATGTAAAACCTTGATTCACCGATTATTCTCAAATTAAGGCCCCTGCTCCCATTATTTAAGAGAACCTAACGCTTCATGTTGCTATTCATACCCGTTGCTACCATTGCAGGTGACCCGGCTCCCATGCACCCGGGCTCCTATGTAAAAGGAAAACTGGCCGCTGCTAAAATAAAGATCAATTTTGTAGCGGCTAAAATGGAAGTGTCTCTATCCCAGTTTACGGATATTCTGAATACCAAGCGGCGCATGACTCCCCGGATAGCCTTATTACTGGAGAAAGAATTTGGCTTTGAAGCCATTGAGTTGGTACGGATGCAGGCCGAATATGATTTGTATACGGAAAAGACAACCCAACACAATAACAACCGGAAGTTGGATTAAATAGGAGTAAAGCTTGCCCTTATTCCGTTGGCTTATTGCTACCAATTTTCGCTGCCTTTTAGAACCCTTTCCAGTGGTGAAGAGTTAATGGGATAGACCAAACCCTATCCGTTTCCTTACCATGCCCGAACTACCCGAAGTAGAGACCTATCGCCGCTACTTGGAAGCCACCTCTCTGTATCAGACTATTACGCACGTTGACGTAGAAGACCATAAGTTGCTTACGGTGAGCTACGACACGTTACAACATGCCTTGAAAGGAAATCAATTTACGGGTACCCGGCGGGTAGGCAAGAATCTGTTTGTGCTTACCCGAACGGGTGCTGTAGTCACTATGCATTTTGGAATGACCGGCGACCTAGCCTATTACCGTGATGAAGAAGACCGTCCGAGTTATGCCCGTATTGTTTTCCACTTTAATACCGGTTTCAAGCTGGCTTTTATCTGTCCCCGTAAATTTGAACGGATCGGACTGATTGAGGACATAGATGGGTATCTGCGACATAAAAAAATTGCCCCCGATGCATTGGAAGCCAGTACTGAGGACCTAACCAGGGTATTCATGAAAAAGAAGGCTTCCGTAAAACCCGTCCTGCTGGATCAAAGCACCGTAGCCGGGTTAGGCAACTGGATTGTGGATGAGGTGCTGTTCGATGCCGCCATTCATCCGGAACGGGTAGCCAACCAATTAAGCGAAGACGAGATCAATCGCTTACATGCTGCGATCCGCAAGGTGCTAACGGTTGCCATTGAGAGGGAAGCCGTTTACCGCGATTTCCCCAAGGATTTTCTGATTCATGTCCGGGAGTGGGATGATTCCCCCCATAGTGAATCCGGGGGACACCGTCTTTGTCCGCGTTGTACTACTCGCATTGAAAAAGCATACGTAGGGGGTCGGGCTACGTATTTCTGCCCCCAATGCCAACGGGAATAAGTAGCAGTGGCAGCAGGAAGTAAGTGGAACAAAGTTCGAACCGAACGTTCTCGCAGACTTTTTTAGTAAAGCAGTGTAGATATGATCACGGATTTTCGCATTAAATCAGTCATTTCTTTATAGAGCATCGAATATCAACAATTCAACTATCTAATTTCATACTTCTTACCTCTTATTTCCTGCTGCTGCCACTGCTACTGCTGCTGGGAATTTAATTCTACATTTACGCCCTTACCTGATTGATATGGATGTAAGACCTAAAAAGCACCTCGGACAGCATTTTCTCAATGATAAAGGCATTGCTGCGGATATTGTAGCCTTACTTTCGGGACACGGCCACTACCAGACAGTGCTTGAACTGGGGCCCGGTACGGGAGTACTTACTGATTTTCTGGTCCGGCAGTCCAAGTTTGAGGTGTTTCTGGCCGAGATTGACCAGGAATCTATTGGGTATCTGCGCAAACATTATCCGGCTCTGCAGGAAAAAATCATTGAGGGCGATTTCCTGCAGTTGAAACTGGAAGATTATTTCGGGCAACCCTTTGCGCTGATTGGCAACTTTCCCTACAACATTTCCTCACAGATATTCTTTAAGGCGCTGGACTACCGTGACCAGATACCGGAGATCGTATGTATGCTGCAGAAAGAAGTAGCGCAGCGGATTGCCTCCCCTCCTGGCAATAGAGACTATGGTATCCTGAGTGTGTTTCTGCAGGCCTACTACCACATTGAATATTGCTTTACAGTTCCGCCCCACGTGTTTTTGCCCCCTCCCAAAGTGCAATCCGGGGTGATCCGGCTCAAACGTAACAACGTAATTAAGCTGGATTGTGACGAAGTTTGGTTCCGCAAAGTAGTGAAGCAGGGATTCAATCAGCGCCGCAAGACGCTTCGTAATGCCTTGAAGGTGCTTACCCTGCCAGCCTCCCTGCAGTCAGACCCTATCCTCGATAAGCGGGCTGAGCAGTTAAGCGTAGCCGACTTTGTGTACCTGACCCAGCAATTTGAGCAGAAAACGATAACGACCTAAATCTTAGCCACCATACTTATGTTTCACAACACTAACCTTATTTACATCTTCGGGCCAGCAATAGGTATAGCAACTGTTTCCTTGTTGATTCACAAAAACAGAACGAATAAACAAAACATTACCCAATTAAGTAAAGCAATTGAGCATTTTAAAATCACCTCAATCGTCTTTGGCTTGCTGTTAGTAATATTGTGGTTCTCACTGCCTTCCACTCCGAGTTTAAAAACATTTGGTTATCCGGAAGATATTTCAGCCATCAAAGGGGAAGCAAAAGTTTTACGCCTTTTTCAAGAATATAATAAAGCAATTGTAAGGACAACAGAAGTATTACAATGGTTCTTATTTCTTTTCATTTGGTGGTTTTTGACAACATTGTTTGGGGTAGCCAAAGCCTATAAAGAGGTTAGGTAAATAAAGCTTACCTTTTCAATTACCCAACCCTCACAAAACCGTCCAAGTCGCCACAAAATCAAAATCTATACAATTCATCCCGTAAGGTTTTTAGCTAACGTATTGCCACTAACATTCACTGTCTTGTTGATTGTGTTGCCCGTATATAATCGCTGCGAAAATTTTAGATTAAGTTTGGGATAATTGGTGTATGCAGCAGGACGATCCCGAAAATTGGACTATTTTTGTACGCCCATTTTTATCATCCATCTGGCAAGCGTAAGGGTCATGGCTTTTGAACTCACCAAAGAATACGTAGAGCTATTTGAAGAAGCCGTCCAGAAACAGGACGAAGAAGCAATCCGAGATTCACTCAATGAGTTGTATCCGGCGGATATAGCCAATTTACTCTACGAAATTGATGAGGAAAGAGCCAAGTATGTACTGAATGTACTCGAAAAACCGGTTGCGGCGGAAGTAGTCAGTAACCTTGACCCCTACATGCGGACTGAGTTTCTACAGAGTTTTTCCTCTGAGGAAATTGCCCAGCTCATCAATTTTATTGAGTCGGATGATGCAGCGGATATGCTCAATGAGCAGCCGCGCAAAATCCGGGAAGAGGTAATTGCACTGCTGGAAGACCGCGAAAAAGCCCGCTGGATTAATAATTTGCTTCATTATGAAGAGGATACGGCTGGCGGCTTAATGGCTAAGGAGTTAGTTAAATGTAATCTTAACTGGACTGTGGTACAGTGCGTGGATGAAATCCGCCGGCAGGCCCAAAAGGTAGAAAAGGTAAACTCCGTTTATGTAGTAGACGAGAAGGGTATATTGAAAGGCCGGGTTTCTCTTAAAAAAATTGTACTTTCCCGGGCCAGCAGTCGGGTTTCCGACATATATGACGACGATGTAATTTCAGTGGAGTCGCACCAGCCCGCTGAGGAAGTAGCCGAAATCATGCAGCGTTACGATCTGGAATCTATTCCGGTCGTGAATGTGAATGGCAAACTGCTGGGACGGATCACTATTGATGATATTGTGGACGTGATTACCGAACAAGCCGAACAGGAACGGCAGGCCATGTCGGGGCTTTCGGGTGATGCCGAAGAGGATGAAGAGAGCATCTGGACTTCCGTAAAGGCCCGCTTACCCTGGCTGCTTATCGGGGTCTGCGGAGGATTGGCGGCTGCGCGGTTTGTTGGTTTGTTTGAGAAAGACCTAATTGCTATTGTGCCGGCATTAGCCGGATTTATTCCGCTGATCGGGGGCACTGGAGGCAATGTTGGAGTGCAGTCTTCTTCCGTAATTCTGCAAAGTCTGGCTAACCGGTCCGTCTACTCCGTTGGTACCGTTGAAAGGCTTATAAAGGTATTTGTCATTGCCTTGCGGAACGTACTGGTTTTGGGTATCAGCGGCTTTGGGTGTAAGATAGCCCTAAAGCAGGAACTCCGTCTCTCGCTGTTCGAGTCGATTGCC
>JAUJNL010000116.1 GCA_030448185.1 Cytophagales bacterium | reverse complement strand
AATACCATAAATTTAGTGAGGAACAATAAGGCTGCTTTGTTCAAAAGTTTCTATTGCCTCCTTTTTCCGCTTATAAGCAAAGGTGTATAGCGGAAGCTACCCTTTAATAATCATCCCGTGTCCTAAAGCGTACAGACAGTGTTCGTTTTGGGACAGTTTTATTTTTAGAAAGCCTTACAAAGGGCTTATCAGGTGATTTTAGGCCAGTTGCCGGGCTTGGCAAACCATTTGTTCTACAGATATTGAAATAATAACGTATGAAGCGAACCTACTTAGGCGAATTTGAGGAGGTTGTTTTGCTAACCGTAGCCGTGTTAAACGGGCAGGCGTACGGGCTTTCCATTACCGAAGAGTTGGAAAAGGAGACGGGTCGTTCGGTGAGTCTGAGTGCCGTCCATGCAGCTTTACAACGATTACAGGAAAAGGGGATGGTGAATTCTTACCTGGGTGGGGCTACGGCGGAAAGGGGCGGACGAAGAAAGCGATTTTTTTCAGTAACTGCCTTGGGTGGTCAGGCTTTACAAGACATCCGGGATACGCGCAACCACCTCTGGAACCTGATTCCTAAAACGGCTCTTCCGGGAATATGAACAGGCATCTGCCATCTGAATTTACGGGATAAAAGAATGATTGAGACTAGTTATAGCTGCACCCTGCGCCATGAATGAGAATGCTGAAAAAGACCGTCTTGCCAAACCGCCCCGGTGGGCCGATAAGCTGTTGGAATGGGTGTGCGCCCCACACCTGTTGGAAGAGGTACAGGGCGATATGCACGAACGTTTTTACAAAAGGGCAACCACCTTTGGTCTTTCTTATGCCCGTCAACAATATAGACTGGAAGTATTAGGCTTTCTGCGGCCTGTCTTCCTGAAAAGAAAACCCCAACCTTACGCACCACCACTCCTTACCGATATGCTTAAAAATTACCTCACCGTTGCCTTCCGCAACCTGAAACGCCACAAAGGCTATTCTTTCATCAATATCCTGGGGCTTGCCATTGGCTTGGCCTGCTGCATTACCATTTTTCTTTTCGTACGGGATGAATTGCGTTACGATTCTTTTCACGCCAAAGCCGACCGCATCTACCGCATTTTAAACATAACCTCTTCTGATGGGCGTCAGCGTCAGATGGCTAGTACCCCGCCGGCTTATGGCCCTACATTGAACCGGGTATTTCCGGAAGTGGAGCAAGCCGTACGGATTTTTGACCTGAGACAACAGTTAGTAACCTACGGGGATAAAAAGTTTTTCGAAACGGATTTTCTGCTGGCCGATTCCACGGTGTTCGACGTATTTACGCTGCCCTTTGCGCTGGGAAATCCGCGGGAGGCGCTCAATGGCCCCAACGCGCTGGTGATTTCCGAATCCATTGCCCGGAAGTACTTCGGCAACCAGAACCCGCTGAACCGGGAACTGACCTTGTCGGGCTCCATCAAGCTGCGGATTACGGGTGTGATGAAAGACTTGCCGGCGCACTCCCACTTGAAAATCAACGCTCTGGGGTCGCTGAGTTCTCTCAAACTGTGGGGTGTGGAGCCTTCCCGGTTGGAGGACTGGGGCTGGCAGATGACGTATACCTACCTGCTGCTGCCCGAAGGGTACGGTGTTTCCCGCCTTGAGGCCAAGCTGCCGGCTTTCCTCAAGCAGTACGCCGAGCCGCAACTGGAAGGTGGGCGTTACGAAGCTCGCCTGCAACCCCTCAAAGAGGTGCACCTGTATTCGGCCGGGCTGGAGTTTGACATAGCCCAAACGGGTGATATTCGCTACGTATACGCCTTTTCGGCCATCGCTCTGTTTGCCCTGCTGATTGCCTGCTTTAATTTTATGAACCTGAGCACGGCCCGGTCGGCCCAGCGGGCCAAGGAAGTAGGCTTACGCAAAGTAATCGGGGCGGAACGGAGTCAACTGGTCGGGCAATTCCTGGGCGAATCGGTTCTGCTGGCCTTGATTTCACTAGTCGTTGCGCTGGTGCTGGTTGCGGTGACGTTGCCGGCTTTTAATGAGTGGTCGGGCAAAAATCTAACGATTCATTTCATCTTACAGCCTGTAGGCATTGCAGCTTTGCTGGGAACGGCGCTGGTCGTGGGGCTGCTGGCCGGCAGCTATCCGGCTTTGTTCCTGTCGGCTGTCCGGCCGGTCAAGGTGCTGAAGGGCGATCTGGGACTGGGCGGAAAGGGCAGCTATTCGTTCCGGCAAGTATTGGTGGTGATGCAATTTGCCGTGTCCACGGCTCTCATCATTGCTACAGGAGTCGTGTTTAACCAACTCCGTTACATTCAGCAGAAAAACCTGGGCTTTGCCAAGGAACAACTGGTGTTCCTGCCGATGCGGACCGACGACATGCAAAAGAACTACAAAGCCATTGAGCAGGAATTGCTTCGCAATCCGAATATTACGGCGGTGACTGCCAGTTACGGTGTGCCGGGCGGCGCCTTTGCCGGGGAGAGCATCCGGTTGCCTGGCCGGCCCGATGCCTACACCATCAACATGTTCCTAGTAGACCACCGCTACATTCCCACCATGGGCATGCAGCTGCTGGCCGGCCGGAATTTTTCGCCCCAGTTTGCTACCGACGAGCAGGAGGCTTTTATTTTGAATGAAACAGCCGTACGGGAACTGGGCTGGGGAAAACCTGACCTTGCCTTGGGCAAGGAGATATTCTGGGACACCTGGGGCACTGGAGGCGCTTCAGATACCCTTAAGCGGGGCCGGGTAGTCGGCGTGGTAAAGGATTTTCACGTTAAGTCCTTTCACCAGAGAATAGAACCAATGGTGATGCACATCTACCCAGGCGGATTTAATGAATTCATCGTCCGCATCCGCCCCGCAAATACCTCGGCTACCTTAAATTTTTTACGGGAAGAATGGGCAACATTAGCCCCTGATTGGCCCTTTGATTACCAATTCCTGGACGACCAGTTTGCCAAGTTATATGCATCGGAGCAAACATTCGGACGGCTGTTCGGGGTATTTACGGGATTATCCATTTTTGTCGCCTGTTTGGGACTCTTTGGCCTGGCTTCGTTTACCGCTCAGCAGCGAACCAAAGAGATCGGTGTACGGAAAGTGCTCGGGGCATCGGTGGGTAGTATTGTGGCTTTACTCTCCAAGGACTTTCTCAAATTGGTGGGCATTTCCTTTATTTTAGCCGTTCCGTTGGCCTGGTACGTAATGGGGCAGTGGTTGCAGCAGTTTGTTTACCGGGTCAATATCGGCTGGTGGGTATTTGCCGGAGCCGGTTTGCTGGCTTTGTTAATTGCCTTGCTTACGATCAGTTTTCAAAGCATTAAAGCGGCCCTGGTTAATCCCGTCAAAAGCCTGCGAAGCGAATAACTCTGTGGGGATCCTCCTAATACCAGTCTCTGACTTCTGCTAGTCAGGGACTTTTTTTCTGATTTTACGATATTTTCAGGATTATTACACTTTTCTTTTTTAGATTTCCCATAAGTAAATGCTGAGCCATAACGGTTAGAAATCATCTTCGTCCAGAATTTTGATTATCCGTCTCAGTTAAAACCGATCCGGTCATATAATTCAACCTGCTACTTATAACCCTCTATGCAAACACGTATACTGCTCCTGAATTCAGGAAAACCGATGGCCAGAGCCCGGAGAATAGGCTTCTTACTATGGGCGTTACTGATTGTGCATACACTGGCGGCGGTAGCTGCCGGTCCCGGACAGATTCGGTTTTCCGTGAAAAGCCGGTCTACGGGTTTTGCCATACCGGAAGCCTCGATAGAAGTAACTTCATCCAACGGATTCAAACAAGTATTACTTCCTGGGCAAGCGGGTAAAGTTACCTTTGATGCACCCAGCGGTGAGTATTCATTTAAGATTAAAGCACCAGGTTACCAGTCCTTAGAGACTCATTTTTTATTGCAGGAAAATGCCCCTATCACTGCCAATATTGAGCTTGACCCGTTGGAGGAACAAGCCAGTAGCAGTAGCCCATCTGGCCGGAAGCAGGAAGGAACTTCTTCAGCCTTTATTATACTGACGGGTTTTGTGCGTAACGAAGCAACCGGGACACCTCTAAGCGGGGTAACCGTGGAAAGCGGCAGTTATACGGCCACCACCGGAGAAGATGGTTATTTCTCGGTTAGCATTCCCACGCCGGCGGCTTCCCTGGCAGCGGCTGATAATCCCAGTATCGAACCCGCCAAAGCAAGCATCCTTTTCCGGAAAAGTCGTTTTCGGGATTATGAAATCAAAAACTTTTATCTCATCCCGGACACCTACCGGATTAACATTGCTTTGTCGCCTGCTTCCGCTAGTGGCCGGGAAACCGGACGGGTGGAAGAACAGGTACATGGCCTGTATTCGGCTCATACTACGGTTAACGAAGACAATACTATCGGGCAACAGGCTAAAAAAGGAGCTGCCGGCAGAGAAACTGCCGAGAATGGTATTACGGTGCCTGCTGCCATCCGGGTTGGCCTGAATTGTTCATGTAACACCTGCACTGAGGTAACAGTGATGAGCCTGGAATCCTACGTGCAGAGTGGACTGAATGACGAATGGATTGCCAGCTGGAATGCCAATTCGCTGCGGGCCGGTGCCATTGCCTACCGGACTTACGGTGCTTATCACGTAAACCGTCCCATCAACCCAAATTTTGATATCAGTTCCACTACCTGCCGCCAGGTGTGGGATGCCGATCTGTCACAGAACGCGAAAGACGCGGCTATTTTTACGGAAGGTGTGGTTTTGACTAAAAATAATGCTATTGCTTTTTCCGAGTATTCGGCGGAAAATAATAATTCTGGCTGCGGAGATGGCTACAGTGGTACGAGTAATACCTGGCCCTGCATTGAAGACCTCCTTTGCGTAGGCACTACCAAGTTTGGGCATGGCCGGGGTATGTGTCAATGGGGATCGCAACGCTGGGCCAGCCAGGCGGGTAAGTCGCACTTGTGGATTTTAGACCATTATTATGCCCCGGGTGGTATCGCAGTGGCAACGGGTGACCCCGGCGATACGCTGGCGCCGGCTACTACGATAGAAGCCGTCGGAGGGCCACGGCAAACCGGTGACTTTACCGCCAACTTTACCGATACGGATAATATTGGCGTCACCGGGCGTTTTTACCAGGTGTTGGAAAAGCATGAAAATGACTGGCGGGCCAACCGCGATAATGGTTTTTGCTACGATAGTTTTGGTACCGGTACCCTCCGTCCGGAATATAGGTCAACCACGGGCAGTTGGTCAGTAACCCCGGACGGACGGCTGCAGCAAACTGATATTGCCCATACCAATACGGCCTTATCGCTTCCGGTAGCCCAGCAAAGCGGCAATGCATATCTCTACCAGTTTGCGGCTAAAGTGACTACTGCCTCAGGGCCCCAGAAATTTGGGCTGCACATCATGGCCGATGATGCCTCTTTGGGCGAACGGGGCAACTCGTATCTGATCTGGTTTATTGGGGGAAGTGAACAAAGGCTAATTATCTACAAAACCATTGCGAACACCTTGAATACCATGGCATCCGTGCCGGTAACAATTACCACTAATAGTTGGGCTGATTATAAAATCACGTATAATCCGGCAGATGGACAACTAAGTGTGTACCAGAACGGCAAGCTCAAAGTTTCCTGGAAGGATGCCGCTCCACTCACCGGAGGCGCCTATTTGTCGTTGCGGACCAATCAGACCGGAGTAGAATTTGATGAACTCAATGTGTATAAGAGCCGGGAAGGTAGTCAGCTTATTACAGCGGGACCGGAAACAACCAAAGATGCCCGCATTGCCAGCCCGGATGGACGCACCCCCAGCTGTAAAATTACGAGTATCGTAAAAGACGAGGCCGGCAACTGGTCAGCGGTAGCCAATCTGGACGTAGTGCTTACTTTTCCTACTACGATAACCGCCGAAATCAAAATCCTGCTGATCTATCCCAATCCCGTCCGGGGCGAGACTATGACGCTTCAATTTCACTTAATTGCAACCGCCCAGACGACGATTACCGTCTATGATCTGCGGGGAAATTTGGTTGCCACCTTGCTCAATGAGGTCAGACAATCCGGAAATCATCATATGCAGATTGATTGCCGGCAGTACAACATTAAAAGGGGCTTTTATATCGTCCGGATGAAATCGCCGGGTAAAACTGTCTTTTTTCCCTTTATCAAGGAATAATCCGGTGGGTAGATTGTATTACGTGCCCGGGCCTGCCCATAACGAAGGAGCTTAGTCCCGAGAGTACGGGAAAAACGCGCCAGTGGGATGCTGGCTAAATCGTCGTCATTTCGAAGAAGCAAGCATCGGCGACGATTTTTCTGCGTACTTAACCCGGAAAATTACCTATATCCTGCAAGCCGCTTCAGAAACCGATGAGGACAGATCAGCTGAGATGGCGTATATTTGCT
This sequence comes from Cytophagales bacterium, assembly GCA_030448185.1. Classification (GTDB taxonomy): domain Bacteria; phylum Bacteroidota; class Bacteroidia; order Cytophagales; family 172606-1; genus CADCTQ01. Next base: position 11,161 of record JAUJNL010000116.1, on the reverse strand, counting down.
CCTTAATCAGGAACATAATGATTTCAGTTGATTCTGTCACCGTTGAGTTTAACGGGCAGGCTCTTTTTAGCAATATTACCTTTAACATCAACGAGAATGACCGGATTGCCCTGATGGGTAAAAATGGCGCCGTAAATCACTTTATTAAAAATCATTGCGAGGTCAATAAGCCCTGCCAGGAAAATATCGGCCCCCTAAAGAAGCCGTAATTGCGTATTTGCCCCAGCACGTTTTACTGACTGAAGACAAGTGTACCGTATTTGAGAAGCGTCCAAGCCTTTTGAAATACTGGCGATGAAAACGCAGATGGATGAACTCAATCATGCCCTGGAACCCGTACCGATTATGAGTCCGAGGAGTACGGTAAGATTATTGAACGGAGGTATCGGAGTTAAGCGAAAAATACTATTCTATTAAGAAGAAGTTAATTTTGATGCGGAAGTAGAAAAAACCTTGTTAGGCCTGGGCTTTGTCGAAGTGATTTTACCGTCCCTGCGAAGGTTCAGCGGCGGATGGCGCATGCACATGAACTGGCCAAAATTCTGCTGCAAAAGCCCGATCTGATTCTGCTTGACGGGCCGACCAACCACTGGATATGGATTCGATCCAGTGGCTGGAAGTTTTCTGGTCAACAACGCCAAAGCCGTGATTGTCATTTCCCACGATAAGACGTTGTTGACAATATTACCAACCGCACCATCGAGGTGACCATGGGGCATTTACGATTACAAAGTGCCTTATACCCACTACCTGCAGCTCCGCAAAGGAAGACAGAACGCCCAGCAAAGGCAGTTGAAGACCAGCCAGAAAGAGATTGCCGACATCCAGGGATTTATAGACCGGTTTAAAGGTACGTATTCTAAAACCCTGCAGGTGCAGTCGCAGGTGAAGATGGAGAAAATTGAGATCATTCAGGTCGACGAAGTAGATACCTCCGCGCTTAATATCAAATTTCCTCCGGCGCCCCCGATCAGGAAACTACCCGATAATTGCGGAAGGCTTGACCAAGAAATACGGCGACCATGCGAGGTGTTTAAAGATGCCTCCTACTATTGAACGGGGACAGAAAGTAGCCTTCGTGGGCAAAATGGGAAAGGGAAATCTACCACTGGTAAAAGCCATTATGGGGAGATTGATTTTGAAGGAAAGCCTCCAACTGGGACATAATTGTCTGATCGGGTATTTTGCTCAGGACCAGGCATCCCGGCTGGATGAGGACCTAACCGTTTTTCAGACCATCGATAATATTGCCGTTGGCGACATCCATTAACCAGATCAAAAATATGCTGGGCGCTTTTATGTTCAGCGGTGATACCATTGAGAAAAAGTAAAAGTACTCTCCGGGGCGAAAAAACCCGTTTGGCGATGATCAAGCTGCTGTTACAGCCAGTGAATCTGCTGATTCTCGATGAACCGACCAACCATCTGGATATCAAGACCAAAGACATTCTAAAAGAGGCACTGAAAGCTTTTGATGGCACCCTGATCTTAGTATCGCACGACCGGGATTTCCTGGATGGGCTGGCTACCAAAGTATTTGAGTTTGGAAATAAACGCATTAGAGAACACTTTGAAGACATCAACGGATTCCTGAAAAATAAAAAGCTGGAAAACCTGCGCGAAATTGAAAAAAAAGCCGTGAAGTAAACGGAAAAAACTATGAAAAAAGAGGACGAAAAAACGTATACGCACAATGGTAAAACCATTAAAATCATTCCGGCTAAGAGAGTCAAGAAAACGGCGGAAGGTAAAAGCACTGAAGAAGGTGGAAGCGTAAAATCAGGACCGGTAAAGAAAACGGAAAAAGGCGTGGCAAAATTTGCCGTTGGGGATAAGGTTACGGTAAAGAATGTACCGACTCAGTACTCCGGCGCGGGCTTTGTGGAATCAGTGATCACTAAAGTTTTTAAATCGACCTATGATCAGCAGTTTCATTATACGGTTCGTTCGGCATCCGGTCAGGAACTGCCCCTGGTAAAAGAAGATCAGATCAAACCCCGGAAGATCAATTTTAAGAAGTAGTCTTCCGGAATTATCCACCCCTAATCCTGCGGCGGTTAAGTTTTAAGGAATATCGAACCGATAACATAAAACTTAACCGCTCTCGTCTGATTACTTAGCACTTACCCGCCAGATGGTGTTGCTGGCATCATCGGCCACCAGCATAGACCCATCCTGCAATACGGTAATGCCAACCGGCCGGCCATGGACATCTGCTTCATTGGCAATAAAACCGGTCAGGAAGTCTTCGGGTTTGCCAGCCGGTCTTCCGTTCCGGAAAGGAATAAACACTACTTTATAGCCCGAAAAACGGGAACGGTTCCAGGAGCCGTGCTGCCCGATAAATGCGCCGTTGCGGTATTTCTCCGGAAAGGCTTTCTGATCATAAAAAGCAAGTCCCAGGGATGCCGTATGCGAACCTAAGGGTACATCCGGAATCAGGGTTTTCTTGACCAAATCGGGACGTTCTCCCTTGCGGCGTGGGTCCTCATTGGGGCCAAAATAAGCATAAGGCCAGCCGTAGAAGCCCCCCTCCTGTACTGCGGTGGCATAATCCGGAACCAGGTCGTCGCCCAACTCGTCCCGTTCGTTTACGGCGGTCCACAAAGTATTTGAGCCGGGTGCCCAATCCATACCCACCGGGTTACGCAGGCCACTGGCAAAAATACGTTCTCCGGTGCCATCCGGGTTGATTTCCAGAATCGCAGCCCGGCGTTTTTCATGTTCGATGCCATGCTCTGCTACATTGCTGCCAGATCCTACCGAGATATAAATCTTTGAGCTGTCCGCATTGGCAACGATATTCCGCGTCCAATGGTTATTGTAACCCCCGGCGGGCAATTCCAGTATTTTTTTACCCGGTGCGGTTAGTCTTGTTTGTCCGGACTGATAAGGATACTGCATCAATCCATCCGTGTTGGCCACGTAGAAGAAATTATTGAGTACCAACATTCCCAGGGGCTGGTTCAAGCCGCCCATAAATACGGTTTGCTGCTCGGGTTTACCGTCGTGGTTGGTATCTCTGAGCAGCGTGATCCGGTTGGCACTCTTGTTTAAATTCTGTGATTTGGCTTTGCCAGACAGTTTGGCAGCGGCTTTCTCTTTTAAATCCGGCTCCGTATTACTCTCCACTACAAAAATGTCGCCATTGGGAGCCTGATAGATCCAGCGGGGGTTACGCAACCCATCAGCGAACTTAGTGACCGTAAAACCAACTGGGGCTACAGGCGTTTTACCCTGGGTCCAGCCAATGACATTGCTGAATTTCTTGACTGATTCTGAAGCGTAAGGTGCCGGAAGGGTTACTTCCTGATTAATGGCAGTAGCCACTGTATCCGTACGGGCCGTATCGGCAATGGCTTCTTTTTCGGATTTAGTATTTCCTTTTTCTTTGTTTTCGCAGGCCGCTAGCAGGGTAATCAGTGACCACCCCAGTAGCCCTATTAGTTTCACTTTCATGGTTAGCTGGATCAAGAGTTTTACGGCTGATATTCCGTGTTTATACGTATGAACTCGATTTATAGCCATCCTGTTTTAGTTAGCCCAATAGTTAAGGTATGGGGAGTACAACTAATGTTAAATGGGTATACGGGCTGATCAAGTCTGGCAAAACGCGGTAATTGCCGTTCAGCCCAAGAGGTTGATGGTTTCGCCGCGGCCAGGTAAGCCGCACTCCTAACGGTATGGTATCGGTGCAGTAAGGTGAAAACCTGTGCGGTAAGGTAACTCTTTTGCAAATCAAAAGTATACGGTAAATAGTTATGATTCTTAGAAGAAAGGGTTTCTTTTAAAATCCTGTATTTTTGTGCAACACACTTCCATATAGCACCATTAAACACCCGTATGCAAACCCTCTCCAATACAGAAAAGCTCAAAGCTATCAGTGAGTATTTACAGTCCCAGAAGAAAGTAAACGCCAAGTATTCTTTATCCAGGAATCTGGATCCGGTCACCTTTATTGCCTGGATTCAGCAGGGAGTTGACCAGTTTAAGAAGTTGCTTCCTAAGCATGTATACGACCCGGGCGGATTTTACGTGGTAGAACTGGAATACGCCTACGCAACCCTCGAAAAGCGGATTCAGAACCAGAAGAAAAAAGAAAAGCAGGCTGAGTCAGGCCAGTAAAATAAGTGATTATGTAATTTTATATGGTGCAAAGAAATACCCGTGAAGTCTGGCTGCGCGGCCCGCTTCCTGATATACCGCCACTGCTGCAACCCGTAGCCCATGCTTTGCTGCAAGCCCGGGAAGAGGTAGTGGTAACCATGCATGAATTTCCGGAGCCCCGACTTTGGGACCGGCCTGCCGGGGTAGCGTCGGTAGGCTTTCATTTACAGCACCTGACCGGTGTACTCGACCGGCTGTTTACGTATGCCCGGGGCGAAGCCCTTTCGCCCCAACAGCTTGATGCACTGGCCCGGGAAGGACAGCCTGCCGGGGCTGGTTATCAGGTAGTGGAGTTAGTCAGTCAGTTTCATGTCCAAGTAGACCGGGCTTTAGACCAATTGCGGATTACCCCGGAGCAAACGTTGACCCAACCAAGGGGCGTAGGACGGGCCCAGATTCCCTCCACTGTACTTGGGTTGTTATTTCATGCGGCCGAGCACACCCAGCGGCACGTGGGCCAACTGCTGGTAACTGTCCGGATTATTAAAGCTGAATGAGTGAGGAGTGATAATAAGAAAATCAACAAACCAGACTCTTGCCTCAGGTACGCATAAAAATTCGCCTGTTTTAGCTTCAGGAATAAAAATGTTTTTCTATTTTTTACTTCAGACATTATACATAACGTCTCTACTTCTGGCTTCTCACTCTATCTCCTTACTTCTCACCTGATCATGTGCCATAAAACTGAGAAGTATTGTCCCAGCTGACGCCCTCCCTTCCGGAAGCCTAAGCCGCAGGGTTCATAAGCGACAAAGACGCCAGCCTGGTAACAAATCCCGCATCCTGCATAAGGGCGTATATTCCTGGTACACCTTGGGTAACCGCCGTAGTCTCCGCCTGCCTCGCTGATCACCTGGCCCGCAGCATCCATAATCCGGATATTGGCTCCTTCCCGTCCGAAGAGGACCTTTTTCACCGATTTTTTGTGGTCAAAAAGGGTGTCAATGGTTTCGAGCAGTAGGGGGTGATAGGGGAACAAGTCCCACAGTATTTTCAGTATCCTTTGGATTGAAACAGCAGTGTGTAGGCCGGATTTAGAATTACGGCTTTTCGTTTACGGCTTATGTCGGTTAGAATTCCGGTGAGTTCAGGTTCGTCTACGGCAATGTATTCCCAGGGAATGAGCTTAAACCAGAAATCAAAGCGGGAATACGTACCGTCTGCTTCTTCGATGAATATCCCTTCCTCAGCAGAAAAATCCACCTGATCAATGGGTCGGTAATCTACCAGAAAACCCGCTTCTTTCGCAGCTTCACCCAATATAGTAATGTTGGCCTCATCTTCCGGGTATCCGGAAAGGCTGAAAGCAACAAGGTAGGAGTGAGTCCTGGTTCAGATACCGGAGCCGCAGGAAGTTAGCGGGTTAGGGTCTCAAAAGGGTATTAAACTGGGCCTTTTCATCCATGCCGTTGGCTTTAAGCTGGGCCCATTGCACTACGGCTGTCTCCGGCAGGCAGGTAGCCGTGTCCGCGTTAAATTCAATAAATTTAATGGGCTGGCCCTCTACACCGCCACTTAGGTCCAGCTTGGCCATACAAATGCAAGTTCCGGTCATCCTCCCAGCTGGCCCGATGAGTTCGCGCAGGTTTTCGGGAATGCCCAATTGGTCCCACAACTGATGATCCATTACATGCTGACCGGCTTTAACCAGCATCTGGTAAAGTTCTTCGGCTGCCTGCCAGTAAGCTTCTGCTTCTTTTTTCCGGACTACTACCACTTCAGATGTCAGGTAGGGCATGGTGTCTTTGCCCAGTAACCAGTCCCAGCCCATCTTTTGCAGGTGAGCAGCCGGGGAAGCATTCAGCGTTTGAAGTTGAACCATACGTAAAATATTTAACTCTTAGCGATAAATGCGAAATGAGTAAAGAACAATAAGGTTTAATAATGGTAAATTGTGAATATTCAATGAAGCACATAGAAGTAAATAACAATTCACTCATTAAACCCTTTTCATTTAAAACTTAGCATTTAGAATTTAACATTCTCGCAGGAATTAACTGCTGACCCCCCGGGAGCCACTCCGGAAAAACCCCCGGTTAGAGCCAACCGGTCGTGAAACCCGCGAATTCCGGACAATACCCGTATTTTCACGGGCTCGTTGGTATACGGAAGAATTCGCATATACATCCGGAGAGGTAGGCTGTTGCATAGAACGACCCAGCATATAGCCCATGCTGCCGTAGAGTAAGGCATTGCCTAAGCCAAAGTGGTGGCCATATCCGTGACCGTACGAATGGCCTTGGGTCTGAGCCGTATCCCGGCTGGCAGTACGCTCATTTAGGGCGCCGGTAATCCGTTTGGCTTCTTCAACGGAAAGTGTATCTATCCGGCCATCCAGATAAGTGACAATCGCTTGTGATTCCCCCTCGCCGACCACTTTTTCGTCGGTTATTTTAAATTCGCCCCAGTCGGTCTCCTTGATAAAAGTTTGCACGCCTTTGGTATATACCTCTTCGTGAGTATCGTTACTTCCGCTCCGGCACCCTTGCAACAGCGGACTAGCGGTCAGCAGCCCCATCATCAGTGTACTGCTTAACGTAATATCTTTTACCTGACGGATAAATGTATTTTTTTGTTTGACTACCATGGTTAAAACTCCGGATCAATGTCCTCTTTTTTAAACATATACTCCTGAATGCCAGGAATGTTTTTCATTAATGAGGATTTAGCAGCTGAGTAACCCACTATCCGGTAAAATAGTAGTATGCCGAAATCTTATCGACTTACTACTTCAACCTGGTACGTTATACGGGCCTCGCCGGGACCTTCCTCACCGGTCTGTTTTTCGGTGAAGACTACTTTAGCCGTACCGGGAGTGATGCCTTTTATGAGAAAAATCATATTGTTCTGGTTCCTGCCAGTGCGACCAGGGGCCGTCGCGGTGCGTTGCTTTTCCGATACGTCCGCAATTTCATCATTATCCGAAGAGCCGCTCAGTTGCCGGGTGCTGCTTGCCGGGGCTGGCAAACTGATCTCTTTGAGCTGGCCTACCCGTACTTTTATCCGCTTCATGCCGGACTGACTGGCAGATAAACTGCTGCAGGCACTCAGTCCGGCAAAGAGTATAAGTATCCGCATGAGTTGCATGGGAGCAGGAAGGGGGCGTATACCCGTCATGCTCAGTGAGCCGTCCTGAAGATTGAATGCGTGCATATCTCTTAGATTCCTTTTTCCGGCAATGTAGGCGATTACTGTCATTCACCCGTATCATAGTCCGGTTGGGAATTGGCAGGACCTTTTTTTACGGGTTAAATTTATTTGAATAAATCAATTCCCGGGCACGCGTAGTTTCAAAAAACCCATGCAAATAAGGGCCCGTTAGATAAGTGCAAGTAATTTCTTTTTATTGATAGGCTTTACCAGATAACCCGCAATATCAAAGTGACTGGCTTTTTTTTGGTCCGTCTCATTATTGGAACTGGTCACCAGAATGATTTTTACCGGTTTTTCACTCATGCAGGAGAGTTTACGGCAGGAGTCTAAAAACTCAAATCCGTCCATAATTGGCATACTTATATCAAGTAAGATCAAGTCAGGGCAAGTAATATTTCTATCTTTCCAGTGACAATGGGAAGCGACATAATTAAGCGCCGTCAGTCCATCAGAGGCCGTCTCAATGCAGGTAGCTACCTGTAAGTCTTCTAAAAGGGTACGGTGCAAATACAAACTAGCAATATCGTCGTCCACAACTAATACATGCGAATATTTGGGACCTGCAGCAGTATCACTGACTGAGCCTGGCTGCCCAGTAGCCGGTCCAGACACTGGCTCTCGGGAGTAATCTGCGGATGGCACTATTTTTTCCGGCATCATTATTGCATTTAAAGCATAAAAAGTAGTAACGGGCGATGTATAGGTAATGCCTTCTACGTAATGTACGTCAAAGAATATTTTCCTGCCACGGGTCAGGCTTCTCCAATAACAGTACTAAAACCCGTTGATAAGAAGTGGTTTCGATCAATTGTTCATAAAGTTCTCTGGCATCTTCTAAATCCGAAAACTGGATTTCTTCAATCACGTTTTTCCGGTGGTCTGGGTAATCATTACGGCATACACCATAATAGAAATAGGACATTAAGAGAAAAAATAAATAATTGTGTTTTTAGAACATTATACGGGAGATAAGGTTGTCAGGGATGCAAAAAATAAAAAAAATTATAGTGGTATTTCTCATTTCTGGTATGAGTCTGCCGTCTTGTCAAGTTTTTTATAATTTACCAAAGAAAAATACCCCATCAAACGGGATGTGGTTAGGAGCCCAGGATCGTAAAAAGAAAGATCCTGCTTCTCTAGCAGGATCTTTCTGATATGATAGTGGATGTTACCACAGCAATATCAATTTTATCAGCTTACGCAGGTTTAAATGCTTGGGTTACCCAAATGATAAGAATTTTTAACTCTTACTATTCCAAAGGGCAGCTTCCCCGAATGCCAGTGGTAGCTTTAGATCTTAATCTATAATAATAACTGCTTCCCAATATTTATCTCTATCCCGATCTGAGGGCGGCTTACAAAGTGCTTAAAAATGACAGAAAGACGGGATATTTTCAGGATAAAGTTACGGACTGAACTTTGCGGAATTGTACGGTATAAGAGCCCGTCTGTCTTTCGGCTTCTCTCACTTCAACTATGGGAAAGGTGTCCAGCTGGAAATGTACCTGAGCTAGTGACTCTTCCAGAGAACTGGTTGTGGCACGAATATGCGGCAACTGATCTACCCAGCACTCTATCTGTCTGGTTGAAGCAAGAAAATATGCTACTGATAAAGTAAGCCGCATAAAAAGTAAAAATGGATAAAAATGAAATAATAGAGTGGTTAAAATTAACCAATAACAGGCAGATTTTACCTAAGGCCAGGTTTATCTTTTCGTTAAAATATAGCTCTTTCTGTTTTTTGATGTAAGAGACAATTCATTGCAATTGCATGGTTTTTTGTTTTTATCGCATATATTAACTACGGACTTGAGTCTCATTTCTCCTTTTCTGCCGGTCAGTTTGATTCGCATTTTTTTCTTCTGCTGCTAATTTCTGCGCTTAAACGTTTCCAATCCCTTTTTTAACTTTTTGGCCCGCTGAAGTTACACTTCTCCATTGGTTAGTTACCTATATAGAGAAGAAAGTATATATGGAAGATACGGACGTAATATTTAGGCTCGAATTTATTACTTCCCCGAAGTATAGTGGTGGTCACACCCGGAAAAGCTCATCTGGTGAGACCACAAACCGACAATAGTTACCGGGTTGTTTACTTGAGCAATAAGCAACTAGGCGTACTGTTCTCCCCTATACTTCATTTACGCAGCAGAAAGCTTTAAAAGCTTTTATATCCTTTTCCCTGGTGGAAACAGCCACTCACGGGCTGCATTCAACTGCTCTTCTAACTCAGTTGCTGCTGTAGTAAGCCTTTTTACGGAATGAGAGGTGCTTGTGGTAACTCTTTCCGGTGAGTTTATATAATTGATACACTAAACAATTACAGGTATGCCAACAAAAGCGACTACAAAGAAAATAGTTCGTTTCGGAGTAGTATTTTTCCTTATTGTTTCCGGTAAGTCATCTTTTGCTCAGTCTGTTGCGGGTAAACCGAATAGTGTAAGTGATACTACCCGTCAAGCACCCGGTGCTACCCATGCTGCGGCAGCAGGCACGGTTGAAGGACCGGTAATTTCCCCCAATGATCAGCTTAGCCGTTTGCGCCAGACAATACCCTTACGCTATACGAAAGCGGTACAGAAGAAAGTTTATACATTAACTGCCCGTAATAAGAGTTTTGTCCGGAAGATGCTCACCAAGCAACAACTTTATTCTCCGGTTTTTGAGGAAGCGCTGTTACAGCACGGGCTCCCGGTTGAACTCAAATACTTGCCGGTTGTAGAATCAGCCCTTAATCCACGGGCAGTATCTCCGGCAAGGGCGGCAGGATTATGGCAATTTATGCCATCGGTAGGACGTTCCTATGACCTTCAGGTGGATGCTTACGTAGACGAACGGATGGATCCCGCTAAGTCTACCCTAGCCGCGTGCCGTTACCTTAAAGTTCTGTACAAAATGTTTGGTGATTGGGAACTGGCACTGGCAGCCTATAATGCCGGACCGGGCCGGGTTCGGAGAGCCATCCGGCGGTCAGGAAACCGAACCAGTTTTGCCGCTATATCCCCCTATCTTCCCAAAGAGACCCAAGCGTATGTGCCTGCTTTTGTGGCTGTTACCTGCGTAATGGCCAATCACCGCACCTTTAATATTTATCCTGACTCAACAAGCCAATTTACTCCTTTCGATACCATACAAGTAGACCGTCCGCTGGATTTAAGGCTGCTGGCAAAGCAATTGCGGATACCGTTAAAAGAGTTGCAGGGACTTAATCCATCCTTTAAGGGTACGCTGATACCGGCTCACGTCAAAAATTATACGTTGCACGTGCCCGCCCAAGCCATGGAAATGCTTGCAACCCGGCGCCAACTGATTTTTGATGCGGCTACTCCCCGATTAACCCCTTCCTTGAAAAGAGCCCTGCTGGCGGCCAGTATGTCGGCCGACAAAAAGAGAGTTTCCCGTAAGGTAAAAGCTGGAGAAACCCTGTATGGACTTGCCAATCAGTATCAGGTGTCCATTGCTAATATTCGTAAATGGAACTGGATGAAAAATGACGTGCTTAAAAAGGGGCAAACCCTAATGATCTGGTTAGATAATCCCGCCAATCTGTCGGCGGCAGAGCCAGCTTCACCGCTTGTAATGATAGCCCGGATTGAGTTGCTCCAGGGAAAGAGCCTGACCTTTTCAGAAAAAACGGATGTTGTTTTGTGCCGTAACTATGGGATAGAGTCAGGGCTGGTGGTAAAAAATAGTCCCGGTTCAGAAGAGTAAGCCCAGCGTGATTTATTACAGGGAATATAGAAACTCAGTAAATAAAATACTACCTCATTGATTTACCCAACCGGGACCATGAGGTAGTAAAGGTAATAGCTAACTTATCAATTGTGAACTGACTCTGAGC
>JAUJNL010000115.1 GCA_030448185.1 Cytophagales bacterium | reverse complement strand
TTGATGTGCTGCCAACTTACAGGGGAGGACTGCCCGATAATCTCCAGTAGCACAGGCCGTACTTGCTCACCAGCCTGAACAATTTGCTTAGTTAAATACAGGTAGTTCCAGCAGATGATCGCGTTTTGAATAAGGCGCTTGCAGGCATCGGTTACTAGTTGTTCTTCTTTGGACGCATAGCGCACCTCGCCGTTATTAGCGTAAAAAACGGCACGGGCAAAACGATGGGCACTTTCAATCTTCTCTAATTGATTATCAATTCGTTTTCTAAGGTTATCGTCATCCATATACTGCAGCAGGAACAAGGTACGCAGCACTTTTCCCAGTTCTTTGAGTGCCCTATAGACAGGATGCTGGTGGGAATACGAATTGAGCCTTCTTAATAACGATGAGGCGGTGACGTGTTTGAGTTTAATGCTGGTTACCATTCTTAGGATCGTATCCCAGTTATCTTCAATCAGCTTCGTATCAATCGTAGTGCCTAGTTTCAAATGATAGTCCTCCAGGGGATTCACCTCCATGCCTTCCATCCGGTATAGATTCTGCTCCTGAAAATCTTTAATACGCGGGGCAAACTGGATACCCAGCAGATGCGTCAGGGCAAAGATGACTTCCGAATATCCGTGCGTATCGGTAGAGTGAATATCGGATTGGACGACCTGGTTATGCATCAAGCCATCAATCACGTGGCCTGCTTCCCTGACGTCGGAACTAAAGGTTGTGGAGAAGAATAATCGGTGCCTCTCGTCAATGAATGAGTAGATGGTTACCCCCTTCTCCTTGCCAAAGTACTTATAGGAGTAATTAGCGTGAATGGAGTCCACCTGCACATAAAACTTCTGTCCATCACTGGAGGTGTGGACTACCTTAGGATCGGCTTTGAAAAGCTCCCCAATTTTAAGCTTCCCCATCAGAGCAACAATGGCATCATTGGCTTTACGTAAATTCTCCAGGGAGAAATACCAGTTTACCGTATTTTCCAGCGTGTTCAAGGATAGATTCTTGGAGGTGTGGGCCATCTTCATCAAACCAATGTTACAGCCATAAGCTAGTAGTCCAGCAAAAAAGATGTTTTCCTTAGGTGCCTGCCTCTGATGCCGGGCATTCCAATGGGTGAAACAGTTCGTGAAATGGCAATGGGCATTGACTGAATGGAGTACCTGGTAAATTGGTATAAAGCGATCCTGCGGGAAGAGTTCAATGGCAGGTTCTGCTGCCCTGGAGGCTTCCGTAACTGGCAGCAGGAACCGTGGCTTGCCGTCTTTACGACGAGCCACTAACGAATTTGCTCCCGTATTGATCCGATTGAAGGTATCGGTAAACGCCCCAGCCAGTTGTTCTTTTAACTGGGCTAATAGCTGTTTGCAGTCGGCAAAAGGCTCTAAAAGGGCTTGCTTAAGGAGTACTTGCCGAGTTTTCTCCCATAGATTCTTATCCAGCAAATAGGATTCAAAGGACCGGTAATCAAAAGAAGCCGCTAAATTAACTTTGCCGGCTTTCAGGTGGTCAGCCAGGTGAGTAGCCAGTAATACCTTATACAGGGATACTTTGGTAGCAGCTTTTTCCAGCGCCTGCTGCTCGGCCTTTCGTAAGAACTCATCAGGTAGCTTTCCAGCCAGATTTCCTTCCTTCAACTTGAACTCCTTGATGGCCTGGCATAAAGGACTGCTTTCGGCTATCTGGAAGTCCACGTACCGCAGAATATCCGAGATGCGGCTTTGCAAAGCGCGGGACTTCTCTTCCAGTGCCTGGTAATAGGGCTGGTCTTTCTGGTTAGTAGCCCGTAATTGCTGGGCCTTGGGGCGCAGTTGTTTAAATGCCCTTACACTCTCGCTATTGAGCCAATCGGAGAGCTCCTTTAGTTTCTCATTGGCCGTCTTGGAAAAGGAAAAGGCGGAGGCTTCCATTCTTTCCAGTACGCCTACGTGGGTAATTACGCCATCGATTATTTCCTGCAGCGTATGCGCAGTGGTTTGGTGCTGCTGGTAGACGCGCTCTTTTTCTTCCCGTTTGGCCGCATTGAGCGTAGTTTGTACGGCTTGCAAGAGAGTTTCCGTGAGCAGGTCGCCCAATTGGAAATATTTGTGGACAATAAAACAGATCAGCATTAGATACTTGCGATGTTCCTGGTCAGCCACTTGAAACACCTGGGAACGGATCACGAACCGGGCATAGTAGTGAATCATTTCGTCGCTTAGCTCGATGGCTGCCAGAACTGGGGTCAACCCGGTATACAATTCCTTCAAATACAGAAAGTCCTTCACATTAGACTTAATCGCCGAAGGCCTCATCACTTCCAGGCTGCGCTTAAGCAAGGTGAGCCGGTAAGGTTGGTTAGAGGAGGGAGAAGGGTCAGCTGCTAGCAAACTATCAAGCTTTTCCCTGATGGATTCGGTTAAATGCTCAGTGAGTAAACTTGTCAACTGGCTATCCACCTCCTTAAATGCCTGGGTGACTACTGCTGCCAGCATTGTGTAGCTGGGTACTTCAATGCGGTGGTGCCGGATGTAATCAGCCGAGGCCCGGAATACGGATACCGGATTCATCATACGTCTAGCGAAGAGAATGGCCTGCGCCTGAGTGGCTGCCTGCTCAATTTCACTGAAAGCAGCTACGCCAAAACCGGTAAGAATCACTTGTCGATGTCGCCCCATTGTCGTTTTATCGTATCGCATCAGATCAGCTTGGCTTAATTTCCACCGCCGCTTGACAAATTCCCGATCCGCAATAACAAACTGAGTCGGGAGAAAAAACCGACCCGTGGCCTTAAAATACCCTAGCTGCAAAACAAACCCTAACTGGTTGTGGGTATAATGCATCTGATCGAATAAAGTCTCCGCCCACCCGGGCAGGCTGAAAAAGAACTTACGCTGCTCACAGGAGAACTTAGGTGGGTTGTCAAATTCACGGCGCTGAGTATCATCAAGAATTTTTAGCAGACGGGCCATCTCAGAAAACGGAGGATTATTGAGAGAAAGAGTTTTAAAGAATGGATGGTAGAAAAGGTAGCTAAAACTATCTCAAATCTGCATCTCACAAAACTATGTGTCAATAATTTTGCTTACATTGATATAGTGAGATCAAACCGGATCCTGTGATGAGAATAGGTTATGCAAGGGTATCGACTTTGAATCAAAACCTGTCCCTGCAACTTGATGACTTGAAAAAAGCGGGCTGTGCAGAGATTCACCAGGAAAAGCTATCCGGCGCTTCCAGACTGCATACCAAGGGCAGCACTGGATCCAGCAACGACCTGTGTTGCAACAACTCATTACCAGGCTTCGGGCCGGTGATACGCTCATTGTCTGGAAGCTGGACCGACTTAGCCGGTCGTTGAGAGACTTAATCGATCTAGTCGCTTTATTCAAGGAGAAGGAAATAGGCTTTGTCAGCCTTTATGATTCCATTGATACTACGACCCCTCAGGGAAGATTAACCTTTACCGGACCTTATACGTTGTAAATCTTCGGGTTCATTTGCCGCCCTGGCCGAATTTGAGCGGGATGTAATTCGGGAGCGCACCCGGGCAGGCCTTACGGCAGCGCGCGCCCGGGGAAGGATGGGAGGCCGGCCGAAAGGACTTTCTAAAGAAGCATTGGCTAAAGCCAGGACGGCCAAAATGCTCTATGACCAAAAGGACAAGACGGCAGAGGAGATTGCCCATATTTTAGGGATAAGCCGGGCAACGGTGTACCGGTATCTGGAACGAACTCAGCAAGGATATTAGATAACTGATTCATTACCAGGAATACTAAGAGAACCATCCATAAATTTCCAGTAGATTCATCCCAGACTCCCGATGCAACAGGAATGGATAAGCATGCGGACTTTCTTTAACCAGATGGTTAATCTTTCCGACGAAGCCTGGGAAGCGGTATTGTCAGTTGCTCACTTTAAGCAGTATGAAAAGAAGCGTCTTCTGTTGTCACCCGGACAAGTTTGTGACCGGATGCTGTTTATCCACCAGGGAGCCATGCGGTTGTACCGTATTGAGGAAGGCATTGATATTACCTACTTTTTCTACTTTCCTGATTCGTTTGCTTTCGCTACTGACTTTGCCAGCTTTAAAACCGATCAGCCTACCCACTATTTTTTAGAATGTATTGAAGACTGCTGGGTGACCCTGTTTTACCGTTCCGACATTTATAACCTGTACGAACGGTTTATACAGATGCAGAAGTTCGGGCGTTTAATGGCTGAATACGCCTATCTGATGATGGACCGGCGCATGAGTCACTTTCAATTTCATGATCTGGAAACCCGTTATTTAGCTTTATTACAGGAAGAGCCGGCGCTTCTCCAGCGAGTCCCCCAGCACCTGATTGCTACCTATTTAGGCGTAACCCCCGAAAGTCTTAGCCGCATTAAACTGAAAGTGGCCCAGCAGAAAAAATAATCCTTTCCGCTCTTCTTATCATACATCAATGCACAGGGGATGGTCCCCCTTTAGCTTTGTATCAGTTACTCATTGTTCTACTAACGGTTACAAAAGCCATGAAAGCAGCTCATCAAAGAAAACTCTTCCGGCTCATTCATTTATTGGGAGCAGGAGCCATCGGCACGTACGTCTACGCCCCCTGGAAGCATATTGAACTCTTTACTCTACTCATGCAGGCAGTAGTATTGCCTGTCCTTACTTTCACCGGACTCTGGCTGTGGGTTGGACCAAGACTAAGAAAGCTCAACCTTGACAAAACGCTAATTGTCAAAACCGAGCAAGTAGTCAATGGCAGGATCGTAGAGTCAAATACAACCAGGCGGTAATTTATACTTCCTTCCCATTTACTGCCTTAACCATAATTAAGCCATGTATCATTCAATAGTAAAGAAATTAGCCATTCAAAGCTTCGAGAATCTAAACCGGGGAGATTACGAAGCGGTGCTCAAAAATGTTTCTCCTTCCATCGTACATACTTTCAGCGGGAACCATGCCCTGGGAGGAACCCGTCACAGCATTGCTGCCATGCGGGAATGGTTTGGCCGGTTATACCGGCTTTCTCCTAGTTTGGCTTTCCAGATCCGTAATGTAGCCGTTAGCGGCTGGCCCTGGAATACCACAGTTGCCGTAGAATGGATAGACCGGGCCAGGCCCGCTGATGGCTCTGATTACGTTAATGAAGGAGTCCACATAATTAAAATGCGCTGGGGTAAAGTAGTATACTTGCATGCCTACCTGGACACCCAGCTGACAATTGCCATGTGCGGGAGACTAGCCGCTCACGGCATAAGCGAAGCATTGGCCCCTCCCATTGAGGATTGATGTTATTTTTGTACTACACCAAGACTGTTTTAATACGAGGCAGTCCCGGTGCTTCTATTGAAAATTACTTTTATGATAATTTGTTTTCTCCTTCGTAACAAGTAAGAAACTGGCTGTTCTATAATATTGATAATATAAGATTGAAGACCAGCATTATACAGTAGCCAAGTGAGAGTTTTGTACCAAACTTTTAACTTAACCCATAGGCGCGCATGTATAGGCGCGCACCTAATTCAATCAAGGTAAACGGAAGCGATTCTAAGCGATTACCAGTTAAACCCAAATGTCTCAAGTGGGTTAATTGACTAATTTCATCTGGGATAAAGTGTAAGCGATTGCTGTCTAATTTTAAGGTTGTCAAGGTTGAGAGGTGCCATAACTGAGAAGGCAGATTTTCTAACCTATTATCATAAAGACTAAGCGTTTCCAACTTAGATAGCCCTTCTATTGCGGCAGGTAAAACCTCAATCTGGTTCTCATCCAGGTGCAACTTCTGTAAGCTGGTTAAACTACCGATACCATCGGGAAGGGTGATTAACTTATTGCCATTTGCATCCAGCGTTTGAAGATTGCTCAAATAGCTTATTTCTGCCGGTAAAGAGTCTAATTTATTTTCACTTACATATAAGGATTCAAGCTGAATTAGCTGTTGAATGGTCGAAGGGAGTGCTTGCAGCTGGTTATGATTTAAGGATAAATGCTGAAGATGGGTTAAGGATCCAATTTGCTGCGGAAGAAGCGATAGTTTGTTTCGGCTTGCATCGAGGGAAACAAGTTTGGTTAAATCACCTATTTGCTCGGGTAGCTCAGTAAGGTCAATTTCGCTTATATCCAGGGAAGTGAGCTGTAAGAGTTGAAATATTTCTTCCGGCAATTCGAGCAACTTATTGCCTTGTACATCTAGCGATCTTAAATGGATAAGTTGCTTTATTTCGGCAGGTAAAGCCGGTAGTTGATTTCTACTTACATCGAGTCCCACTAGATCCAGTAGCCGGTTTACTAACTGAGGAAACTCTTTCAATTGATTATTGCCTAAATAGAGATAAGCAAGGTTTGTTAGCCTTCGCATCGAATACGGGAGCTCTTGAAGTTGATTGCTGCCAGCGCTTAAAAAAGGTAAGGTTGACTAAATTGCCTATTGCTGGGGAAGCTCGAATAACTGATTATTGGAAATAATCAACGTATTCAAATTAGCTAATCGCCCGATCTCCGGGGAAGGAAGGTCAGTTGATTGTCAGTTGCCCTTAAGTCACACAAGTTAATGAGCTGCCCAATTCTTTGGGTAGTATTTGGAATTGATTCCGGCTTAGCTGTAATGCGTGCAGGTTGGTTAGTTTTCCTATTTGGGCAGGCAAATAGGTTAAATGATTAGATTGTAAATCCAAACAGGTAAGACTTTTTAAAAGCCTATTTGGGCAGGTAGTTCTTGCAGCTGATTATTATATAAGGGTTAGTGATGCCAGGTTAATTTACCAATTGTGGAGGGCAACGTTTTAATTTGAGTATAGTTAATTTCTAGTGTTTCTAAATTTACTAACTCACCGATCTGGGGGCAATCTCACTAAAACGAGAACCAGTAAGCGTTAAATGCTTCAGATTGATTAGGGTGCCTATTTCGGGTTGAAATGTTAGCAAGCCATTATTGTTAAGCTCTAAATGAATTAGGTTAACTAAATCACCTATTTCTCTGGGATCCTCTGAAAATTATAGCAATGGTTGATTTCAAGTACTCTTAACTCGGTGAGTTGACAAAATTGCCCAAGAAGCGTAACAAAATCAAACCGGGATAAAGTAAGGGTGGTAAGCTGCGTAAGTGTGGCGATCTCATCTGGAAGCTTGGTGCCGCCATTACCTGATAGGTGTAACTCCCTTAATTTTGTGAATTGACCTAGTTGTTCTATAACTTTTTTTCTCCCATGCCCGAAAGAGTCAGGGCAGTTAGTTCTTTAAATTATAGATAGTATCAGGTAATTTGTGATAATAGTTTTCTAATTGTAAATGGAGTAAGTTAGTCAGATTCCCGATCTGTTCAGGCAGCGTTTCCCAACGGGAGCATTCCAAGCTTAAATGCGTTAAAGTAGTTAAGTGGGCAATTTGAGGAGGAAACTTCTCCAAATTATTCCGATGCAGTTTGAATTTCTGTAAGCTCATCAAATTCGTAATAGTAGGCGGTAAGCTATTGAGCTTATTACTCCAAACACTCAGGTACTTTAGGTTAGTGAGCTGACCAATGGCATCCGGAAGGCTCTGTAGCTGGTTTAAACTATACTCAGAGCAGAAAGGCTACTGAGTTGACCAATTTCTATAGGAAGCGACTGTAATGCATTTTCACTTTAGCCGCAATTTTTTCAACTGCGCGAGCTGCCCGATGGTGTTAGGTAGGGCTTTAAGCTGGTTATGATTTACATTTAACCGCTGCAGCTGGCTTAGATGGCCTATTTCTTCCGGAAGGTTAACCAAAGAATTATGACTTACATCTAAATAAGCTAAATGGATACAAAGACCGATCTGGGAAGGCAAGGTAGTTAACTGATTACATGCTAACCTTAGGTAATTAGGTTAGGTAATCCGGTGAGCAGCACGGGGAACTCCTGTAAGGCACAATTAGATATATTCAGAGAAATCAACTGGGTTAACTGAATAATTTCGGCAGGAAATAAGGGAATAAAATTATCCGGGAGAAGCAAGGAGAAAAGCTTGGGTAGCTTGCAAACGGAGACAGGAAATTCTTTCATTGAAACTGGCAGAATCAAATACGCTAAGTGTTGAAGTGCTTCAATACCAGTTACATCATTAATCTTATTCCCATACAAGTTTAACGCTTTAAGGTTCTTACACTGCAACAGGCTACGGGAAGGCTTCCCAATTTTTCATCCTGTAGATCAACATAGAGAACTTCATCAAACGCTCCCTGATAGGTTTCTAAAGCAGTCTTTCCTTTTTATTGAATGGGCAGGTTTCTTCTGTTCATACTCACTAAAAGCTACCACACGGCGTGCTACTGGTGACTTTGATTGATTGATCAATTCAAAGTAACTTTCTCTCTATACTCATCTAATACTTTCATACTGCCTATAATTGTATTATACTAACACTAGGATTTAAATCTCGCCTTCAGGTGGTAGTAATTTAATTTATTCATTGGTAAGGCTCCCTGTTTTTCTGACAACGGTGCAGGGCCCAGGGGCAATCGTAATTCGGGATTAAATAAAGTATAACCCTGCAAACTTGCTTTCTTACAATTGCTACTTATAGGTATCACTATATAATATAAACAACCATTCCCTTCAGTTGCTATATTTCATTTGTATTTTCTTGAAAATGATTGATTTAAATATTTTATTGCGGGTATACCAAGGGATATGCCAAAAAGAGTTTTAAATGTTTACTAGTAACATCGGAGTTTTCCTAAAATAGACTTGAAGCAATCCAACCACTCAGAGGCTGGAAAGAATATCCATGGATGAACCAGCCCGGTAAACTTCTAGCTGGCCATAGCAACCTTCCGCTCAGGCATTCCATAATCATAAACTGTATTTTCAAACCACCCCAACTACTCTAAATTTAATTTTTATGAGTGGTTAAGAGTACGTTTTTGGATAGGATAAAAAAGGGAATCGGTCTATCTTGGAGTTACCAAGCTACCAAGATATGAACGAAACAGTTCGAGAATTGACCGACTCCCAATGGGAAGTTATTGAAAAGATTATTGATGACCAACGCAAGCGCTGGCATTCGTTACGGGAGATTGTTAATGCTATTTTTTCGATTAACCGTACGGGTGCCCAGTGGCGGGAGTTGGATACTAAGTATCCTCCCTGGCAAAGTGTTTACTATCGGACCTAAACGACGTTTATCATCGGGTCCATTTTCGTCAGTTTAAGTTAAGAGGTATCTGGGAACAGATGCTGGATAGTCTGGTAGTGAAGGAGCGGATACGACAGAATCGGGAAGAGACCCCTAGTTTAGTAGCTATTGACTCTCAATCAGTAAAGATTATGCAATTTGTCGAAGAATAAACTGGTATCGATGGCAATAAATGCATCAATGGCCGTAAACGCAGTATCGCCGTAGATAGGCTGGGACTTCCTTGGGCAGTTGCCGTCACTTCAGCTAATACTTCCGACAATGAAGCCGGCAAACTAGTCATCGACCGTCTAAAGGGAAAAGTACCTCGCTTAACACTTATTGCCGCTGATCATGGCTACAAGGCTAGCTTTGTGGAGTATGCCCAGCAGAAAGGATGGCAAGTAGAAATTGTACAAAGACCAGAATCAGCTAAAGGGTTTATTCCCGAAAAAAAACGCTGGCCCGTGGAACGCTCCTTCGGTTGGCTTAATTTCAGACGGCGTCTGTTTCGGGATGTAGAGAAAACCGTAGAAAGTTCGGAGGCTATGTTACAAATTGCCTTTATTTCTCTCCTCCTCAACCGAATTGCCACATAAAATTCCAAAACATACTCTAAGTGATCTACTGGCTAAACTCAATGACCTGGATTATGAAGGATGGTTTGCCGACCTCTTGCCCAATCGTTGGAAAAAGCAGGCTTATCCGTTTAAGTTGCACTTTCTCCATTGAAATAATGGCATTCCACATGCAACGCATCTTATCCTTGACACTCGCCTTTTCTAAGGCTGCAAAACTTTTCCTGCTATTTATACTTCTCTTGCTGCATTTTACGGAAACAACTGGAAAAACGCCCCTATCTGATTTATTTTCCAACTTGGTCTTCCATAATGACGATTTTTCAAACAAATCGTCATTATGGAAGACCACATCAGAGAAGTACTCGAACGCTATCAGCAAGAGCGAAGAAGTGAAAGAAATAGCTGCCTTTCGTGTCTTGTTCGGTGGGGAGGAACCCAGTCAGGTCATGCAAGAGTTAGGCATTCACAGTATTCATACGCTCAATCACTGGATTGCTGCTTATCGGAAAAAGATTGATCAGGGGCTGATAACTTTGCCTCCTATGAACGAGAAGCAGAAACAAAAATTAGCATTTCAAATTTTTCTCTTACCCAACGTTGTCAACTTTTTTCCGGACGAGACCTTGCTCCACCCGTCACTTTTAACGTTGGTATGCGTGATACTTGATCGAGAGGGTAGGGGAGTAAACCTATTTTTTCCCTTTGGTTCTAAAACCGCCTCAAGAAAGGGTTATTTTCCTTAAATTAAGCTGATGTTCGTTTTACATCCTACTAAGTGCCTATCCGAAAAACTCTACAGTGCTGTAAGTTAGGTAGTTACATCAGCAAACGTGGTATTTTCCGGATAGTCATTAAAGGTTGACATTTTACTTTGACAATCAAAACACGAGACATGATTCAGGCTGATATTTTGAAGGATGGAAAAGGCGCAGTAAAGGATTTTTTCATCAGCTACAATAAAGCTGATCGCAAATGGGCTGAATGGATTGCGTGGCAGTTAGAAACGAACAAGTATTCGGTCATTATTCAAGCTTGGGATTTTCGTCCGGGTCAGAACTTCGTGCTGGAAATGCAAAAAGCCACAGTGAAGGCCAGTAAGACCATCGCCGTCCTTTCACAAGCTTACCTCGGCGCCATGTATACGCAGCCCGAATGGGCTGCTGCTTTTGGACAGGACCCAAAAGGCGATGCTCGTAAATTAATTCCTGTACGCGTAGGTGAGTGTGCGTTGGAAGGCATGCTTAAAAACATCATCTACATCGACTTGGTCAATTTAAATGAAGAACAAGCCATTCATGAACTGGTTGAAGGCGTGAGCCCCGACGACCGTGTTCCGGTTAAAACTAAACCTGCCTTCCCGTCGCAGCGAACCGTACCTGTTAAGCCAGTCCAGTTTCCCGGGAACGAAAAACCTGACGCTCAGGAGAACAAGGCCGGTGGTTCTGGCATCGATTTTTCGTCGATTCGGCAAGGACAAGAGGTGATGAGCTCCTGTTCGCCAATTATCGTCGCCATTGAAGCGGCTGATGATAAAATCGACGAGGGAAAATTACTGGGCACTGAACGCCACATGACGATAACGCTGGAAAAGGACCAACTCGAAAGCCTCCAAAAAATTGCCGGCGAGCTGGACAGTGCCACATCCTTAGATCAAATCATCGATGCTGGCGTAGAAGCCTGGTCAATCCTGAACCAAGCCCAAGATAGCCTGGAAGGATTGCTCAAAAGCGTACACGAGTCGAGACAACCGCAGCCCATTGCCTGGACAGGTAATGCTGATTTACTCATTCGCATTTACAAAGCAATCTTGCTGGCCCGCATGGATTACGAAGGCAATGCATCGGGGTTTGTCTCCGCAGGATATGGCTTTCATTATTTTAATCCCCTGTTCCGGACGGATGCCCCGAAAAATATGCAAAAGCGCAACAGACGACCGGGCAGTGCGGGCATACAACAGGTAGCAAACATCCGGGCAGATGGATCTGCAGACGCAGACCGTGCGCAAGGGAGCCTGGCAGAACTCAAGGGCGCCCTGTCAAAAGAAGTCGTGCTGATTGATGCGAAAGAAGTTAATAAGCCGGTTTTAAACCTGCTTGAACTGATTGGCAGCCAAAGCAATAGCGCAACCAGGGTGGTTATTGCACTGGGGAAAAACGAACTTACCCCCGACTATCTACAAGCCATTTTTACCCGGCTGCCCTGCGTGAGTTTTGGAGGCCCCCAATTGGCATCTGCTCAGTTAACCCACGAAATATGCAGGCTATTGCCGACCCGGTTGGCTTTTCAAGCTGTGCCCGTTGCCCTGTCGCTCTTAAGGAATGCAGTGCTTTTTTCCGCCTTTAACCAAAAAGATATAAACTTATTCAAAGAGGCAATTGCGTGGACGACTTGGTCTTGGTTGGGCCGCCCGCTGTTTGCAACGCAGTTTGGAGAAGTAATTCCGGCTTTGTGCCCGCACCTGATGGATTTGCGATCCATTGCATCCAAGGACTGGTATTTCGACCGTCACAAAGAAATACCGGAAGAATACAAAGCCGCAAGCCTGATAAATTCGGTTGGTGATCCCGCCAAAAGTTTTCATTTATACCTTTCAGGGGCAGGTGGGACGGGAAAAGCTGTTTTCTACGGTACGTTTACGAGAAAATCAACGCCAATGGGGGTAAAGCATTACCCGTTTGGTACAAAATAAATGCCCCGAGTTCCGAATGGGAAAGTGTAGAGGAAAGAATAAAAGAAGAAGCCAGCGCAGCTTTAGAACGCAGAGTAGGGCAAGATGCGAAGCGGAATATCCTCCCCGACAATCAAAAAGACCTGGGTCCTTTTCTAAAGGATTTACTAACCAATCTCAGACAGAGTAACAGTGGAATAGAAGAGGTTGTTTTGTTCATTGATCAGCTTGAGCGAACATTCGAGAGTGGTGACAATCCGGAGCTGTTTCGGCTCCAAAACATTTCAAAGGCGTTCATCAATCTGCTCAGTGTTGTAGGTGTTGGCAAGGGAGTACGCATTTTTATTGCTTCCCGAAAACAATACCTGCCGGATTTTCTTACTTCATTTCGCAATGCACTTGACAATAACCTTCATTTCAACGTTCTCCAAAAAATCAGTGACGAAAATGAGCAGATCGGATTTGTTGATAAAGTGCTCAAGTGGTGTCAATCTAAAAATCTGGTTAATCACTCCCTTAAAATAGACCAGCAAGCCTCCAAAGAATTAGCAAAAGCAGTGGATGGCCATCCATTAAACATGATGTTGGCACTGATTCAGCTTTTTTCTCAGGAAAGGACGGGCGGGATAAGCAGGGAGGCCATCATCGCCTCTAGGCCCTGGGAGCAGTTGTTTAATGTCGATGAGCAATTAGCGGCCAAGGATGAAATTGATTGGTATTTCATCTTAGCAATGGCGCACGCCCGAACGGAGATCGTTCGGTTTGAAGAAGTATGGTGGCGCTTAAGGATGGTTAAAGCCTCAATCACCGAACGGGTGAACAACCTGGGACGCCAGGGGCTGCTGGAACGGTTGTGGTTGTTGGGGCATCTTGGCCGAACCATTTATGCGCGTCCGCAGGGGGACGACCCGGCACGGTTTCTGGAGTTTTTCCATGCCAATTTGAGAGATCACCTGATCCGGGACGTGATGAATTATGGCGGTCAGAAATTGCGAATTGGCGGAAGAGGGGTACCCCGGCCAGTTGGCGGGCTTGACCGGTTGGCCGCCGCGGCCAGTAGCTGGTCTCAATCTCAACAGCTGATGCTTCGGGAAGATGTTCGCGTCTTGATGGAGCATAAAGATGTTTTTGTGGTGAACCCGTAAAACAAGAAGGCGGTTCAGCGGAACGCGAAGCGTTTTACCTGCTCTTTTTACGCGATTCTAGTGAGGTTCGCAACGAACTTTTCAGCGCTTCCCCGCCACCCACTGTATTCTCTACTCGGCCGTGGTCCATGACGATTTACGCAGATGGGCCTTCACACAATTGTTTCCCGACATTTCCGATCAAATTGACTGCTGCAAACGGTGGTTGCAGCGCTGCGACCGGGACAGCCGAATCAAACTCCTGCAATATCTTATTGAACTCAGGAGTCCAGAGGCAGAGCACTTACTCGCCTCCTTCGTTTTTGAGCAGGTCCACCGGGAGCTCGAAGAGGTATGGCAACAGATTGCCAACATTTTATCAGAACCGCTGTTCGCTGCAAGATACCGAAGGAGCTTCGTGATTGCCCTCATCCGGTTTCTCCTTAAAGAGGACAAAGACTTGCTGGCTGAGAATGCCTTCACCGCTAAGTTCGGCCTTTTTTGTGCCGTAGCCTGCAATGCAGACAAGGACGAATTATTAGGTCTGATCAATGAGGTAGCCGAAGGCGTTGCGGCCTTACGGGACAACCGGCTGCAAGAAGCCATGCAGGCGCTTGTGGATAAAAACGAATGGGTCGAGTCTTGGCTTAAAAATGCGGAGACACATGGTTTTGATTTTTCGACCAATTCGAGACAAATCCATAATTACATTCCTCCCCGCATCGAAATAAGAGTAGGTTCTCAATTACAGGCGCACGTCCCCAAAGAACTTATCAACGCATGGCACACCCAGATTTCCAGTGATTTTGGTTTACCCTTGCCTTCCTTTAGCCTTGTATTTGGTGAGACCACAAGCAATGAGCAAGCACCCGGTCAGGACTTCGTGCTCGGCCACGAGGTTGAGTTAAGATTAGATGGCCGCCGGGTTGCAGCAGGAGAATTTTACCCGGATCAATACCAAACGTTGAGAAGGCACTGGGACTTGAACGAAAGGACCGTACCCCTCAACTGCACCAAGAGCTATAACGAAGCCATGCATGAATGCGTCGTATGGACCACCAGGGAAGTGCTTGACCAGAATCACTGGAGCAAACAAAGGTGGGATTTTGAGGAAGCCCTTAAAGATTGGGTTCACACTTTACTAAGAAGGCACCTCGAAAAGGTCTTCGCAGAGGATAACCTCACTCAATTCATAGATGAGCTCTCTTCTATTTCAGACCGGCGTTTGAACATGCCTGAGCTACTAAGGAGCATATCCGGCAATTACCTTGCGCTGGGGCGCGTGCTTGTGAATCTCACGCAGGAATTCGTTCCGCTCAGTACCCGCCGGGTTGATTTAATGATCGAATTACAAAAACTGCTGGAGCAAAACGAAAGAATAAACCTGGCATTTCTCGTTCAGAAACTCCGGGAACACGTCCGGGTTGATCTCTGCAAGCAATTCTCCGACGAAACCAACCAACTAGGTTTGGTGCTGCTGGACCCCGCGTTGGAGGAGCAGCTCCGGGCAAAGCTGCGCATCATTGGCGATGAGGTCCGCTCAATCCTGGATGTTACGCCCGATCAAGCCCTGAAGCTGGCCGCAGTCATTAAGGGTAAATTTGAAGAAATTCTTCGTAATGAAGATGCCGTGCCAGTGCTCGTTTGTGAAGACAATCTTCGCTTACCGATTTTCAGATTGATCAGGTACTTCGATCCCCGGATATATGTACTAAGCTATCCAGAACTATCTTCTGAAGTACATCTTACCAGCAAAGGCATAGTGCCGGGCTTTCCGCTGATTGTAAAGAACGCATAAGCACAATTACTTCTGATGAGCAACAAAACACCATACTCCGAATTTCTCGCCAAGACTGATTTGGAAACCTGGAGATCATGTCTTGCTTGTTACCATCCTCTTCTTGAGGATAACGTAGACCCGGCCTTTGTATCTATTCCCCGGTTAACCGAGGCCCTGTGCATTTCAATCTATACGGGGTGGATGAGTTCACTGTGCGGGGAGACGGAAATCAGTACCGGAACGGAGCGCATCTTCAAGCAATTAGCGTCACTTACGTCAGCGGTTGCGCGCGTAGCGCCCGGTAAGGATACAATGCTGCCCCGGAGCATCGTAGCGGCCGGGACGGGGTACCACAAAACGGCCGGGGAAATCCTGGGTGCCGCAAAAAACGATGCAGCCATTGAAATTGCACTGCTGATCATGCCTGAAGCTCCCGCAAAAAGAGCCCAATTGCTGAAACGGTATATGTCAGGGAGGGGGGAAAAGCCGTTTTTACCGGCCATCTATTTTTATACGCACGCACTCCTGGACCTGGGTTACTTTCAGGAGGTACAACGCGTATTGCAATCGGTTGACCAAGAAGCGGCAAATTCATTGATTATTGACATAAAAGGCAAGTTGTTCGAGCTTTCAGAGGCTTGGGATAAGGCGTACGAAATATACCGAGCATCGGCCTGGACAGTGCATAAGTACCGCAGTGCCATTTGCAAAGTCATTATCAATGGCACGAACGCAGCACATGATAAAGACCGTGAATTGCTGTTACCGGACGTGAAGTTGCTACACGGGATGAGTACTTTCGAGTCCGAAATCGACCAGGCCGAAATTACCCGCAGCACCGCATTTGTTAATGCTTGCCGGTGGCACCATTTTGACAATTGGCTCGTAGATTTTGAACTGGGTAAATTAAGTTATCAGCGAAAGCGGCATGCGGAGGCCGAGAAGCACTTGAAAAGCGCCGCGTGCTATGCGCCCAGAGAGTATCACTTTGTGATCAATCACCTGCGTTTTATCAATTTTACTTGGCTGGAGGACAAATCTATAGTACGCGAATTGCCCGTTTTACCGGAAACTTTGGAATGCGGATACGCTGCGCTGCTGGCGGCCGGTGCAAACAGCGAAAAAGCCAACATTCAAACGTACATTGCAGAAAGAACCGAAGAAAAAGAAATCCTGCAACCGATCTTCCAATCGGAAGATACCTACCAAACCGCTCAAGCATACAATATTAGCGGCAATAAACCAGCCGCTATTCAAGCCTGGTGTAAATCCATTGTTGAGAATTACACCTCCAGGTCTTTTTTTAGACTTATCACTGTGTTTGCCGAAGTTCGATTTGAGCACACGGTCAATCACCTGGTCGAAATTGTCATACGAGAATCATGGGACAACTTCTTCGATCTGTGGGAATTGGGCAATGATTTATTAGACCTCATCAAGAGAGATTTAGATTTCTTTGTCAAAAGGAAGCTTGAGGAAAAAATACAAATTGTTGAAAAAAGAATTAAAGAACTAAGCCAGTCCGATTTTCAGCATCTGATCCGGGCTTTTGAATTTTATTCAAAGTATAACCGACAGGATATAGCCGTATCGTTGCTAAGGCGAGCCAGTAAACTTGCCGAAAGCCCTGAAGAGCATTTGGAACTGGCTATCGCCAGAAGAAACTCGCCCTGGTTCAATCCGGGCGATAATGACGTCTTCGGGCTGGAAAATTTATCGCACGCTGAGAAAGAATCCCGAAACCGGCTTGAACGGCTACAGGTAGCCAGGGAACTGGCAGCATATTATGGTCAGATCCAGCGGGCAAGAACTATTTTGAAAGAGGAAGGAGTATTCGATAAAAATCAGACTTTCGAACCCATCGAGTACATCGTGATACTGCAATGCAGACAGCCCTGCCTCTCCAAAGATGAAATAGAGCGACTCGGAGAGGCAGCAAGTAGTGCGCTAGTACGAGACCTGGAGGCGGGTGTATTCCTGGCATACGGACAACACTTCGTTGAAAGATTAAAAGAGCATTATGAATCATCGGTAAAGATTGATGCAGCGGGCATGTCCGGTAAAAAAACAGAACAATCCCAAGATGAAGAGCCGCTGTGGATATCTTGGAAGGATCGGCTAGACAAATTAAAAGGTACAGTCAATATCAATGAGGAAAAGGATACTTACAATAAGATCATTTATGAATTGAAGAATGACAGTATTTCTCTCTTCATCAGATACGGCCTCTTAAATTATATCCTTTTGTACCTTGACAAGCAACTTGGGGATATTAAAAGAATCCGACCTGACGCAGAGCCTGACCAGACCCCGATCAGCAGGCAAAAATCAATTGTTGACAATGTCCGGGCGCAGCAGTTTTCGGAACTATGCAAAAAGTACTTGACCTGTGCCGTTGAAGAGGATAAAGATCAACTCCTGAACCGGATCAAGGCGTTTGAAGAAGAAGAAGTTGAGTTATTAGGAAAATGGGAAGCGTTAAAAGAAAAACAGATGGATCTGAATCT
>JAUJNL010000114.1 GCA_030448185.1 Cytophagales bacterium | reverse complement strand
ATCAGGATAAGTATAATGCTGCCGGCGGCTCCGTAGGTGGATCCAGGATTGCTTTGTCCCAGGTATAAGCCGATTAATAGTTTGCCCACCTGAAACAACAATGCCGTCATGAAAGAACCCACCAGGACGTCTTTCCATCGAATGATAATGTCTGGTAATACCTTAAAGACCGCGGCAAACAAGAGGGTAATAATCAGGAGACTGATCCCTTCATTAATCACCTGGTACACGTAGACACTATTCTGGCCAAAAAGTTCGCTGATCAGGCCACTAAAAGCCGAAATCAGGGAAGTAATCACCAGGGATACCAGCAGCAGAAAACCGATACCTACCACCAATCCGAAGGAAAAAACCCGGTCTTTGATCAATTGCAACCATGCCCGTTCTGGTTGAGCCTCTACCCCCCAGATCCGGTTCAGGCTTATTTTCAGGTGATAAAAAAGGTTGGTAGCGGCAAAAATAAGAATGGCAGCCCCGGCCACTGTTGCCACTTTCGATGATTTGCTTTGGTAGGCATTCTGCACCATTGTTTGCAATTGCATTGCTCCTTCATCGCCCATTAAATCACGGGCTTGCTGGTAAATTTTACCGCTCACCAACTCTTCCCCCACAAAATAACCCGTTATCGTTACGATTATCAGCAGTAGGCCCGGTAAGGAAAAAACTGCATAGTAGGCTACCACGGCACTCAGCCGAAACGGGTCGGATTTATACCAGTTCGCAAAGGTTTCCCGGGTTATTTCCCAAACGGTGCGGACCCAAGACAGAATTTTCATAGCAATTTCAGTAAAGTAAACTTCACAATATGGTACTTCAGGTTTACTACAGAATTCCCCCGTTAGACCCGTTAGACTTGTAAAAGAAAGATAATAAGCAGATACATTTTGCTATCGCGGGCAGAAAGAGACTAGAATGATTGTCAGCCCAAATTACGCTGTCGTTGACAGTATTTTACTTTAGCCGGCTGGTCAAAGTTGCGTAAAAGGCTTTTTTCGCAATAATTACCTCCGGGAGTAAGGTGCTAATGGCCGTTAGGCAGCAGTTATGTATCGGCGCATAACGGATTATACAACTAATTTTTACAACCATGGAACAGGCAGAACGAACTATGAAGATGATGGCAGGGATAACCCTCCCACTATTGGTAATCCTAACGGTAGGAACGATTTACTACTGGGATAAAAGCAATGACCTTGCCCGGGAAAAAAACCAGATGGACGCCAAGGCTAATTCCCTGGAGCTCACCAGAAACAACCTGGAAAAAGACAATCGGCATCTGGGGAACAGACTTGATTCGGCACAAAAAGCAAACCAGACCTTGACTGTCGAAGTGACTGAGGTAAACAGCTTACTCAGCCGAAAAAATGCCCGGGTGAGCGAACTTCAGCAACGCAACACGCTGCTCCAATCAGAGGGTAGTTCCCTGCAAAACCAATTGGAGGACGTAACACGGCAATTTAACCGCGTAAGTGAGGAACACCAGTTAGCAGTTACCCAAAATGATGAATTGAATCATCAGGTAACGGTACTCAATGAGCAGTTGCAGACAATGGCGCCCCGAAAGGTACTTACCGCTGATGGGTTTAAAGTAGAATTGTTAAAGCGAAACGACAAGCTCACCGCCAAGGCTAAAAAGGTAGATGATCTCATCATTTCTTTTAATGTACCCAAGGAGATGGGGTTGCAAGGAATACAGGAAGTTTTCTTAACCATCAGTGATAGTCAAAACAATGCCTTCCGGCCTGCCGAACGTACCGAAGCCATTGATGCCCCTGGCAGTAACGGCATGCTGCCAGTACATGCGGCAAAAACGGTAGATTTTAGTAAAAATGCTCAAGGAATTACCCTCTCCGTCGAGGACATCGAAAAACTGAAGCCAGGAAAATACCGGGCCTGGGCGTTTACCAGGCATGCCTATTTAGGTGCCGTAGAGTTTGAAGTCCGGGATAGTTTTTGGTTTTTTTAAAGAGCGTGATGTTTCTCTGCCATAATTATAATTATAACTAAACCGGATAAGTACGATGAACAGCAATAGACGGAAAACGACGACGGTACTGCTTATGAGTTTTGCGGTAATGTGCATTGGGCAGACCCGGGGCATTGCTCAGGACAGCCACCGCGATACTACTGCCGGCGGAACTCGGGCAGTTAATCAGACTACTCAGGCTTCTCCAAGTGCTACTACCCAGGACTTTGTCCAGCAGATGATGGAAATAAACCGGGCGGAAAAAGCCATGGCGCAATTAGCCCTGCAACGGGCATCTGCCGACCAGGTAAAGGCCTACGCCCGGAACGTAATCAAACGCATGGCGAAATGATAAAGGAACTGGAGGTGATGCAAACAAGGCAGGTAGTAAGAGCAGGTACTGCGTCAGGCAACACTGTGGCGGGTAATGTAGATTATCGGCACGGATACAACTGGCGGTGAGTCCGGATTGGGCACTACCGCCAGCCCTGAATTGGCAGCCGGGTAGGGCAAACCGATTATAAGGGTGATCCTCTCCGGGTATGAGTTCATCGGCCTATAAAGACTACGGTCAACTTTCCGAGCCGTATCAGGTGAGCATCAACCGGATGAAAGACTTATCAGGAACCGAGTTTGATCAGAGATATCTGGCTGCACAAATTAAAATTCACCGAAAACATTGCCTGTTCGAGAGCAGGCCAGTAACCCTAAGGATTCCCTGAAGCAGTACGCCAGAAAACCTGCCCCTACTACGCAAACAGCTGCAGGAAGCCACCCGTATGCAGAAACAAATAGCTTAGCTATAAGCTGAAAGTTTGATGGTATAGAAACAAAGCCGACACTTACCTTACATGTTATTACCTGATAACCACTCCTACAATCATGAACTATTTACATAAACTCCTTACTGGTTTCCTTTTTGTCCTCTTGTTTGGGTTTGCTTTTTGCCTGCGGAACCGGAGACAAGAAACAAACGGGGGGATCCCGGGGAGACAAATTATGAGAATCCGATGCACGAAAAGCAGGATGAAACCGGAGATGGCTTTACCCGTTCGCATGAAGATGGTTCTTCAAATGCTGAGGTCGGGCCCTCACCCGGAGTAGATTCCACTACCACGGATAGTACGCAAATCACCCCCCGGATGGGAAGGTAAATGGTAAAATGATTAAGTAGTATAGCCAAAAAGGGGAATGATAACCGGCAGGTTGCTATAAGTTGATTAGCAGCGTTTATACTATGTATCCTAACATCCCTTCTACTATGAATCGCCAGATTACTCCTGTACTGAGACTTGCTCTTGAGACGGTTGATTACGAACTGAAACTGCTGGCCGAACAGCAACAATTGCTTGCGCTGAATGATAATCAGGAATATCTTAAGCAATTTACCCGGCCCCAGTTAATCCTGCTACTGCTCACCGTCCGGATCAGTTACCGGGAGGGGAATTATTCCTGGTTGCACTACCAACTGATTCGCAGGAATATTCTGAGCAGGATCAGGGAACTTTCCTAACCGGGGAGAATCCCCATAAAAATAGCACCTTGGTAACAGTGCTTACAAGGATACCGTTCAAAGAAAACAGGCTTGAACCTGTGGGGTAAAATACAAGGAAGACGGTCGTCTAAATAAGTAAAATACGAAGTTTATGAAAATATTAGTCGTGGAAGACGAAGAAGAATTACTGGATTCTATTTGTGCCTATCTCACCCGGGAAGGTTACCTCTGTGAGCGAGCTCCTAATTACAGCATTGCCCACCAGAAGATATTTTTATACTCTTACGATTGCTGCCTGGTGGACATCGGCTTACCGGATGGGAACGGCCTGAAACTGATTCAAAAGCTAAAAGAGTCCCAGCCGGAAACGGGCAATATCATCATCTCCGCCCGTCATTCCCTAGATGATAAGGTAAAAGGCCTTGATATTGGGGCCGATGACTACCTGACCAAACCTTTTCATTTGCAGGAACTGAATGCCCGCCTGAAATCAGTGCTCCGCAGACGGATGCAACAAGGCAGTAACAGCATAGTCTTTAATGAAATAAGAGTAGTACCCGAAACTTTTGAAGCCTTTGTGGCGGGCCAGCCGCTGGCTCTTACCAAAAAGGAGTTTGACTTACTCGTGTATCTGATTACCAACCGCAACCGGGTAATTCCCAA
Source organism: Cytophagales bacterium (assembly GCA_030448185.1). Taxonomy (GTDB): domain Bacteria; phylum Bacteroidota; class Bacteroidia; order Cytophagales; family 172606-1; genus CADCTQ01. The sequence continues at coordinate 16,181 of JAUJNL010000114.1, read as the reverse complement.
GGACAACCTGGCCGAACACCTCTGGGGGGATTACATCGACGGGTTGGATTCCTTCGACTTTGTCTATACCCACGTGAAAAACCTGCGCAAGAAGATTATGGAAAAAAACGGACAGGACTACCTGAAAACCGTTTATGGAGTAGGGTACAAATTTTCTGACCATTGAGGTTAATGGATAAACACAGCCGCTCCATGCTGTTCACCAATCTGCTTATTCTGGTGCTGGGAGGCCTATTGTTCTATTTTATGTTCCAGTACATCATTGACCGCGACATTTATAATACCCTCAAAGAACGAAAAGAATTTGCCCGCCGGAAACTGTCAGTATCCGATAGTCTGTACTACTACCAACTTTTCTCGGCTAATATTTTTGCAATCAAAAAGATCAGCAGACCCTTTCCGCTAGCCGAATCCCTGAAGGATACGGTCATCTTCGACCCGCTGGAAGACCAGAAATCACTTTTCCGGCAATTGTCCTTTCAGGAAACTTTCCGGGAGCAAGCTTATCAGATTACAGTGAGGCGGCCTTTAATTGATAGAATCCAGATCCTGCAAGGGATTCTTCTATTGCTGCTGCTGCTTACCATTGTGTTGGTGGTTGCCCTGTATTTCGCCAATCGAAGGGTATCCCGGAAATTGTGGCAGCCTTTTTACCTCGCCCTGGAAAGGCTTCGCACCTATCGTTTAGCCGAAAAAGAAGCTATTCATTTTCAGGAAACCGATGTAAAGGAATTTGACGAATTACAACAGGCGCTGATAAAACTGATTACGCGGATTCACACGGATTATTATGCGCTCAAAGAGTACACTGAGAATACTACCCACGAAATCCAGACGCCGCTGGCTATTATCCGCAGTAAACTGGAGCTGTTGCAGGAAACGGACCTTTCCCATGAACAACTGCGGCTGGTAACCAGTGCCAATCAGGCAGTAAGTCGTCTTTCGCGCCTGAAAGAAGCTTTGTTGCTGCTGGTACGCATCAAAAACCGTCAGTACGTCAATCCGGAATCTTTACCTATGAAATCACTGCTGCAAGGAAGATTAGCGTATTTCCAGGAATTAATGGAGATGAAAGAAATCAGGCTTCACCAGCACCTGACCGGGGAAGCCACCTTGCTGATGAACCCCGTACTGGCCGAAATTCTGGTGGACAATCTAATCAGCAATGCCATTAAACACAACGTTACGGGAGGAATAGTAGCAGTAGAATTAACCGATACCCACCTTACCATCCGCAATACCGGCGAACCGCCCCGGGTTCCGACTGCCACCTTGTTTGACCGCTTTATGAAGGCCGACCCGGCTTCTAAATCTTTAGGATTGGGTTTACCCATTATTCAGGCCATCTGCGAAACCAACCGGATACAGATTGATTACCAGTTCCAGGAGGAGTACCATCAGATTACCATCCTTTTTCCCGCTACAGATTCTCTTGAGATTCGTCCCGTATTATTGGAAAACTGAATAGCCGAAAATCTTCTTTTTTGTCTAATTCAAGTCTATGGGGATGAAGTATACCGTGACCATCACCCGGACAACGGGAAAAAAAGTAAAAGAATTTACCTGCGATCAGCTAACTGATGCCCGTGAACATTTTCTCCAGGCAGGCAATCGAGAATATTCTGGACGTAGATTTAATCGATGGCCTGGCGATATAGCCATCAGACAAGGCGTTTACGAATAACTAAAAGTGCGAGAGATTCATCTTGCTCACCCAAAGAAAGTTCATAACTGGTTAAAGGAAGCTCACTGATTTGATAAGAATCCTGATCAAAAAGCCCTCGAAACTTTTCCCGGGCTTTTTTAGGTCTATACTCTCCCAGCAGACTTATTCATTAAATGCAAGCTTCAGACTTTTAACTACCATTAATTAGCAATCCTTGAAAACAAGTGCGGGTCTTTTTGGGTAGCCATCCAGGAATGTTGCCAGAAGCTCAGGTGGGCAAACAGCAGGATAACCAAAACACAGACGAAACCTGGAAACAGGGAGGCATGGCCCTGATACAAGCCCATGCAGTTCATACCATTATGAAGTTTATCCTTTATTCAATCCAGTAATATCTTTAAGCTTTTCCTTGGCTTGATTTAGCATATTATCTATAATGGTAACCTGGTCAGTGTCCATAGTATTTCCCTTCGGCACTTCGAATTGTAACTGCTCGGCATAAGGAGCCGGACGGTTCATGACGAAGGCAGCCGTTTGCTCGGAGTACTTTTCCCTGGCCTGCTCGGCGGTTAATCTGCCGGAAACAATTTCATGCATCAGATTAAGGGCCAGAATATTGGCTGCTTCCATATCACGACGGGCTGATACATCGCCTCTTGTCGTCTCCACGATAACACTGCCATCAAACCGGGCGAGTTCGCCGAACATTTCGACGGGTACCTGATCGTCTATACAGTTATCAATTACAACCGAGTGGGGCTGAGGGAAGTTGTGAGGGATTTCATCCCGGTACACGATTGTTCGTTTCCACGGACCGTTATTGTACCAGATCAATCTACTGGCAATTGCCTCATTGGGAGGACCGTATGTATCGATTGTTTGATTAGCCGACTTTTTAGACATCGCCGGCCAATCCTCAATGATAGAGCGTACCACATCAATGGCTGCATAAGCAGGGGTAGGTTGTTCTCCTGCTTCTCCCACCGTTTGGGTTTTTATATTACTCACCATTCCAACTGCAGCCGTTTTCAGTCTCTCAGCAGGATTCTCAATTGGGTCCTTTTCTTTCATGATCAAATAGATTAATAGATGAAAAAATACTTTCTCCATAGCAATATGCTCAGGATTTAGTACTTACGGTACAATGCAATTTTAGTTATTCTAAAAAGCCATTTCCTAGTGTAAGGGTTAATGGTACTATAGCCAACCAGGCCATTACGTGTACTCTCTGGATGTTTACGAAATCTTTTTTCTTCCCACTGTAAGTTTTTCCCTGTCCGGTCAACTAATTGGTAAAAGTCAATCTTGAAAGAAACATTTATCAGACTGGTAGAAGAAAACTCAGGAATCCTCTTTAAGGTCTGCCGAATGTATTGCCAGAACGTAGCGGACCGGGAAGACCTGCATCAGGATATGGTGCTGCAACTGTGGCGTGCTTATCCTTCCTTTAAAGGGGAGTCGAAGGTGTCAACCTGGATTTACCGCATTGCCCTGAATACGGCCATTATGCGGCTGAGAAAGGAATCTAAAAAAGAAAAAAGCCTTTCACTTACTGAGGAAGCATTCAGGATTCAGACCGAAACGGATTCGGATCAAGAGGATAAGCTGCAATTATTGGCCCAGGCCATTGAACAGCTATCCGAAATAGAGAAAGCCATTATGATTCTCTACGTAGAGGCGCATTCCTATAAAGAAATGGCCGAGATTATGGGGATTTCAGAATCCAATGTCGGCATTAAACTCAACCGGATTAAAGCTAAACTGAAAAGCCGGGTAAACACTTTGACGCATGGAACTCGATGAATTTGCAACTATCTGGCACGCCAGTCTTAAAAATGAAATGAAGGAGGGGCAAACCGCTTCCGCCCAAAAAATCAATATTCCCATGAAAACCATTAACACCCTTGACCTGATCCAGCAATCCAATAGCCGGTGGCTTAAGAAAGCCTTGAATCAGTTACCCTATGCCCTGGTCCTGTTTGTCGTGTATCTGGTGTTGTACCTAACCCTGCCTGAAACCGAAAGACTGGACGGTTTTAAGAATGGAGTGATCGTCTTTCTGACGCTGCTGGTTTTTGGGGCGCTGAAGGTCACAGTGGCTTACGTGCAATACCAGCTATTCAACATCAAACCCCATGAAAATATAAAATCGGCTCTGCAAAGGGCCGTAAAACGATTCAATTACCTGTTCAGATACGTATTTCTGGTTTCCGTGCCCGTTTGCCTGCTGGTAGGGGTTGTGATAACTCGTTACCTTTCCGGTGCATTTCACCTCCGGTTACCTGGAGGACTGATCCTGCTGATCAGCCTGGCAATTACAGCTATAACGGTTGCCCTTACTTACCGCTATTACCAGCGAACCTACTTCCCCTGGATTTCCCAGCTGAAAAAGAGCCTGGACGAACTTACCGAAGCGTAATCTTACCGAAGCGTCTATCCATTCCCCCTATTGGGCTAAATCATAGCTACCAACATCATCCAGTAAACTTACTGTCACCATGAAAAAATTAACTTCCCTGAAGTTACAATGGGCAAAGCTTGCCCTCTTACTTTCCCTTGCCAGCCTTTGGACCAGACCGGAAATCACCCTTGCGCAAGCAAAGGTCAGCCCCGTTGCTTTATCTAAAACCTCGAAAACGGCAGCCGTTTCGCCGGAAAAAATAAACAGTCTCCGGCAGGAGATTGAGCACTGAATAGCGGAAAAAGAAGTAGTAGGAGCGGAGATTTTAATTATGCAGCATCAACGGAAATACTGCACGACTTTCGGTTGGCGGGACCGGAAAAAAGTCTTCTATATCCCTGTATGTCAGATTCGGTCCAGACCAAAATCAGGAGCAACGCGTAGCAGTTTTAATTTTAAGTATTATTTCATAACTCCTCAATAAAGGATACTAGGGTTAAGAGGCAGATAAAAGTCATTAATATTGTTGTAAACGACGTTTTAGCGGATTACAAATCCGCCATTTCCTAGGTTCGGCATTGCCAATGCCGCCTGCTGAAGATAATTGCAATGCGCACACCAGGTGAGCTCGGATTTGTAGGCCGATTTTAGGACCACCCCTCAATAAAGGACTCTATTGTTAAGAGAGGCAGATAAAAGTCATTAATATTGCTGCAGACGACGTTATATCGGCCTGCTGAATTATAAAGGCTCTAAATTTATCCTCATGGATTTACCGCTCTGGATGGAAATATTTGTGGTAAGCATTTTTACGCTAATTACGGCTGCTCGCTTTTTTACCCAGTCGGCCGAAATTATAGGTCTGACCTGGACCTTAGGCATGTCTTCTTTGCCATGGCAACTACCCGAATTAATTTCTTCAATTATAGCTATTTACGGAAATGGTAGCTGGAAATATAATTGGTTCAAGTATTTCAAATCTGTTTCTGGTATTAGGCTTAACGACAGTAGAGTACGACTAGGAGACAAGTATATTTTTATCGATCTGCATTTTCTGGTTGGATCAGCATTTCTGCTGGTGATTATGATGTGGGATGGCCTGGTACGTCCAATGGAAGGGGCAATCTTACTGGCAGGTTATGTCATTTACGTCATTTATTTGCTCCAGGAGGAAACACCGAGAAAGATCTGGTCTTACAAGAAGAAATTCCGCCGTCAGTTGCCAGGAAAATAATAAAATGGAGAGATATTCTTATTATTCTGGTGAGTACAGTATTTATTTTTGTCGGGGCAAATTATACCATAATGTCTTTGGAAAAAGTGGCGGGTAGCTTAGGGATCAGTAAAGCCATTATTTCAGTTACCCTTTGTCTTTAGGCACTACCCTGCCAGAGGCAGTGGTAAGTATCGCAGCCAGTCGACAGGGCAAGGCCGATATTGCAATCGGCAATATTTTAGGATCCTGTATTTTTAATGCTTTTTTCGGTTACGGGAATTGCCTCCTTATTAAGTCCCATACATGTCCCTCAGGACTTAATTGCCTTATCCCTTCCTGTGTACCTGGTAGGAGTCGTTATGTTTTATTTAATCACTCAGGACAAACGGATTTCCCGATGGGAGGGCATGTTATTCTTATTATTTTACATCTTATTTATGGCTAAAATCGCCGGTATTGCCTAAACAGAAGATGATCTTGTTGATAGAGTGGCAGAAACTATCCAGACGAACAATCAGAATACTATCCCTTGATGAAAGCGCTTGGCTGTCAGATATGGTCGGCCTGTTCCCAATACAATATACTGGCCAGATACCCCGCGATACTGGTCAGAATCAAGATGAGATAACTTACGCCATTAAGCTGTGCCTTGAATTCACCCCCTGCCCCGCTGAAAAGACCGGGAACTGACCACGGGAAATAATACCCGTATCCGGCGCAGCAATTACCTGGGCGAACACCAGCGTGAGGGCCACAAAACCTAAAGGCGCCAGGTAGCCTTTGCCCCAAAGGGCAAAAAAAGCAATGGGCGTTCCGGGCAAAATGGTCAGGAGTGCGGTGAGGAAATACCCAATCAGCTGCGTGAAAAGTAAGTTCGCATCGAGGGCGGGAATCTGCAGGATTACACCAATGATGAGACCTACCAGAAGATTTGAAACCGTAAGGGCTAGACACCAGATTCCATAAAGGATAAACTTGGCATTCAGCATTGTGGTCCGGGAGGTGGGCAAAGACAATAAATCCTTGGCCGTACCCTCTGAGTATTCCCGGCCAAAGATCCAGCTGGCTACAAACCCGAAAATTAATATCCCGCCTACCCCGATTGCCTGGGTTAAAATGGAAAGGTAAGATTCCCAGTTAGCGGAAAGGCCCATCATCTGCACTTTTGTTTGAATAGCCGCAGCCTTTGCCATAGCCTGCGGATTTCTCATCATCCCCATAAACACGCCACCCATTACCGGAGCCAGGGCAAAAGCAACAAAAGTGGCAGCGACTATACTTGAATGCCGGTTTTTAAGAATTTCAGCCTTAAGTAACGGTGAAAGAATAAGTGTCGGATTTGCAATAGCAGGATTAGGGACTATAATCAGGGACAATAGCGTAGTTCCATTTGCCTAATTGCGGGTCATAAAGAATGTTGAGCTTTTCAAATACTTTTTGGGCTACTTTCTTCCCTTTCACATATTGTTTGCCAATCGTAGCTACTTTAATCTTTACTTTCTGAGTGAACTTAGCCTTTAGCCGGGTAAGGGCTCTGACCTGGGCGAGGCTTTCGAGTTTTATCCCTTGCCAACAGCGGGAGATATGGGAAAAAAACCGGTGTTCAATCGGATTATATTTAGAACAATACGGCGGGTAGTGAGCTACCCGAATAGCAATACCCGTCTGATTAGCCAGTTGTTGTAAGTTATACTTAAAGCGGCGGTTTCTTGATCCGTTAGCTCCGCCTCCATCACAGAGCAAAAGGAGTCTTTTGGGAGAAGTTTTCTGATTGAGTACATACCTTTCCAGATACAATTGAAGCGAATCAACGGCAAAGTCGGCAGTTTCATGGCTTTCTCCCAAGACAATACAGCCTTGTTTTTCTTCTAGATCATATACCCCATAAGGGCAAAGCAGCCCCCTGGCCTCACTCTTGAAATCATGGTCAAAGGCCCGGATCGCTTCTTGGCTATACACTTGGCCTTGGCGATAAAATTCCCCTAAAAGCTCCTTCTTCTTGGCATCCAGGCTCAGAATCAAATCCGACTCGTAGTCTTTACGCAAGACTTCAATCCGTTCAAACTGCTCATTACGGCCTTCCACCTGTTTGATGGTTAAATCCTTGCGCATAGAACGACGGCCCAGATGAAACTTGTTAAACAAGCCTCTGGCCGTATATACACTTACCTTTTGTCCTTGCGGCTTAAGGCTACACTCTCACTTCTCGGGGCGTAAGATGCGTCCACTGCTGATCGTTCTGCGGATTGCCCGCTAGCGGTGTCTCAATCAGGGTGGTGAAGGCCCTCGTCAGTGCCTCACTCGCTAAGACTGCTTTTCGTCCGCCTCCCGTACGTCGGATTCTTTGCGGGAGGCACTCTCTTTTTAGCTCTTTGATGCCCCTTTCCAGGGTCTTTTCACTCACCCTAAATAAACCACTGATGTAACTAATACCGCCATGTCCCAGCTTGATCGCTTCTACCGAGGCATAATATCGCTTGTGTTTCTCGTCTATCAATGAAAAAAGGTAGACCATGTCTTCCTCTATTTCTTTACTATATTTACCTATCATAAGGATTAGGGAATAAGATTTCTATCTGTTTTTTCCCTACAACACCGCTGTCGTTAAAGCTAGCCTAAATCCGACACTTATTTTTTTGCCGTCACTAAGTGCTTTTAACAATACATTCATAAGGAGCTATTCCTGGATACTTCGCAAAAAGTACCTTTCAGGTCTTCCGTGTGTACATAAAGCTTTCCGGGGGCAATCCAACTTCTACCAGTATTTTGGCAATTTCCTCCGGGTGACTGATTGCCTTCGGGTCAACTACTTCTATTTCATTTTCCGGGTAAGACGGGCCTGGTAAGAGACGATTGTTAAATACTGTAGGGCTTTATTATCGGCCGTCTGGACGATTACTTTTTTCTCAACTGACTAGCCAGGTCCTGGTTGGTTATTTCCTTCAGAAGTTTCCCGCTATGGATAATTCCTATTCGATTTGCCAGTTTAGAAATTTCTCCCAGCAGGTGACTGGAAGAAAAATAGTGGTACCCGAAGCGGAGAGTTCTTTGAGTAATTCTCTTACCTCCACGATGCCTTCCGGGTCCAGGCCATTGATGGGTTCATCGAGGAGTAAAAGCTTAGCTGGTGCATGAGGGCTTTTGCCAAACCCAATCGCTGCCGGTTTCCCAGCGACAGTACTTTTGCCTTCTCATGCTGGTACCGGGTCAGCTTCAACTGGTCAATGATACGATCAATGAGAGCGGGATTACGTAATTGCCTCAACTCATATATCACCCTTAGATTTTCCTTCACCGAAAGCTCGGATAGGAATAGGGCGTTTCTACCAGATAGCCTACCTGGTTCCATAGGGGAAAGCCACGGAAAATATCTTTACCAAATAGTTTTACGCTACCGCTGTCGGGTTTAATCATTCCCAAAAGTATCCGGATCAGGGTTGTTTTTCCGGCCCCGTTCAAACCTAAAAAACCATATATCTCCCCTTGGTGTATTTGGATTGATATATGATCTGTCGCCAGTGTTGCCCCGAAAGCTTTACAGAGACTTGGTCGAAATCACTTCCATCATATCATTTTTTCCGGCCATGATAAATCCGGCCATGATAAATCTGGAGAAGATACTAAAAAAATAAAGTTTTAGATTACCCTTAAAAAAGCCCGCTTCAGGGAAACAGAATTTTCTCATTCTTGATACGTAAATTCTAACTGGTGCTACTGGAAAAATACTTTGGAAGACTTAACAGGCAGCCAAGCCCAACCGCCGCATTGGCTGCAATAATGACAATGCCCGCGAAAAACTTCCATAGTGTGCAGCAGAGGACTATAGTAATGAAGGTACTGGCAATTTTGTTAATCCGGATGGTTATGTTCTAAGGCAGGTAGCCAATCAGCCAATCAGGAAAATGCTTATTAACAGGATATCTCTGGCAATCATTAGGGCAGGGTTTATGATGAATCATTTTAGGGTTGAAAGATTATTGAGAAGTCCAAAGCTACCATCTCCCGTGAAAGAAACTTTCGGGTCTTCCTTGAAACGGGAATATTCGTTCGGAGCGTCCCTGGCTGTTTACCATTGCCAGAAAGACATTAAATGTCTTTATCTATGGGTCTGTAGCCCTCTGATTAGAATGCTGATTTTTCGTCTTCTTTCTGGTTTCCAGTTTTTTAACCAAAATGGCTATGGGTACAGAATTCCTTCAGATTTCACCCGTAACGGGTAACAGAAGCCCATTCAAAATCAGGGGTAAATATCCTACCAATTAACTTAACCACCAACCCATATGACCCACTCCAAGTTTCAAAGCTGCATAGACGCCTGCCTGGCCTGTACAGTTGCCTGTAACGAATGTGCTATTGCCTGTCTTGGGGAAGAGCATGTTAATATGATGGCCCGCTGCATTAAACTGGACATGGACTGTGCCCAAATTTGTTCATTGGCAGCTGATTATATGGCCCGCAACAGTGAGTTCGCCGGTCAACTCTGTGATGTATGCGCCCAGGTTTGTGAAGCGTGTGGCGCTGAATGTGCCAAACACCAGCACGACCACTGCCAGCGTTGCGCCCAGGCTTGCCGCCATTGTGCCGATGAATGCCGCCAGATGATGAGCATGCAAGCAAATAGCTAATCTTGTTTTTTGCCCATTGCTGGCTTTGCAGACCTGACCATAGCTGGAGCTGATGCATTGACGATGAACAAAGTTCAGTTCAATTCCTCGTACCAGGTCTTACATCGGGTCTGCCTGGCCTACCTTACATGCATGGAGGTGTCGCAAATACTGGAAAACAACCAGGTAGCATATTATTTAGCTGAAAAGGATTGAACAGTTAATTTAGATTTAGTAACAAGGGGCAACACTTCTAGGATGAGTCAATTTTTTTTCCGGCTACTCAACCGCTTCAGAGCCACACTGAATCGCTTTCCAACGTGCCAATACCCGTTTCCAACCGGACCTTTGCCGATAAGATCGAATCAGACCGCTACTCAACTTTATTCTTTTTAAGAGCTAACCTAGAAGGCAGTAGTGCTGTCCGGCTATGGCAATCAGGCAGAATGAGCAGCTTTGTTTGTCTGCTGCACTACCAGATACTTAAAAGTGATTGCCGTACTTGGAAACAGCTTACGCTCTCTCTGCAGCACCAAGGCCGCACTTTTGAAATTCTCGTAGGCATCCCCCAATGTAGGACCATCTACGGATAATTGGGCTATTTGCTGCGGAGAGAGCTGTAGCCCTTGGATTTGTTCAACAATGGCTTGAAAACTACCAGCTTTACAGACAAACTGTACGACGATTCTTGTTTTCATACTTGAAATCGTTAGGTGAATTATTAATTATTACTCAATTCTACATCATCGTCAAAAAACTGAATATACTACTGGTAAGAAATCAAATATAAGGGCGGATAAGCCTCTGCGCTACCGGTCCCTATTGATTCAGCAGCCTAACTTTGCTACCAGCAGATAACTTTAAACTGCGCCCTACCATAGTGCAGGGCCCGAGTGAGTGTTTCCCTGCATTCGCTGCAGCAGACAAAGAAGGTATTATTCATTTCTCCTCCCGTTATGGTAGTAACGACGGGCACTATGGCATAGGGATGCTCTCGGCAACCCATATGACTGAGAAGCCCGGTAATCTCCTGTATATTGGCTACTATCTTTTCCTGCCCCAGAGCGGTGAAGCTGCTAAAGCTGGTGTTGCCATTTCCCTGCATAAAGGAATGATTGAAAATTAATTGCATAGGACTGCATTAGACAATACTGGGTAAGGGGCCATATTAGAAGCAGATAGCAGAGGTGCATGGAACAACGCCCCTTATTGTGGGGTCTGCCTGACCAGCCTAGCCGTCGATACTCTTTCGAAATACTGATTTAGCACCAGGTAATGGCAAGTCATCTTGATTATGTTAGCAACGATGCTGACCCTGTAATTTTTCTTTGGGAGGTGTGTCTTCAAGGTTACTTCTACGTTTAGGGGAATTAATTGGTAGTAATTGCAGGAAGTATGCTGAGTAACCGGTTTAGAACCCGTACCTACTGGCATCCCAATTGTGCAAAACTGCTTTAGGAGGTTTATACCGTACGCTTATTCTATATAAGGCTTTCTCTAGTTCCCCGTTCTAACGCTTCCGTAAGGTGGCCCCTCCGGCTGCTACCTGACCATTTATACCAAGGTACACGGCGATTCTGTAGTAATACTGTAGTTGCGGCCCATATTGAAAAAAAATGGCAGAAATGTAATGTTACTTTCGCTTGGCTGATTCACTCTACTGGGTGGTGTAATTAATCCAGGATAAATGTTTATAGATGGTTGGCATCATTTAGATGGTTGGCATCATTGTCAACAGAATTACCCGTAACCCTCCTATACCCATCAAGCAGGGGTAGACACTTAAAGGCAGCTTTGCCATTTGTTCCCTTCCGGCCTATTCTACTCCAGTTGCAGGGACAAACAAGTGTATGGTAGCAGGATGTTCTACTGAACCTGGGTCGTACGGGTCTATTATAGGGGTACCACAACTTAAATCATCAATACCTATAACTACCTCTTTCCAGCTACAGATTTTCTTCAGTTTAGCTCCACATTTACTTCAGAATCACTACGTAAGGAGTTGTTACAAGGGAAAAAATCCTCCATTTAACAACTACCATTATGCAAAAAAATGCAAAAAAAGTCTGGACAAGAATGGCTATGGGCATTGGACTAATGAGCATGCTAAGCTTCTCCTCGTGTAGTACCGCCGAAAACGCGGATGAAGTAGACACGGAAACCACCGGGGCCGAGGAAGGAGCTAAAATAGCTGATGGGCTGTTCGATTCAAACGAGCTGTTCACTTCGTTTAACGCTACTAATCTTTTCGAAGACTGGGACCTCAACGATGACAATTTCCTGGATGAGAACGAGTTCGACGGCAGTTATTATCAGGTATGGGATACCGACAATGATGGCATACTGGAGGAAAGCGAGTGGAAGGACGATGTGACCAATTTCGGTTTGACCAACGAAGACTGGGATACCTGGGACGCCAACAACGATAACCAGGTGGATAAGAATGAATTCAACACGGCCCTCGAAGACAACAACTACTATTCAACCTGGGACGCGGATAAAAACAACCAGCTTACGGAGCGGGAATACACGGATGGTATTTTTGGCTTATGGGACGATAATGACGATGGACAGGTTGAAAAAGAGAAATACGATAACTACTACCATACGTATTTCGGTGTTTGATGCCCCTGCCATTTGAAGCCAATCTTATGACATTGGCTAGTAAATCAGTTACTGCTCCCCAACCAGAAGCTGTCCAATGAGAATGATATAAATCAATGGATATGACTCTAAATACAGCCAGTTGGGGACAGTTTCTATCCCAACTGGCTGTATTTAGGAGTTATTGCGCAGAATCTATCGATCACAACGGTAACCGTATCGAGTAAATAAATGATTCAGATCATGATGAGGAGAATTCTATTGCCTTTTATTCCAGTGTTGTTGCTTATGAGCTTTTATCAGTTTAACCCGCAACGATTTTCTGACGAACCAGGAGCCTTTGGCTTGCCAACTGTTTATGCCACCTCGGCCTTAACCCGGCAGACAAGCCAACTTCCTCCCGTTGTGTTTATTCAGGCCGAGCCTTCCCTGAGCCCGGAGGTAGAGCAATACCTGGTAAAGGGTATCCATTTTTTGTATAAGTTTTATCTAGTGCAGTTTGATTACGCCTTTCCGGCAGATCTTACCGTTGTAATCCGCGTTTTTCGGGATCGCGACGAGTACAAGGCCTATACCTCAAGGGTGGCTACGAGTCCCATTGCTGACCATATTGGATTGTACATCCACGACAGGCGGGAAATAGTCGTGTGGCAACGGGACAATACCGTACTTTTTACCAAGACCGTTTTTCACGAAACAAGTCACTTATTGCTACGAAGCCAGAACCGCTTCTGTCCCCGCTGGCTGAGTGAGGGCTTATCGGAGTATTTTGAGGAGTTGGACCTTTCCAATGAGCTGCCGGTTGTGCACCCCCAGCTCAGGAAGGACCAATACCTGAAGAGACGACAGCTTGCCGGTAAGTTGCCGGCATTAGGAGCGTATCTAGCCCGAACGGACCGCGAGTGGGCTCGTATGGATAATAGCTCGGCTGCTACCCGTACGCTTGCCTGGTCACTAGTATACTTCCTAATGGACTGCCAGCAAGGGCAGCAGTTACTTAAAGAATTGCTTATCTACTATCAGAGCCAGCTTATGGATCCTTTTCTATGGGCCCCGTTGGTAAACTCACTCATCGGGCCGGGCGCTTTTGCTCCACCCGGTTCGGAACGAATCGTAAGGCTTGAAAAAAAATGGCACCACTGGCTAGCACAACAAAGAGCAGATCAACAAATTATGCTCCGACCTCCGGATCAAAACCTAGTGGCAAGCATTGGCACTAACTGACAATTCAGCTCAACTCCTTATTCTCAGCAAACTTCAGGTTTACTACAGAATCATTCCGTTAAGTTGGTAAAAAATGGTCGTAAAAAGGATACATTATGTTATCCGGGTCGGAACGTAAGGAATAAGTAAGCATACTTCGGGGCAAAACTGGCTGCGCCAGCAACAAAAAACTCGCTTTATTGCGGTGCTTACGCTTGTATCCACAATACAATCCGGATTAGACTTAAATCATTTAAAAAAGAAAAATTATGAAACGTAGTGTTAAGAGTTTAATGGGCTACACCTTGGGAGCCATTGATGGAGAGATAGGAACAGTCAAAGAGTTTTACTTTGACGATCAAACCTGGACCGTACGGTATTTAATAGTAGAAACGGGGAATTGGCTATTGGGTCGAAAAGTGCTTATTTCTCCGAAGTCACTCTTACGGCCCGATTGGGAAGCAGAACGATTCCCAGTTAATTTGACTAAGGAGCAAATTAAGAACAGTCCAGATATTGATACAGCCAAACCCGTCTCGCGGCAACAGGAAATGGAGTTAAATACTCATTATTCCCTGGGAAGTTATTGGGGCGGTGGCCTTTGGGGTGCGGGTATGGGCATTGGCACCACCGGTATGATGATTGGAGGCAGGCTACCCTTGGAAGAAGCAGTAAGCAGGTCGATGAATACGCCGGGAACAGCCATAGAGGGAGATCCCCATTTACGTAGTACGAAGGAAGTAACGGGTTATAACATTCACGCTACAGATAGCGAAATTGGCGAGGTCCAAGATTTTATCATTGACGATCACTCCTGGAAACTTGATTATATGGTGGTTGAAACGGGCAATTGGTTACAAGGAAAAAAGGTGCTTTTATCGCCTGATATGATCAAGGAAATTAATTGGGGAACCTCAAAAATTATTGTTAACGTTCCAGTAGCTCGGATAAAAAACAGTCCGGAATATGATCCAAGCCAACCAGTAAGTGAAGTGTACGAGGCGAACCTGTATGATTACTATGGAAGATTGGTTAATCGATGAAATTACGGCAGTAAGGCAAGAGCAAGTATAGGAATCTATTTGTTTCGTGAAAAAAGATTGCCAGCAGGTCCTCCTGCAGCGGATGCTTGCAAGGAGCCTTTAGCCAGTCTACCGGCAGCCTTCTTCACCATTGAATGGGCTTGCCTTCATACAGGCCTTTAATCGCCTCCTGCTTGAAGGCTTTGAAGTCGAAGGGTTCTTTGGTTTACATTCAGTCTGGGTCTGGTTAAAAGGTAGTCTTTTAGTTGACTTCCTTGACCCAGTTTATTATCCAGTCTCAACACAAATGGCTTTCGCGGAAATGAAGATTTTTTAAGCAGCTCTACCCTGAAATCAAGAATGACACATGATGAAAGCGGCTTAGCCTTGACAATTTACCATTAATACACCACGTACATGCCTTCGGCATTTTCCCACTCAGAGAGATAGGTCATCCATTAAAGTTTATCTAAATAAAGGGCTGGTCTTACCCGTACTTGTTTGTTAGTTCATACTTGTTTGTTAGTTTTAAGTACCCTAGCCAACCTTTTCCTATTGATGAATAGCGACAACCAGATCTTTTCCATTTCAGTAGGGCAAACCTCCTTTTCGGTAGCGTTTGTACCCTTTCCTAAATTCAAAGGCCGGCGAAATGGATACTTTCTGGAAAACAAGGTATACCTCTGCCCGGTCTTACATGCTTATTTACTAGATCCTCAAACCCACCACCAAGCCCTGGCTGGTCTCACCATCATTGATGTAAAAGCCTACTTTTCTCCCGCTACGGCCCAGCGAATGAAAGCCGAGATTGAGGCTCACCTGCTTGATATAAATGCTCATCTCATCCAAACTACTCCCCGCAACAAGAACCCGTAAGCGTCAGCGTTGAAACTTCTTCAAGAGCTGGTATTTTCCTTATAAATAAGCCGGAAAAACTCCCTTCTATCGATTGAAACCTTTTCTGTGAGGGTTAATAGGTCTAGTTGGCTATTCCTTTTCGTCCTTCTGATCAGGGGAAGACCCAATAAAGACGCTGTTGATAAAGAACAGATAAAAAGCGCCGAAAAAGTAGTTAATCTGACCGGCGGCCAGCCCTACTCCCATAATCGGTCCCATCAGGGGAGCAATCAGCATGGCCCCGATGATAACGGCGGGAGAATTCATGTTGAGGCCGATGGAAGCAATAAAAATGGCAAAAATCAGAATCCACAGATTGCTGCCCCGGAAAGTGACGTCCCGCTTAATGGCCGCAATCGTTTTAAGTTCGTCGGCCTTGTCTTCCTCCAGGCTGATAAGGTCCTTGAGGTAAACCAGTACCGGATGAGCCGTTTTGCGGGGCTGTATGGGTATAGAAGCTGTTTTTGCCTTGACTGGTTTAGTAAATTGATTCATAAGAGAGAAGTTGCTGCGCAATCGGACTTGTCCCGACTCAGACCCAAAAGCAGTCAGCAAATAGATTACCTTT
>JAUJNL010000113.1 GCA_030448185.1 Cytophagales bacterium | reverse complement strand
TGATAAGGGAAGAAATGGTCTTCCCCAATAAGAAGTACGAAAAGATAAGACCAATTTCGGATTTAACACTGTCACATTATACGTTCGAGGGAATTCCCTCTGAAAATAAGTCCAGTACCCGAACCAGTAAAATTACCGGCCACTCCTCCTACCCCTAAAGGCAAAGCTACTGCCTCCAAGGCTGTCCAGCTTACCGCAACTCCACCTCCTAATCCATCTTCTGCCAAACGGAAATGTAGGTAAGAGAAAAAGTGGGTATAAAACGTAATTTTCTTTACAGCCGGTATAGAAATAAATACTTCTTTGCCTGGTTGATGGTTACTTCCCACTAGTAAGCACTTTAGTGCTTAACCAGACCTGTTTACACTAAAAAAGGGGTATTTCTTTTGGTTATAAAGTCCATTATCGCCTTTTTTCATGGAGTGACTCTGTTCTTGCCTTACATTTCAGTTTGGATTAGGCTTGAAAGCAGGTAAGGTTTCATGTAAGATTCCTTTTGCGCCTGTCAGGTTTACCTCTTCATCTTGAGGAGTATATATGATTGTAATACGAGTAAGGTTTCTACAGAAAAATAACCTATATGAACAAGTTTTTACTAATCCTTTTCTCCACGGCTTTACTGGTTAGTATCGGCCATAAAGGTTTTGGGCAGGATAATCTGGATTATTACTGGTACCAGAATGGAGGAAATTGGAACATGGTAAGCAACTGGCGAGTTCCCTCTACAATTAACCCTGGTACTTTAGTACCGGCAACGCAGCTTCCCAATGTCACTAACAATGTATACTTCAATGCAAGCTCCTTTACTCTGAATGCATCAGTAGTAACCGTATCGGGGGGACCAGGCGTTTCAGTAGCGTCCTGCAAAAACTTAATTTTCAGCAATATCACTTATCCGGTAACCTTTGCCGTTAATATGCCCCTTTCGATTGCTGGTTCTTTAACCCTGCATAGCAATGTAAGCCTGGGTAATAACGCTTCCGGATCAATTACTTTCACCTCCACCAATGCTAATAATACCATTACCTCAGCTGGAAAAGCTTTTAATATGCCCGTTATTTTTAATGGTGTTGGGGGGAAATGGATTTTGCAGGATAATATGGTAATTGGGAAAGGGGCCCAGTTTGTAAATGGTTATGTAATTGCCCTGCCGTCTTCCATCGCTGCAGACCCTTCAAAATATAATGAACTGCTTCCTACTACTGAAGCTACTTCCACTCCCAGTAGCCCTAAATTTGCCTTTGTTGCCAACGCTTCTGTTGCAGATGCAAGCGATGCGAGTCACGTAATCGGATATGTGCAGAAATTAGGAGTGAATAAAAATACCTTGCAAATGCCTAATACATTTGCCTTCCCTACAGGAAATGGCACCTATTACCGGCCGATTACTATATTTGACCCTTCCAGCTCTACGGGTGACTTCACCGGAAGATATCTGTCTACTAATCCTGCTCAACCCGTTCCTTCCGTATGGAAAACCCTTACAATAAATGCCCCTCTTAATAGTGTAAGCAATAGAGAGTTCTGGTACTTCAGCGCCACTGGTTCTGCCAATACCAAGTTCAGCTTTGTTTACAATCATCCTGATGCAGCTATCAGAAATCACTACGGAGTGGACCAGTATACTGGAATTACAATAGGAGGATTATCCGTAAGCGGTAGTGGAAATGCCACTTGGAGTGATATGGGAGCTGCTCCGGCTGCCCCTGCTACGGGAACAATTGCCAGCGCCGGTGGAAATAGCAGTTCGATGTCCTGGTTTACGGTTGGCCGGAGAGGGCATGCCCCCCTGCCGGTTGAGTTAATCTCTTTCACTGCCAGCTATAAAAATCAGTTGGTACAGTTAAAATGGCAAACCAGCTTCGAGAAAAATACCAGTCATTTTGTGGTAGAAAGAAGTACCAATGGCAAAACCTTTGAATTGGTATTGAGTAAAACCGCACAGGGTAATTCTAATTCGGTAATTGTTTATTCGGTAACGGATCACTATCAATTGACAGGAGTTTGCTATTATCGATTAAAGATGGTGGATCTGGATGGTACTTTTTCTTACTCTAAACTCGCTGTTGTAAACTTAGAAGAAAACCTCTCTTATTCAGTAAAGGCTTATCCTAATCCTTCAAAAGGTAATGGCATTAGTCTGGCTAATGAAAACGGAACAAAGCTGGAACTGCTAGCTGTAAACGATAATGTAGGTAGGCCGGTAAGCTTTTCTACTAATAATACTACTGTTGAAGGCCTTACCATAAATTTTTCTCAGCCTCTTCCTGCCGGCTTATACCTGGCTACCGTAAAAGTTAGTGATAGTAGTCAAGTAATAAAAGTAAAGTTTGTAGTGCAATAACCCTTCTGTCCTTAATGTATTGCAGCTGTTTAGCCTTTTTAAAACGGTAAAAGGTAAACATGTGGGCTAGTAAGTAAAACCAGCCCAGAGGCTTATCCGTTTTTCCCAGGCTTAATTACTTGGGTTGATCTCAATAGTTTTTCCGGGAGCCGGTTCCATCAATTTCATTTCCCGTAACAGGCTACCTGGGCTTCACCCGAAAAAAATGGCCACTCTGAAAAAGAGCCATTTTCAACTAGGCAACTGCCGTCACGAAAAAAGGTTCCAATACTGGGAGGGTGAGCCTTTTCGATATCAAAGGAAGGCTAGCCTTCCAAGCATTGCTGTTATAATAGGGTTACTCTGGAATAGCTATTATCAACAAGCATAGCCTGTCCTGAGCCTGGTTAATGTGGTGGCCGTGCCCTTCTGGGTGGCCTACACCTCGCTGCTGACTAGTCAGGGTTGGATTACGCTGATGAAGAACGTAAATCTAACTCTTTACCTGACGGGCATCGGGCTGGGAACTTTCCTGGCCCTGGCGCTCTTTGCGCAACTGAGCGGATTCCTGCAAAAACGTTTTGCCATAAGTAGTACCTTAATGAACCGTGCGGTAGGGTGGCTGATGGTGGCTACTTCGTTGTACCAAGCCTTGCACTTGATTATATAAGACCAGCTTACCATGACAACAATACTGCCCTCACCTCCGCGTTTCTGGTGGAAAGGAAAAAAAATGCTCCTCCTGCCTCTCCTCTTGTGGGCGCTCCTGGCGCTGCTCTCCCGGTGCGTCCGCCTCCGCATGTCGGATCGGAAGATCGAACAGTATTTTGCGGGTAGTGCGGTAAAACCGGTTTTTCAGTACACTACCGACAACGGGCTGCGTTTGCACTACGCCAGCATCGGCGCGGATTCGTTGCCCCTGGTGGTATTTGTGCACGGCTCACTCGGCTCCTGGGACGCGTTTATTCTACTAACGCTGGGTTAAAACCCTCGCCTTCAGGCGAAGACTTTAGTTCGACAATTGACACTGTAGTGGGACATCTTTTATGGATTACTTTTTTATAGCGTCAATGTATTTTCTTTAGTCACCTTTCAGGTGAAAGCCAATCTACCGCCTTCAGGCGGTAGTAATTTAATTCGTTTTTCAAAGATTCAGCTTTGTATACACAGGCCCGCTTGGTGTCGGTAGACCGCCCTGGCTTCGGGAAAAGTAATCTGGGCCGCCCGGAGCGGTCCCTGCAGCGGCAGGCGGCATCCATCGCCCCCGTGCTGCAGAATAATAATGCCGCCAAACGGGCTATTCTGGTTGGCCATTCGCTCGGGGGACCTTTAATTGTCCGGCTGGCAATAGATTATCCGGAGCTGGTGGGTGGGTTGATTCTGGTAGCCCCGTCCGTTGATCCCGCCCTTGAGCCGAAAGAATGGTACCGAAAGGTGGGTAATTTTGCCTTGGTGCGTCCGCTGCTGCCCGTAGAAATAGACGTCAGCAACCAGGAGATTTGCCTTTGAAGGGAGAACTTGAGCAGATGCTACCCCTCTGGCAAACCCTGCGGGTACCCATCACCGTCATTCAGGGCGAAGCGGATCAGCTAGTGCCGGCAGCCAATGCCGCGTTTGTAAAAAAACAAGCGGTCAATGCACCGCTACAGATAATTATGGTGCCCCAGATGAATCATTTCATTCCCTGGGAGCGCCCCATCCTGATTCGAGATGCCATCCTTTCCCATTTGAAAATGCAGAAGTAAAGCACGAATCTGATATATTTTTCCACCTTTTCCCAACCTTGTGATTTCTCAAGCCTCGGTTTTCGTCAGTAGACTGTTTGATCTATCCTCAAAAAAAGGTAACTACAAAATGGTCAACTTTTTGAGGATAAATCAGGTTAGTGGAGTTGGGCCTCGATTGACCAGTAGCTTCCCGGGAGGCGAATCAATTATTGAAGCGATACTTGGGAGAGCGCTTCGGTAGAGACGTGGCTGGTAGCTTTGTCTCAGTATTCTCTTTTAGACTCCACCAGCCAGACATTTTTACCCGCCTGCCCTTCTGCCAAATATGCCATTGCATTCCCTTTACCGGACTAGCAGTGTCTTTCTTCAGCCTGGTCGTGGTTCTGGTCTAATTGCCATCAGAATGCAACCGATCCAGCCAAAATTTAGCCTACTAGTATGAGTAATACCAGCTAGTAGTATGAGTAATAAGGGTATTTTACTTACCCTTACCATTGGTTCTGGTCACCCGCCAGATTGCTCCCGTACGTATGGGCCATTCAAAGGGCAGGAATCCATCTTCGATGCGTCTGAGAACAATGGCATGGGACCCAAAATCAACAATGTACATGGCTCCGTCCGGACCGAATTTCACATCGAAGGGCCGCTCGATGCCCATGCCCAGCGCCCCTTGTTCCGAAGCTGGTCCGGGCATGGCGTTATAAACGAAAGGCTCGATTCTGCCACTGGCCGGATTAATTCGCACGATCCGGTTGCCAACCGGGTTATCCCGCAAAGGATTGGTAAACCAGGCCATATCTCCCCATTCGGGCACAAACAACTGGCCGGCCAGGTCCCCCCAGGAATCAGGTGCAATATCCGGCTTGGAAGGGGAGGAATTAACCGGGTGCAATCCAAGTACGAGTGATTTGTCGGGGGCAGTAAGCCCACTGGCTTTGTGGTCAATGAGGAAACCCAGCTTTTTTCCTGCTTTTCCCCATTGATATACACTGGCGCCATGATTTCACCGGGTGCTTTAAACTTGGCATTGGTAACGGGTTCAAGGGCGGCGGAGAAATCGGGCCAGCCGTACCAGGCGTCCTTGCGTACGCGGTACGTAGGGTCGTACTGGTCATTTACTGGCCGGGAGGCGACCACATCGTAGCCATTCTGCGTAGCGTACATTTCTCCCCGCTTGTTCCAGGCAAAGCCAATCACGTTGCGGAATCCCCAGGCATAGGACTTCAAGGTGGCTTCTGCATTAGTGGGATCAAATACCAGGATCGCCCCACCGGCTTTGTTAGTACCCTTGATTACTTGTCCGGGCCTAGTTTCCGTGCCAAAAGGAACGAACGCTCCCGTCATCACCATGTCACCGGCTTGCTTGGTGCGGAAGTCAGGGGTTTGAAAGTTTCTTCCCGTGAGCACAATGTCTTTTGCCGAAGTCGTGTGGGTCATGGGGCTTTTAAGGATGAAAGGGGTCATATCCTGTCCCATCACGGCGGAGTTACCCCCGCTCCGGAGGCGACGTACATGAGTCCATCCGGGCCTACCCGGATATCGTTGAGCTGATGATCCGTCTGGCTGTCGATCACCCCGCTAAACAACTCGGTTACGGTGCCTTCCGGGCTCATCCGGGAGACGGCACCCGTCCGGTCGCTGGCCCGGTGGGTAAAGTAAAACGCACCTTGATGCCAGACGAGTCCCACCACCGAGGCACCAATACCCTTTTCGTCCAGATTAGCAACTTCTACCGCTTCTCCGTCTTCGATGCGCAGGATACGGGCCGGTGGTTCTTCCTCAAAGAAGGCTCCTCCGGCCTCGGCTACATACATTCGCTGCTGATCATCCCAGGTGATTGAGGTGGGATAGGTAAGTCCGCCGATTACTTTTTCAATCCGGTAGCCACTAGGCAGTTGGATGACGGGAAATTGCGTGGAAGGCTCGTATTTCTCTTTCGGCCGCTCCTCCGGTGTAAACTCACAACTGCCTAAAAGCAGTACAAACAGACTCGCCCATGAAGACTGGGTCAGCAACCTTAGCAACATTGCTGGCAATACGCGTTTGAAAGGTAGAGATGGATAGTACATAATGGTAGAGGGTATATGATGGGGGTTAAACTGGTTTATTAAAGGTCTACGGTACGCTTACCTAAAAGGTATTAGGAAAGCATCCTATTTAGTAAGAGCCGGCTTAGGATGGCTTTGGCACTATCCATAGCTTATAGCTTCTTTTACCGCTTGCTGGCGCTAAGCCAAGCCGTAAAGGCCAGTGCTCCTCCCAGCAAGAGGGCTCCGGCGGCAACTGGATGCAGTTTGGCGGATTGGAAGAGACTGTTTTCAAACACGTGTCCTTGGTAGTTGCCCCGTTCCTGCAGGGCAGACTGCGGTGCATAGAGGCTATCAGGACGAGACCTGGCTTTAGATTCATTTTTCATTTGCCGCCCTGACATATCCTTTTCCATCACTTTATCGGTGAGTCGCGGTGCTAGTTGTCCCATCACCGAGAGCATTTTTCCTTCGCCCACCGTAAAATCTCTAACTGGTTGCCCGGCGCAATGCACAATGGCCTCGGCCACCAGATCCGGGGCAAACACCGGCGGAGGCAGGGTTACTTCCCGGTCCAGATAATTTTTGGCGTGCTCCGGGAAAGGCGTATTGATGGCACTGGGTTTAATTAACGTGACGCAGACGGGTAAGTGATCCTGCTCGAGTTCCATGCGAAGCGCTTCGGTAAAGCCTTTTACCGCATGCTTGGAAGCGCTGTAAGTCCCTTGCAGGGAAATAGCCCGCTCACTCAATACGCTACCCACATTAATAAGGGCTCCTCCCTTTGTTTTAAGGTGGTTCACGGCAATGCGTGATCCATAGACGAGGCCCCAGAAGTTCGTCTCAAACAAGCGGCGCTGATCGGCAATGGATACCTCGGTAATTCTCCCATACATGGAGGAGCCCGCATTATTTACCCAGGTATCAAAGCCTCCAAATGTCTCAAGGGCTACTTGGGCTGCCCGCTCTAGGGCTGATTCATCGGCAACGTCAGCTACGGAAAATACGGCTTTAGTACCCGAAGCATTCAGTTCCTGGGTTAATGCTTGCAGGGCAGTCTCATTGCGGGCAATCAGCACGAGTCTAGCGCCCTTGCGGGCTGCTAGCCGGGCGGTAGCAAGGCCAATGCCACTGGTAGCGCCGGTAATCACGAGTACTTGAGCGGATATAGGTTTTAATTTCATATCGTTGTCACTGGGTTTGGAGTAGGTAACTGGTTTTAGGGTAATAACTCAGGTAAAGCATTACCTAAATTGAAGCCCTGCTGTTGAGCCACGGCGGGGCCAAGTAGCGCATCTTGAACCGTTTACTGGGAGAATCTGCTTAAATCAACGGGCCACTCCAATCGCTACCGGTGAAAATAGGGTAACTAATGGCTATTTTCCTCTTGAATCAGGGGAATAGCCCACTTTCTTAGCTGACTCAGGGCGGTTCTCGTCCTGGTTTTGACCGTACCCAGGGGGATGGCCAGTTCTTGGGCGGCTTCCGCTTGGGTATAGCCCCTAAAGTAGAGGTACTCAATGAGCCGGTACTGCTCGTTGGTCAACTGGGTAAGCAAAGATTCAAGTCCCAGGTGATCCACCGGCGTAGCGTGACTAGCTTGCTGGTCCCATTGGGTGTAGGCTTCCTCCCCGGCATAGGTCAGGGAAGCTTTTTTACAGTGCACCTGCCGAATTAAGTCGATAGCCGTATGACGCACAATGTTTAACAGCCAGGTAAATAAGCGTCCTTTGCGTGGATCATACTGGTGAATAGTGCGCCAGATTTTCACGAATGCTTCCTGCAATACATCCTCAGCTAAGGGAGAAACCGGTACAATCTTAAGGGTAATTGAAAACAAGGTCGGTGCGTACCGGTCATATAATACCGAAAAAGCTTTAGCGTCTTTGGCTTGCAGCAAAACGATCAGTTCACGCTCTGTCAGGGAGCAGTTACGCTCGTTGACAGAGCGTTTGGATGCTATTGGGGTAGAAGTTTCAATCATGGGAAGCTTCTTAAGTAAAATCACCATAGAAGGACTGCTCAACTACCCGTAACCAATCCCCTACCCGCATCAGGCTTTTAGTAAGAACATTTGATGTGGGTAGAGGACTAGGACTGCGGGCTATTATTGGGCCAAGGCTTATTTAGCGAACGCTTTTTTAAGTTCGCTGGCGGCTAACTCCTGGGCCTGGCGGGCTTCATCCAGCACGGCATTCATGCCAAAGAACTCATGGGTCACTCCTTCGTAGCGCTTATACGTTACCGCTACGCCTTCCTCGCGGAATCGGTCGGCTAGTTGTTTGCCTTCCGTTTGCAGGGGATCAATCTGGGCCGCGATAATGGTCGCGGGAGGTAAGCCCTTGAGATCCGCTACGTCTACCAGGGAAATAAGAGGACTGTCACCATCAGCGGGAGAATTAAAATACTTATCGACAAACCATTCCACCAGGGGCTTACTGAGCGGCTTGGCATCGGCATACTGCTGGTAGGAAGGGGTGTTTAAGTCATTGTTGGCTACGGGATACACTAGTAATTGGTGTACGGGCAGGGCTACTCCCCGCTCTTTAGCCAAAAGACTCACGGCGGTAGCCATATTGCCCCCGGCACTCTCACCGGCTACGGCTACCTTGTCGGGATTGCCTTTAATCGAGGCGGCATTTTCTTTTACCCACTTATACGCCGCATACGCATCTTCGTGAGCCGCCGGAAACTTATGCTCAGGAGCCTGACGATAAGCTACCGATACGACAATGGCATTGGCTTTATCGGCCAAGGCTCTAGCCGAAGGATCATAGGTATCCAGATTGGCAATGACCCAGCCGCCACCATGGTAGTAAACGATGACCGGGAAAGGACCAGTGCCGGTCTTAGGCGTATACATCCGCACTAAAATGCCTTCGGGGGAAGGACCCGGAATTACCTTGTGGGCAATGTCCAAAGGAGGCGGGGTAGGCGTAATGCCGCGTTTTTTGAGCAGCTCTTTTACCGCGTCCGTCGGAGTAGGGGCCTGCCGGGCCTGCTGCGGGGAAAGGGTGTGCAGCGGAGGGGTCTTAAAGCTGTCCAGTTGTTCAATCACGGCCTGCATTTGCGGATCAATATTGGGTGCCCAGGCAGGTTTGGGACCGCTAGGCTTGATGTTTTCTTCAATTAGTTGGAGGGGAAACTCCCGGCAAGCCGATAAGAGCACGCCAGCCAGCAGGGCTAACCAAAGACGGTTTTTCCCGCCCCTGGGGTTAGAGCTTTTATTGGGGTAGGAATCGGCTAATTGAGCCTGGGCAAACTGAGTAGCAAAAGGCTTCCCAGTGAGCAAAAAGGTAAACTTGTGCATAGAGATAAGTGGTTGAAGGACGAAGTGGTAGAACTCAAAGAAAGAGAAAGGTAAATAGTGGGCTTGCTCGATTAAGTGTACGGGAAAAACAAACATTTGTTTGGTAGCAGTAACACATTTAGGTAATTACTTGAGCGGGTAAGATCAGGCTCAAGTCTGTTGGGGAAGTAGTCCGGGTCAAACCCCATCAAAAAATAACGGATCGTACATATTTTAGCTCTTTGAAGGAGGGCACCCTCAGGGAAAGGAAGCCTCCTGATTGAACCAACCCAACCGTTTGGTGAGCGGATTTTTAGGCAAGCGGAACTAAAGTATTATTTCCGCTTTCATTTTGCTTTTTAAAAGACCTATTTGAACGCAATCCCTTTTAAAAGCAGCTAGGCGGGTTCGTTTAAGCGAATTAGTTTAAGACAGATAGGAAAGTACCCGTTGGGTAGTAGCGGTAAAATATTTCTTATCCAAAAAGATACAGGCCAGCATTACGGCTCCTTCCAGGTCCTGGACTACTTGCTGGCCCAACTCCTGAGCCTTTTCGGCGGGATATTGCCCGGAAAAAACGTGGGTAAAAGCCTCGATCCAGTGGGAGAAAAATTGCCGGATGATCCGGGTAAAGGCCGGAATACGTCCCGCCGTTTCCAGGCCCGTAAGGCCCATCAGGCACCCTCCCGGTTCTTCAAAGTAAAATTTATCCAGCGCCTTAAGCATGCCTTCCAAGCGGACTCTAGCGGGAACCGTAGCCTCAAAGGCCACTTGAAATACTTTCTGGTTAAACAAATGGTAGGCTAACTCTAAGACCTGCTCCATGAGTGCTTCCTTGCTGGCAAAATGATGGTAGATGCTGCCTTTGAGTAACCCACAGGCGCTGCCAATATCGGCCATCGTCGTTAGATAATAGCCTTGCTGGCGAAACACCTGGTAGGCTTGCCCGATAATGAAGTCTCTACTTGATTTCCCTGCGGTGGGTTCGGATTCGGCCATAAGTACAAAGAAGACTAAAAAGTAAATCGGGACAAAGCTACCACAATCAATTATAATTCCCCTGCGGTAGTCCTTCCCGCTTATGCAGCATGAGTGGTTTCATTTAACGCCCATTTACTGCCCTAGCATGTTCACCTGTTTACAGACCAGGTTTATATTTTGTCTGGTATAGCCCTTAATCCAGGTAAAAGAAGGCTACCTTCCGGAAGGTACCAGAACACCCCCAAATGCCGGCTAAGTTGTTGGTAGCAGACAAAAAATTACTTTTAAGTTCGAAGGATATAGTGGTATGTCCGCATTAAGTAGAGAATTGAAAAAAGTAACTTAACCGATCTAAACCGTAACAGTAAAGGTTCCAATATTGAGAGATAGCGTAAAAGCCCTGCCCTCTCTGTATTTAGCGTAAAGTGTATCAGCAAACGGTCAAATTGCATTACAGTTTTTTCAGGGCGGCCCTTGACAATACACATGGTGCCGTTACAATGGTGTAAGCAGTACAACCGCTGCTTTTGCCCGGCTGCTTACTGATCACTCAGACAAATATTTTTTAGAATGGTTTAAACATTTAGCCAATGCCTTAGTTTACATGGCACATCCACTCCTCCAAACCGTAAGCAACGTCCCATGAAAAAAACGGCCTTCTTTACGCTCCTGGTGACCATTGCCTTAGCAGGGCTTGCCTTTAGGTTCGCCTCCACTGGTCACCCTACTGCCACCGATGAGCCTACTGCCAAAGCCAAAAGTCCTTCTACACCTTCAAAATGACTTCCTGGAGGGGGAAGAAGTTGACTTTTCCCGTTACAAAGGCAAAAAAGGTGCTTCTGGTGAACACGGCCTCCAAGTGCGGCTTTACCCCGCAGTATGCCGAACTAGAGCAATTGCGCGAGCAGTACGGAGACAAATTAGTTATTCTGGGTTTTCCGGCAATAACTTCAACCAGGAGAAAGGCTCTAACGAGGAGATTGCCGAGTTCTGCCAGAAAAATTATGGGGTCAAGTTCCAGATGTTCGAAAAAATATTGGTGAAGGGCGACGATCAGCACCCCCTGTACCAGTGGCTCTCAAGAAGGAGCTCAACGGCTGGAACGACGAGGCCCCTAGCTGGAACTTCTGCAAATACCTGGTCAACGAAAAAGGAGAACTCGTTAAGTTTTTCCTTCCAAGGTAAAGCCCACCGACAAGGCGATTCTTGACGCCATCAATTCCTGATCCCCCAACGCCTTTCCTCATGCGCCTCCTATTGTTTTTATGCTGCCTGGGGCTACCCATAACGGGACACCAGCCACCGGCTCCCCGTTTTAGCTTGCAGGAAGCCTTTCCTAACTTGTCCATTGAGCAGCCCGTGGAGTTGATTCACCAGAGGGATGGCGCCAACCGGGTGTTTGTCCTCTCCCAGCCTGGCGTGATTCACGTGTTCCCCAATCAGCAGGACGTGTCCCAAAGCCAGGCGTTTCTCGACCTCACTTCCGGAGTGGTCAGCGGCGGCGAACGCGGGCTTGCTGGGACTGGCCTTTCACCCAAACTACCAGCAGAACGGATACTTCTTTGTCAACTACACCCCAGGGAGATCCTTTGGAAACGGTTATTTCCCGTTTTCAGGTCAGTAAGACCAATCCCAACCGGGCCGACCCCAGCAGCGAACTCGTCCTGCTTACCTACCGGCAGCCTTACAATAACCACAACGGGGAAAAATTGCCTTCGGCCCGGACGGCTACCTCTACATCTCGGCTGGGGACGGGGGCAGCGGGGGTGATCCCCAGAACAACGCCCAGGACCTGACTAGGCTACTGGGGAAAATTCTGCGCATTGACGTAGACCGCAAAGCAGGAATTTGAACTACGCCATTCCCAAGGACAACCCCTACCGGGGCAACGGGCAGGGGTTCCGGGAGGAGGTTTACGCCCATGGCCTGCGGAACGTATGGAAGTTTAGCTTTGACCAGACTACGGGCAAACTCTGGGCCGGGGACGTGGGCCAGAATGCCCGCGAGGAGATCAGCCTCATCGAAAAGGGCGGCAACTACGGCTGGAAAATTATGGAAGGCATGGTGTGTTACACGGGCAAAAACAGCAATCAGAACCATAACTGCCAGACGGCTAACCTGATTAAGCCCGTCTACGAATACCTGCACGCCTCCGGCAACGGCACTTCCATTACGGGCGGATTTGTCTACCGGGGCAAAGCAATTCCCTCCCTTGTGGGTAAGTACATCTACGGGGATTATACGACGGGCATGATCTGGGCGCTAACGCTTCAAGCGGACGGAAAAGTGACTAACCAGCTGCTAATGGACTCCAATGAAGTGATTGCAGCCTTTGGGGAAGACGCCGACCATGAACTTTACGTCTGCTCGTACGGATCAGGCAAAATCTTACGACTAACCCCTCAGCAGGGAAACTAGCCAAGCTTAGGAAATACCTACCGGGCAAGCAAATGCCCGCTGCTTTGCAACTACTTCCTTATTAGAACAGCTATAGCGGCTGTTTGCGGCTGCTCCCCCTGCCAGCCATGCGCTGGATGAGCAGCCCCTATACGGCGAGTTATTCCAGCTGCCACTTGGGGTACGGGGCTTTTTTGATTACAAACAGGCTTTACGCTACGCCCAGACAGTAAACAAGCCGGTGTTTATTGATTTTACCGGGCACGGCTGCGTCACCTGCCGGGAGATGGAAGTACGGGTGTGGTCCAAGCCCCGGGTACTCAGGCGGCTGGCTTGCGAGTACGTGGTGCTGGCCCTGTACGTGGCTGACAAATACGAGCTGCCCGCCCTAAGTGGTACACTTCCTCCTACGACGGAAAAACCAAGAAAACCACGGGGCGCAGAACGCCGATTTGCAGATAACTAAGTACCACAACAACGCCCAGCCCTATTACTGCTTGGTAGCCCCTCAGGGCTACCTGCTGGTAGAGCCCCGGGCCTACGACTTGAACCCGGACAACTTTGTAGCTTTTCTGGATAGAGGGGTGGACGGTTTTAAGAATGGCAACAAAAAGCCTCTAACCGTGCCCGTTTCAACTCCTAGCCAGACATTCCAATAAATCTTTGTCAACACGTTTGCTGAAAACGATATGGTAACATTCCTGCCTTTTTAGCGGCCCTCGAAAAATGTTTTGGCTGCCCGCCAAGTCCCCTACTTCCCCTGAAAGCAATAGCCAATTATACTAGAAAAGACTTAACCGATAGTCCTTGATACGGTAATACCAGGGGAAAGAAAGCAGCCCCGTCTTTACAGGCAGTATTGGTAAAAAGAATTAAACCCGGGCAGTTGAACAAGATAAGTCCAGGTACTATATTTAGAACGGAGCCAGCCAGTGGAACAACAAGCCAGCAAGTCAGTTCCTGGTTCCGTTGTTGCAGTAGGATTAATTAGAAAATAGAAAAAAGCCATGATCGCTCGTCGAGATGTACGCGTTGCCTTTGTGACTAGCCTTGCTACCGTGTGCCTGAGTGCTTTTATCCAAGCAGGTCCACCAATTATGCAATCGGCCGTCTTTTTGTGGGCAACAATTCCCGTAAAAGAAACCAAAGTGGGCGCCGTGCGTCAATTCTTTCAAGCTCCTACCGCAACGCTCGACGAACTGGAGTGTCACGTTACAACTTTGAATCCGGGTGAATCACCCCATGCCCCCCACAAACATGCCGATGAAGAATTAATCATTGTCAAAGAAGGCACGGTTGAATCGCTGGTGAATGGCGAGCGGAAGCGGGTAGGGCCGGGGTCGGTGATATTCCAGGCGTCCAATCAAATGCACGCGATCCGCAATGTGGGAGTTACCCAAGCCACGTATCACGTCATAAAATGGAATTCTCCAGGCATGCTTAAAAATAAAGCCAAAGAATAGTAATCTTACCTGGATGCAAAAGAACGAAGAGGTAGGACTACCTTACCCTATCAAGCTGTAATTAAAAAGGTTCCGAGCCTGAGACATGCCAGAGAGGGGAGGGGAGCAGTTCTAGGGTAAGAAGAATCAAACAAAAAGGGGGAAGTGATTCCCTTCGTTCATAAGTTACAGTCTATAGTCACTTATTTGACTAGAGAAGCAAAGTACCAGCTAAAAATGAACACAATTATGGGGCAATTGCAAGCAAAACAACAAGCTACACCCTACTTTTTTCTAGTTATTTTCTTTCTTTTCAGACTATCTTGCTTGCTAGGGCAACCTTCTTCTGTTTGCTTGCCTAATCCTGTTACCGATACGACTACTACTACAGATACGAATTCTCGACAGGTAAGTAATCAGCTTTTTTCCTTGATCCGGCAGCATAGCATCTACCGGGAAAAAGCAAACTGGAAAGCATTGCAGGTAGGATTTGAATTATACCAGGATACAGCTCGTAATCCTTTCACAGCTTTTCGTTGGCTTTTCAAGCAACTAGGCGACTTTCATAGTAGTGTAAGGTATCAGAATAAGACGTATCGTAACCCTATACCAAGACCTGCTCACAAAGCAAAGGCATACAATTACTTGCTCGGAAAAGAGAGTTATAACCAGGTCGAAGTCCAATTACTTCAGAATCAGTATGGGTACTTATTAGTGCCAACAGTAACGGGAGATGAAAAGAAAACCGGGGAATTTATTATCGCTTTTCGTGATAGCTTATGTCGAAAGATTCCTCTTCAGGTGAAAGGCTGGATTATTGACCTTCGCACCAATGGAGGAGGCAATACTTTTCCCATGGTTGCGGTTCTGGACTTTCTCTTGCCCGAAGGGGTCTTTGCCCGGGTACAAGGACCTTCAGGGGAAATCCTAGAAGAGTGGTCCTTGCAGGAAGGTAACGCCTATATCGATCAGGAAAAGGTAACTGTTAATGGGGCTTCCTGCCGCAAGAAAGATCTTTCTACTCCCGTTGTGCTTCTGACTAGTCCCATGACGGTAAGTGCGGGAGAAATGGTTAGAGTAGCTTTTGCCGCTAGAAGCAATATGATCCAGATAGGAGATACTACTGGAGGACTGGTGACGAGTAACGAGTGGATAGAAATCAATGCGCATACTGCCCTCAATATTAGTAATGGCTATGTAGCCGACCAGAAGGGACACTTGTATACAAAAGCCATCATTCCCCACGTAGTGCTTCCCAAAGGCTACCACTTGGAGGATCTCTCTAAAGACCAGCACGTGCAAGCAGCGATAGCATGGCTAAGGAGTAGGAAAAAGTAAATTCTGTGTTGTGGTTCTACTGCTAAGCTATGATGCTACTGCTAATTCAAAAGCTAATTATCCCAGTTTAGTAGTTTTTTTATGCGTAACCAAAAAGGTTCCAGGGGTGAGACTTTTCCAGAGGATAGGGGAGTAGCCCTATTTTTTTCCCTTTGGTTCTAAAAGCGTTTCAAGAAAGGGTAACTAATTGAAATGCTTTTTTGGGGGTTCCGTCCCTAAAACTTGCCAGTATAAATATTGACTGCATCAGGGATGCAAACCCAAATTTCTCAAGATAAAACCTCTCACCTCATAACTGCTTTACCGGACTGGTTAGCCAGAATAATGCGATGACTATTTATAAGTGAACAATAACGATGAGCAATAGCCAATTAGATGATTCTTCGGCTATTCCTAGTTGAGCGGGTATTTCTTCAAGTACCCTCCTTGGTTCAATATCTTTTGTGCATTTCCCAAAGTGAGTAGATCCTGGATGGCCTGTTGCTTATCAGTGGCCTGATTAAAATAGGCTTCGGCAATTTTATAACCCATCCAGTAGCCTAGATCGTTGGGTCTTTTGTCTTTGCCCGAAGTACTATATAACCAATCTTGATATTCCGTCCGGTGCATGATTTTGACGAACTCCCGGCATAGCTCCCCGGCGTGTCTTTCCCCGTAGACAAAAGGCACTTGATTCAGGTTGATTCCCGAAATGAGTTCCCCGATAAAATCAGCGCTTCCTTCCATGAGCGAAGCTTCCAAAAGGGTAATGTCCCGGCCCGGAAGTTTCTGCTGGAAATGGATCAACTCATGCGCCACCAGCGGAACGAGGCCGTCCAGGTTCTCCATTTTTTCAACCCCCAAGATCAATCCATCCTCGGTGCTGGTACCGCCCGAATTGAAACGGCCCATGACAAAGTATACCGGTGGAAACTGGGCTTGGGGATACCAATATTTGAGTGCGCTGTAGACGGCTTTAATCTACTTCTCCTTGGCCGATACGTTTAGCAGTACCGACCGGCTTTTAAGGTAGGCTTCCTTTTTCTCCAGTACCTTTTGTAAAGTTCCTCCGCACTGATGATGCGGTGAGGAATAAATCCCTGCAAGCCTTTGCTCCCTTTCGGAGGTAGGTTTCAAAGGATTGCCTTTCGTCAGTTCCAGTGAGTCAAAGGCGATCCAGAAATTTTCTACATCCGAAGTTACCAAAGTAGCTTGTAGGGGAGCGGTCGGAAATTTAGGTTGACCGTACGCAGCGACCACCAGTAGGAGGCCTACTAGCAGCAGTGGCTTGTTCATTATGGTTACGTGATGATGCGGTTTAAATAATCAGGTTTAGATGATGAAGTTTACGGGTTGATCAATCCGATTGAGGCAAAGCAGCGCAATCCCGCCTCGGATAATTCAATGCCCACCAGCACCCGCTTGCTCGTATTCTAAGCGCAGTCCTTCTTCTTAAAAACAGGTATTACTCACTCTGCAACGACTTTACTGGATCAGCCAGGGCCGCTTTAAGAGACTCATACGCCACCGTGAGCAGGGCAACCAGTAGCGCTACGCCACCAGCCAGCACGAAGACCCAGCCACTGATGCTGATGCGGTAAGTAAATTGCCCAAGCCACTGGTGCATGCTGTACCAGGCTAGGGGAGTTGCCACCAACAGGGCAATGGCGACCAGCTTGAGGAATTCCTTGGAGAGCAAACCGACCAGGCCCAACACCGAAGCTCCGAGTACTTTGCGGATGCCAATCTCCTTTCTGCGCTGTTCGGCAGCGTAAGCAGCTAGTCCAAATAAGCCTAAGCAGGAAATAAACACGGCAAAGATAGCCGCATACTTAGCCAGTTCTCCTATCATGGTTTCGCTCCGGTACTGCCGCTCAAATTCTTCGTCGAGGAAGTGGTACTGGAAAGGAAAGCCCGGATTGAATTTTTTACAGGCCTTTTCCAGCGTAGCAATTGCCTCGGCAGTTTTGCCGGGAGCCGCTTTGGCTAACACGTACACACCGCTACTGGCCTCCAGGGCCATAATCAAGGGACGAATCGGCTCATGCAGGGAGTTGAGGTGAAAATTCTTGACCACCCCTATGATCTGACCTTTGCCGCGCCAGAAACTAATCGTCTGGCCGATTGGGTCCGTAGTGTTCATCAGGGCAGCGGCCGACTCGTTAATCAAGTAATTGACGCTGTCAGTAGCAAAACCGGGCGAAAAGTCGCGTCCAGCCACCAAGGGAATGTTCAGGGTACGCGTAAAGTGATACCCGACCAGCAGTCCGGCTACGGGAGCCGGTTTGGCCGGGTCTTTGCCGGGCCAGTCCAAGTCGCCGGAAGTACCCTCTACATTGAGCGGACTTTGACTGGTAGTCGTTAAGGATTGAACAGCAGCCGACTGCTGTACTTGTTCTTGGAATGCAGTCAGGTGCTTAATCAAATCGCCTTCTAACTCAATGGCGATCACGTTCTCGCGGTCCAGGCCCAGGTGCTTGTGCTGAATATAATTCATCTGCTGGTAGACGACCATGGTGCCGATCAGCAGTAGGATAGACAAGGCAAACTGAAAGACGACCAAGCTCTTGCGTAGTGAAAGGGTATTGGCACCTACAGTCTGAGCGCCCTTCAGGGCAGTGACTGGAGTAAAGCCCGAAAGAAACACGGCTGGATAGCTACCAGCCACCAGACCGGTCAGGCTGGCTATACCCAGCAAGGTGATGAGCAAAGTAGCATCATAAGTCAAGTCCATTTGCTTTCCGGTGAGGGTGTTGAACGTGGGTAGCAGCAACTCTACCAGCAACACGGAAAACACGATTGCCATCAGCGTCATCAGGATAGCCTCACCCGTAAACTGACCAACCAGCGTGCTTCTGCTTGCCCCTGCCACTTTGCGGATGCCTACTTCCTTGGCCCGCTTCGTGCTACGGGCAGTAGCCAGGTTCATAAAATTGATGCAGCCAATTATCAGCACGGCCAGGGCCACTATCGTAAACAGCCGGACGTACTCAATCCGCCCGCCCACGGGCTGGCCATTCTGAGAGGTAGTGTACAAATAGACATCCGGATAGGGATGCAGAAACAAATTTCTTTGGTGCTTACCGGTGGTTTGCTTGCGCATAAAATGACTCAGTTTCGCCTCCAGTTTTTCCCTTGACGCATCCGGATGCAGCATCACGTAGGTAAAGAACGAGTAGTTACCCCAGGTTTTGGTCCAGTCGGCCAGGTTCTCAAAAAACTGGAAGGGAATCACAAAGTCAAATTGCTTGGAGGAGTTCTGTGGTACGTCCTGCATCACCCCGGTAACTATAAAGTCGGCATCAATCTCGGCCTTCAGGTGCAGATTTTTACCCATCGGGCTCTGGTTGCCGAAGTACTTGCGAGCCATAGAGTGGGAAATAACAATGGAATTAGGGGAAGTCAATGCCAAGCGGGGGTGCCCTTCCAGGAGGGGAAAAGAGAACACTTGGAAAAAATCCGCGCTGGCGAAACGTCCCCGTTTTTCCTTCGCTGAAGTAGTACCCGCCGTAACAATTCCTGCCAGGTCCCAATCGGTCATGGTTACTGAGTAGGTAATTTCGGGAAATTCCTTCCGTAGGGCTTCACCCAGCGGGCCCGGCGTGACTGCTAAGGTTCGATTTTCTTCCCAGGGAACCAGAGCCATGACCCGGTAAATATGTTTGCCGTTGACGTGGAACTGATCGTAGCTTAGTTCATCTTTCACCCAGAGCAGCACCAGCAGACTGCCGGTCAGCCCCAAGGCCAGACCCAGGATGTTAATAAAGGAAAAAGCTTTTTGCCGAATCATCGAGCGGAACGCAACGGTGAAGTAGTTGTGCAGCATATCAGTATAGAGGGGGTTAGTGGGGGAAACGAGCTTTCGTTTACGGGCATAGACCACCAGCAGCCGGAGCACATTAAGCACGTATTTACGCCGGGCAGTAGCTGGCCCGTGGAGGGTAGTCCAGTATTGATACAGTTCCAACAAGTCGCCCTACACTTCCTCCCGCTCCGGGGGTGGGCAGAGGCGTTCCAGGAGTTGGCTGGCCCAGCCGGGAGGCGAAGCTAGGTTATCTTGGTCTGACATACCCATAGGGTGTTTAGGTAATTCTTCTTTTTTTATACCGCTATTGCTCACGCGATTATTGTGGGCTAAGCAAGGGTAGGCTAAGCAATCCCTGGCTGGAGGGCTAGTGGGTGAACCTGACTCCAGAGCAGGCTTCTGACCTGCTGGATTTCCTGCAAGGCCTGGCTGCCGGCAGCCGTTACCGAGTAGAAGCGTTTCCGCCGGCCTCCTCTTTCCTGGGTAGCACCCCCCATTTGGGAGGAGAGAAAGCCTTTTTCTTCCAACCGTTGCAAGGTGGTATGCACGGTGCTGAAAGTAACGGACCGACCGGTTTGCCGCTCGATCTCCTGGGTGACACTCACCCCATATGCCTGTTGGTAGCACACTGCTACGGTGAGCAGGACGATTTCCTCAAACTCGCCTAAGTACACCCTTTTCATTGGCTGGTATTTTATAAGACTTTGCCGAACAAATCCCCTGCCAGAAGTGTAAAAACGCTCATAGGGCTTAAACTACCACTTATCACCACTACGCTTTTACCCAATTCGTCCAAAAGCGGACAAAGATTGTCCGTTCTAGAACGAGTTGAGAGAAGGAGAATGGTAACTCTTGACGTTAGGAGAGGATAGTGATAACCTTTCCTACGATGCGAAGAACGGCATTAGCCTTGCTTGCGGAGTTTTTAGTATGCTTGATGCTACTTTAACCGGGCAAGTTGCCACTTAGTATAAGTGAACAGACATGATGAAACAGAAACCATCCTTTCTGCTGGTTGGGCTACTGCTAGTAACTATTGCCAGTTTCGGGCAGGGAATACTAGTGGACAGTACGTTTAGCTATTCCTTCAGCCCAGTACGAAAAGCTCACGGTAAACGGGTGCTGATTGACCTATACCATCCCACCATCTTCAAGGGCAGGACTAATCCTTACGAAGATAAGGTGATGCTGGATATACTGGAAAAGGACAAGTTCTCAGTTGCCTTCCTCAACGAACCCTTAACCTATTCTACCCTCAAGCAAAAAGGAGAGGTGTTAATCATCGCCGGCTTGCCCAACCAGGGACAAGTACTTTCAGGAAGCGATTCAACTAAAAGCACTTTGTGGCAATCCCCCTTATCAACCGAGGAAGTAGCAGGCATTACCCGGTGGGTATTTGAAGGCGGTAGTTTACTCTTGTTCATGAGCCACTTTCCCAGCGGCAGCGGAGGAAAGCCGCTGCTGGAAGCCTTCAATC
This sequence comes from Cytophagales bacterium, assembly GCA_030448185.1. Taxonomy (GTDB): domain Bacteria; phylum Bacteroidota; class Bacteroidia; order Cytophagales; family 172606-1; genus CADCTQ01. The sequence continues at coordinate 499 of JAUJNL010000113.1, read as the reverse complement.
CTCAACTCGGCGCACAATTCCAAATCCTCGACGACGATGTGCTTGCGGAACCGTTGCCACACGCCGTCGATTTTCTGGTGTCCTCGACTGGTGCCGATGATGGCCAAAGTGCTGAGCAAAGTACTTTGACGCTGGTTCCGATCGGCCCGCTGACCAACATCGCGGCGGCGATTGTGCGCGAACCGGAACTGGTCAGCCGCACGCGCATCGTGTTGATGGGTGGCTTCTTGAAAACGGATTATCCTGAATGGAACATCCGCTGCGACCCGGAAGCGGCCGCTATTGTCTTCAATTCCGGTGCGCAGATCGATATGGTCGGCCTGGACGTGACCGATCGGTGCCGGCTTTCTCGAGCGCATATCGAGCAGTTCGCAACCAGGGGCACGGCGCGTTCCGCTTTGCTGCACCAACTGATTGGCCTATGGGAAGGTAAGCATGTCACGCTGCACGATCCACTGGCGGTTTTGACGCTGTTTTCAGATGTCGTGAAATGGGAAGA
>JAUJNL010000112.1 GCA_030448185.1 Cytophagales bacterium | reverse complement strand
TCGTAGTCTGTGTTTTTTAGCTCGTTTTTCTATAGTACTTTTCCAATAAGGTTGCGGCTGGCGGCGACCAGCGTTCCTTAGCCCGCCGTGAACAGTGGATTTTCTGGGTTACCAAGGTCAGCTACGTGATGATCTATCTGGTATTACCCATACTACTGGTCGGACCGGTACAGGCCCTGATTGGTTACGCCCTTGTTGCTTTCTCCTGCGGCCTTTTTATCAGTGTGGTCTTTCAGTTGGCTCACGTAGTGGAAGGTACGTACTTTCCGGCTCCGGCCATTGAATCAGACAAGATTCAGGAGGAATGGGCCGTGCATCAGGTGCATACTACGGCTAACTTCGCTACCCGGAATAAGCTGGCTTACTGGTTGTTAGGCGGTCTTAACTTTCAGGTCGAACACCACCTGTTTCCGCGGGTAAGCCACGTGCATTACCCCAAAATCAATCAACTCGTCAGGGAGACCTGCCAGGAGTTCAACGTTAAGTATCTGGAATATCCTTCCTTCTGGAAAGCATTTGGGTCCCACCTGAACCACATCCGGAAACTGGGTAAACCCATCCCTTCTGCTTAAGAGAAGCAGGAACGGACCTTGAAGATTTCTAAACAAATGCATTTACTTACCCGGCAGCTACAATTAGCCGGTAGGTAAATGCATTTTTTTTAGGAATAATTGGGAATAGTTGTTTTTTTTACCCACCACCTTATCTGCTTACTTCCGATGGCTACGCAAAAAGACCTTGACTTTACCTATACGACAATTGATAAAATATTCCGGTTGAGTGTGGGGGAAACCGGTGATTATAGTGGGGCTATGTATGACGGCGATTTCAGCCTTTCACTGGAGGAGGCGCAGCGCCGCAAACACGCATTTATTGCCGATAGTTTGCGGATTGGGAAAGGCACCAAAGTATTGGATATGGGATGCGGCTGGGGCCCTTTTCTCTCCTATATCAAAAACCACCGGGGCGCCGATGGCCGGGGGGTTACCCTGTCTAAAGGCCAAGCAGCAGCCTGTTGTCAGAATGGCCTGCAAGTAGAGGTAATGGATGCCCGAAAGATTGGTCCTGAGCATTATGGACAATTTGACGCGATTACTTGTATCGGAGGCATGGAGCACTTCTGCTCGGTGGAAGAATGGCAAGCCGGCAAGCAAGACCAGGTATACGCTGATTTTTTCCAAAACTTATCCCGGTTGCTGCCGGTTGGGGGCCGGTTTTACATGCAGACGATGGTATTTAGTAAAAACATGATTGATTTTAAGGATATTAGTCTCCAGGCTGATAAGCACTCAGATTCCTATGCCTTAGCGTTGATGATTGCTCAGTTTCCTGGTTCCTGGTTACCTTATGGGGCAGAACAGGTCATCCGTAACGCGCAACCGCACTTTAAGCTGATTTCCAAAAGCAGCGGACGGCTGGACTATATCGAAACCATCGGTCAGTGGCGAAAGCGGTTCCGGGCATTCAACCTGGAGAAATACGGTCTGTACCTGTCTTTGCTCCCGCGTTTGCTCACCAACAAGGCCTTCCGGGATCTGATCGCCGTCTTCCGGGTGAGCCCTAACCGGGTGTGCTTTGAGCGGGAAACAATGGATCATTTCCGGCTGGTATTTGAAAAGGTGTAACCGCAGATCAGCCGGGGCGCAGACAATAAAAAAAGCCCCTGTGTTAGCAGGGGCTCTATAGAAGAATATTGTTGGATGGACTAAGCTAATTGTACGTTAACTGCGTTTAAACCTTTTCTTCCCTGTTCCACTTCAAAGCTTACTTCATCATGTTCTCTGATCTCATCAATCAAGCCTGATACGTGTACGAAGACGTCTTCATTTGAAGTATTCGATTTAATAAATCCGAAACCCTTCTGATCATTAAAAAACTTTACTGTTCCTTTTTGCATTATGTTGTTTATAAGTAATAGGTGTAAGTTACCGGTTATTCCCCGATATAAATAGCTTTATTTCAATTACTTTCACACTATCCGGAAAGTTTTTCCTGGTTGCCCCAACTGGCCTGATGCTGAAGCGTTTGCTTTTTTTGGCAGTGCCCTCACTTGATAGAGGCCGGACTCCTGTCGGAATAGATTCAGGTTGCTTCCTTTTAATTACCTGCACATTTGAACCTGATTTAAAGCGTACTTGACGGAGTAAATGGAATAATTGTCGTACATTTAAAGCTTTCCCGTCTGTTATTGCACGCCGGTAGTGGCGGATTCGCGTAGAATTTGTCTTTTTAACTTATAAACTAAAAATCGATTATTTTAAATTATGGCCGAAACCTGGAATAAAAAAGAAAAAGAAAAGAAAAGAAGTCAGAAGCGGAAAGATAAAGAGCAGAAGAAAGAAGCAAGAAAAGCCAATGTTAAAGAAGGAGCCAGTCTGGCAGACATGCTTGCTTACGTAGACGAGAATGGCAATATCACTTCTACGCCTCCGGATCCCCAGAAGAAAAAGAAGATTAAAGAAGAAGACATTGTAATCAGTATTCCCAAGCAGTTGCCAGATGCCCCGACTGAAACGATCAGAAAAGGGACTGTAACTTTTTTTAATACTGCCAAGGGATATGGTTTTATCAAGGATCTCCAGACTCAGGAAAGCATTTTTGTTCACGCCAATGGATTGGTTACTCCAATAAAGGACAATGATCACGTAACTTTTGAGGTTGAAATGGGGCCCAAAGGACCCGCTGCGGTTTCGGTTACCGTGATGAACTAAAGGTTATTTCTATTTATTCTACCTGCTATAACCACCGGCAAGGGCCGTAGAGCACTAATTGAATTATTGGATTAGCAGTATTCACCCCTTCTGCGTGCTTCCTTGTTGCGTTTTTCTGCTTATTAGGTGGTTTTCTCAGAAGCCACCCGGTATAAGTCTGCCTTCCAGCAGTCCGTTTCCCTGTAGCTAGAGAGGGGCCCAGCCGTTCCCATTGCCCTACCCCGTTGCTCCTGGTGTAAAGGAAAACTGACCAGCACCCAGATTGATTGCATTTAAAAGTACAATAAATTCACCTGTTTTCCTTGAATAATTCTAATTGCAAAAAAGGCATTTCCTCATAAGACACTTTTGACTGGAAAATCAGAACTGTTTCTGGACTTTTTCCGTAAAACGTCCTTTGTAAAATGTTTGACAAATTTTCATTCAAAATAAAATTCTGTTTACAGGGTTGAAACTACTGAAACGCCAAATTTTATTTGAAATTTAAATGCGTTCAACCTGACAGCATAACCGGGAAGATTGCCGAAGAGTGGTGATAATAATTTAAGGGTGTACGACAAATTGCAGATCCAACCATTAAACTTTGTTCGTAGTGTTCTGCATTTGCAATGCGGAATCCGAGAAAAGGGCATTTCAAATGCCCGGCTATACATATCCGCATTGCAACTATTCTCAGCGAAGCAATGCGGATGAATGCTCTGCATTTTGTCGTACACCCTAATTTAAATTATTTAAGAATTAATTTATATTTATCGGGGATTTTTGCCATCCATCACTGCCTGAGTGGACCCGAATTATTCCCGACATAGCGATACCAAGATTTGGAGTGACTTTAAAGAAGGAAGTCAGGAGGCATTTTCATTTCTGTACCATACCTATTACCGTAAGCTCTACAATTACGGCTATAGTATTGCCGATAAAGAACTACTGAAGGACAATCTGCAGGAGCTATTCCTGGAACTATGGCAGGGCCGGGAAAATTAGGTGACGCACAATCCATCCAGGTCTACCTGCTGGTATCGTTCGGCGGAAGCTCTTTAGTAAATCCATGCCATCCGAAAGACACCCAATGGAACCGGAACGGAATCTCTTTACCGAAGATTCCTTTGAAACGGCGCTGATTAATGAGCAGGCCGATTCGGAGCAAAAATCACCGGCTAGCCAAAGAACTGGAAGACTTGCCCAAGCGGCAGAAGGAAGCCATTTACCTGCGTTTTGCACAGGAGCTGACCTACGGGCAGATTACGGAAATTATGAATCTTCGTAATATCAAACCGTGTGCGGGATCTGATCTACAAGGGACTCAAAACCCTGCGGCAGAACCGAAGTCCATTCTGCTGCTGTTCTAGCCAACTCGTTTTCGCTATCTGCTAGCCTATTTTTGTCCCTTAAAATTTTTCAAAATCACCACTACAAAACCGCGGGTACTTTCTCTTACTGTCAAAACCCGGAATTGGTATTATACCGGCTTAGGGTTTACTTATTCAAAGGAAAACTTCGTACGTAGTGACCCGCCAAGCCTATAGTAGAAAAATTAGCCATGAACCGCCGTTTCCAGCGGTGGGTGAACCACCCTACCCAGAAGCTGGATGCCTTTTTGGTCGGAGGGATGGCTCAGCAACCGGAACGGAAGCAGGCAGTGGAAGAAGCCAGAAGGCTGATACTGTCGATGCGCTTCGCCGATGATTTAACCGAAGCCGAGATTGCCTCAGCATGGATTGCCCTGCAAAACCTGACTCACGCAGCCGAGCAGCCGCCGGAACCAGCACTTTCCATCCGTTTGTTGCCATCTGGAATGATCCGGCTTATTGGCTGCCGTTTTCACGGGTTTACTCATATCACTGGCTCTGCTGTTTGCCTTCCTGAAAGGGACCCCGCAAAAGGAATATGTGACTGGCAACGGTGAAATCAAAACGGTACAGCTGCCCGACGGTTCCGTAGCGATTCTCAATGCCAACTCCGGATCGTTTTTCCGGAACAATGGGAAACGGACAAGCCCCGCGAGGTACAACTGTCAGGTAAGCCTACTTCGGTTACCATCAGGCCAACGGCCAGCGTTTTATCGTGCAGACGGCTGATAACTTCAATGTGGAGGTACTGGGAACTACCTTCACGGTACTGGACGGAACGACGCTAACCGGGTCGTCCTCAATTCGGGTAAAGTACGTCTGGAAACGGGATTGAGAAGGTGAAAATGCCGCTATGGTTTTGAGCCCCGGCGATTTAGTGGAGGTGGAAGCCCGTTCGGGCAATGTGGCGAAAACGGGTAACCCGGAAGCGTACCTGGGGTTCAAGGATGAAAATTCATTTTTGACAATACCCCGCTTGGCCGAAATAGCCCTTCTCCTGCAGGATACCTACGGGGTAAAGGTCAACATCTCGGATGCCGTACCGCGGAAAAGAGTTTACGGGTACCTTCCCGATGGACAACCTTGATTTGTGCTGCTGCAGGCCCTGAGTCGAATTTATGGTTTGAATATCCGCCGGAAGGAGAACCAGTCCTGCTGTCACCAGAAATGTAACTCCTTAACATGAGGTATTTTTAGTCTCCCAATATTCCTTATTTCGTGTCACCACCCTGATTTATGAAAAAGTTTCTCGCAACAGAGTTTGCCTTGTCTGTTCTTTTTGCTCTTTTTCAGCAGTTTTTTTCTTCCCTGTACGCTCCAACAACACTGGCCGTGCCGGGGAGACAAACCCAGTCCAGTCCACGGCAAGCCCGTAACCTGAAGGATATTTTATCCGATCTGGAAGCCCGGTATAAGGTCTCTTCTCCTACGACCGGTTTACGGTTGAAAACAAAGCTGTGAAGCTTTCCAGACGGAAATATGATTCGGTGGAAGAAGAACTCATCCAGCTACTGAAGCCACTGGGTTCCCAGACTTTGAGAAGCTGGGCGAAAATGTTTATCTTATTATTCCCGCAGCCGGAAAGCCTGCCTCCATCTTCCCGGAAACCAAAACATCGGCTGCGCCAACTGTAGCCCCAATTAACATTGGTCAGGTACACCGTAACGGATGAGAATAGCAAAGGATTGCCCGGTGTAACCGTGCTGGTAAAGGGAACTACCATTGGGGCTAGTACCAATGCGGACGGGAAATATTCGATTGCGGTACCGGAAGCAAATGCAAGGCACGCTGGTATTCTCCTACATCGGTTATGCCCCGGAAGAGGTACCCATGGCCGCACTACTGTTGACGTAACGTTACTGCCCGACATCAAATCCTTGCAGGAAATTGTGGTGGTTGGCTATGGTACGCAGAAAACGGGACCTGACCGGGCCATTAGTTCGATTTCCCCCGAAAAAATTAATAACTGCCCGTAAGCCGCTGGAGCAGGCTTTGCGGGGCCGGATTTCCGGGGTAAACGTGAACCTCAACTCCGGGGCGCCGGGTGGTTCGGTAGCCGTACGTATCCGCGGAATCGGAACGGTCAACAACAACCAGCCCCTCTACAATGATTGATGGAATTCCGGTGTTCGGAACTGATGCACAGAACTCAATCAACGCCAACGACATTGCTTCGATTGAAAGTATTGAAAGACGCTTCGGCCACGGCCGTTTACGGAGCCCGCCGCCAATGGGGTGATTATCGTGACCACCAAACGGGGCAAGGAAGGCAAAGTGAGCCTCACCTACGACGGGTATACCGGGGTGCAGCAGTTAGCAAAGAAATACGATATGCTTAATGCGGGTGAATGGGCTTTACCAGCAACGAAATGCGTTCTGCCCAGCATACCGACCCGCTTACCCCGGAGTGGGGCGGCCCGGCAATTTCCGGCGGCGTGGATACCGACTGGCAAAAAGAAATTTTCCGGCCCGTTTATGCAGAACCACGCCCTTTCCACTGTCCGGTGGGGTGAAAATTCGCAGTACCTGATTTCCGGCAGTTATTTCGACCAGGACGGCACGGTTAAAGGCTCCAACTTCAAAAGATACTGTGCGGGCCAATACCGATGCAAAAGATTTTCGGTCGGGTAAAACTGGGCACCAGCCTGCTGTTTCCGCACCATGGAAAATGCGGCGGGCAACGGAGGTCATGTCGAAAACGGCTTGCGGCAGTTGCCTACTGTTCCGGTGAGGTTTGCCGACGGCAGCTGGGGCGGACCGCAGGGTGCCAAAGAATACTGTAATGACCAGATGAATCCGGTAGCCGAAATCGAATTATTCACCAACCAATCGAACCGGAACCGTTTCTTAGGTAACCTGTTCGGGGAAGTGGAAAACCTGACACAAAGGCCCGACTTCTCTCCTGGTCCAGTTCGGCCGATTTAAGTATGCAGGAGACAAAGATTTTATTCCCACGTATCAGTTTGGCGTGTTATTCCGCAACACAGCGGGGTTTGGCAGATCAATGCCCGCAATATCACGCAGATTCTGGAAAACTCACGCCTTTCAACCGCATTTTCCGGCAAACACAATCTCGGCCGTAGTAGTATACTTTCGGCTCAGATTTAATCAACTCGAAGCGATTTCGGCCAATGGATTGATTAATAACGAACTGTCTTACCTGAATGTCAATACCGGCTTGGTTCATTAGCAACGGAGAAACCTACGCCAATGAGTGGTCGCTGCTTTTCGTATACGGCCCGGATTAATTACACCTTGCCGACAAATACCTGTTTTCGCCACCGTTCGCCGCGACGGTTCTTCGCGGTTCAGCGCAACCAACCGGTACGCCACCTTTCCGGCACCTCGGTGGGCTGGCGCATTCGATGAGGGTTTCTCCTGAAAGGCCTCGGTTTATCAACGAACTGAAACTGCGGGGCAGCTGGGGGCCAGTCAGGGGAATCAGGAAATCAGGTTATACCATTCGCCAATCTGGCCATTGACCGCCGCTACGTATTTGGTCCGGGTGGAGCCGGGCAGACAATTGTGCCGGGGGTAACGCCGGTTTCGCTGGCCAATCCGATTTGAAATGAAACGGCTACGCAAACCAACATGGGTCTTGATGCCGGGTTTCCGCAGAATAATCCGCGATCCCTTTCGACCAGCTCTTTCATTAAAGACCACGATATGCTGGTGGGGTTCCCATCCGCAAACCTCGGGTATCTCCACGCTCCTTATGTTAACGGCGGCGACCTCGAAAACCGCGGCGTGGAGCTGGAACTGAACTACCGGAAAACCACCGGGGCCCTTACCTACGAAATCGGCGAAAATCTTTCCACAATAACCAACAAAGTGCTGAGCCTCGAGGCGGAAGGCCCATCTTTGGCGGACAGTTTCTGGCGGCAACCAACGGAAAGGGGTGGACAAAACGTAACGATTACCCCGCGAAGGTGACCCAGTGGGTTCTTTCTACGGGTACATCACCGAAGGCATCTTCCAGAATCAAGCCGAAATTGAGGCCCATGCCGTGCAGGGCACTGCTACCCGGCCGGGAGACGTGAAGTTCCGGGACGTAAACAACGACAACGTGATTAACGCCGACGACCGGGTACTGATTGGCAATCCCATTCCGGACCTGACCCTGGGGAGAACAGCAGCCTGACCTATAAAAATCTGGACTTCAGCCTCTTTTTTCAGGGGGTGCAGGGGAATGAAATCTACAACGGAACCCGCACCCGCGTCGCCAGTATGTTTGCCGTCGAAAATCGGACCCTCCGAAGTGCTAGCCCGTTGGCGGGGCGAAGGCACCAGTAATACTGTACCCAGAGCCGTGCAACTGGACCCCGCCGAGAATGGTCGTAACTCCACCCGCTGGATTGAAGATGGTTCCTATCTACGCCTGAAGAACATATCCTTAGGCTATACACTTCCCGAGGGTCTGGCCCGAATATACGCCCAGAAAGCCCGTATCTACGTGGCAAGCTACCAATCTGCTCACCTTTACCAAATACACCGGCCTTGACCCCGAAATCGGGGAACAGGACCAAGATACCTCCAGTGAAATGAGAACTATGTCCTACGGTATCGACTATAATGTCCACCCGGTAGCCCACCTTTACGCTAGGGCTGAATATTGGTTTTTAATCTGGTCATTAGTCAATTGTCATTGGTCATTAGTTTTTCTCTTAACAATTCATTTCCCAATGACCAATCAACTAATGACTTATTCTCTAATACTCAGTACCTAATACCCGACACCCATTATGAAAATCCTACTCTGAAGTGATTGTCCTCTGCTTCTGCCTGCTACCCTTCACCGGCTGCAAAGAAGACTTTCTGGACCGGGCTCCCCTGGATTCGCCGACGGAGGCTACTTTTACAAAACCAAAGAAGACGCCGTGTATGCCGTCAATGCCGCTTACGACGTATTGCAGCAACCCCTTATTACCGGCAGCTGCCGCTTACCGCTGGGGAGCCAAGACGGACAAATGTTCCGGGCCAGCGGAAAATACAACTATACGTATTCACCCACACCGACCCTAATACCGGCTCTAACCCGGCTTGGGGGCCGCCTATCAGGGGTATTGGCTACCACGTGGTGTTATTTAAACAGGTGCCGGGATGGCGATTGATGAGAATATCAAAAACGGATTCTGGGCGAAGCCGCTTTCCTGCGGGGCTTTTACTACTATTTTCTGGTCCGCTGGTACGGCGACGTACCTCTGATTCTGGAAGCCAACCACCAAAACCAATTTTCAGGTACCCCGCGACCCGGCGGCAAAAGTGTAATGAACAGGTGATTGCCGACTTTACGCTGGCTATCGAAAACCTGCCCCTGAAATCAACTTACGGCTCGGCGGGATATCGGAAGAGCAACCAAAGGAGCTGCCCAGACCATGCTGGCCGATGTGTATCTGTACCTCGCTGCTGACGGCATGAAAAAGGAGTACTACGAAAAAGTGCGGGACCTCTGTCGGGCCGTAATCAGTTCGGGACAGTACCAGTTGAGCCAACTGCGTCGATATTTTCAAGCTGTCTAATGAAAACGGCAAGGAGTCGATTTTGAGGTGCAATTTCAGTAAAGGCGGTCCCGGTACCGACGGTTCCAATGCCAATACCTGGATTACCCGGTTCAACAGTACTTCCGTGCAGAATGCCTTCTACAACAACTGGGATGCCACTGACAAACGCCGTTCGGTATCCGTAATTGCCCCAACGAAACGCAGGGCGACTGGACTAATACCACCCCAACTTCCACCAGCGTAAGCCCATTTTGAGCCGGGAAAATGCGGCGGGTGAAGCCGGTGGCAACGTGGATTCTCCCTAAACTACATGGTGCAACGCTACGCCAATGTACTGCTGATGTACGCCGAAGCAGTGAATGAACTGAACCCTACCCTCCTGGCGCAGGCCATTGGCTATGTTAACCAGCTTCGTGCCAGGCATTTCCTAGAGGCTTTACCGGCACCTTGTCCAAAGCCGAATTCCGGCAGGCTATCCGGGCGGAACGCAAGTATGAGCTGGCTTTGAAGGGCATCGCTGGTTTGACCTGGTCCGTTACGAACGGATAGGTTTAGCGGCAGGGCTACGGAAGTATTGGGTAATTCGGCTTCGCCGTACTTTAACCCTTAATTCGCTGGCCCAAACGCCCTGCAACCCATTCCGCAGAGTGAAATTGACGTCAACCCCCTGCTGGAACAGAATCCGCAGTATTAGGTTTTAAAACTTCCTCCCTGAGAAATAGGAAGGTGAGGTGGTTGAAAACTGCTGAAGTATACAACCAGTCAAACCACCCCCGCCCCTCCTTGCTAAGGCAGGGCTGTACAGTTTATGTAAATATATTGGACCTTAATAGATTTGCATGAAAACACAATAGAGATGGGAGCGAAATTTACTCATATCTGGAAAACATACCTGACCCACGTCGTCGGGCTGGTAGTCGGCACCCTTTACCAGCGGTGCTGGCGATGGTAATCATGGGTAACCCGGAGTGGACGGTATGGCTACCGGGAACTAGCCCGTTTTATGCAACGACACGCCTGGGAATTTGTGAGATTATTTGGCTTTGGGCATGGCGTACCTAATCCATGTAACGATTAGTAGTTTACTAGGCAAAGTGGATTTTCAAGCCGTCAAGCAGCAGTTTGAAGCCTGGATGCAGTCAACACTTTGCCGGTAGAAAACTATTCCCTGGATGGAAGAGTTTGAAATCTACCTTAAGTGATTATAATAAAAGCTACCAGGACTTTGTGGCCATGGTCCAGGTGTTTTGTCGCATCAGTCTGGTTTAGTGCATAGCCTGGAGGCTTATCATAATGGCAAGAAGATTGAAGCAAAAGTGGTCAGAGCGTTAATCCAACAACTGCATCTAAAAGGCGCTATGCTCACGCTGGATGCGCTGCATTGCCAAAAAAAACACTAGCCGTGATTGTTGAATCCGGCAATGATTACTGATTCAGGGATAAAGGCAATCAAGACAAGCTCTTAACACTTATCAAGCAGGAAGCCCTTGCCCAAAAGCCTACTGATAGCCATGAAAGCCGGCACAAGAACCGGGGCAGACTCGAACATCGGAGGGTACAGCTATATAAAGCTCCCCCGCATTGGCAGCAGACGTACGGGTATTGCTTGCTTTCGTCGTGCTGAGACGATGGGGATTAAGAAAGGCAAAACCTATGATAAGACCCATTACTATATCCTCGAGCCGCAACATGCAGGAAGCCGCTCTAGGCTGGAGAACTTATCCGTTCCTACTGGTCAGTGGAGAATCCGCTTACACTACGTAAAAGATGTCACAATGGGAGAAGACAAAACCAGATTGCTCACAAACAGGCTGCCAAAAATGTATCCTTGCTCAAAATATTTGAACTTAATGCGCCTAAAAGGATATAAATGTGTCAAAACGGCCATTGATCTCCATGCGCACAATATTAAAACCCTATTTCAGTGGTTGTTATAACTAAAACTGTACAGCCCTGCTTATCCAAGGAGGGGAGTTAACGGAACCGACATTTATTCGATAACAATCCAATTCCAATAAAAATATGAAGACTACACTGCTCTGTTTACTCCTTCTGCTGGGACTGGCTACGGCCTGTTCCACGAGGAGGATACGCCTGCTTTGCCCCAGGCGACGCCCGGAATTTCAGATGCGGCTTCCGATTATAAAAAAATGGAGATGATTTGAGCTGAACGGTACGATTGAGATGAACAAACCGCTGCCCATAACCGGACCCGCCTGTTCGGACAGGGGAACGGCATGGGCTACTTCTACCACATCTATACCAACAGTACCGGTGAATTTCAGGACGGATGCGGCAAAACGGCTACGGACAAAGCGTTAATCAAAGGAACCTGGGCCTTTAATGAGATAAATCGGCAATAACAGTTTCATTAACGGGCTTTCCGCAGCAGACCTGGACCATCACGCAAATTGATGGTTTCCCGGTTAGTGGTTTCAGCTAACGGCACTACCATGACCTTCGCCCCAACGCCTTTCGGAACTAAAACAGGAACTGGTCAGTAGTCATTTGTCAATAAGTAGTTGTTGGTTATTAGTTGTTCGTTGTTCGCGTAATAAAACATTAACCGCTAACCATTTATCTAAAAATGTACGCTAAACTAATTTCTTCGAACTACTTAGTAATACTTGGCTTCCTGAAACATAGCCGGAAACCTTTTACCTGTTCAATAACAAAGGCTAATGACAATTGACCAATGACTGATGACCATTTTCTATTGACATTGCTACCCATACTCTACCTTGAAACGACGTAAATTTTTGGGTGCCGGAACCTTAGCTGCTGCCGGAGCCGGACCAGTACTGTCGCCGGTTGGGGCCGAGGCCGAAAGCGCCAGAGACCATTCCAAAACTGGCAAGGCTACCGGCAAAACACTCTGGTTTTCCTGTCGATATCACCCACCCCGATATTCATCTGGTAATTCCTTCGCTGGCCTGGATTGCCAGAGAAGCAGGCGTTGAATTTGAATGTTATCTGGAAGCCGAACGCAACGGGACGGCTCTTTGCCCGACCGGCAGCACGGTAATCGGCGGGTTTCAGCACCAGCAATTCAACTACCTCAATGCAGTTTTCAACATCCAGTACATCATTTTGGGCGAGGCACCTTTGTTTAAATCGTCCATTGCCCAGTTTGGTCAATCGGTGCTGATTGAGTCTGATGATACCGTGACGATTTACCGGGCAGCGCTGAAGCAGGCCAACATCCGCAAAGTACCGGAAGCTATTTTCGGCTTTGCCGGTACCAAAAAAGTAAAAGATAAAACGCTGGAACTGGGGCCATACCTCTATCAAAATCTACTTCCGCAAAGCCCTGGCTTTCCCGGCCTCGGCAGCCAAAACGGCAACCGGCTTCCTTAAAAGAAATGGGCGTAAGCACGATGCATACCCTGTTTCTGGAGGGAGACGAGAAAAAGAACGTTATCGGTCAGTTTGCCGGTGCGAAGGAAATTGATGCCCTGAAAGGCGACGAAAGCTACGATGCGATTAGCCTCCGGATTGCGGAACGCTGGAAGAAAAAACGCTAAAGGCATTGTATTCGGCGACCCGGCTGCCATTCTTTCGCAGTTGCCCAAACTATGCCGCGAGGCCTGATTCCGTTGTACGGTGAGAAAAACAGACTTTCTCCCGCCGAAGTGGTGGTCACTGCCTATACCGAACAAAAGTCTTCAGTAGCCGATGCTGTTATTCGGCTGGCGAATGAAATCGGTAATAAAGTAATTGTCGGCCGCCAAACCGGGGACGGTGATTTATTTCAATGGTCGAAAGGCGGCGTTTGCATCCAGATTATGGACCCCAACCGGCCTCCGTTCCCGATTGTCGAAACCCTGCCGCATACCTGGTCGAAGACGGGCAAAACGCTATTCGATGAAGAACCCGACGATGCCACGCTGGAAAAATACGCCGAAGAAGGCAAGGTATTGGGTACACTCATGTGGCATTCCGGGGAGATGGCCCACAATGAGGCTATGATTAACCTATTCGAAGTAGTGCAGTTTTCGGGCATTAAAATGGGCATGGGCGTCCACGCGGCCCGCTACGAAACGGGTTCCTGCAACTGGATTGATTAACATTCCCCGCAGCAAAGGTGGCGTAAAAGGTTATATCGAACCGGTTCTCCATTCGGGAGGGGCATGGGTGTGCTGGCCGAAATCAACTGTCCGCCCGACGAACTGAAAAAAGCATTGCACCGAAGCCCTGAGCCGCATCCGGAAACTAGCCGGGGATGAGGCAACACCCCGCGGCTACTACGCCTTTATGGATTCGGACTATAAAACGCTGTCGGAAGTGAAGCCTAAGACCTACGAGGCTATCAGTTCCAACGGATTAGAATACGTGGTTCTTCCGTCACCCCGGCCGCAACCGTATCGTGCACAAGGAGAACAATTGCGTGGTGATCAATCAGTCGGCCCGGAATATTTGCGGGGCCTCGCCCTTTGTCCGGGTAACCACGGTAGAAGATTTGAAAGAGAACAGTCCGGTGCGGCCCGGCTGGATTATTGGCACGCTGGATGCGCCGGTTATTTCTTCAACGACTATATCTGGCGGCACGGGCCTCGCTTATGGAAATGGTCGATTATCTGACCAAAAGCAACCACATCTATAAATGTGCTGCCCCATACCATTGCCCGGTATGCCCGGATTCTGGAGAAGAAGGGCTTCTGCCGAAAGTAGATAGACGATGTTCGATTAACTGCGTTGATCCCTTCGGGGTTGGCGATGTTCGATGTTGGTGGAAGAAGTGAGAAGACAGAAGTAAGAGGTAGGAAGTAGGATATAGAATTTAATTGACCCGTGTTTCAACCTGGAAAGGTTGAAAGTGAGAAGAAAGAGGCAGCAAGTACAGAAGGTATTGCCCCGTGGTTTTCGCCCCGAGGACATAAAATATCGAAAAATCGAACAACAAATGATCACTGACTATTTCTCCCGGAGAAGGTTTATTCAGGCAGGCAGCGTTGCTTCGGCGGGTCTGGCTTTTGGTCTGCCTGCTTTGACTAAAGCGTCTGCCCCTGGTGATACGATTGGAGTAGGCATTATTGGCACCGGTTCGCAGGGAACGTACCTGGCAAAGTTGAGTCAGAGTGTACCCCAACTGAAAGTACTGGCTTGTTGCGATATCATCCCGGAGCAATTATCGGAAGGTTTGAAACGAAGCCGATAAAAAGGCCAGAGGCTACGCCGATTACCGGAAGCTGCTGGAAAATAAGGACGTAGAGGCCGTAATTGTAGCTACGCCGCAATCCTTCCATTCCGATATTGCTTTAGCGGCGCTGGATGCGGGTAAACACGTGTACTGCGAAAAAACCCTGACCTACAACGTTGCCGAAACGCGGAAACTGGTACAGGGCGTGAAAAATGCCAAAACCACCTTTCAGGCTGGTTTTCAGGAACGGGTTAATCCGCTGCACCATAAAATCAAGGAGATTATTGCCAATGGTACGGCGGGAGAAATTACCCACGTGGCAGCGCAATACAGTTACCATACCTCCCAGCGGAAAAAAGTGGACAACCCCAGGTGGGAACGCATCCTGAACTGGCGGCTGTACCGGGAGTTTACCGGTGGTCCGCTGGATGAACTTTCGGCGCACCAGATTGATATTGTGAGTTTTATTCTGGGCAAAACCCCGGTGAAGGCTGTGGGAATGGGCAGCACCAGTTTTTATCCGAAGAAACGGGAAACCTTCGATAATACGCAGGTGCTGTACGAATATCCGGGCGGGGTAAAGGGCAATTTTACCTGCCTGTTGACCACCGAGTACATGGGCTACAACATTATGTTTTACGGTACCAAAGCAACCATTGAAATCTGGAACGTAGACGGCAACCGGGGGAATCTGTACTTTGAGTTTGACCCTTCCCAACAACCGCCTCCGCCGCCCGAAAACGTCGATGGCATTTCCGGGGCCACCCGCCGCATCTGGGGCCGGGCCGAGCCGGTTCCGATTCTGGTGGAAGGGCAGCCGCGCTGGGATACCGAAACCTCTACACTTTCGCTGAAACATTTTGCCGAATGCGTGCTGGCCCATAAAACCCCGCTTTCGGACGTGGAAACCGGCGGCACCTCGGCCAATGTCGTCCACATGGGAAACGCCGCCATGCAAAACGGTACGGTTGAGGTGTGGGACGATAAATATAAAATAACTACTCCATGAGCGGAGAGGTCCTCAACTGCTCAACTGGCGCAAGTCTTAGCGAAGCGAGACTTGTGACTTGGAATAATTGCCAGTCTCTGACTGGCAGGAAGTCGGGGACTTCCTTGAAGCTGACCGCACAAGTAAGAGTCTTGCGCGGGGAATGTAATTCTTATTAGCACATCAGCACATTATCAAATCGGCACATAAATTCTATGAAATTTCTTCGTCTGAATCTTTTATTATCCTTTTGCCTCTTTACAACCCAAGTCTCATTTGCGCAGCAAAAAGACAAGGTGCTAGTCGAGGCCGAATCTTTTAAAGACCCCGGCGGCTGGTTTGTGGATGCCCAGTTTATGGATATTATGGGCTCACCCTATATGCTGGCTCATGGATTGGGGGTACCGGTGAAAGACGCCAAAACTACCGTTACGTTTCCTGCTAAAGGCAAGTACCGGGTGTACGTCCGGAACAAAGATTGGGTAGCCAACCAAGGGCCGGGCAAATTCCAGATTCTGATTGACAACCAAGCCCTGAAAGATACTTTCGGCATAAAAGGCGGCGGGAATTGGTTCTGGCAGGATGCTGGTATGGTAACTATTGCCAATACCCAAGCCAACATCACCCTGCACGACCTTACCGGATTTGATGGACGTTGTGATGCGATTCTGTTCGTAAAAGATGGTAAACCTTCCTTTACGCCGCCCAATGACCTGGCGGGAATGGAACCCTTCCGCCGGAAAATTATGGGCTTTCCCGACCAGCCGAAAGATCAGGGAGAATACGATTTGGTAGTGGTAGGAGGCGGTTTTTCGGGCATTTGCGCCGCCGTAGCCGCAAGTCGCCTGGGACTGAAAGCCGCCTTGATTCAGAATCGTCCCGTACTGGGTGGTAATTCCAGCTCCGAGATTAAAGTGAACCCGATTGGGGAAGTATTTGCCCCGGAAGGCCCGTATCCGCGCAATGCCGACATTGTGCAGGAACTGCTGGCGCAGGAAGCCCAGATGGCCCACACCGATATGCGGGCCATGGATGAAAAGCGACTGAAAGTAGTGCAGGCCGAAAAGAACGTTTCGGTGTTTCTCAATACCCATGCCAACCGGATAGAAACTGCAGCGGGCCGCATTACCGCCGTAATTGCCCGCAATACCATGACGGGCGAGGACCATCTGTTCCGGGGCCGCTGGTTTGTAGATTGTACCGGTGACGGTACCATTGGCTACCTGGCCGGAGCCGATTTTCGGATGGGCCGCGAAGGCCGCAAGGAAACCGGCGAATCGCTGGCCCCAGAAATCGGGGATGCGGAATCAGGTGACACTTTGCTGATGGGAAATTCGCAGTATTGGTACGCCAGTCAGGGCTACGAACCCTCCACGTTTCCTTCCTGCCCGTGGGCTTTACAACTAAACGAGGAATCCTTTGAAGTGCCTACCCCAAAATGGCCGCAGAAACTAAAGCCTGGTGTGATTGCCGCCGGGGGCTGGAACTGGGAAAGTGGCTTCCGCAAGAATACGATTTACGAGGCCGAGGAAATCCGGGACCACATTTTCCGGGCGGTGTACGGCATGTGGGATTACCTCAAGAACAAAAGTCCTGATAAGGACAAATACGCTACCGGCAAACTTACCTGGCTGGCCCACGTTGTCGGCAAGCGGGAATCGCGGCGACTCATGGGCGATATTGTGCTTCGGCAACAGGACATTCAGGAGCAGATTCCCTATCCGGATGGCTGCGTAATTACCACCTGGTACTTCGACCTGCATTTTCCGCACCCCGAAAACAGCAAGCATTTCCCTGGCGAGGAGTTCCGGTCCGTGGCTTACGACGACCCCAACTGGGAAAAGTACCGGCCACCGGGCATTCCGGGCGAATACACCAAAATCAAACCGTACCCGATTCCGTACCGCTGCTTCTATTCCCGCAATGTCCCTAACCTGTTTATGGCCGGCCGTAATATCAGCGTCACCCACGTAGCTCTGGCCTCGACCCGGGTGATGAAAACCACGGCCATGATGGGTACAGTAGTAGGACGGGCCGCCTATATTTGCAAAAAGCATAACTGCGACCCCCGCGAAGTATACACCAAATACCTCGACGAGTTCAAAGCCCTGCTTACCAACCCGGATATTGGGAAGTAAGGTAATGTTAAATTCTAAATGCTAAAGGTTAAATGAAAGGGGAAGAGTTCTGATACAGGGTTTTTCTCGCAGATTTTCGCAGAAAGGAGAATAAAATCAGCGTTGATCTGCGTCAATCTGCGAAAAATCTAATCAGGGTTACTGGGCCTTTCCGCTCATTCGAAAAAGAATTAGGAAATAATTTAAAATTTCCGGAAAATGAAGTTCGCCTTCACTGTATGGAGTGTTTTTATCCTATTTTGTGCTTTTACTGAAGGAAAAGTACCTCCGCATGGATTTGTATTTGCGCTGGAAGGAAGAACGCAGGGCACTACTTACCAGATAAAATACATCAGTCGCCAAAACCAGGATTACCAGCCCGAAATCGATTCGATACTGACTCAGTTCAGCCAATCTCTATCTACGTATATTCCGGATTCAGAAATTTCTACGTTTAACCGATCCGGCTCCTTTCGCTTTACATTGCCCTACTTTTACCCCGTACTGGTTAAATCCAGAGAGGTGTATGAGGCCACTCTGGGAGCTTTTGACCCTACCGTGGCCCCTTTGGTGGATGCCTACGGATTCGGAAAAAACAAAGTAGCGGCAAAAGCACTCAACGTTGATTCTCTGCTCCAATACGTGGGCTTTGACAAGGTGACGTTTGATAAAGCCTGTGTTTCAACTACTCAACCCGGCGTAAAATTGGATTTCAATGCCATTGCGCAAGGCTATTCCGTGGATGTGATAGCAGAATGGCTTGAACAAAAAGGCATTCGGCATTATATGATTGAAATCGGCGGCGAGGTCCGTTGCCAAGGCCGTAATGACAAAGGCAAAACCTGGGTTATCGGGATTGCCAATCCAAAGCAGGCAACACCCAAAGAGAGGGCTTTGGAAAAGACTGTCCATCTTCATAACCGGGCAATGGCTACTTCGGGCAACTATCGGAATAGTTTCCCGAAAGAGGGTCGTTTATACTCCCACATTATCAACCCTGCTACCGGGTTAATGGAGCAGAACTCGCTGCTAAGCGTGACCATCTTCGCCCCGGACTGCATGACCGCCGATGCCTTTGCTACCGCCTTTCTAGTGATGGGACTGGAAAAGGCCCAGCAATTTTTACGGAATCACCAAACGCTGGCAGGATGCTTTATCTACATTGACCATCAAGGGAATACCAGAATCTGGACATCTAAACAGAATCTTCTATAAGAAGTCTTTAGCTGGGTGTAGGAAAGTTTATTTTACCTTCGGTGAGAATAGTTCTCGCAGATATTCGCGGATGTAACCGCAGATTTCCGCAGACAAAAGAGACGAAATCCGCGAATATCTGCGTCCTTATCTGCGGGAATCTGCGAGAAATAGTATTAAACCCCAGGGCCACGATAAACTTGTCCTACACCCTTTTAGCTAATAGTTAGATAAGTAATACAATCCTCTCCACTCCAGTATCCTCTTTTAGATTTGGTATTTTTCTATCTATAAGTAGTAATTTATCCGGATGAAAACTGCTGAATATCACAATTTTTTTTCATATTGCCATTCACAATCGATTTCGTAAACCTTCACTCCAACCCTGAACCCTTATGAACCGAAGAGAATGGAATGCATTGATGTTTGGCAGTATGGCAGCACTGATTTTGCCAAAATCAGCCTGGGCAGCCAATCCTTTACTACAAGCCAAGCCTGACTCAAAGATCAATGGCGTGCAGATTGGCGTTCAAAGCTATAGTTTTCGTGACCGTTCGCTGGACGAGGCCATCAAAGCTATGTCCGAAATAGGCCTTAGCAGCTGTGAATTGTGGTCGGGTCACCTGGAACCGAAAGAATTAGCCAATAACGAAGACAAGCGGAAATGGCGGCTAACCACGCCACTGAGCGAATTTGAAAGACCGCAGCCAAGTTTAAAAAGGTGGAATCAAGCTGAGTGCGTTTAGCTTGGCTTCCGGGATCACATGACTGAAGAAGAAATGGAGACGGATATTCGGGATGGCAAAAGCCTTAGGGGTGGATACCATCACCACTTCTACGACCGTTAGTCTGGCGCCGAAGATTGATAAACTGGCGCAGAAGCATAAAACAAAGTGGGTTTGCACAATCATTCCAAAAGGCCGAGCCCAACGAATTATCCGGGGCCGACAGCTTCGCCCGGGCTTTGCAGGGCGCTTCCGATTTTATGCGGATTAACCTGGATATTGGTCACTGTAGCGGCTGACGAAGATCCAGTGGCTTTTATGAAGCAGCATCACAACCGCATTGTAATGATCCACGTGAAGGACCGCAAACGCAATCAAGGACCTAACGTTTCATTCGGGGAAGGCGAAACGCCCATTAAAGAAACTGACGCTGATGATGCGGCAAAATAAATACCCTTTTCCGGCCAATATTGAGTACGAATACCAAAGGGGCTGACTCGGTAGCTGAAGTAAAGAAGTGCTTTAATTATTGCCGACAGGCCTTGGTATAAGACTTACGGTTTCCGGTTTATAGTTTCGGGTTGTTGGTTTTGGTTAGAGGTATTACAAATTCCGTAAAAATTCTGGTAGACTAGCGTTCAGTAATTCTTCCAAACTGGCTTTAGGCTAAAACAAAAAGGGCTTCGGCCCTTTTTTGATGTGGCCACGCCCTGAAGGACGTGGCAATAGAGAACATAATAAGGCAACCGAAAACTGTCAACAGTAAACCAACAACCTTCACCCCCTAACTACCTCATTACCCTTATAATTACAATTTCGGCCAGCAGGAAGAAAAGCGCCGCCATCAGGCAATACTTCCAGAGATTGCGGCCGATGTGCTGTCCAGCGAACTCCTTCACGAAGTCTTGTTTTTCCGCTGAGTCAAACACCTGCACGTTTTCTGTCCCGCAAATAGCTGCCGAGCTGGGGCGGCGTATACGCCGCCAGTTGCGACTCTTTCCGGTCGTAGTTGAAGGCCAGTAACTTTTGCGTGGTGTCTCCCAAGGTCAACTGGATAATAACCCGCCTCTGCTGCAGCTGTTTGGTGGCCGTCTGCGGATTTTCGGGCAGATCAAACACTAGCCGGTTGCCATTGAGCCGCTGTGCCGGAATCACCTCAAAATCCCTCCTTCTGAGTTTATAAACCGGTTCATGCCCGTTGGGCTCACTTCCACGCCAATGCCTCGACTCCTGAAAAGAATAAGCCATCCGTTCCTGCGTCTTGCTCGGGGGCCGCAATTTTATACATGACCGGTACAAAGAGGGCGTGGCGCGGAAAACTGCGAAGGCGCGTCCAGCGGAGAGGCACACAGGTATACCTTCCCCTTGCCCGCGTCAAAACGGCTCAGGAAAGGCCTTCCGTTTTTGAACTGCAGCAAGGTATTTCGGCTGGCCCAGTCCAGCACCGGTTGAGCCGAGGGCAGCTACGTTGCCTTTCTGGGTAGTGCTTTCAAAAATACCTTCAAAAAAAGGATTCTTGCTGTCAGGCGGGGCCAGCGTATTAGGAACTGCCGCCGGAGCCGCCGTAGTAGAAACCGGCGTAATGGGGGCAGCGGCCGCCTTCTGTAATCCGCGTACCCCAAAGCCGTTGAGCAGCGAAGCATAACTGGCCGCATCCGCCGTAGTAGAAGGGAAAATAAGCACGCTGCCGCCTTTCCGCACAAAATCATTCAGCTGCGTCACCACTGAGCCATCGATCCCCGACAGACCATCGAGTACCACGAGATCGGCGACGTTAGACTGCGAAAGGTCGGTATTAAGGGCGCTGAGGGTTTTGGTATTAAAGACCGTCTCGTTGCCATACACCCCCGATACGTAAGGACTGGCCTGCGATCCCTGCAGATGCACAATATTGACCACCGGCGAGGCATTGATGACAAAATAGTAATCATTATCGAAGGTCACCGGGTATTCTTCGAAAGACAAACGTCCCTTTTTCAATCCCCGGTCGTTGAGGGTGAAATTAAACGAGGCCGTACCCGGAGCATTAGGTTCCAGGGAAACCGAAGAAGCCGAAACCTGTTTTTCATCAATAAATAACTTGATAGGTAGGGTATTTACTTTTTCCTTTCCCGAATTGACCAGCCTGACATTCAACTGGTTGCTTTCCCGTTCGCGGACAAAGGGCGTAGCCAGCCAGACCGAATCTATGTACACGTTGTTAGCTTCCTCCGTTTGTACCGGCACCAGAAATAGTTTAGTCAGGGTATCAACCCGCAGGGCAGACAGGGAGCCAACAGTACTCTTCTGAAAATCCGAGATCCAGAACAACTGGTTGTTGGGCGACCGGGAAAGGCGTTCCAGCAGGCTTTTTTGCCGGCGGTAAACAGTTTCCAGGGTACGGTAGGCATCCGAAAAATCA
Organism: Cytophagales bacterium; assembly: GCA_030448185.1. Taxonomy (GTDB): domain Bacteria; phylum Bacteroidota; class Bacteroidia; order Cytophagales; family 172606-1; genus CADCTQ01. The sequence goes on along the minus strand of JAUJNL010000112.1, from coordinate 7,160 downwards.
ACCTCCGTCAGCCGGTCCCGTATTTTATCGCGGGTGACCAGTTGCTGGTCGCGGCTCTCAAAATCATTGGTGAGCAGGTGATACGTCGGGGCTTCCGCCAGGGCGCCCAGCAACTCATCAGCCTGCGAAGTGGCAATATCCAGGTAACGTCGTTTGCCGGATTCGTTCTGCATGCTGAGTGAATTGTCGAGGTACACGCTGGTAATACCAGTGCCAGCATTGATCAAAGACGCATTTTTATTGGCAATAAAGGGTTGGGCAAACGCCAGTACCAGAAACGTAATGAACAGCACCCGGGCCGCCAGAATCAGCAGGTGCTTCAGCCGCCGGAATGTATTGGTGTTAGTCTTTACTTCTTTGAGGAAGGCCACATTCGTAAAGTACACTTTACGGGTGCGGCGGAAGTTAAATAAGTGTATGGCAATCGGAATGGCAATGGCGGCCAGCCCGAACAGAAATGACGGATACAAGAAACTCATCAGGTAAATTTATAGGCTATTTAGCAAGGTCCTCAGAATTCGTATTTTACAATAAAAATTATCCAACCGGCTAATAGTAAAAGGAAGATTATAAGTATTAAAATGCTTTTTACTGCCCGTAATGGTATAACATACCGTTCTTGGGTAACGGCAATTTACCCTATAAAATTTTATAATTTTCATTTTTCCGGCCGCTTGATTTTATAGGCTTGCATTTTAAATAACTGTTCATTGGAATATAGTTATATTACCGGCACGGACGTAAGCAATACGCAATATTTTTAGAAAGATTAGCGCTTGACTATTGGGATATTCGATATTAATCGTAATATTGCGATATATATTAAATGATTATGGGCCTGACCAAGACCGAACATTTCAGCAAGAATCAAAATCAGGTTGCTGCGTATGCCAAAGCCCTAGGGCATCCAGCCCGGATTGCCATTCTGGAATACCTGCTGCAAAAAAAGGCGTGTATTTGCGGGGATTTGGTCGACGAGCTGCCGCTGGCACAAGCTACTGTGTCGCAGCATCTGAAAGAATTAAAAGCCGTGGGCCTCATTAAAGGCGAGATTGAAGGCACCAGCGTCTGTTACTGCATTAATGAAAAAGGATGGGAGGAGGCAAAAGATTTTCTGCTTGGCCTGTTTGCTTCGCCCCTCTCCGATAAATCATGTTGCTAACCTTTACTGTTATGTATCAAACCATTGCTATTGACCGGGCTTCGGATACTGACCGGTCCTCCTTGGAAACGCTGCTGCACTCCCTTAACCTCCCTATCGAAGACCTGCCCGGCACCCTGGAAAACTTCATCATTGCCAAAGAAGCCGGAAATATAATTGGTTCAGCCGGACTTGAAGTATATGGGTCCTATGCCTTGCTTCGCTCCCTGGCGGTTAGTACCAGCACTCAGGGAAAGGGAGTAGGACATAGACTGTACCGTGCTATTATGCAACTGGCCACGGAGAAGGCCGTAAAGGAAGTGTATTTAATCACTACTACGGCAGCACCGTTCTTTGAAAAGCAGGGCTTTGTCAAGGCCGACCGTTTGTCGGTGCCGGCCCCTATCCGGAATACGGCGCAATTTTCTTCCGTTTGTCCGTCCTCGGCTACCGTGATGCAGCGGAAAATAGCCTAAGTAGCTGTTAGCAATTAGCTTTTGGCTATTAGCCAATGAATCACCGACGTATAATAAAAGCAGCGTAAGATACTATTAATCAATTACTTAAAATTTTTTTACTCCTTATTATCGTAATATTACAATTAATCAATTAAAATTAACCATGATGAACACGTCAGACGAAATCAAGCAAATGGTGAAAGAAAAGTATGATGAAATTGCCCGGCAGTCGAAAGAGCAAAATCAGAGCGGCTGCTGTGGAGCTACGGGAAGCTGTGCTACCGGGGTAACCGTAATGGCGGAAACGTATGAGGGACTGTCAGGTTATGTGACCGAGGCTGATCTGGGTTTAGGCTGTGGACTTCCTACGGAATACGCCCAGATCAAAGCCGGAGATACGGTGCTGGACTTAGGTTCGGGAGCCGGCAATGATTGTTTTGTAGCCCGGTCCATTGTCGGGGATACCGGGAAGGTGATCGGAGTGGATATGACCGAGGCCATGATTACCGCCGCCCGCCGCAATGCGCAGAACTTGGGATTTACGAATGTAGAATTCCGCCTGGGCGAAATAGAAGATTTGCCGCTGGCCGCTAACCGCGTAGATGTGGTCGTAAGCAATTGCGTGCTGAATCTAGTGCCCGACAAAGCACAGGCGTTCCGGGAAACGTACCGGGTCTTAAAGCCGGGTGGGCATTTTAGCATTTCTGATGTAGTTTTAGAAGGGAGCTTACCCGAAGGGTTACAGGCAGCTGCCGAAATGTACGCGGGGTGCGTTTCCGGAGCTATCCAGAAGGATGAGTACCTGGATATAATCAAACGGACTGGCTTTGTGAATGTGCAGGTGCAAAAACAGCGGTTGATTACCCTGCCCGACGATATTTTGTCCAATTATCTGAATGAAGAAGAATTAGCCGCTTTTAAAGCGGATGGTACGGGTATTTACAGTGTAACGGTGTACGGCGAGAAGCCTGACGTTTCCTGCTGTACGCCAGGTACGGGTTGCTGCTAAGTCACAATGGTGAATGCTAAGTGCTAAAGGTTAAATGAATTTAAGATTTAGCATTCCCATTACCCTACCCTTTCGGGACTACCGGAACAGCAGACATTAATAAAAACTCATATTCAGCCAGACTTCTATGAAAATAGCTCTTTTCAGTGACGTTCACGCCAACTGGCCTGCTTTAGAGGCAGTATTAGCCGATATTGACCACCGCCAGCCGGACCTGATTTATTGTTTGGGTGACCTGGTTGGGTATGCTCCCTTCCCCAATGAAGTGATCCGGGAAGTACGTAAACGGAAGATTCCTACCATTGCCGGAAATTATGACCAGGGGATAGGATTAAGCAGTGATAACTGTGGCTGTGCTTATAAATCTGACCACGAAAAAGTACTCGGAGCCCGGTCTATTGCTTTTACCAACCAGACGATTGGGGCCGCTGAACGGGAGTATCTGCGTAACCTACCTGCGCACCTAGCCATTGAGTTTGGGTTTGGGGAGAACAAGTTCCGTTTTTTGATGGTACACGGCAGCCCACGGAAAATCAATGAGTATCTGTTTGAAGACCGGCCCGAAAACAGCCTGTTACGAATCATGGAGGAGGCAGGGGCAACGATCATGGCCTTCGGACATACGCATAAGCCTTACCACCGGAAGCTTCCATATTCGCAGGCCAATGGTAATGGTACTTGTTTTCGTCATGCCATTAATATTGGGTCGGTTGGGAAGCCCAAAGACGGGGATGTAAGGGCCTGCTACGTCATGCTGACAATCACGCCGGAGAGCACCATGACCCACCCGGACAGTATCGGGGTAGAATTTATCCGGGTACCTTATGATGTAGAGAAGACGGCCCGGGCCGTGGAAGAAAGTACTTTGCCGGATGAATACGCCGATATGCTCCGCAAAGCGTATTGACCTGGCATGCTTTCGGCGTTGGATACTCGTTGTTGGATGCTTGCAGGGAGAGCAGATAAGGCGCTGCCCTTCACCTGAATAGTAGCCGAATCGGGGAATTCTCGACCAAGAAGCGGCTACTAGCCACCGTTCCGGAGGTTATCTATAGAAGACCGATTGCTTGTCTTTGAGCAGTAATCTCCGGAACTTACCGGCCACCGAAAACACCTCTCATTCCGGCCTGCCCTCCATGAAAAAAATAGCTGTTCAACCCACTCCGGTACCTGCCGGAAGCTGCATAGCCCGCTCCCTGCCCCGAATTGATTACGGTGATGCCTATAGAATTCAGCTTTCCCCGCAAACCTCCCAAGCGTGGATCAGGTAACCCCTGAATTCTTTACCCAAGCCCCGGCCTGTGGAAAAATGTTGCATTTCCGGAACGCCCTGGCTCGTCCTTTCGGACTTAAAACGGAGTTTGATGCGGTGCCGCCACTTAATCACGAAATACTACAAGTGGGCGACCAGGTAGGTATTTTCAAAGTATTCGGTCGGACTGATGAGGAAGTGCTGATGGGAGAAAATGACAAACATCTGGATTTCCGGGTATCCGTCCGGCTGGAGCAGGAGGGAAGCACGCAATGGGCGGTAGTTTCCACCGTAGTGCACTTCAAGAACTGGTTTGGCCGTCTGTATTTCACGCCGGTAAAGCCGTTTCACCGCCTGATTGTGCCGGCTATGATGCGATCCGGGCTGGAAAATAAAAAGACGTAAGCCATTCACCCGCGTTTCATCCTCATATCGATTTGGATAGGGTTCCTTCATCATAAACCGATTACAATTTCCTCGCCCTTATTTGCCGGCACCACCTATCTGATTCCGGTTGTTATCATTTTCTGGGGGATCGCGGATGAAGAGCCTCTTACAAGCTGACATTTCGTTGGCATGTCTGGGAATACCAACATCCGTTTTTATGATTCGCCAGGAAAAGGAAACGGGCTGATCGTTATTTCGCAGACTCCCGCAGTAGTGAGACATTTTCATTCGCAAAGGCCACTAACTGCCGGGCTGCTTCCGCTGGATTTTCCGTGGAAGTTTCCAGCCGGTGGATGGTTCCCGATTCCCGGTCTTCTAGTCCGAACAGGTAGGCCTTGTCGTAGTAATTGAGGGTAATATCGGCTACGGTGGTATAATCCCGGGATTTCAGCGCCTCCAGCGCCCTGGCATAATGCTGGCCGCCCAGTCTTTTTTTAATGCGTTGTGTAGCTTCCTCTAACAAGTGATGGTCACGGCCAGTATACATACTGACCAGCCGCTTAATGCGTTCGGCTTTAGATACTTCCAGAAACACTACCGGGGCCTGCCGGATTTGATTGTAAAACGGCCGGGGAATCCGGACGGTGCCAATGGTAAAACTTTCGTCTTCCACCCAAATCCGGCGGCTTAAGTCAAGGTGCCCAAGCGCAGCGTACAGATCATTTTCAAATTGCTCTACGGTGGGCTGGCTGGCTTCCCCAATGGCTCCGTACGATGACCCCTTGTGATGGGCCAGCATTTCCAGGTCAATCACTTGTTCGCCAAGCCGGGCCATTTCCTGGAGTACGGCCGTTTTGCCGCTGCCCGTTTTGCCCCCCAGCACTATGAGCGGCAAGGATTTATCAAAAGATTGCAGCACTTCCTGCCGGAAAGCCTTGTATCCATCCTGTAAAATACCGGCTACCCGCATGCCTGCCGTCTGGAGCAACCAGCTGAAAGAGGCGCTTCGCATCCCACCCCGCCAGCAGTGCACCAGCACTTCATTTTTCGGCGCTATTTTCCGCGCCGCTTTTACGAAATCGGCCAGTTTAGGCCCGATCAGTTCCAGGCCTAGCATGACGGCAGCATCCCGGCCGGCTTGTTGGTATTTAGTGCCCACCAATGCCCTTTCTTCATTGTCAAACAGGGGAATATTGATGGCCCCCGGAATGTGTCCCTGGGCAAATTCGCCCGGTGACCGCACATCAATAATGGGGGTCATTCGGGCTTGTTGCAGGAATTGGTTCGCAGGCAGGGGAGAGGCCATAGGGTTAATGGACGGTTGTCTTGGGTAGTACAGTCTCCAGGTAATTGATCAGATGAAGCTGACTGATAAAAATATATAGTTGGACTGGGACAAGACTACCATACTTTTCGCTGAATATAGTTTTCAGGTAAAAAACCCCAGTACCGGGAGTCTAAGGCGTTGTTACGGTTGTCGCCCATGACAAAGTAGTAATCTCTGGTGAAAGTGTAGGTAGAAAGCGGCTTGTCATCCTGCGTAATTACATGATTTTTTAAAACAACGTTCTTCTGATCCTCATAAACCTGGATGCATCTGCCGTATAAAGCCGCGTTTTGCTTAGTAAGTTCAATCTTCCAGCCTTTTCTCGGAATGGTAACCGGACCGAAGTTGTCTGGCGTCCAGGAAAACAAAGGGGATTGCGGAAAACAATTACTATCTCCAGCTTCCAGATCATCAATTGGTTCTACCTGCTTGATAAAGTCTAATGATTGCAATTCTTTGGCTTGCTGGGGGGAAAGATGCATCATATAACGGTCATCCGGGAGGCGATATATATCTTGCCCTTATACCATTCAGGCACAGTAATCCTGTAACAATGCGTGTTTGATCCTTCTTCCGATAATCTATCCTCTCCCTACTTCCGCTCCAGCGGAACGGCGGGATTTCCAAATACGGTGGTACCTGACTTTACACTTTCAATGACAACCGAACCGGCGCCTACCCGGGCATTTTTCCCGATAGTTACTCCCGATACTACCGTCACTCCGGAGCCGATAAAAACCCCGTTTTCAATGGTGACGCCGCTGCTGATAATACTGCCGGCTCCAATCTGTACGTAATCTCCGACTTTGGAATCGTAGTCGACGGTAGCTTTCGTATGCAGTACGCAATGATTTCCTACGTCAGCATTGGTTCCGATGACTACACCGGCCGCAATCAGGTTACCGTGTCCAATGGAAGCAGTGCCCGAAATATACGCCTCCGAATGAATGGCATTAACGGGCATTATTTTACGTTCTTCCAGCAGCAGTTCGGTCAGGCTCTTGCGGACTTTATTGTCATCGGAGGCTACAAAGGCTTCGCACTTTTTGCCGATCAGCTTGAGGTACCCTTCATCGTCAGTACTGCCCATCACAGTTACTTCCTGAATTTCGGTACCGTGCAGCTTCTCATCATCGTCCAGCAGACAATATACGACGACGTTGTTGCTACGAAAGATTTCGAGGGCTACGGGGCCCAACCCTTTGGCTCCCAATATAATAACTGGATTCTCCATTTTGTTAGTGTATGAGGTTGATAAGTGAAAAGTTTATGAGTGGATGAGTAAGAGTAAGAAAGTGTATGAGGTATAAATTGAAAGGGTAGGATATAATAAACGGGTAAATGAATTAGATGATAACTCATCTGCTCTTTTACGCATAAACTTATAAACCCATGCCCTCATCTATCCCTAAACTGGGTTCTTTTATAAACCATTGCCTCCGGATCGGTATAGATGATACGGTACTTTGCTGCGGGCAAACCAGCTGGAAAACTATGGGTTTTAGGAACGATTACAAAACGGTATGAGACATCTGGCCGGGGCTGATTGGTATCGAGATAGAGACGTTGGTGCTTCGTCTCGTAGA
>JAUJNL010000111.1 GCA_030448185.1 Cytophagales bacterium | reverse complement strand
TACTTTCCCGAGGCGCTTGACTCCACCAATGATAATCAGGCCCAGTAACAGCGTAACTACGCCGCCTGTAATGGCAGAGGGTACTTCAAAAGCATTTTCTACCCCTAAAGCAATATTATTGCTCTGTACTCCCGGCAAAAGAAAGCCGGTACTCAGGATGGTAGCCACGGCAAAAAGGACTGCGTACCATTTCACTCCCAAACCTTTTTCAATATAATACGCCGGGCCACCTCGGTATTCGCCGTCTTTCACCTGCTTATAAATCTGTCCCAGGGTTGCTTCAATAAAAGCGGAGGCACTGCCCAAGAAAGCAATGGTCCACATCCAGAAAATGGCTCCTGGTCCCCCCATCGCAATGGCCGTAGCTACTCCGGCAATGTTTCCGGTGCCTACACGGCCGGCAATAGCTAAAGAAAAGGCTTGAAAGGAACTTACACCTTTGTCTGACGATTGTCCGGTAAAAAGCAACCGGATCATTTCCCGAAGGTACCGGATCTGCAAAAAGCGAGTAACTACCGAGAAATAAATGCCTGCGCCGAGGCAAAGGATAATCAACGCATTGCTCCAAACGATATCGTTGACCGAATTAATGATTTGTTCCATGTTGTGTTTTCTGGCAGGGATATAGGCGTAAGAGGTATCCGCGTGCGGTTTCAGTAATAATTCCGAATTACGGACGGCATTCTTTTCGGTAGCCAGGTTGCGTAAATATACATATTCATCCTCTACATTCTGCCCGCCTCTTTTCCGGGGAATGGTAAATTATGAATGGGGAAAAAAATACGCACCTGAAAAACCTGACTCCGATTTGCCCTTGGAATAAACCCGGTTTTATGCTAACCTTTGCCGGAGACATTTCTGCCGAAATTCATGAAAAGCCACCCTGATCCCGTACTGACCAGAGCCCAGGAATCCCGTGCAGCTATTGAAAGGCTGTATATTACCATGCGTCACCTCTTCAACCGGGGTTATTATAAGCCTTCTAAAGTATCCGGGGAAGAGATGCGCAGGTCCCTGCTTACCCTGCGGCCTGAGATTTACGGTTCGGTTAACGACCCACAAAAGGTGGAACTGGACGGCCTGGTGTACGTGATGGACCGCCTGCCAAAAGGCATCGAATCGTGCCGGTTTATTACCCTGACCTCCCGGGAAGGCTACCGCAGTTCACACTTTCCGGTACTGGTACCGGCCAAACGCCGCCGTAATTGTTATCGTATCGACCACGAACAAATGGTAGTGGAGGTAACCAATGGCCGCAGCGAGATTTATGACATTCTCACGCACCTGACTTTTATGTTCATGGAAGCCGACAAAATCCGTAAGCACGCTTTTCACGAACGGGGCGGTATGACCCGGGAATGGGAAAAGCTGGAAGCCATTGTAAAAGCGGGTGGTAAGGTAGCCGAAGAAGAACGGGAACTGGCCCTCACCTACGTTAGCACCATTCTCGGCCGCACTTTTGAAGAAACCCTGCGGGCTTACCAGCGTTTTGGCGAAAACCCTACCTCCAACAGTGGCTTATTTCAGATTGTCTATGGATTAGGTCAAACTTCTATGCTGGAAGAAACACAGGAACTAGACCGGGAGATTAGCTTTACCCCAACCCTGCGGGAACGCATTGGCCACCACCTGTACGGAGAACGCTGGGCCAATCATATCAAACAATACCTGGTGCAGGAAGGGCTGCATACCCGTCCCCTGCATATTATCAGTGCCAACCCGCACAGCGTAATGAACTGCCTGTTTGCGCATGCGGCTCTGGGCGACGATGCCGACGGAGATATCTACGACGTGGCGCTGCAACTCAGCCGGGCCGACAATGAAGCTTTGCGCAAACAAGTTGCCAAGTACGCTGTCGAAAACGGCCTGCATGAGCTGGAAGATGTGTCGGGTACCAATATTATTGTGCAATTGATTGATACCGCCAAACTTGACTCATCTTTGCTACCAGCGCAGATAGCCTGCGATGCCGGATATATTCAGGAACAGCAGCCGGTTATTTTGGTCATGGATTACGCTTTCGGCGAACAGGCCTTCGAAACCATGGACGAACTCCTGAAACCCTATTCGGACGGGGAAGATAAGTTTTACATGAATGTAGCTTCCATTTCCATTATGGGCAAAGCGGGTATTCTTACGGGTGATAAGGGTGATATTATGATTCCCACAGCGCATATCTTCGAAGGCACTGCTGATAATTATCCCCTCAACAACGATTTCGCCAAGTCCGATTTTGAGCACGGCGGCATTGATGCTTACGAAGGAGCTATGATTACGGTCTTAGGAACTTCCTTGCAAAACCGGGATGTGCTGTCTTATTTCCGCAACTCTTCCTGGAAGGCAATCGGACTGGAAATGGAAGGAGCTCATTATCAGAAAGCTATTCAGGCGCAGGCCAGTATTCGGGGCAGTATCCGGCCGGACGTAAAGGTTCGTTATGCCTATTATGCTTCGGATAATCCCCTGATTACGGGAGCCACACTGGCTTCGGGCAGTCTTGGAGCCATCGGAGTCAAGCCTACCTATCTAATTACACTTAAGTGTCTGAGTAAGATTCTATGTCACCCTAAAAAGGGTAAAAGAGTATCATAAACGGGTTTGCCTGATTCCCGGGCCATGCGAACTATTTCATCAGCTCAGGCCGAAGGTCCCCCAATTCGCAGCACAGCATCGCATTTGTCTAACAGATCGATAGCAATGGGGTGAAATATTTCGTTGAATACTTCATCTCCCACTTGGGTAGAACCAGCGGTTTCAACCAACGGCAGGGCAAACCATTCACCTACTACCGGGATTGCACCAGCCCGCAGGAGCACCAATGCAGCCTCATTCATGTCTTGTAAATTTCGGGCCATTTTTTCGGAGAAACCGGTAACGGATGCCTTATTTTCGTGCCCGAAAGGCTTACCTACGCCCTTTTCCCTTTAAATGGGGCATTTGATAGCTGCTGTTCCGGTTTAATTCTTCTCCTGCTGCCCAGTGACTTACTGGCGCAGGAAAAGCAACCCGATACCAGCCGGGTAAAGCCCGGAAAACTTATTTCCATTATTGCTACGGAAAGTGCCCTGTACCTGGGCAGTATGGCGTATCTGCAATTTGTCTGGTACAAAGACCACCAGCGGGTGCCCTTTGCCTTTTACGACGACCATAAGGGCTACCTCCAGATTGATAAGTTTGGCCATACTTTCGGCTCTTACCTGGAAAGCTACCTCGGTTATCGTTGGCTGCGGAGTGCAGGAGTAAAAAAGAAACATGCCCTGCTGTATGGTGCCACCCTGGGAATTGTCTTACAGACTCCCATTGAAGTGTTTGATGGCATGTACGAAGGATGGGGCTTTTCCTGGAGTGACATGATTGCCAACGCAGCAGGTTCGGGATTGGTTATCGGGCAGGAATTGCTGTTTAATGAGCAACTGGTCAAGTACAAATTCAGCTTCACTCGCTCTCCCTATGCCCGACAGAGCAACGGGTATTTGGGGGATAATTATTTACAAAGCCTTTTCTACGATTATAATGGACACACCTACTGGCTAAGTATGCCAGCAAATAAGCTGTTCCTGAAAGACAAGCTTCCCGATTGGTTGGCTATTTCAGCAGGCTACAGTGCCAATGGCATGTTTGGTGAATTCGAAAACATCCATTCCTACCGCGACGCGGAAATTCCTGCTTCACCCCGCTACCGGCAATTTCTGTTGTCCCTGGATGTGGACTGGACGAAAATCAAAACCAACAGCAAATTTCTGAATACTATTCTGAAAGGAATGTTCTTCATCAAACTGCCTTTTCCGACTATTGAATTCAATAACCGGGGCCAGTTGAAAGGACACTGGCTTTATTTCTAGCTTAAATAAAAACCCGAAAGGTTCTAGTAACCTTTCAGGTTTACACTATCCTCCGAAATCCGCTATCCCAAATCCGAAAATGTTAGAACACGCCTACCTCCGAACGGAAGCCGGTCATGGGCAGCACCTGCTTTTCTTCTTCTACGCCCCGGCGGCCAGCAGCCAGCGTGCCGGAGAAAATACCGTTCTGAATATAGTATAAGGCTTGTTGCAACCGGACCTCCTTAGGGTCACCAAATGGCAGGCTTACCTCATCGGCTGCCGGACCATCGGCTTTAATACCCTCAAAATATTCGGATTCACCGTTAGCATTAGCTACCCGGAACATAATTGGCACTAAGGTATACCCACCAGCTTCTTCCGGGATCATCCCAACGGGTTTGCCATAGCTGGTACCGCCCACCGTTAAGGTCGGCATGAAAGGCCGTAGTCCGTTTACCAGTGCTTCACTAGCGGAGGCAGTACGGCGACCCGTGATGACAAATACCCGATCCAGATTCAGGGCCTGCGCTTTAGATTCGACCTTAATAGATACGTTCTCGGCCTTCTTCTTGTTGTTAAAGGTATACTGCACAAATACTTTTCCAGTTGCTTTAGAAGAAGCAATCAGTCCGGCCAGGTGCTGGGATACCGTTACGGAACCGCCCCCGTTGTACCGCAGATCCACAATCAGCTCATTCACCCCTTGGCTTTTGAACCAGGTAAAGGCGTCGTTCAGCTCATCAACCGACTTCTTAATGAAAGCCGTAAATACCAGGTAGCCAACTTTGCGGCCACCCACCTGGTAAACATTGCGGTACAAAACCGTATTCATGTTAAACGAGGCCGTGGCAACGGAAATATCTTTTGCATTACCTGCAGGGTCCACCACCTGAAAAGCTGTTTGTACGCCTTCTTTATCTTCAAACAGAATTCCTCCTAAGGCTTCTGCTGTCAGGTCATTCACGTTACGGCCATTGATTTTCTGAATCTTATAGCCACGGTCTACGCCTGCCTTGCCCATCGGGGAATCTTTATACACCTGAGCTACCCTCAGATTCTGGTTCTGGTCATACACGGGCAGGAATCCGTAACCAGTCGATTTGCCCTCTTCAAAAAACTGCTGAAAAGTAGCAGCCTTTTCCACGTAGCTAAACCGGTCAAGCGCTTTATAACGCAACGATTCGAGCATATCTTCCGGCTCTTTATAATGGTTCGGGTTAATCACTGGCATGTTATCGTACCATAAGTACCACTCCTTCATGTAATTATAAAAGGTCCGGTTCGTAGCGGCATTGGTATTATTAGTATCTATCGGCTCTACCTCTTCCTTAGTGCGGCAACCGGTAATCAGGGCCAGTGTCAATAAGCAGTACAGCCCCCATGATTGAAGTTTTAGCATGAAATGGTTTTATAAAGTAAAAATGAAATTAGACGGACACTTATTCTAACGATTTCGAGACCTGGATTAGTTTCTGAATCTGGCTTTTAACGCTTTTTTTTAATGTCTGTTTTTTGCTCAATTATTTGACAGATTAATTGCAGCCCACAAAAACTTAGTTGTGGGCCTTTCGTTAAAGAAAATTAGATACCATTAATAGAATTATCACTTTAACTTAAATATTTATAATCATGGCTCAATCTGCTGGTCAAACACTGCAACAGTTGAATGCACAGGACATTTCAAAAACTTTTGAACGGACATTACAGGTATTTCAAGGCAATAGAGAGCAGTTCCCTGAGTTGCTGAAAGATGCAGGCTCTTTTCTGCTTCAGTATGCCCGCAAGCTGAGCCGTCCTCAACTCTACCTTGCTGCTGGTATTATTGCGGTAGGCGCAGTTGCGCTAGCCATTAAACTGGCCGACGAATTGGAAGAAGGCGAAGTACACGAAATCAATGGCTAAACCCAAAGGGTAATTGCTAAAACAATGCAAAAAAGCCAGAAGCTTGCTTCTGGCTTTTTTGCATTTAACCATTCCCGTCAGCCAAGCCAAGTCCTGCATACACATGCATGCAGGACTTGGCTTGGCTAAAGCGCTACATCTCCCCGGTCTGGGTTCTTTTTATGATTGTCCGGCAGCTTGCTCTTGATTCAGTGCGGTGTAGGCAGCTTCATTAGTTTCTGCTGCAGGAGCCGGCTCGGGAGTGGTGTCATTTCTGGCTTCTCCCAATTGCAGTTGATTCCCGTTAGCCAGGTCTTTTACCAGTAGACTCAAAAATCCTAAGGCTGATGCTCCCGCCATGCCTGCCAGCAGGTTGTTTTTACCGTATTGCTTGGCTGCAATGCCCGAAAATGCTGCTACAAAAGGAACCATATATATAGGATCGTTCAATCGGCGGGAGACCCAATAGCCCAACCCGTCCGTAACGGCCAGTAGTCCGCCTGCCCACCAGGCCGCCTTGCCAGGTTTTTCCTTCCAACCCGCCGTAATCAGCAGATTGGTGGCTCCGAGTACCGAAGCAGCAGTTAACCAGCCGGCATATACACTTACCGGAATGCGAAGCCATTTTTCAACTCCCTTCACGGGTGTCCTTCCGATTTCGAGGCTTTGGTGCAGACCAAGAGCTGGAATCAGATTCAGCATGGTGGTAGCATTGGCGCCCACTACTCCCGTTTTAGTATCAGAAGCGAAGAAAAAACCGAATAGCTGATTCAATACGTAGCTGGCTGCTAGCCAAGGGGTTGACTTCGCGTATCTTTGATTCTGCAATTGAGACGGCAAGGCCTGGTGAATGCTGAGGGCAGTGGTGCCCGTATAAATAAAGGGCCAGATGATCCCGAACAAGGCTCCGGGTGGGATGAGCGGATTGGCATCCTGTACTTCTTCGTGCTCCGGGAGCACAGCGTCCTGCCCCTTCCGGCGGCTTGAACGGATGGTAGAGGCATTTACGGCATAGGTACCAATTACACTGCCAACTACTACGGCTGCCGTAGCAATTCGCCAAAAAAGATTGTTTTTCATTGTTCAAAGTGATTTGAAAGATAGAATTAAGAAGTTAGTTAATACGACGAAACCGTTTTATGCTATATGCTTTACGCTGTGAGCTATTATATAGTTATTAATTTTTGTCTATTTTTAGTATCATTTATAACGGTTTCGTAATAATTAAAGGAATTGAAAAAGCAATCGATTGTGCCACTTGTGCAGCAATGGGAAGTGTTTCAGGAGGAGAATCCTGGAGGAACTGTGGAGCAGTTTGCGGTTTGGGTGCTGCAGCAAACCAGCAAAACCCATGCGCCAGTCAGTCCGGTTGTAAAACCCCAAACCCGTGAAGAAGCCGTTAAGGTCATTCCGAACATGCGCTTCAGTGATCCTAGTGCGGCGGCAGCGTACTTCCTGACCCGGCTGTATAAGTTTATCCGGTTTTACTGCAAACCAGTTTTGCAAAACCTGGGCCTTAATAGTACCGAGGACTTTGCCCTGTTAGCTTCCATTGACTGGCTGGGGGAAACCAATAAAAAGGAGCTTTGTAAGCTGAATGTGGTGGAGCTAACTACTGGGTTGGATATTATTCGCCGGTTCATTAAACATGGCTGGGTGGCCGAACGAACTGACTCCGCAGACAAGCGGGCCCGGATTCTTTCTCTGACGGATCAGGGAAGATCTGTGATAGGCCGAGCCTACCAGCGCATGCAGAGCGTACCCGACGTGCTGGTAGATCTGCCCGAGAGTGTCCGTATGCAACTACTAGCCTGGTTACAGTCTTTGAATGCCTACCACACGAAGGTGTACGAAAACTCATAACTGATTCGGGATTTATTAGTGATGACGGCCCAGGCTTGACGGCTACCCGTAGTTTTAGTTGCTTTGTGCACAAAGACAAGCCATGAAATTTTGGAAGACTATCCTCCTGCTAGCGGCCGCGATAGTCGGCATAGTATACCTGTACCGTTTTGTTCGTTATGTAAAAATGGCCCGCTATCCGGTGCATGGCATTGACGTGTCGCGGTACCAGGGGAATGTAGATTGGCCGGTCATTGCCCGAAACTACCAGTTTGTCTTTCTAAAAGCTACTGAGGGCACAACGCTGAAGGATCGCTATTTTAAACAACATTGGCAGCGCCTGGGAACATTGTCCCTTAAACGCGGGGCCTATCATTTTTTTCTGCCCGCCCAGGATGCGACTTTACAGGCAAAATACTTTATCAGACAAGTATCTTTGAAACGAGGCGATTTGCCCCCGGTGCTGGATGTAGAAATTACCCAGCATCTTCCTTCGGCTACCTTAGTTAGCCGCATTAAGCAATGGATGGAGATGATAGAAGGGCATTATGGGGTGAAGCCCCTTATTTATACCAATCAGGCCTTCTACCGGCAGCACCTGCAAGGCAAGCTAACCGGGTATCCTATCTGGATTGCCCGCTATAGCTTTGTCACGCCGAAGTCTACACCCAATTGGCACTTCTGGCAATACTCCGATCAGGGTCAGGTCAATGGTATTACCGGAAAAGTGGATTTAAATGTATTTTATGGGAGCTTATCGGACCTGGACCGCATATGCTTACAGTAGCGGGAGAGTGATTATTAACTGAGGGGTGGTGCTAAATAAAAAGGTCTACAATAAGGTGATGTAAGGCCTTTGAGCGGATTGCAAATCCGCCATTTCCCCGGTTCGGCATGGCAACTATCTCAGCGAAGCTAAATGCCGAACAACTATCGAATCCGGAAGTTGATGATTCAAATAAGGGTTATTGCCAAAGACATATTATCCTGCTTCAGACCTCGTACTTACTTATGGGCAGCCTTCTCCCCTATTGGTTTGATTTTCCTTTGCCAACCCACTTCCTCCACCAGTACTGAAATACAAGCAGTCCCCAGATGCGGGCATGTACGTCTTCCGGGTTATTGGAAAACAACTTTTCCTTCAGCTTCCGGACCTCGTTTACGTCGAAAATGCCTTGCTCTTGGAGGAAAGAATCCTTCAGCAGGTCATTCTGGATCAGGTTTTGCAGTTCGTTGCGCATCCATGTAAGCAGCGGTACTTCGAAGCCGTGCTTGGGCCGGTTGTAAAGTTCCTTGGGCAGCACATCCCGGAAGGCATCCTGTACGATTTTCTTCTTCAGCTTGCCATCGATCTTATATTCAGCAGGCAGCGAAAAAGCAAACTCCACTACCGTATAATCCAGGAAAGGCACCCGCACTTCCAAACCGTGGGCCATAGACATCAGGTCTACTTTGGTAAGCATATCGTTGGGCAGTACCAGATTTACATCCGAGTACAGAAATTCATTGAAGTCGCCGCCTTCCTGTAGGTATTGCAAAATTTCAGTCTTTCGTTCCTGATACTCCTGTTCACTGGCGGCTTGACGGCTAGTTGAGTTGAGCAAGCTCCTGGCATCACTTTCACCGGTAAATGTGGCGAACCGCCAGTAACGGTCTTTGGCATTCATTTCCATGCCTTCGGCAAATTTCTGCAATTGCCTTACCCGGTTGCCTAAGGCGCTATTTCGCGATTTCGGCAAAGCATTCCATAAGGGATTCAGCGCCTTTACCAGACTGGCACTGGCTCCCCCTTGACGGATGCGGTATTCGCCCCGGTGTTTATTGTACCCGGCAAATAGTTCGTCTGCCCCGTCACCGGAGAGAGCTACCGTTGCCTTTTTGCGGGTCCGTTTGCTCAGGATATACACGGCTAAGGCCGAAGAATCCGCAACGGGCTCGTCGGTGTAGTCCAGCATATCGAACAGGTGTTCGTAGAGTTCGTCGTTGGTCAGGGAGAAAACCGTATGGTTGGTCTTGAATTGCTTGGCAACCAGATTGGCATACCGGGTTTCATCAAAAAACGGCTCGTCTTTGTAACCGACGGAGACTGTGTTAAGGTGAGGTGTATGCTTGGAGGCCAAGGCTACAATTACCGAAGAATCAATTCCACAGCTGAGAAAGGCCCCCAAAGGAACATCCGCAATCAGACGGCGCTTCACCGAGGCATCCAGCAGTGCTCCAAATTGCTCTGTTACACCGAGCCATCCAGCAGTTCTACTAATTGCACTTTTGCCTTTTCGTAGCCCACTGTACTGGCACTGGCTTTTTCGTAAGCCTGGGGAATGGTATACCAACGTTTTTGGGTAAACTCACTCCCCTTTAAATAAATATAATGCCCGGGAAGCAGCTTTTTTACCCCTTTAAAAATGGTGTTAGGTGCCGGTATATAATTAAGCTGTAAAAATTGTTGCAAAGAAACGTAGTCCAGTTCCCGTGACACGCCGTAAGTCAATAAGGCTTTCATTTCGGAGGCAAATAAAAGCCGGTCCTCATCCACCGAATACAGCAGCGGTTTGATACCCATGCGGTCACGGGCTATAAAAAGGCTGTTTTCTTCCGCGTCGTAAATGGCAAAGGCAAAAAAACCGTTCAACCGCGACAGGCAACCGATCCCTTCCTGCATGTACAAATGCAGCAGCACCTCAGTATCCGAAGTAGATTTGAACGTTACGCCTTTCCCCTCCAATTCAGCTTTTAACTCCAAAAAATTGAAGATTTCCCCATTAAACACAATGGTGTACCGCCGGGTGGGGTCACTCATGGGCTGATTACCTCCGGATGAGGTATCAATAATGGATAAGCGACGATGCCCTAAGCCTACGAAACCTTCTACAAATGTATTTCCCGTATCAGGACCCCGATGGGCCAGGGTGTCATTAGCCGCAAACAGGTTAATGGTAAAAAATCGGCCAATTTCATTAAAGGCGTACACGCCGGTAATTCCACACATAAATGATGTCGGATTGCGGATAGGGGATTGCGGATGTAGTTAGGCTAATTCTTCGGATATTAATTCATAACGCTTACCGTTTTTGTCCATCAGCACACCTCGCGCCAGTCACACCTCGCGCCAGTCTTCAGACTGGTGTGGAAAGATAAGAGGAAGTCTCTGACTTCCTGCCAGTCAGAGACTGGCAATTATCTAAAGGCACAAGAATAATTCTTGCGCCAGAATTAGGAAAGCTCTGAACTAATATTTCATCAGCATATTAGCACATTATCCAATGGGCACATCAGCTTATTTCTTCAGCATCGCATCCAGCGTACTGACGGCCACGAAATGGTAGTTGGGCCGGGCTTTAGCATAGATGGCTAAGGCCCGTTGCTTGCCTTCCGGCGTTTTTAGCAACTCTCCGTACAGCGGAGTCAAGAATTTACGACGACCTACGTTGACCAGGAATTTTTCCAGGGCCGGGTAGGCTGGTTCGTACTGATGTTTAACTGCATGCCCCAACCAGGCAGCCAGCAATTCGGAGTTTCCCGAATTGGTAAATTTAAATGCCTTATCCAATTCACTCATTTGCGCCGTGGTCATTGAATTGGGCAGGTGACGAATGAAATGCAGCCATTCGTGGGAGGACCAATCCTTGGTAGCTAGTTGCTTCGCCGGTGTACCCGTTGACCAGTCTTGCACCGCTTTTTCGACGGCTTCAAAACGGACGGATTTTACATCAGGCAAATCAGCCGGCAGCCCTTTCCCATAGATCCACTCCTGGATATTCACTTTATTCTCAATGCCGGGCAGTTGTTTTTTCAAATAGGTAATAAACCGCTCCGTATTCATGGATTGAAAGGAAAAGCTTTGGAAATAGTTCTTGACGAATGCATCCCACTTTTCACGTCCTACCGTTTCTTCCAGGCGTAGCAGCAAGGCATTTCCCTTTTCGTAGGCAATATCACTGACGCCGTCATCGGGGTTGCGACCAGTCAGGTTTAGCTTTAATTGCGTGTCTTCGCTGTCTTTGCCAAATTCTTCTACTGTGCCTTTTAGCTCCTGCAAACCAAGCACTTTCAGCATATCGGCGTAGTCCTTGCTATAAAGTTCCTCCATGATGCGCCGCTCAAAATACACCGTAAACCCTTCATTCAGCCAGAAGTCATTCCAGGTCTGGTTCGTAACCAGGTTCCCTGACCAGGAGTGGGCCAGTTCGTGCGCGACGAGGCTGGTCAAAGACCGGTCACCCGCCAGAATGGTTGGCGTGGCAAAGGTTAGTTTTGGGTTTTCCATTCCCCCGAACGGGAAGCTGGGTGGCAGTACCAACAGGTCGTATCTTCCCCAGGCGTATGGGCCATACAGCTTTTCGGCGGCTTCCAGCATCTTTTCCATTTCCGCAAACTCGTATGATGCCTTCTCCAACGTAGCTGGTTCGGCATATACTCCCGTCCGGGAACCTACCGGCGCAAAGGCAATATCTCCCACGGACAATGCCAGCAGATACGCCGGGATGGGTTTATCCATGTTGAACTGATACGTGCCAGTGGCATTTTTCTGCTGCGGATTGTCAGCACTCATTACGGCCAACAGTTCTTTAGGCACCTGCACGGTTGCTTCGTAGGTAAACCGGATGCCAGGGCTGTCCTGAATGGGAACCCAGGTGCGGGCCAGAATCGCCTGCGATTGAGTAAACAGGAATGGATGTTTCTTGCCGGCAGTCTGCTGCGGATTAAGCCATTGCAGAGCAGCCGCTTCGGGATGAGTTTGGTAATACACATGCACCCATTTGGTATCGGGCTTTATTTTAATGGCCAACTCTTGCCCTAAGTGTTCCATTTCGGCTCCTAGTCCGTAGGTAGTGGCCTCTTCCGATTCCCCCAGCGTCACCTTCTCAATGGTTAGTTGCCGGGTATCAAGCCGCAGGGAGTCGGCCTGGCCCCGATTCTCAATTTGAAGCGAGGCTTTTCCCGTTAATACCTTTTGGGCAAAATCCACCTTTACGTCCAGTTTCAGGTGTTTTACCACGGCTTCGTCGGGCTGGGCGAAGGTATGTACGTCTTTTGCTGTGGTGGCAGTAGGGGCAGTTTGGTCCATAGATTTTTTTTCTTCTTTAGGCGTAGTAGACTGACAAGCCGCAAAGGCCAGTGCCATTGTAGAATAAACAACTATCTTTTTTACCGGAAACATATGGGCTGATGTGCGAATGAGTTTATTTGATGATGTGCTGATGAAAAATTAATTGTACTGCATGAACATTCAGACAACGAAATTTTTACAAAAGCTATTTAAGTTAAAGTCGAAAACTGTTTTAAAAACTCACCCCAACCGGCGCTACGATTAGGACACAACTTGAATCCTTTATCTGACTTCTCTTTTACCACTTACATTCTTCTTAGGAGAGATGTTACTTTCGTTAGCTTCGCTGATCCCTAAAGGGATTGACTGCGTCGAACTTCGTTTGTCATTGCTACAAAGAATTACGAAGTAATCAGCGAAGCTAATGTAACCAATTCAACATCTAGGCATAAAAACGCTTCCCCGCTTCAGGCTCACCGCGCACCCCGCTTTTGCCGAAACAGGCGAACTCCGCTTCGCTACGGTTCTGCCAGGCCTTTCCGCTCATGGAATTTTTGTTTTTTTATTTTTCAATTTGTGTGTTAATCGTAACCTTAAAAAGAGAGGGGCTTTAAGAATCACCCTATCAATAGCAGCCTATTACAGCTGCACTAAACTTTCCCGCTACAAACATTCCCGGCAAACAGCAATTTTAGTAGTTTTGGGGAAATTTCCGCAGGAATCTATTCGCAGATAGATTACACTTCCATCATTTAAAATAAACCATTTCAGCCATGAAATTCATTGCCCAGATCGACGTTATGCCCATGAAAGAAATTCTGGACCCGCAGGGGAAAGCCGTGCGGCTCGGACTCAAAAACCTGGGTATTCAGGAAGTGGGTGATGTACGCATCGGCCGTCATATTACCCTTGAACTGGAGGCTGCTGACGAAAGAACTGCCGGTGAAATTGTAGAAACGGCTTGTAAGAAGCTGTTGGCCAACCTGATTATGGAGGATTATACCTATACCATTGAGGTACTTGCCTAAGGAGTATTGACTTTGCCGGAACCCATCAATACTGAAGCACGTCCGGCAAATTATATTAGAACATTTTTTTTATATCCGGAGCCGCTGCCTCTTTCTTTAATTAAAGGAAGAGAGGGTGGGTCTGCGACAAAGACAACAGAAACTCCATTATTAGCAAGGGCGAAACATAGAAGAATTCCGCTCAACCCGTCATTGCGAGGGGAGGAACGACCGAAGCAACCTTTAGCTTCATGTAGCCAATAATTTTCCCGGAGCTAGCGAAACAGATTGCTTCGTCGTTCCTTCTCACAATGAGGCTAATAAGTAGCTTTACCACGGCTATCAGGTGTGATCTATCAATAATTACCCCATTTTTTTTCTTTCTGCTACCCATCTCGCTTTTCGGGCAGCCAGCCCAGTCCGTACTAGCCGAAGGCGAATGGTATAAAGTTGCCATTACCAAACCAGGTCTGCATAAAATAGACGGTGCCTTTCTGCGCAAAGTGGGCATCAACCCCAGTTCAATCAGTCCCCAGCATTTGCGATTGTATGGCAATGGAGGCGGCATGCTTCCCCAGGCTAATGCCGCGTTGAGGGCTGATGACTTAACGGAGAATGCGATCTACGTGGAAGGGGAAGCCGACGGGAAATTTGACAATAATGATTTTATTTTGTTCTACGCCCAGGGACCACACCAGATCCAATACGATTCGCTTCAAAAGCAATTCCTGCACCGGTTTAACCTCTATAGTGATACGACCTATTATTTCCTGACGCTGGGTAATGCTCCGGGCTTACGGGTCAAAGACCAGCCAAGCTTATCGGGTGCCACCCAGACGATTACCACTTTCGACGATTATTTTTTCGCGGAGAAAGACCAGGTGAATATCCTGCACTCCGGAAGGGAGTGGTACGGCGAAAAGTTTGACGTAGTCACCGAGCACCACTATGATTTTACGGTTCCGGGGCTGGTAGACGGGATACCTCTACAGATAAGAACCGCCGTGATGGGACAAGGCCCCTCGGGCAGCCGGTTCACCATGAAATTGAACGGACAGCATGCCGGAACCATTGCCGTGCCCGGTACCGGGCAGGGTACTTATGATGTAAAAGGCGCCAACGCCAATGGCTCATTTACGGCTAATGCCACCGGCTCAGCAATGAGGGTATCGGTTAGTATGGAGAAAAGCGGCTCCGCCACTGGGTACGTGAATCATGTGGGCCTGCAGGTAAAAAGAGACCTCCGGCTGTACGGCACTCAAACCTCCTTCCGATCACTCCAAAGCATCCCTGCCGTTATTTCGCGGTACCAGATCAGCCAGGCAGCGGCCGATGTAAAAGTCTGGGAAATAACCAATCCGCTCAAGCCACGCAACCAGCTTCTGATCCGTGGTGACGCACAGGCCCAGTTTGAAGCAAAAGGAGATACGCTGCGGCAATTTGTTGCTTTTTCGGGTACGACGTTCGATAATCCGTCTACCATCCGGAAAATACCGAATCAGAACCTGCATGGGCTGGCTACCCCTACGCTGCTTATTATTACGCCGGATGTGTTTTTAGAACCGGCCAACCGCCTGGCAGCCTTCCGGCGGGAACATGATAAACTACCGGTTGAAGTAGTAACCTTGTCCCGGATTTACAACGAGTTTGCTTCGGGCCGGGCCGATATAAGCGCCATCCGGGACTTTATCCGCTTTCTCTACCGCAAAAGTGCGGGCTTGCAGTACATACTGCTCCTGGGAGATGCTTCCTACGACTATAAAAACCGGCTATCCAACAACACCAATTTCGTCCCGACGTACGAATCCTATCAGTCTCTGCACCCTATTTTCAGCCACTCCTCCGACGATTACTTCGGCTTTCTGGAAGCGCATGAGGGCGAATGGGCTGAAAATACGCAGGGGGACCATACCATGGAGGTTTCGTTGGGCCGCTTGCCCGTAAAAAGCATAGCCGAAGCCGAAGCAATGGTTAGTAAATTGATCCACTATGCCCAAAGTCCGGCTGCCACCGGCGCCTGGCGGGAACGCATTTGCTTCGTAGCCGATGATGGGGACGGCAATACGCACCAGCAAGACGCCGACCGTTTGGCCTCGCAGATCAGCAGTCAGTATAGCACCTATACTATTGATAAGATCTTTATGGATGCTTATCCGCAGGTATCTACGCCGGCCGGGCAACAGGCACCAGCGGTAGTGCGGGCCATTGATCAAGCCGTAGACCAGGGACAACTGATTATTAATTATACCGGGCATGGCAGTG
>JAUJNL010000110.1 GCA_030448185.1 Cytophagales bacterium | reverse complement strand
AGTTCACGTTCAAATACATCCAGGCGCGGATCAAGCGGAAAGGTTGCTTCGGCAAACAGGCGTACATCAGTCACTGTAAAGTCATAATTCATGGAAAGCGTACCGTCTTTACTTAGGAAATTCACCGGCATCAGCCGCCAGACATCTCTGAGTTTTCCATTCACTTCTACCTGGTCCCATAGCAAGTAGACAAGTACCACATCTTCCGGGTAGATTTTGTCTGCGGGAGGAAAGCTATAAAAGGCCTCCCACTTATTAGCTGCTTTAAGGTCAAATTCCAGCTCATACATCAGGGCTACTGTCTGTGACCCCGCTGGACCTTTAGGACCGGGAGCACCCGGAGGGCCAACCGGACCAGGAATACCTTCCGGACCCTGACAATTCCAGAGCGGAAAGGCCAGTAACATCAATAACCATAGAGTTTTCGTTGAATGCATTGTTGTACTGTTTTAGATTTGGGAAAGTGAAAAGATGGCTGTCTGTGGCCATAGCACCATTCCGACAAGCAGCCTTCCTGCGGTTTAAACAAGAAATATGCCACCTCTTGTACTTTCTCCTTTTCCGCCTCCCATCGCTTGATTTACACTAATCCACTTCAGAAACAGGAGAGTACAGGACGGTTGATGCAAAGGGTATTTTTATAATTATAGTTGAGGGGAGGTCCTAAATCGGATTACCAATCCGAGCTCACTTGGTGTCCGCATTGCAACTACGATAGTTGTTCGGCATTTAGCTTCGCTGAGATAGTTGCAATGCCGAACTTGGGAAATGGCGGATTTGCAAATCCGCTCAAAGGCCTTACAGTAGCTTATTGTAGACCTTTTTATTTAGCACCACCCCTCAATTATAGTTATTTGAATTAAACAGATAACTCTAGCGGGGCTGCTTATTGCTTATATAGGTGATCCATTCAAATCAGTACCTGATTAGCATACTATGGCTATAAATAATACTGGTAAACTGACCGAAATCTCTAACCCTGATACGCTTTCCGAGGTGAGTACTTATAATCAGCAAGTTGCAGAAACTGTAAGGAGCTATCCCTCCCGGTGGACGAAGCAGCCTCAAACCCTCATTTCTGATTTATTTTCAATCGTTAGAATTGGTTTTAAACAAGAAATAATTTCATTTTACCGACTAAAATTTTAAATTAAGCCTTTCCTTTCTGCATCTGTATTCACTTACCTCCATCGCATGTTTCTCAACCGTTCCATTTCCAGATTACTATTTGCCCTAAGTATTGCTGGCTTGGCAGGTACGGCCTGCAACCGTGAAAAAGGCAACAAAGAAACCGGCACCCAGCAAGCCAATACCGGAAACCCTAAGATTGATAAGCTGAAACTCACCCAGGGCTTCCGGGCCGAACACCTGTACAGTCCTTCGGCAAATGAGCAGGGCTCCTGGGTAGCGATGACCTTTGACCATAAAGGCCGCATGATTACTTCGGACCAGTATGGCGCTTTATACCGCTTAGCGCTACCAGCTATTGGCGATTCTGCCCGGCCGAAGGTCGAAAAACTCGTAATTGGCAACGCGACCCTACAGCCCGGCGATACAACCAAGCCTAAGTTAGGTATGGGCTATGCGCAGGGCTTATTGTATGCGTTCAATAGCCTTTATGTAATGGTGAACCACCGGTACGACGAAAAAAGAAAGGGAAACGGCAAAGAGGAAGTGTTGGAAAAATCCAGCGGCTTGTACCGCTTACAGGATACCGACGGAAACGACCAGTACGATAAAGTAACGTTGCTTAAGGAACTGAAGGGTGAAGGAGAACACGGACCGCACAGTATTAAGCTTTCGCCCGATGGTAAATCGCTCTATGTAATTGCCGGAAACCATACCGATGTTCCGGAAATGAATGCCTACCGCCTGCCTAAGGTCTGGAATGAAGATAATCTGTTTCCCCTGATTAAAGACCCGCGGGGCCATGCCAATGACCGAACCGCTCCGGGTGGCTGGATTGCAAAAGTAAATCCCGAAGGCAACCACTGGGAACTCGTCAGCGCCGGGTACCGCAATGCGTTTGACATTGCCTTTAATGAGCAGGGAGAGCTGTTTGCCTATGACTCTGATATGGAATGGGATTTCGGGATGCCCTGGTACCGGCCTACCCGGATCTGTCACGTAACCAGCGGCAGTGAGTTTGGCTGGCGTACCGGTAACAGCAAATGGTCCCCGGCTTTTCCGGATAATCTGCCCCCGGTAATTAATATCGGACAGGGTTCGCCGACCAATCTGGTGCACGGGATGCATGCTAATTTCCCGGACCCATACAAAAAAGCCCTGTTTGCCTTTGACTGGAGCTTTGGGATCATCTATGCGGTACATTTACAGCCCCAAGGCGCCTCTTACAGTGCCAAAGCGGAAGAGTTTATTTCCGGATCCCCGCTGCCCCTTACCGACGGTATGTTTGGTCCGGATGGTGCCCTGTACTTTCTGACCGGGGGCCGGAGGCTGGAATCTGACCTATACCGGGTTTCCTACGGAGATAATCAAGGTAAGAAAGTACTGGTTTCCAATAAAGCGGCTGAAGATGTGAACGAAGCCGCCAAACTAAGAAGGCGTTTAGAACAGTATCACGGACAACCCCAGCAAGGAGCCCTGGAAGCTGCCTGGCCGAATCTGAAGCACGAAGACCGCTTCGTCCGCTATGCCGCCCGGATTGCCGTAGAACATCAGCCGGTAAGTGAGTGGCAGGAAAAAGCCCTGAAAGAGACTGACCCGACTATTCTTACCCAAGCCACCATTGCCCTGGCCCGCCATGGTAAAAAAGACGTGAAAAACGGCATGCTGCAAGCCCTTAGCAAAGTAGATTATGCCAAACTTGCCGAAGCCCAGCAAATCGATCTGCTGCGGGCTTTTGAGGTGATTTTCTACCGGATGGGTAAGCCCGAAGGAACTACTAAAGAACAGGTGGTAGCTTATTTGAATCCGCACTATCCGGCCAAGACCAACGCTCTGAACCGTTCCCTGGGCAAAGTACTGGTGTACATGGAAGCTCCGGGAGCCGTAGAAAAAACCCTCTCTTTATTATCTAATGCCAAGGATGAGCCATCCGAAAAAACGGTAAGCTCATCTTCGGACTTAATTATGCGGAACCCGCAGTACGGTTTGGATATAGCCAAAATGTTATCCAAGGTTCCTCCGGCCCAGCAAACGTACTATGCAACTGTACTAAGTCAGGCAAAAACTGGCTGGACACCCGAATTGCAGGACAAATACTTCCAATGGTTTGCCAAAGCCTTCTCCTACAAAGGCGGGGTCAGCTACGTAGGTTTCATCAACAAAGCCCGGCAAATGGCCCTGGGTAACGTCCCCAAAGCCCAATTTGCCCGCTATAATACACTTTCCGGTGATTCCCTGCTATCGAAATCCGGCAATGACCTGGCCGGAGTGCCGCAGCCCAAAGGTCCCGGCAGAAACTGGACTTTGGAAACCGCCCTTCCAGTGATTGACAGCGGATTGGTAGGCCGGAATTTTGAACAGGGTAGGAATATGTTCGCCGCAACTCTCTGCAAGTCGTGCCACACCATGCGGGGAGAGGGTGGCAGCATCGGCCCGGATTTGACCCAACTAGGCACCCGTTTTACGACCAAAGACATGCTCACGCATATCATTGATCCTAATAAAGAGGTCTCCGACCAGTATGCCGCCACAGTATTTGTCATGAAAGACGGCAGTTCCGTTTTAGGCCGGCTCACCAACGAAGACGGGGAGAAATACTACGTTTCCCAGAATCCGTTTGCCCCCGACATGCTTCGGGAGATTCCTAAAAAGGACGTAACCTCCACCAAACTTTCCAAAGTTTCCCTGATGCTGCCCGGCCTGATCAACCGCCTGAACAATGAAGAACTAAAGGACTTGCTGGCCTACCTGATGGCCGGCGGTAATCCGGATAGTGATATTTATAAAGGCAAAAGTCAGGCAGCTAACGGTGCAACGGCTAAAGCCAAGTAAACAGCCTATTCCAAAACCACAATACCTTATATGCTTCCAAAAAAGAAATTATCATTTAGGCCAATCCTCATCCTGCTGGTGGGGCTGACCGGAATGAGCTGTAATCAGGCACTGAGCCAGTCTAAATCGCAAAAAGGCGGATTCAAACAAATTTTCGACGGAAAAAGCCTAAAAGGCTGGGAAGGCGACCCCCAATATTGGCGGGTAGAAAATGGAAGTATGGTGGGCGAAATTACTCCGGATAAGCTTCTCAAAACCAATACCTTCATTATCTGGCGGGGTGGTCAGCCTAAAGATTTTGAGTTAGTCACCGAGTTCCGGATTTCGGAATCCGGCAATAGCGGCATCAATTACCGCAGTGAGGAGGTTTCCGGAATTCCCTTTGCCCTACGGGGATACCAGGCCGACATTGACGGAAAAAACAAGTATACCGGACAGAATTACGAAGAACGGGGCCGTACCACCCTGGCCTACCGCGGACAAAAGACAGTGATCAGTTCCCCGGACAATGCCTTGGCCTCCCTCAAAGATAACATTAAAAACAATGCCTGGACGAGTGTAAACGTAGTGGGCTCCCTGGGAAACATTGACGAACTAAATAAACAAATCAAGCCTGAAGGATGGAATGAGTGCCGGTTAGTCGTGAAGGGAAACCGTTTGCAGCACTACGTCAACGGGGTGCTGATGAGCGATGTCACCGACAACGATACCATACATCGCAAAATGGCCGGGCTTCTGGGAGTCCAGGTTCACGTCGGTCCACCCATGAAAGTAGAGTACCGCAACATCCGGCTGAAGGAATTATAAAATCAATTTTAAATTCTTAATGCTAAGTGCTAAATGATTCCCCAAAGGTATTCATTCAGCATTTAACACTCAACATTTAGCATTTCAAAATGGCTCCTGCCTGGCACGATAAAATATCCAACTCTGCCCAAATAGGTGGAATAGAAACCTCCGTACTCGACAATGGAGCCGGACGAGGCACCCGGGTTGCCTGGGTAAATACCGGAACGGGTCTGCGATACAAAGTGGTCATCGACCGGGCTATGGATATTGCCGATGCCTTTTACAACCAATACAGTCTGGCCTGGCTAAGTCACGTGGGCATTACTTCCTCCCAACCCTTTTCCCACCGGGGAATGGACTGGATTCGTACCTTCGGCGGAGGGTTGCTTACTACCTGTGGCCTTTCCCACGTGGGAGGACCGGAATCCGACCAGTTTGGGGAGCGGGGCCTGCATGGGCTGATTAGCAACCTTCCGGCCCAGCTGGAATCCATACTGCAGCCTGATCCGGTGGCTGGTCAACTGGAAATGGCAATTACCGGGAAAATAGGGCAGTCACAAGTATTTGGTCCTAACCTGGAACTTAAGCGTACGATTGCCGGCACCCTGGGTAAGCCAACTATCCGGATCAGGGACGAAGTAGTCAACCGGGGTAATACCGCTGTGCCCCACATGCTGCTGTATCATTTTAATTTTGGCTGGCCACTGGTTGACGAAGGCACCAATATTCTCTGGCAGGGCTCCTGGCAGTCTCCGGGAGAAAAAAACCACCACAGCATCTTTCGGGAAGGGAATAATTTTCGTCAATGTCCGGTCCCTTTATCTGCTCACAGCGGCACCGGCGAAGAAGTTGCTTTTATTGATATTAGTCCTGATGATACCGGTCGATGCACTGCTGGAATGCATAATGCTCAGTTAAGTATTGGCGTTGCCCTGCGGTTCCGGAAAGAGCAGCTGCCCTGGTTAATCAACTGGCAACACTGGGGAAAAGGGGAATACGTGACCGGGCTGGAACCGGCCACCAATCCACCTATCGGGCAAAGCAAAGCCAGAGAGCAGAATCAACTCATCTTCCTGGAACCCGGGGAAAGGCGTACTTACGAGCTGGAACTGGAAGTCTTCTCCCAACCACAATCAATCAACCAATTACTAAACCACATTTCAACCACCCGTTAAATCACTTACTATGGAAACAACGGCAGCAATCAGTGTAGCACGACAAGCCCTGGATCAGGGAAAAGGCATCCTCCGGCTGGCACCCACCTGGGTACCACGGTCCTTCTGCGTGCCCGGTCGCCGGATCAAACTACACCCGGATGATTATTATATCCTCGGCGGACAACGGGGCGGCATTGACGAACGCTGGCTATCCGTACTACTCCTGCTAAAAATGGTCCGCTTACCGGCGAAAATGAAGGTTTAAGTGTTATTGTATTCAACGACGGCACCAAAGAGAAACGGGTCTTATTACGGGATGCCGTGGCTGAACTGAAGGGATCTCTCATCGGGGACCGGCTTTGGAACGAGTACGGAAGTTGGCCTATGTACTCCAAATTCTTTGATAATAAAGGGCCGCTGCCGCACCATATTCACCATAATGACGAACAAGCCAAGCTGATCGGACAACTCGGGAAACCGGAGGCCTATTATTTCCCTCCGCAACTGAATAATCACGGCGGCGACTTCCCTTACACGTTTTTCGGCATTGCCCCGGAACTACCAAAGAACAGATCCGGGGAGTGTCTGGTGAATTTTACCAAAGGGGATAACAAAATCACCAACTATTCTTCGGCCTACCGCCTGGAGCCCGGTACGGGCTGGGACGTTCCTCCCGGAATACTCCATGCGCCCGGCAGCTTGTGCACGTATGAACCACAAAAAGCATCCGATGTATTCGCGATGTACCAGTCGCTGGTAAATGATGCGGTAATCCCGGAAGAATTACTCTGGAATGGTACTCCCAAAGACCGGATCGGCGATTACGACCAGTTGCTGGAAGTGATTGACTGGGAACTGAACGTGGATCCCTATTTTATGGAAAACCATTTTATGCGGCCTAAGCCCGTGAGATCCGTAGCAGAAATGCAGGCGGAAGGCTATAGCGAAAAATGGATTTGTTACCGGTCAGGATGCCTACGGCGCCAAGGAACTGACCGTTTTGCCGGGAGCCACAGTGACTATCAAAGACAGTGCGGCCTATGGAATTATCGTGATGCAGGGACACGGCAAAATGGGCGTCTGGGATATTGAAACCCCGGCTTTAATCCGGTACGGCCAGTTAACCAACGACGAATTCTTTATCAGTGAACAGGCAGCAAGGGGAGGCGTTCAGATTACCAATCCCTCCGACACCGACCCCATTGTTATGCTCAAGCACTTCGGCCCCGGCAACCCGGATCTTGATTTATAAGATTACAGGATTACCTTGATTAATGTGCTGATGCAATAATGTGGTGATGTGCCCATTGTCGGAATCAGAATAGAAATCGTACCAATCATCTTCATCATTTCATCAGCGGTTCTGACATTCAGCTACATCCCAAATCCGACGTCCGAAATTCTAACTTCTTTCCAACTATGTCCGATAACAATTATCCCAAACTTCACAACGCCACCTGGCCCGGCCTGGTGGGAAAGGCCCGATGCAGAACCTGCCATTCCTTTCGATACCATGCTCCGATGACGGCGGAAGCCGAGGTAAACGGAGTCCGGTTTGACGGAGTGGACCTGGGGTTGATGGACCCGCATATCAATATTGTAAACAGTACCGATGACGACATTAAAAGATTGGCCGATAAGGTCGCCGGTTATAATCTGAAGATCGGTAGTCTGGTAGCCCCAATCTGGGGCGGTCCCGCGATGGGCAGCCGAGGAACGGCCCACTTCGTGGAAATGGTTCGCAAGGCTTGTCAGTTCGGTCAGCGGCTACGCGAATTGGGGTTCGGCCTTATGGAGTGGTGCGCATTGATTCGGCTAGTTCTCCCCAAAGCTGGGAGGTTGATCCCGTTAATAATTCTAAACTTCTGGTCCAGACCTTCCGGGAAGCTTGCGACGTGGCAGCTGATTTCGGCGAAAAACTGGCGGCCGAAGGAGAAATTTGCTGGGGAGGCATGCACAGTTGGCGTACGATGGTAGATACCCTGAAGCCGTAAACCGGCCTAACATGGGATTTCAGGCCGATATGGCGCACACTTTATTGTACCTGCTGGGGTATAACCGTCCGCAAGACCGGATTTTGCCCTCAACCTTCGACTGGAGTGACCGCAATACCCTGACTGAAGGACTTAAGAAAATTACCAGCGCCCTGCGTCCCTGGACCATTGATTTCCACGTAGCCCAAAATGATGGAACCGTTTTCGGCTCCGGCTCCCACGATAAAACGGGACGGCACTGTCAGGCACTGGACCCGAACGGAAAACTCGACATTGCCCACGACGCCGGGTACTGGTTGCGGGATGAACAGGGTAACCTGACCAAAGCCTTCAAGCACATCTGCTGGGATGGCTGCATGTTCCCCAATAATGTGTTGAACCGCCGGCAAACCTGGAATGATGTCCTGGCAACCATGATCAAAGTGCGTCAGCAGCACGGCTGGTACGAAGCAGAAAAAGAAGCCGTAGCGGCTAAATGAACGTCTGAACCTTGATTCAATTGATTAAAGGATTACCATGATTTAATTGCCTGAATCGGTCAAGCTGAATCAGAATGTACAGGGTAGAAGTAGTAGCAGGATTGGGATAGTACAATCAGGAGAATCTCTCAATCATATAAATCATGGTCTAGACAATTAATTTCCCTATCAGAAATGTAAAAGCAAATCACTAATGACCCAACATAAGGAACTAAGAATCGGCTTGATCGGCGGCGGCTTTATGGGCCGTACCCATTCCAATGCCTATAACCAGGTGTCGCACTTCTTCCCTGAGCTGCACTACCGTCCGGTTTGCAAGCCGTTTGTTCCCGTACTCCCGAAAAAGTACGGGCATTTGCGCAGCAGTGGGGCTACCAATCCAGTGAAACCGATTGGAAGGCCCTGATTGCCAGAGACGATATTGATGCGGTGGATATTTGTACGCCCAACGACACCCACGCCGAAATTGCCATTGCGGCAGCTGAAGCCGGTAAAATGATCCTCTGCGAAAAACCGCTCTCCCGAACCGTGGCGGAAGGCCGGCAAATGGTGGAGGCGGTTCAAAGGGCCAGGTTAACAATACGGTGTGGTACAATTACCGCCGCCTTCCCGCCGTCACACTTGCCAAGCAACTGGTGGATTCAGGGAAACTGGGAAAGATTTTCCACTACCGGGCCAACTTTCTGCAGGACTGGACCATTAATGCTGATCTGCCGCAGGGCGGAACCAGTTTGTGGCGCATGGATGTAGAAGCAGCCGGCTCCGGCGTGACCGGCGACTTACTGGCGCATTGTATTGACACCGCCATGTGGCTGAATGGGAGCATTAAAGATGTTTCGGCGGTTACGGAAACATTTGTGAAACAGCGCAGGCACCAGCTTACCGGCAAAATGCAACCGGTCGGCATTGATGATGCCTGTATTTTCCATTGCCACTTTGAAAATGGTTCTTTAGGTCTGTTTGAGTCTGCGGTACGCCCGCGGGCATAAGCGCCCTGCTTACCGTCGACATCAACGGGGAACATGCCTCAATCCGCTGGGACCTGCATGATTTGAACCGCCTCGAATATTTTGACCATAGGGATGAGTCCATTGTGCGGGGCTGGCGTTCGGTTCACGTCACCGACGGAGACCAGCCTTACATGAACAAATGGTGGGTACCGGGGCTAGGCATTGGCTACGAACACAGCTTTATTCATCAGGTGGCTGATTTCCTGCAAAGCCTGGAAACCGGTCAGCCTTGCGGCCCCACTTTCTATGACGCCCTCCAGACGCAGAAAGTTTGCGAGGCCGTGCTGGATTCCGCCTCCTCCCGGAGCTGGAAAGAAACCGGGGTGGAGGGAAATATCATAAAATAATCCTCCTTCCGGATCATTTAAGTAAATACCCTCGTAAAGATCCTTTCGGGCTGCGCCCCTGCAAAAGAGGAACCGGTCCGTCTGTATCTTATTTCTTCAACCACTTATGAAAAAGCTGTTTTTCTTTAAAGAATACCTCAGTCACGGCGATGCGGTAAGCAAAGCCATTCGGGGAGTAGCCACCGTAGAAGTAGATTTTGCCCAGATCGAAAAGGAACTTCCGGTAGGAGCATTTATCAAATCGGAAACCGTACAAACGGTGATTGAAGGAGGCCGGTTTATGGTATACGGGGAATATGTTTTACCCGCGGCTACCCTGGAGGAAGTCGTAGCCAGTGAGTCCATTGACATTGCCCAGGTGCTGGGAGATGAGGAAAAGCTGCCCTCCATGAATTAATGCGCAACTGACAAAGGCTACAATTGTCATTCAGACTTTTGTAACCTTTGTCCTTCTCGGCCAGACAGATTTATATTCAGCATCGGGGATTGCTAGTGCAGCAAGCTTTAGCTTGGGCAGTCCAATGCGAAAGTTGGGTTCGGTGACTGTGTTACTTACAATGCGTTCAGTTACTAATGTGCTTATTTTAATAAATAATTTAATAATTTTCAGCCGCCTATTACGTAGTTCCCCGGATACAGTTGTCTATAGGGTATCATTTTGAATCCCTCTATATAATCTGCTTTCAGACCGGCGACCTATGCTCAAAATGTTACTGACCAATCACGGAAACAACCTTTGCTATTCCAATTCCCCCGAAGGAAAAGAGGCAGCCGTCCCGGATAAGGAGGGTTGGCCGGACGAGGAGTTGTTTGTGCGCAAAGCCTTTGAGCAAAATCCGGAGGAAGCTTGCGGATTGTTGTTTAAACGGTACCACCCCATCTTGTGTAACCACGCCGTCCGGTTAACTTACTCCCGCCAGGTCGCGGAAGATTTGGTGGCGGAGGTATTTTATCAATTCTGGAAAAACAAAGTCTACCAGCACGTTACGACTTCCTACCGGGCCTATTTGTTCAAATCCGTTCGTAACCGGGCCTATAACTACCTGAAAGCCGAGCTGAAAAACAAAGTTCCGGCGGAGAACTATTCCCTGGAATCAACGCTGCGGCAGCCTGACCAGTACCTGTTCTTCACGGAGCTTTCCCGGCGGGTAGAAACACTAGTGGAAGCCTTGCCCCCGCAGAGCAAAAAGGTGTTCATCCTGCACCGGTTTGAAGGCAAGAAATACCAGGAGATTGCCGAAGAAATGCAGCTTTCGGTCCGTACCGTGGAAGTACACCTGCGCCGGGCCATTGCTGCCCTGCGGAAAGGGTTAGAGCAGGGCGGTTTTCTGGCTTGGCTCCTGGTATGGCTAGGCGGGCAGTAAAAATTTTTCCAACGGGTGATTACGTAACTGGCCCGGTTGATCTGTCTATCGTATTGAGTGGCTCCTTTTCAGTTAGTATTTCTTTTCTATGGAATACCCCGTAACTAAAAATATACTGTTCGATTATTTCAACGGAAACGCATCCCCTTTGCAGGAGAAGCTCATTAAAGAATGGCTGGAAATCCCCGCCAATGGAGAGTGGTTCTACCAGTGTCTGGCCGAGTGGGAAGCGGAAAAGCTCCAGTACGTACCTAATACCAACCAAGCCTTGTCTTCTTTTATGAACCGGTTACGGCACGACCAGGAACCGCAGTCCCAAGTGTTGCCGGAGACCAACAGCCGGCAGACGTCTTTTCGCATTGGCTACTGGCTGAAGGTCGCCTGCCTGGCCGTGCTGGTAGTGGGTAGCGGGGTATTTCTGGGAAAGGACTGGCTGCTATACAAAACGTATGCTACTTCCTTCGGGGAAACCCATTCATTTCTGCTTGCTGATCACAGTCAGGTAACGCTGAATGCGAATTCAGCTTTGAAAGTTCCCCGTTTTGCATTCAATGGGAGGCCGCGGGAAGTCTGGCTTTCAGGAGAAGCCTTTTTCAGCATTACCAAACAGGCTGATCATGCCGCTTTCCGGGTACATACGCCGAAACTGACCATAGAAGTGTTGGGAACAAAATTTAACGTAACCCAGCGGAGGGGCCATACCAGCGTAGTGCTTAGTGAAGGAAAGGTAAAGGTGATTCCCGAATCCAGCCTGCGCCTGGATACCCTGCTATTGAAGCCGGGAGAACGGATAGAATATAAGACTGGCCAGACGCAGCTGGTAAAACAGGTAGTCAAGCCCGAAAAGTATACGGCCTGGCGCGAAAATAAACTCGTTTTTGAGCAGACTCCTTTGATCGAGGTAGTACAGACCATAGAAGATTTTTATGGAATATCTATTGGGTTGGCTGACCCGGCAATGGCGCGTAAAAAATTTACCAGCACCCTGCCCACCCATGATGTGACCGTCGTGCTCAATTCACTATCCAGCGTTTTCGGTCTGGAAGTAGTCCGCCAGAACGGACAAATCATTCTCCGGTAGCTATTCACTCAAACTCCGTACTTCATGCCGCACATTACGCTCCGTTTGCTATGGTACAGCCTTTTAGGTATATTGTTTTTTCAACAATTCTTTGTATCAGCCCAAGAAATAGCTTCTTCATTTCCCCCGCAGCCGGGTAAGACATCCCTGCAATCCCGGTCACTGGGCGTAGTACTTGCTGAATTGGAACGAAAATTTGCGGTTCACTTCAGCTTTGATAGCGAATTGATCCAGGAAAAGGTAATCAGCCCGGATATTACTCTTTCCAATAACCTGGAGGAGGCCCTTAAGCAACTATTAGCTCCCCACCGTTTGCAGTACCGTAAAGTAGCCGACAAGTATTACGCTATTTTTCCGGAGAGTAGCCGAAAAGAACCAAAAGAAGTCGGCAAAACCACGGAAAAGACCAGTTCCCAGGGAGTGAACAACGATCTTAGTATCCCCCAGACTACTAGCCAGGGAGTGAGTCCGCCCGTACAGGTATCGGGGCGGGTTACCGACGGGATCAACGCGCAGGGCTTACCCGGTGTAACGGTGGTATTAAAAGGAACTTCTACGGGAACGGCTACTGACGGGAATGGAAATTACACCCTGACGGTACCGGACGGCAACGGCACGTTGGTTTTTTCCTTTATCGGCTATACGACCCAGGAGGTAGCCATCCGCAACCAGAGCACAATTAATGTATCGATCCTGCCCGATACCAAATCTTTGGATGAAGTAGTGGTAGTCGGGTATGGTACGCAGCGGAAAAAAGATATTACCGGCGCGGTGGCTTCCGTTCCCGTGGAACGGCTAAGGGACCAGCCCATCCCCAATGTAGAGCAGGCGATCAAAGGGCAGGTAGCCGGGGTGCAGGTCACGCAAAATTCCGGTTCGCCAAGTGGCGGAGTAAATATCAAAATCCGCGGCACCAGCTCCATTACTGCCGGCAATGAGCCCCTGTTTGTCATCGATGGCTTCCCAGTTACCGCCGGCGACCGGGGTCAGGGCAACGTAGCCAATGGCAACCCGCTTAATAATATTAACCCCAACGATATCGAATCCATTGATATTCTGAAAGATGCTTCGGCTACGGCTATTTACGGTTCCCGG
This sequence comes from Cytophagales bacterium, assembly GCA_030448185.1. Lineage (GTDB taxonomy): Bacteria > Bacteroidota > Bacteroidia > Cytophagales > 172606-1 > CADCTQ01. The sequence goes on along the minus strand of JAUJNL010000110.1, from coordinate 7,650 downwards.
GGCTCTAACGGGGTGGTCATCATCACCACCAAATCCGGTAAGTCGGGCAAGGCCCGGATTTCGCTGGATGCCTACACGGGTATCCAGACCATCACCAAGAAGATTGACGTGTTAAATGCCGAGGAAATGGCCGAGCTGCACATTGATTCCCGGAACAACGGCTGGCTCCAGAGTGGTGGCAATCCGGCTACGCCCAACGAACAACGCGGACGCTTTACTGTGAGTCCATTCTGGTTTGATCCGCAGCAATGGCAACCTACCGATTACCAGGACGAAATTTTCCCCGGGGGTCCATCCAGAATTATAACCTGAGTGCCACCGGCGGGACCGAAAATATCCGGTATGCGCTTTCCGGTGGTTATTTAAAGAACAAAGGCATTGTGATTGCCTCCAGCATGGAACGTTTTTCCTTCCGGTCCAATATAGATGCCAGCGTAAATGATAAAATTAAAATCGGTTTTAAATTTAATCCGTCTTATACCATCAATGACCAGGTGAAATCGGATGGCGATTTTAACAGCGGACTGGTGCACCAGGCGCTGCTGGTGGTCCCCAATATTGGTCCTTACGATCCCAATGGGTACGGTGGCTATTCCAATCAGAACCTGGCCCGTACTTTTCTGGGTCAGGTAGGCGGGTTAGGCAACCCGGTAGCCCGGCATTAGAAGACGATTATACCCTGGACCAGGGACGGGTGTTGGGCAATACCTTTTTGGAATGGGAAATTATCAACGGACTGCGGTTCCGAACCATGGTCGGCATTGATGCGGCCTTCAACCGGACCCACGTGTTTAATAGCTCCATCAATGGCTTAACGGGGGCTTCTCCGTCTACCATTCCTTCCGGTAACGCTTCGGCTTCCCAAGAACTCGATTGGCTGAATGAAAACCTGCTAACCTACGAAAAAACGGTTCACGGAATCACCGCTTTACGGCCCTGGCCCGCCACTCGGCGCAGCGCAATGATTTCCGGTTGCTGAGTACCGGGCACCCAATACCCCAACGACGATGTACAATACGTGAACGCCGCGGGGGTTATTAACGGCGGTACCCGAACAACGTGCCCAGTGGAGCTTGCTTTCGTATTTTACGCGGCTCAACTATGCTTTTGCCGACCGTTGCACCTGGTCACCGCCACCCCTGCGCCGCGATGGTTCTTCCCGTTTCGGCAGCAACCGCAAGTACGGTAATTTCCCATCGGTTGCGTTGGCCTGGCTTTTATCGGAAGAAAATTCATGAAGCCGGTTACGTTCATTTCCAGCCTGAAAGTCAGGGCCAGTTACGGCGTTTCGGGGAATAACAGCATCGGTAATTATACTCACTCTGGCCAACACCAATACGGTAGCTTATGTAACCGGCAGCGGCCAGGTGCTGGTCAATGCGACCCGGCCAGCCGGGTTAGGGCAATCCGGATTTGACCTGGAAACCAAAGCCTCCTATAATGTGGGTCTGGATGTATCGGTACTGCGGAACCGGGTTGATTTTACCGCTGAATACTACAAAGCCAATACAAATGGCTTGCTGCTGAGCGTCAATATTCCTTCCGTTTCCGGTTTTGATACCCGCATTGAAAATATCGGTGAAGTAGAAAACAGTGGTCTGGAGCTGGCCCTGAGCACCCGCAATTTCGTGGGTAATTTCCAGTGCGGACCAGCAATGAACATGTCTTTTAACCGCAATAAGGTGCTGGCTTTGGGTGGATCGGCCAAGGATTTTATTGATGGCACCGGTACCCGTAATATTGTGGGCCAACCCTTGTCGCGCTTTTACCAGCGGGTAACGGATGGGATATTCAATACGCAGGCCGAGATAGATGCCCACGTACCGCAGGATAATAATCCCAAGCCCGGCGACCGGCGCTTTAAAGATGTAAACGGTGATGGCAAAGTAGACAACAATGACCGCGACTTTGTCGGTAACCCCAACCCGGATTTCACCTTTGGCATTACCAATACTTTTTCCTTTAAGGGCTTCGAACTGAACGTGTTGATGAGCGGCTCGTACGGCAACGATATTTATTACAACACCCTATTTGCCGCCAGCAACCTGAACGGCAATATCAACAACAACGGTATTGTCCGCAACCGCTGGCGTTCCGCCGATAATCCGGGAGACGGCAATATTCCCAAGGCGTTGTTTGGCTTCTCTACTTTACCCGATGTGGGCTCGGATTTTTACGTGTTCGATGGGTCTTACCTGCGGGTGAGCAATGTTACCCTTGCCTATACGGTACCGGTTAACTGGATCAGTAAAGCCCGGTTAAGCAATGCCCGGTTGTACCTGAGCGGTCAGAACCTGGCCACCTTCACCCGGTATCCCGGCTTCGATCCGGAAAACGCCATCGGCGGCGGCTCACTCAGCTTTGGCTTTGACAATGGCCTTTATCCGGCAGCCAAAACATTCACCCTGGGCTGTAACCTGACTTTTTAACCTAATCAGCCGGACAATCGTAAGCCGGCCCTACACAATAGCCAAGGATATAACTTATACCGTTATGCAAAAAATAGCTACCCTACTACTCGTCCTGCTTGTAGTAATCTTACCCGCTGGTTGTGGCAAAGAATTCCTGGAACTTGCTCCGCTGGACCAGGGAAGCGTTAATTTATCTTTTAAAAATCCGGAAGATGCCAACCGGGCCGTACTGGGCATTTATGATGCCGCCCAGCAGGGTATGACCGACCTGGCGCTGTTAACCGAACGTACTACTGATAATGCTACTTCCCAGGCCAGCGTGGGGCTCAATAACGCCGGCGGCAACATCCGGGAGCTAATATTTTACCAATTTACGAGTGAAAATGCTTACATGCGTAATGCCTGGAACAACCATTACGCCGGTATTGCCGCCGCCAACCAGGTAGTGGACCGGATAGAAGGCATCTCTTTTGCCAACGAGACGCTGAAGGCGCAGTATATCGGCGAAGCCAAATTTCTGCGGGCTTACTTTTATTTTAACCTGGTCCGTTTTTTCGGGGCCATTCCGGTTTCCCTTGCTGAAATTAAAGATCCGGCTCAGGCTTTTGCCTTACCAAGAACTCCCGAAGCGGAAGTATATGAGGTGATCAGCCAGGATTTAGCCGATGCCATAACCAAACTGCCGCTTGCGCATAATGCAACCCATCTGGGCCGGGCTACCCAAGGCGCCGCCAAAGCCTTACTAGCCAAAGTCTACCTGACGGGTAAAAAACCAGCATTGGCTTTGCCGCTGTTACGTGAGTTGACCACGGCTCCGTATACGTACCGGCTCATGGCCAACTACCCGGATGTATTCAGTGCGGATAATACTCCCGAATCTATCTTTGAAATTCAGTTTCTGAGCGGCCTTACCACCCAGGAGGGCAATAGTTTAGTTACCTTTTTTATGTCTAACGATGCTACCGTGGGAAGAGATATTTACGGCGCCGGGTATGTGGGGGCTAATGGCGGCGGCTTGGTAGTAGCTACCAATGACTTATACAATAATTATACGGCCGCCGATGCCCGTCGTAGTTTTAACTTTCTGGTGTATAGGTCCAACGCGGAAAGAGCAAACCTGAACCTGGTGCGCAAATATCATCGGTTGCCGGCTACCGGTTTGGGGGGCTCGGATGACAATGTGATCATCTTGCGATACGCCGATGTATTGCTCATGCTGGCTGAAGCCATTAACGAAACCAACCAGGGGCCAACCCCCGAAGCGTACGAGGCCGTAGACAAAGTAAGACTCCGGGCTAAAATTCCGGCTCTAGCCCGTGACCTGACTTACGAATCATTCAAAACGCAGTTGCTGGAAGAAAGAAGACTAGAATTAGCTTTTGAGTTTCACCGCTGGTTTGATTTAAAACGTTTCGGCAAGTTAGTAGAGGTATTAAAAGCAAAAGGTTATCCCATTCAGCCCTTCCATACCTTGTTTCCCGTGCCGAGAAGCCAGGTAGACATCAATCCGGCCAACATCACGCAAAACCCGGGCTATAATTAAGGATGGAAACGGGAGGGTCGTTACCCTGTAGCAAATGCTCCTGTGAGTATATTTTTAAAAAATGGTTCATAAGGGAATAGTTGTATACCATGAATAGAAAACGGTTTTTGCAAAATAGCTTTGCATGGTTGGCCCTGGGCACCATGCCCACGGCGTTGGCTTCTTTTCCAGCCAGTGCTGCCCGGAAAGGAGACAATGGATTTTTTAAAGTGGCTCAGGTGAACGGTCACTGGTGGTTTATCACCCCGGCAGGTAAAAAGTTTTTTTCCGTTGGCTTGAATCACATTGACTCTTCAGCCTTGCGCTACGAGAAAAACCTGCATATCTGGCGGGACAAATACCAGTGTGACGAAATCAAATGGATCAAAGAATCGGTGGCGCCAAGCCTGGGAAACTGGGGCTTTAATACGATTGGCTGGACGCAGGAAGTCGTAACCAAGAACAATGAGATCAACCGCCACAGTATGCGGTGGAGCCCCCAGCAATACCAGGCTGCCAACATGCCCTACTGCCACTTACTGCCTTTTTCAGAGGTACACCAGTGGGAAGTAGAAACGCGGTATCCGGATGTTTTCAGTCCGGCGTTTGCCGAATGGTGCGATTTTGTAGCCCGGGAGAACTGCGTGTCCATGGCCGGCGATCCGCTGTTAATCGGTTATTTTTTCAGCGATTGTCCCAGTTGGCTTCACCCCAGTTATAACCCCGCCTTAAAAGGGCCCTGGTTCGACCCCGAACGCTATAAAACGGAAGCTGGTCGCCAGGAATTCGGCCGCATGGTAGATACCTACTACCGGGTGATTACCACGGCGATCCGCCGCTACGATAAGAACCACCTGATTCTCGGTGACCGGCTCGAAGCCAAGCAGCCACTGCCCGATGATATCATCCGGATAGCGGCTAAATACGTGGACGTGCTGAGCTTCCAGTATTTTGCCGAAGCCGAGAAATCCCTGCCAGATTTCAAGCGTTGGCACGAATTATCCAATAAACCCATTCTGCTGGCCGATGCTTCCGTGGGTCGTAAGCCTGGCTCGCTGGAGGAATACCGCAAGTCCGGTTCTGACTACCAAGGACTCGGTGATAAATACGTTCACATGATGGAGCAACTCTACCAGGCCCCTTTCATGGTAGGCTGGCACTTCTGCGGCGCATTTATTGAGAACGAAGTCCGCAAATTTGGCTTGTATGACCCCTTTGAAAAGCCAACCGGCATCGTAGAAAAGCTGGCAATGGAGAATAAAAGTATTTTGGAACGAATGAAGAAATTAAACAAGGAAGGCTAACTGCTTAACGAGGAAACTATAGATCCGGCGCATGCCTATTTACTAGCAATCATGCTGATTGTGCAAAAGAGAGGTGTCCAGATCAAGCTAAAGTTACCCGAATCTATCCAACAGCTGAATGTACCGGGAATGTACTGCTATTGTATAGGATTCCGGACGAATAAGAGCAATTCTTGTAAAACATGGGGATTAGAATAATTAAACCGCTTTATAGCATGCAGCATAAGCTAACGTGTTTAGCTGTTGGGTTGATACTATTGGGTAGTTGTACCTTTCAGGGCGCTGATCAAAAGCAGGAACTCAGTCAGGCAGGGAAAGACTGGCCCACTTATGGCGGTAATCCTGCCGGCAACCGGTATTCGCCCTTAACGCAAATCCACACCGGGAATGTAAAGAATCTGGAAGTAGCCTGGATGTACGATGCGTCCGAAAAACTTGCCGCCAATGATCCGAAGCCTTCCCGGGCTATGGAAATACAATGTCAACCCATTGTCGTAGATGGTATTCTCTACGCTACCACTTCAGGACTGAAAGCATTTGCATTGAAAGCCGCAACCGGCGAACAGCTATGGAAATTTGATCCGTTTACCGATAAACAAGCCCGCTACCGGCCCAACCGGGGCGTGATGTACTGGGCCGATGGCGAGGATAAGCGTATCCTGTACGTGGCCGGGCCCCATCTGTATGCCTTGAATGCCCAGACCGGCCAATTAATAGATTCCTTCGGTAAAAACGGAAAAGTAGATTTGCACGACGGCCTGGAAACGGTCCCCAACCGCGATATAAGTGAACTGGCCATTACGTCTACTACGCCGGGAGTCATTTATAAAAATGTGGTGGTGATGGGAACCACGGTTTCCGAATACGGCGATGCCCTGCCCGGTCACGTACGGGGCTATGATGTGCGTACCGGCCAGATTGTCTGGACCTTCCATACCGTGCCCCAACCCGGCGAATTCGGCTATGATACCTGGCCCCCGGATGCGTATAAAAAAATAGGCGGCGCCAATAGCGGGGCTGGCATGGCACTCGACGAAAAACGGGGCATGGTGTATCTGGGCACCGGTTCCCCATCGGTAGATTTTTACGGCGGAGCCCGCCAAGGCATGAATTTGTTTTCGGATTGCATTCTGGCCCTGAATGCCGAAACCGGTAAAATGAAATGGTATTACCAGACCATCCACCACGACCTCTGGGACAATGATTTGCCTTGTCCGCCCAATCTGGTGCGGGTAAAACACCAGGGCAAAATGGTGGATGCCGTGGCGCAAACGACCAAAGACGGCCTGGTATACGTACTGGACCGCGATACCGGCGTGTCGCTGTTTCCCGTAGAAGAGCGGCCCGTGCCCACGGACGGCGTACCCGGTGAACATCCCTGGCCGACGCAGAAATTTCCGCTCAAACCCTTGCCGTTTGCCCGTCAGATTTATACTGAAGCCGACCTGCCCGACCTAACGCCGGAGGCGCATGCCTTTGCCAAGAAGCGTTTCCTGGAAACCAAACGGGGCTATAAATACATGCCGCCTACCGTAGAAGGTACGCTGCTTTTCGGGATTAGCGGGGGCGCTGAATGGGGCGGCAATGCTTCCGACCCGGAAGGTATTCTCTACCAGAATTCCAATGAGATGCCTTGGGACTTAAAGATGACGGATATTGCCAGATTGACTAAAGAAAGTGCTTCACTAGGTAATTCCCTGTACCTCACCAACTGTTCGCCGTGCCACGGTTTAGACCGAAAAGGCAGCGGGCAGGACTACCCTAGCCTGTTAAACATTGACAAGAAGCTTCCTTTTAAGGATATTTTATCGGTTTTGGAGACGGGCCGGGGCCGGATGCCCTCCTTCAAGCACCTGCCGGAAAAAGAACGCACGGCCATAGTCGCTTTTCTGGTCAACAAAGAAAAAGAAACCAAATTGGTTAAAAACGAAGACGAGCATAGCTTAGCTGGCCCACCCTCCGCCGCGAAAGAAGACGATTTTCCGTACGTTCCGCCGTACAGCAATAACGGGATGAAGAAATTCAAGGACCCGCAAGGCTACCCGGCCATTAAACCACCCTGGGGAACGCTCAATGCCATAGACCTAAACACGGGAGAGTACTTGTGGCGGGTACCCCTCGGCGAATTTCCGGAACTCACTAAAAAAGGCATTCCTATTACTGGTACTGAAAACTATGGAGGTCCCATTGTAACGGCTGGTGGCCTGGTCTTTATTGCCGGCACCAAAGATGAACGCATCCGGGCATTTGATAAAAAAACGGGCAAACTAGTCTGGGAGTACCAGCTGCCGGCCGGTGGTTTTGCCACGCCCTGTACCTATATGGTCAATGGCAAACAATACCTGGTGATTGCGGCGGGTGGGGCTAAAAACGGGCATAAGCCCGGCGGCAATTACATTGCTTTTGCTTTAAA